>UQMJ01000003.1 GCA_900542035.1 uncultured Clostridium sp.
ACAACAGAAAAAGGACACTCTCCGTTTTATTGGAAAATGTCCTTTTAATAGCATTAACTATTAAGTTTTGTAAGGTTCGACTCTCTAAAATAACACTCATCAGTCCATGTTAGTCCACCAAGTGACATAAATTTGATGTCAATTTGATGTCAAACACTCTGAAAAATTATAAAAGTCTATGGATTTTCTTATTCTTAATACAGCTTCGCTCCCGCCGGAATCCGGTCGTCTACCATCAGAACGTTCAGTCCTTCTCTGCCCTCTACCAAGTGGGTTGCGGAAATAATCATACCGCAGGAATCAATTCCCATCATCTTTCTTGGCGGCAGGTTTACGATGGCAATTAAGGTCTTGCCTATCAGCTCTTCCGGTTCATAGTAATCGTGAATACCGCTTAAAATCACGCGATCAGTACCGCTTCCATCGTCTAACACGAATTTTAAGAGCTTCTTGCTCTTTGGTACTGCCTCACACTCTTTTACCTTTACTGCGCGGAAATCTGACTTACTGAAGGTGTCAAAGTCCACCATATCTTCAAACAGCGGCTCTACTTCTACCTTGGAGAAATCGATTGGCTCTGCCTTCACAGCCGGCATCTGTTCCAGCTCCTGGGTCAAAACTCCAGCTGCCTGACTCAAAGCGGCATCAAGAGAAACGGCTTTCTCTGTCTTTTCAGCCTTGTTATCATTCTTCTTTGCATCTAAGGACTTCATTGTCGGGAACAAAAGCACATCTCGGATTGCCTGGGAATCGGTCAGCAGCATTACCATTCTGTCGATGCCAAAACCGATACCGCCAGTTGGAGGCATACCGATCATCAGTGCGTTTAAGAAATCTTCGTCAGTATGGTTTGCCTCGTCGTCGCCAGCAGCAAACATCTCTTCCTGGGCTGCAAAACGCTCTCTCTGGTCAATCGGGTCATTTAACTCAGAATATGCGTTTGCTAACTCCCAGCCGTTCATAAAGAACTCAAAACGCTCTACATGAGCTGGATTTTCCGGTTTCTTCTTGGTTAAAGGAGATACCTCAATCGGATGGTCCATAACAAAGGTAGGCTGGATTAAATGCTCTTCTGCAAACTCTTCGAAGAACAGATTTAAAATATCGCCTCTCTTATGGCGCTCTTCAAACTCAACATGGTGTTCCTTTGCGGCTGCTCTGGCTTCTTTTAACGTATGAATCTGGTCGAAATCTACGCCGGAATACTTCTTTACAGCCTCTACCATGGTAATACGCTCAAATGGCTTTCCTAAGTCCATCTCAATGCCATTGTAAGTAATGGTAGTGGTTCCTAAAACCTCCTGAGCCAGATAGCGGTACAGATTTTCCGTTAAATCCATCATACCGTGGTAATCGGTGTATGCCTGGTATAATTCCATCAGGGTAAACTCCGGATTGTGTCTGGTGTCTACGCCTTCGTTACGGAATACGCGCCCAATCTCATATACCCGCTCTAAACCGCCTACGATCAGACGCTTTAAGTACAGCTCCAGAGAAATCCGCAGCTTTACATCTTCGTCCAGCGCATTAAAGTGAGTCTCAAACGGTCTTGCAGCCGCGCCGCCGGCATTTGCTACCAGCATCGGGGTTTCTACCTCCATAAATCCCTGGCCGTCTAAGTATTTACGGATTGCGGAAATAATCTTGGAACGCTTAATAAACGTATCCTTTACTTCCTCATTCATAATCAAATCTACATATCTCTGGCGGTAACGCATATCCGTATCCGTCAGACCGTGGAATTTCTCCGGAAGTACCTGAAGGCTCTTGGAAAGAAGAACCACATCGGTTGCATGGATGGAAATCTCGCCTGTCTTAGTAGTAAATACGGTTCCCTTTACGCCAACAATATCGCCGATGTCTAATTTCTTAAAGTCCTTGTATTCGTCTTCTCCAACGCTGTCTCGGGCTACATATACCTGGATTCTGCCCTTTAAGTCCTGGATGTTGCAAAAAGACGCCTTGCCCATCACGCGCTTAAACATCATACGGCCGGCGATGGATACCTCTTTGCCTTCTAACTCTTCGTAGTTTTCTTTGATCTCTGTGCTGTGATGGGTCTGGTCATATTTGGTTATCTGGAACGGATCCCTGCCTGAAGCCTGAAGTTCTGCCAGCTTATCCCGACGAGCCTGAAGCACATGGTTTAAATCTTCCTGTGGTTTTACCTGATTCTCTCCTGCCACCTTGTACACTCCTCTTATCTATGTTCTGTCCTATACAGTAACAGTCAGCCATGCCATCTTCTTGCCCGCTTACAGCGGACAAGAAGCGTCGGGCGTCCGCCCTATGAAAATTCAGACAGGAAAATTCTTATGAAAGCAAGCTTTCAACGCTTTTTTCTGCCTGAATCTTCGCATGGCTGAACTGTTACCCTATACTCTCTGAATTGCCAGTACCTTGTACTTAATAACGCCAACCTGGGTTTCTACGTCTACTACATCGCCAACGCGTCTGCCAATCAGGGCATGACCAACCGGAGACTCATTGGAAATTTTATTCTGAAGGCTGTTTGCCTCGGTGGAACCAACAATGCTGAATTCCATCTCTTCGTCGTCCTCAATGTCATATACACGGACAACGCAGCCTACATTAATCTTCTCTAAATCTACGTCTTCTTCTACGACTACTTCTGCATTTTTCAGAAGCTTCTCCAGCTCCTCGATGCGCAGCTCAATGTCTCTCTGCTCATCTTTTGCAGCATCATACTCTGCGTTCTCAGATAAGTCGCCCTGTTCTCTTGCTTCTTTAATCTTCTGGGCAACTTCCTTTCTGCGGTTTACCTTTAAATCATGAAGTTCATCTTCATATTTTTTAAGTCCCGCATAGGTCAGAATATTTTTCTTTTCTTCCATAATTTGATTGCTTCCTTCCTAACTGAAAATTAACACGCCTTCCCGCATTCAAGGTATTATAGTCTAAATCCGGATCATTGTCAAGCCACTTAGCGGCTCTCCTTCCACCGCTCTAAAAGCTTTTCCATATCCTCAAATGTTTCTGCCAGATTAATCTCATTTCTCAATGCGGCAGAATGGGGCATTCCCGTCGTATACCAGGCCATATGGCCACGCATTTCGCGGATTCCTACCCGCTCGCCTTTGTACTCAATCAGCATTTTCCCATGGCGGAGAATCATCTGTCTGACTTCTTCAAAAGACGGCTTTGGCGGGGTAACTCCGGTTTCTAAAAGCGCTTTTGTCCGACTGAAAATCCAGGGGTTTCCCTTTACGCCTCTGGCAATCATTACGCCGTCGCAGCCGGTTTCTTCCATCATTCTCACTGCGTCTTCCGGCTCAAAAACATCTCCGTTTCCGATTACCGGAATGGAAACCGCCTCTTTTACCTGACGGATAATCTCCCAATCCGCTTTTCCGGAATAGTACTGTTCCCTGGTTCTTCCATGAACCGCTACTGCAGCCACGCCGCTGGCCTCTGCCATTTTCGCAAACTCTACCGCTGACGCTTCTCCGTTATAAAACCCTTTCCTAAACTTGACTGTTACCGGCTTTTTGACTGCCTTTACCATAGCGGTTAAAATTTCTCCGGCCAGCTTAGGATTTTTCATCAGCGCCGACCCTTCCCCGTTGTTGACGATTTTGGGAACCGGACACCCCATGTTGATATCAATGATTTCATAGGGGCCTTCTGCTACCTGGGCGGCAATTTCTGCCATAATAGCCGGATCGGATCCAAACAGCTGGACGGCAATGGGATGTTCTTCTTCTCTTACCTGCAAAAGCTCTCTGGTATTCTTATTTTTATAAAGAATGGCTTTCGCACTGACCATTTCCGTATATGCCAGACTGCCCCCCTGCTCTTTGCACAGCAGACGGAAGGGAAGATCCGTAACTCCCGCCATAGGCGCCAGCACCAGAGGAGTATCCAGCGCAACGTTTCCAATAACAGGCCCTTTTTTAGTCATCTTCTCTCCTTCTGGCTTCTTCAATGGCTTCCAGGGGCATTCCCAGGAATTTTACCTGGTAATACAGTTCCAGAGATTCCAGAAGATCCCGTTTTTCTCTCTGGTACTGCCGGATTTTCAGCCCGCTTCCAATCTCGTCAAACAAATAATCGTTGTCATCTACAGATACTTTAAATTCCAGATTTCCCTTTTCATCAAACTCCAGGGTCAGAACGCCGCCTACGTCTTCCGTAAACAGAACGCACATAATATGGAGTTCCTTTTGTATTCCCTCTGGCAGGGAAGAAAAATCCTGGTTAAAATAATACTTCTGCTCATACGAATTCGCTCCGCAGAGCACCACTCTGTCTTGTCCTTCCATCTGTGGAATCCTTTCTGTCTGAATGTGTTATCCCATTCCTTTGCCGGAAAACCTGGCAGGAAAAAGGGCTGTCGCAGAATGACGGCGGGATCAAAGAACCATCCCTTCTTCATCATGCGGCAGCCCCCTGCCGATGTTCTATGATTATCGAACCAGCATCTTGCAAATCTTGTACTGGTCTTCCGGAATATCTTTTTTCATATTCAATGCTTCCTGAATATCTACATCTACATACTGGCCATTCTGGTATGCCACTACTCGGTTGCTCTTTCCTTCTGCCAAAAGAAGCGCTGCCTTTGCACCCATAATCGACGCATATACACGATCCTTACAGGTAGGACTTCCGCCTCGCTGCATATGTCCCAAAATCGTCGCGCGGGTCTCGATTCCAGTGGCTGCCTCAATCCGGCGGGCCATAGAAGCGGAATGGCCGATTCCTTCTGCATTAATGATGATGTTGTGCTTCTTGCCTCTCTTCCGGTTTTCGATAATCCGGTTGATAATGGCCTGTTCATCGCCGTCGTAGCGCTCTGGAAGCAGGATTTCTTCTGCGCCGTTGGCATATCCGCACCACAGCGCGATATATCCAGCCCGACGTCCCATAACCTCGATAATACTGCACCGCTCATGGGAAGTAGAAGTGTCTCTTACCTTGTCGATTGCTTCCATTGCCGTGTTTACTGCCGTATCAAAGCCAATGGTATACTCCGTACAGGCAATGTCAAGGTCAATGGTTCCTGGAACCCCTACTGTGTTGATTCCCAGGGCAGCTAACTTTCCTGCTCCCCGATAAGAACCGTCTCCTCCGATTACAACGATGCCGTCAATGCCATGTCTGCGGCAGATCTCAGCGCCCATTTCCTGGCCTTCTTTTGTTGTGAACTCCTGGCAGCGCGCCGTATATAAAATAGTACCGCCCCTGTGGATAATATCAGAAACACTGGTACTGTCCATATCTACGATTTCTTCCTGAAGAAGGCCTGCATATCCTCGCATGATACCCTTTACTTTCAAGCCCTCGTGGATTGCTGTTCTTACAACCGCACGAATTGCCGCATTCATGCCAGGCGCATCACCTCCGCTGGTCAGTACGCCAATGGTCTTTACTTTTTTAGCCATAAAAAATATGCCTCCCTCTCTGCGAGATTCTTCTTTCAAAAATTACGTATTTTTTTCCATACATCACATATTCTAAAACATTTTACCTGGTTTAGCAATACCTATCCGATCCAAATTGTTAAATTTTTTTCTCTACAATCCGGATATTTGCTTCTCCAAAACGTCCGGACAAGAGTTCCGTCAGCTCTGTTGTAATCTCTACATTCCAGTTTACAGGCAGGATTTTTTTAGCCCGTTCCTTTTCCAGGTAGATGACTACCGCGTCATTTCCCTCTGACTGGGACAAAGAGTCCAGTAGCTTCTGCTCCCCCTTCCGGTAATCTTCCATGTCCGAAAACTTAATCCAGAGTTCCCTGGGAATTTTGGAAAACGGAACGGCTTTTTCTAAAATCAGTTTTCCCACCGGTTCTTCTCCCAAAGACACTCTTCCCTGGACAAACAGCTTGGCGTCCTCTGTAAACACTTCTCGCTGGGCTTCGTAATTTTTTGGAAATACCAGAACCTCTACGGATCCCGTCAGGTCTTCTATGGTAAGAAACGCCATCATTTTTCCCGTTTTTGTCGTCTTTACCGTCTTATCGGTTACCATTCCGCCAATGGTCACACGCTGTCCGTCAGAAAGGGCCGCCAGGTTGGTTTCTTCATCTACCATGAAGTCGACGGCAGACGCATTGGTATTGTTCTTCATGGCGTTTACATAGGCCTCTAACGGATGGCCGCTGATATAGATTCCCAGAGTTTCTTTTTCTCCTGCCAGAATGTCTTCTTTTGTAAACTCTTCTACGTCTGGGAAGGTAATCTGAAAATCTGTTTTTTCGGACTCATCTGCAAAGTCAAACAGGCTCATCTGGCCAGCCATGGAGTTTTTCTTTTCCCTGTTTTTATTGTCAATAATCTCCGGCGCTATCAGCACCTTCTGCCGGCGGTTGCCTGGAAGGCAGTCCAGCGCTCCGGAACGGATAAAGTTTTCCATGGTGCGTTTATTGACTTCCTTGCTGCTCATCCGTTCTACAAAATCTTCCAGGGAACGGAACTTTCCATTGTTTTCCCGCTCTTTGACAATCATTTCCACCACGGATTTTCCAATGCTCTTAATGGCGGACAGACCATAGCGGATGCCTTCTCCGTCTACGGAAAATCCGCTTTCTCCGGAATTGATATCCGGAGGCAGGATAGCAATTCCCATCTGGCGGCAGGTCACAATGTACTCGGAAAGCTTGGTCAAGTTGTCCATTACCGACGTCATCAAGGCTGCCATAAACTCTGCCGGATAATAATATTTCAAATAAGCCGTCTGATAGGAAACCACTGCATAAGCGGCCGCATGGGATTTATTAAAAGCGTATTTTGCAAAATCAATCATCTCATCGTAGATATGGTTGGCAATTTTTTCATCAATTCCGTTTGCTACGCAGCCTGTTACCCCTTCTTCCGGATTGCCGTAGACAAAGTTCTGCCGCTCCTTTTCCATAACCGCCGCCTTCTTTTTCGCCATGGCTCTCCGCACCAGATCGCTTCGGCCAAGGGTATATCCGGCCAGATCCCGTACGATCTGCATAACCTGCTCCTGGTAGACGATACAGCCGTAAGTCGGACTTAAAATATGCTCTAACTGGGGGCATTCATAGGTAATGGTTTCCGGATTATTTTTCCCTTTTAAATACCTTGGGATAAAATCCATAGGGCCTGGCCGGTACAGGGAAATTCCTGCAATAATGTCTTCCAGGCTGCCTGGCTTTAGCTCCTTCATAAAGCTCTTCATACCGGAGCTTTCCACCTGGAACACGCCGTCTGTCCGTCCGGTTCCGATGGATTCCAGCACCTGCTTATCATTGTAGTCGATCGTATCTACGTCAATGTGGATCCCTCGGTTTTTCTCTATCTGATCACAGGCATTCTGGATTACCGTCAGGGTACGAAGCCCTAAAAAGTCCATTTTCAAAAGTCCCAGTTCTTCCAGAGTGGTCATGGTAAACTGGGTGGTAATGGTTCCGTCTGCTGCCCTGGAAAGAGGCACGTATTCATCCACGCTGGTACGGCTGATTACCACTCCTGCGGCGTGCATGGAGGTATGGCGTGGGAGTCCTTCCAGACGCATGGCCATATCTATCAGGTACTTAACCTGATCGTCGCTGTTATAGGCATCCCGCAGATCCGGACTGGTTTTTAAGGCTTTTTCCAGGGTCATTCCTAAGTCTGCCGGAATCATCTTGGCAATGGCATCGCACTGGGCATAAGACAGATCCAGCACTCTTCCCACATCCCGAACCACGCCTTTTGCCGCCAGCGTACCAAAGGTAACAATCTGGGCCACCTGGTCTTTTCCATATTTTTCTACCACATAGTCAATAACTTCCTGACGCCTCTCGTAGCAGAAGTCAATATCAATATCCGGCATGGACACACGCTCCGGATTCAGGAACCGTTCAAACAGAAGACCGTACCGGATGGGGTCAATGTTGGTAATTTCCAGCGCATACGACACCACGCTTCCGGCTGCGGAACCACGCCCTGGCCCTACACTGATCCCATGGGATTTTGCAAAGTGGATGAAATCCCACACAATCAGGAAATAATCTACATAGCCCATGGTATGGATGGTATCCAGCTCGTAAACCATACGTTCATGAAGACTTCCATCGTCATCCGGATACCGCTTTGCAAAGCCTTCTTCGCAGAGGTAATTTAGATAACTCCAGGAATCGTAACCTTCCGGAACCTGGTATTTCGGCAGCTTGGTCACGCCAAATTCAATCTCCACATTGCAGCGTTCTGCAATCTTGTGGGTATTTTCCAGGGCTTCCGGAGCATAGGGAAACAGTTCCCGCATCTCATCTTCTGATTTTAAATAAAATTTCTCCGCTTCATACCGCATCCGGTTTTCGTCGGTTACCTTCTTGCCGGTCTGGATGCACAGCAGAATGTCGTGGGCCTTCCAGTCTTCTTTTAAGGTATAATGGCTGTCGTTGGTGGCTACCAGTCCGATTCCCAGTTCTTTTGAAATCCGCAAAATCCCCTGATTGACCTGTCTCTGAGCCGGAATTCCATGATCCTGAAGTTCCAGGAAGAAATTGCCCTGGCCAAAAATCTCCTGATAGTGAAGGGCCGCCTGTTTGGCGTCTTCATACATTCCCCGCATCAGATATCTGGGAATCTCCCCCGCCAGACAGGCGCTTGTGGCAATAATGCCTTCATGGTACTGTTCCAGAACCTCATAATCGACTCTGGGCTTATAATAAAAGCCTTCAACAAACCCTTTTGATACAATCTTCATCAGGTTCTGATACCCCTGGTTATTTTCTGCTAAAAGCACCAGATGGTAATACCGGTCTTCTCCGCTTACCGTCTCCCTGTCAAATCTGGAACCTGGAGACACGTAAACCTCGCATCCGATAATCGGTTTCACTCCCACTTCCCTGCAGGCACGATAAAAATCAATGACGCCATACATGACGCCATGGTCGGTAATCGCCAGGCTGTCCATGCCCAGCTCTTTCGCCCTGGCAGCCAGTTCTTTGATTTTGCTGGATCCATCCAGCAGACTGTATTCTGTATGGACGTGCAAATGTGTAAACGCCATTTTCTCCTATCCTCTTTTCTATGTAAAAACTACGACCGGCATAAAAAAGCCGGTCGCCAATTTCACTTGCTTCACTCTGGACGCTGTTATTTATCACTTAAATATCGTTCGATTTCTGCGATTGCTGTTTCTTCATCCGCTCCGTCCGCAGTTACGGTAATTTCTTCGCCAACAGATATTCCCAACGTCATCATACCCATAATGCTTTTTGCATTTACCCGTTTTGTACCTGTTTCCACATAGATTTTACTTTCATACTGACTTGCCACCTGTACCAGCATCGCAATTGGTCTGGCTTCCAGACCAGCAGTCAACTGAACTGTAATTGTCTTTCTTACCATAATCTTCCTCCTCATTTTTCAGGACAGCTCTTTTGCCGTCCCATTTCCAGCGTTTTCCCTAAGCTCCTTTGCAATGGCACTCAGCTTTCTCAGCCGGTGATTGACGCCGGATTTGCCTACGGGACTATCCAGAGCTTCTCCAAGCTCCTTTAAACTTGCATCGGGTCTTGCCAGACGCAGCGAAGCAATCTCTTCTAAATTCTCTGGAAGACGGTGAAGACCTATCGTATCGCGGATATAGATAATGTCTTCCATTTGCCTTACTGCAGCAGACACCGTTTTGTTGATGTTGGCGGTCTCACAGTTTACCTGACGATTGACCTGTCCTCTCATTCCTCTGACAATCCGGATATTTTCCAGTTCCATCAGGGCAAGAGGCGCCTCCATCACATTTAAAATATCTACAATCTGGCTGCCTTCTTTGATGTATACGACAAAATACTTTTTGCGGGTTACCATTTTAGCGTCTATCCCAAAGGTCCGTATGATGTTCTGAACCTGCTCTGCCCTATCCTGGCTTGGACACACAATTTCAAAATGGTAAAACTTTTCGGGGTCACTGATCGAACCTGCCGCAAGGAATGCGCCCCGAATAAAACTTCTGCGGCAGCACGCCTGCATCAGCAGGACGTTATTTACAAGAGAAAGAGAATCCCCGATTTCTCCGTCTTCCTGTAAAAGTTTGGAGGCCTGAAGTACTTTAAGAGCCTCCTGGTGATCCTGAACTGCAATCGTATAAGTATGACTTTTTTTTAAGAAAGCATTTCTCCTGATTGAAACATCCGCTCCTATATTAAATGTTTTTTTCAATAATGTAAAGCATTTTCTTGCAACTGCTCCATTTTCTGTATGAATTTTAATCCGGTAGCGGTTATTTTCCGAAATTTGGATCCTGCCGCAAAAACTTAAGATTGCCGTCAGCTCGCTGATCTGGCAATGGCGGGCAGGACTTACCTGTCCTGACAGCTCTTCTTTTACATTCGAAGAAAATGACATTTCTATCCCTTTCTTTTACTGTCTTTTTCAATATCCCTGTGCTCTAATTTAACGCCCAGCTCTTCCTTGGCGGAAAAATGATTGTAAATTTCCCTGGCAATGGTAACCGACCGGTGTTTCCCGCCAGTGCAGCCGATTGCCACAACCAGCTGGTTTTTTCCTTCCGCCACATAGTTGGGAATCAGAAATTCCAACATATCATAGATTTTTTCCAGAAACACTTCTGCCGTTCCGCCCCGCTTCACATACTCCTGAACCGGAACTTCCTCGCCGGTATGCTGGCGGAGTTCCTCCACATAGTAAGGATTGGGCAGAAAACGGACGTCAAATACCAAATCCGCGTCTGAAGGGATTCCATACTTAAATCCAAAGGAAAGCACCGTAATAAACAGGTTCTGATAGCGCTGATCGTGAAGAAAAATTTTCTCCAGTTCCCGACGCAGTTCCTTGGTTAAAAGCTGGCTGGTATCAATGATATAATCGGCCTTTTCCTTTAAAAATTCCATCCGGCTCCGTTCTTTTATGATTCCTTCGTCAATCCGTCCTGCTCCGGATAATGGATGCTTTCTTCGGGTCTCCTTGTAGCGCTTAATTAAAATCTGGTCGCTGGCATCTAAAAACAGGATTTCATACGGGACGTGCTCTTTGCTCCATTTATCCAGGGTTTCGCTTAAGCGGGGCAGCTCTTCGCCGCTCCGGATGTCAATGCCAAGCGCTACGTTGCGGATGTCCCCCGAGCTTTCCATAATCAGTTCTGCAAAGCGGTCTACCAATGAAATCGGCAGATTATCGACACAGTAAAATCCCAAATCTTCTAATATCTTTAACGCAATGGTCTTTCCTGCTCCGGACATTCCTGTCACGATTACCAATTTCATATGCTGTCTCCTCCAAATGTTTATTGTTGTTCGGGATCGGAAAACTCTCCCAGACGCTTTACTTCCATCTCTAATTCCACTCCGAACTGTTCCTTTACCTTTTTTTGTACCTGCCTGCAAAGTTCGAAAACGTCTGCTGAAGAAGCCCCGTTCCGGTTAATGACAAAACCGCTGTGTTTTTCTGACACCTGGGCGCCGCCTACCGTCAGACCTTTCAAGCCGGCATCTTCAATCAGCCTGCCTGCAAAGTATCCTTCCGGACGTTTAAACGTGCTTCCGGCGCTTGGGTATTCCAACGGCTGCTTTTCCCTTCTTCTTGCCGCAAAATCATCCATCTTTGCCTTAATTTCAGAAGGCTCTCCCTGTTCCAGGGAAAGCACTGCTGACAGTACAATATATCCGTTTTTCTGGATACCGCTTTTCCGGTAACCAAGTTCTAATTCTTCTGCCGCAAGTTCCTGAATCTCCCCCTCTTTCGTCAAGACCCTGGCAGACTGTAAAACCTGCTTCATCTCGCCGCCATAGGCGCCGGCGTTCATCACTACGGCTCCCCCCAGGGTTCCTGGGATTCCGGCAGCAAACTCAAAACCTGCAAGGGAATGCAAAAGAGCTGTTTTTGCAATTCTGGACAGCAGCGCTCCGGAACCGGCCGTAATTTTCCCGTCTTTTTCTGTAATTTGTGAAAATCCTCTGGTCATGGAAATCATCACGCCTGGATAGCCGGAATCGCTGACCAAAAGATTGCTTCCATTTCCCAAAATATAATAGGGCATCCCCTCTCGTTTACAAAGGCTTACCACGGCGGCAAGCTCCGTCTCGCCGGTCGGGGAAACGTAATAGTCTGCCGGTCCGCCCGTCCGGAATGTGGTATGCTTTTTCATTGGCTCTTTGGTCAGAACCTGTTCAGAGCCTCCCGCCGCCTGGATTAAGTCTTTTAAAAATTCTGTCATTCCCTGCTCCTTTTATATTCCCTGCTTAGTTAAGTTGGCCTGTACCCGATTATACAGCTCTTTTGCCGCATTGTATCCCATCTTTTTCTGTCTGTGGTTAACTGCAGCAGACTCTACGATAATCGCCAGATTCCGTCCTGGGCGGATAGGAATGGAATGGCAGACTACCTTATTGCCTAAAAATTCGGTATACTGATCCTCCAGGCCTAACCGGTCGTATTCTTTGTCCTTGTTCCAGTCTTCCAGTTTGATTACCATATCAATCGACTGGGTATCTTTTACGCTTTCTACACCGAACAGAGTCTTTACGTCAATGATTCCAATGCCTCTCAGTTCAATAAAATGACGGGTAATGTCCGGCGCGCTGCCGATTAATGTATCGTCGCTGACCTTGCGCAGTTCTACTACGTCGTCCGTTACCAGACGATGGCCTCTTTTAATCAGCTCCAGAGCCGCTTCGCTCTTTCCAATGCCGCTTTCTCCCATAATCAGAACGCCCTCGCCAAATACGTCTACCAGAACGCCGTGGATGCTGATGCAGGGCGCCAGCTTTACATTGAGCCAGCGGATTACTTCCGCCATCAAATCCGACGTGGATTTACTGGAAAGCAGACAGGGCACTCCATAGTGATTGGCCATTTCCAGCATATCTTCATCCGGTCCCATATTCCGGCTGTAAATCAGACAGGGAATCTTGCAGGCAAGGAGCCTGTCATAAATCTCCTTTTTTCTCTCTTCTGTCAGGGTATTTAAATATGCCTGCTCCACAAATCCGATAATCTGAACCCGTTCATTGTCAAAATGCTCAAAAAATCCAGTAAGCTGGAGGGCTGGACGATTGACGTCCGGATGGGACACCACGATTTTATCGGTATCAATTTCCGGAGTCATGTTCTGCAGATTTAATTTATTGATAATTTCCGTAATGGTTACACCGTACATACTTCCGTCTCCTTTTCATCCATTTTTTATCATAACATAAGTATACAGGCTTTCTATGGCGTTTGACAAGCAGGTTTTCGGAAAAATTCATAAACCGCTTCTGCCGCCTGGCGGTTCATTCCAGGCACGTTTAGCAGTTCTTCTACAGAAGCCTGCTGAATCTTTTCAATTTCTTTAAAATGCCGCATCAAGGCTTTCCGCCTGGAAGGGCCGATTCCGCTGATGTCGTCCAGGATGGATTTTACCTGGGTTTTGCTTCTTAAACTTCTGTGGTACTCGATGGCAAACCGGTGGGCTTCGTCCTGGATTCGGGTAATCAGCCGGAATCCTTCTGAATGGCGGTCAATGGGGATCTCTTCATTGTCGTAATAAAGGCCCCTGGTTCTGTGGCTGTCATCCTTGACCATGCCGCAGACCGGAATGGACAGTCCCAGGTTGTCTAACACTTTAAGGGCAATGTTTACCTGTCCCTTGCCGCCGTCCATCATAATCAGATCCGGAAAGCGGGTAAAGCTTCCAAATGACAAATCCATGCCTTTTTCTTTCAGTTCTTTTGCTTCCTCTATCCCATGAGAAAACCGTCTGGTCAGCACTTCTTCCATAGAGGCGTAATCGTTTGGTCCCTGGACAGTGCGGATACGGAACTTCCGGTAATCGCTGCGCTTAGGCTTTCCATCTTCGTAGACAATCATGGAACCGACTGATTCCACGCCGCTGATATTAGAAATATCAAAGGCCTCAATCCTGCTGACTCTTGAAAGTCCAATCCATGTCCCTACCTGATTCATGGCGCCGATAGTCCGCAGTTCCTCCCGCTTAATCTGCTCCGAATCCTGGATCAGCACCATAGACGCATTCTTGGCCGCCAGTTCCACCAACCGCTCCTTTTCTCCCTTCTGCGGAACGGTAATGTGTACCTTCTGCCCTCTTTTGGCGCTGAGCCACTGGGTCAGAATTTCCTCGTCCTCTAACGGCACCTGAACCCAGAGTTCTCTGGGAACAAACGGCGTTCCGGCATAAAACTGTTTGACAAAGCTGGTAAGAATGGCTCCCTTTTCTTCGTCTATGGCTACGGACAGCCGGAAGTGGTCTCTTCCAATCAGCTTGCCTTCCCTGACAAAAAACACCTGGACCACTGCGTCTTCCCCTGCCTTTGCCATGGCGATAATGTCCCTGTCTTCCATGTTGTGACTGGTAATCTTCTGCTTCTGGGCAATATGCCTGACACTCGCCAATAAATCTCGGTACTCAATGGCTTTTTCAAAATCCATGCTGTCGGAAGCTTCCATCATTTTAGCTTCCAGGGACTTTAAAACCGGTTCAAAATTGCCGCTTAAAAATTCCAGGGCCTGATTAAAATTGGCTCTGTACTCTTCCTTGCTGATGTAGCCCTGACAGGGAGCCTGGCACTGTTTAATGTGGTAATTTAAACATGGCCGCTCTTTTCCTTCGTCTCTGGGAAGCACCCTCTGGCAGGTACGGATCTGATACAGCTTGCACACCAGATCCAGGGTGTCTTTTACAGCTCCAGAGCTGGTATACGGACCAAAGTACCGGCTTTTGTCCCGCTTCATGGTACGGGCAAACTGAAGTCTCGGATAATCTTCGTATACAGTGGCCCGAATATAGGGATAGCTCTTATCGTCCTTCAGCATGGTATTATACTTGGGACGGTATTCTTTAATTAAATTGCATTCCAGCACCAGGGCTTCCATCTCGGAATCGGTAATGATGTACTCAAATCTGGCAATCCTGGACACCATCTGTTCAATCTTTGCCGTTTTATTGCGGCTGCTCTGAAAATACTGGCGCACCCGATTTTTTAAACTTACCGCCTTGCCTACATAAATAATCTCGTCCTTTGCATCATGCATCAGGTATACTCCAGGCTGGGCCGGAAGTTTTTTCAGTTCTTCTTCAATATCAAAAACCATGTTTCCTCCAAGTTTTCACGGAAAAAAGGACAGCTGGCCTGTTATCTCAGCCGGCTTCCATCATACTTTTTTCTTGTTTCCAGAGCCTTTATCAGACAGGCCAGCTGAATGTCCGGTTCCCCCTGGGAAGGAATCATATCCAGGACTACATAGATACTGTCCAGCTCCTTCTGTCCAATTTTCCCCTTCATCCTTTTTAAGCTCTCTATCTGCTGCCCCAGATCCTCTGCCTCCAAAAATTCCATTAACAGAGGATGAGGCTTTTCCTCCGTCTTTTCGCCCTCTCCGATATCTGCAGGTTCCGCTGTCAGCGTCTCCAGCATTACCCGTTCAAACCGCAGCTTCTGAACCGCGTCCGGATACTTGTTGTGATCCACCGGACTGGTAAACATGGAAAGAGGCCTTGCATATACCTTAAAATCTCCATAAAGAGCCTGGTAAATCACAAGTTCTTCCCCTGTCTCCGTATGCTTTGCAACGGCCACAATCTGATACAGTTTATTTTTAAAATGACGGTATATCTCTCCTGGTTTTGGAATCCGTTCTGTCTCTCCCATCTGTCTGTCCATCCTTTCGCCTGTCTCATTCATTTGCTTGTACGCCGGAAGTCTCCGATACGGCCGTCTCCGGCTCGGTTTCTGACGGGATTGTCTCCGGCGCTGATTCCAGAGGAGCCGTTTCCGGCTCGGTTTCTGGCGGAAGAGCCGCCCTGGATTCTGCAATGGCCGTTTCTTCTGTCTGTGCCGCCTCCGGCGTTAAAAGCCCGCCGTAATGATAACGGTTGGCAGCGCTCCATAAAATCCATTCGTCATAACCGGCATCATAAACCGCCTGAATCTGGGCGCGGATTTCTGCGTCTCCATAAGGAATATAATGTTCTAAATAAGATGCTGTAAAATCCTGAAGCCAGGGTCTTACCACCGCCTGGGACTCTCCATCGGTCTCAAACTTTTTCAGTTCCTCTTTTGAGCCTGTCAAAGCTCCCAGAATCGTCTCATAGGGCTTGGTATCCGGATAATCCACGCCAAAATTTCCATTTCCGTAATGGGACGGATAGATCATCGGGCAGATATAATCCAGGCTGGCTGACATTTCTCCATAGCTTTGTCCCACAATCTGGGCGTCTGTAGCGCTGTTTATAATGGTTCCAAATACGTCTGCTGATACAAACAGTCCCTCTGCCGTCAGTTCTTCATAAGCATATTGGATAAATTCAGAAATAATCTGGGTTTTATCCCTTCCTTTGGTGTCCTCTTCCTCAAATACCACATCTCCCATGCCCCGCTCGGTGCAGAACCGGACATAATCAAACTGAATCTCGTCAAATCCGGCCTCTCCGGCCTTTTTTCCAATCTCCACCAGGTAATCCCACACCTCTTTTTTGTATGGATTGACCCAGGCCTGGCCTTTGTTGTCCTTGTAAATGGTACCGTCTGCCAGTTTCAGGCACCAGTCCGGCTTCTTCTCCGCCAGATACGGATCCCGAAATGCCGGAATGCGGGCAATCATATAGACGCCGTGTTCTTTCAGCTTCCCTGCCAGCCCTTCTATATCCCCGATGTAGGTTTTGACAGCATCAATTTCATTGACTGCAGGACTGTCCATTTCAAAGGTAACATTTCCAAAGTCGTCTTTTACGTCAATAACGACCGCATTTAACTCAGTCTGATCCAGATACCCGATAATCTCATCCATCCGTCCTGAAGAACCGGCGGTATTGGCAGTCAGATAAATTCCTTTTACCTTTACCGGCGTACGCTCCGGAATATTGCTGATGGAAATTACCGGTTCTTCCGCCTTGCCGCTGTCCTGGACAGGCTGGGTGTCCGTCTCTGCCGTCTCCTCAAGATCGGGTTCTGGGCCTCCTTCTGATTCTGGTTGTCCGTCCGCTGTTTCCGCCAAATCCACGATAGGCTCATACCGTCTGCACCCTGTCAATACCGAAAAAATGATCAGCAGGCAAAGCAGAAATCCGATTGCTCGTTTCATAAAATGTCCTCTTTTTCTTTCTAAAATGGAAATTAACAGCCGTCCTTCTATCGTATTGGCTATTTTACCACATTTCATGGGATTCGCCAAGCTTTTTGGCAGATTCCCAGCCGCCCTTCCCCCACAGCAGGCAAATTTTTTTCAAAAATAGTTCTGGTTTCTTTTGGGGATTGTGGTATAATAGGAAAACGTAATCAATTCTTTTACCTCAATGAATAGGAGATTTCGTGTCGTATGAAAATCGGATTTGACAACAACAAATACCTTACCTTACAGTCTCAGCATATCCGACAGCGGATCGATCAGTTTGGAGACAAGCTTTATCTGGAATTTGGAGGCAAATTGTTTGACGACTACCACGCTTCCCGTGTTCTTCCTGGATTTGAACCAGACAGCAAGCTGCGGATGCTGCTTCAGTTAGCGGATCAGGCGGAAATTTTAATCGCCATCAGCGCTTCTGATATTGAAAAAAATAAAGTCCGTGGCGATTTAGGCATTACCTATGATGTGGATGTTCTCCGATTAATTCAGGAATATACGGATAAAGGCCTTTATGTTGGCAGCGTTGTAATTACCCAGTACTCTGGCCAGTCCAGCGCCGACCAGTTTAAAACTAAATTAGAGCATATGGGGATTCGAGTATACCGTCATTACATTATTGAAGGGTATCCGAGCAATGTTCCATTAATCGTCAGCGATGAAGGCTACGGAAAAAACGACTATATTGAAACCACCAAACCACTCGTAATCATTACGGCTCCAGGCCCTGGAAGCGGCAAAATGGCCACCTGTCTCTCCCAGCTGTACCATGAAAATAAGCGGGGCATCAAAGCAGGCTATGCCAAGTTCGAGACCTTCCCCATCTGGAATCTGCCTCTGAAGCATCCGGTCAATTTAGCTTACGAGGCGGCGACAGCTGATTTAAACGACGTCAATATGATTGACCCCTTCCACCTGGAAGCATATGGCAAAACCGCAGTCAACTACAACCGAGATGTGGAAATCTTCCCAGTGCTGAACGCTATTTTCGAAGGCATTTACGGAGAGAGCCCTTACAAATCGCCTACCGATATGGGCGTCAATATGGCCGGCAACTGCATCATTGATGACGACATCTGCTGCGAAGCTTCCCGCCAGGAAATCATCCGCCGCTATTATGAAGCCCTGACCCGCCTGGTTCACGAAGACTCTACCCAGGAAGAAGTATACAAAATAGAACTCCTGATGAAGCAGGCTAAGACCAGTCCGGAAATGCGTTCCGTCGTAACTCCATGTAAGGAACTGGCCCAGGAACTGAAGGCTCCTGCCGCTGCCATGGAGCTGGGAGACGGCACCATTGTAACAGGAAAAACCAGTAATTTATTAGGCGCTTCCGCCGCCCTGCTGTTAAACGCAGTAAAGGAGCTGGGGAATATTCCCCACGACACCCATTTAATTGCTCCTTCTGCCATCGAACCAATTCAGACCTTAAAGACCACCTACTTAGGCAGCAAAAATCCAAGGCTTCATACGGACGAAGTATTAATTGCCTTGTCCATGTGCGCGGCCACTGACCGCAATGCGCAGATTGCGCTGGAGCAGCTTCCAAAACTTCGGGGCTGTCAGGTTCACACTTCCGTTATGCTGTCTTCCGTGGACATCAATATGTTTAAAAAATTAGGAGTCCAGCTGACCTCTGAACCCCTTTACGAACACAAAAAATTATATCACTGATAGGTCAAAAAGACGGTGCAGCCCCCAAAAGGGATACACCGTCTTTTCTGGTCATGATACGATTATATCTTCTAAACTTCTCTTCGGCACATAATGCACCTGATTTTCATCTCTGTAATAAGCGGTGCTGCCGTCTTCCCCTACTGGAACGACTACAACCTGCTCCTTAGGCTTTCCAAGAGCCAGAACCAAGCCGATAGAATAACGCTCCTCATCCAGCCCCAGCACGTCTGCCAGTCTGGAACGGTTTATGTTTCCAATCATACAGCCGCCGAATCCCTGTTCTGCAGCGCCTAACAGAATGGTCTGGGCAGCGATTCCTTCGTCCCACATCTTATTTTTTGCAATGCTCTGATCGCACAAGATCACAATGTAAGCCGCAGGACGCTCTCCTTCTTCCGGTCCGTCCCAGTCTTTTAACGCGCCTGCCCAGCCAAGGGTCGGATAAATCCTGGAGCAGGTTTCCTCATCCGCAGCCAGACGGTATTTTAACGCCTGGCTGTTGGCAGTGGAACCGGCCATTCTGGCCAAATCTACAAATTCTTTCAGCATCTCTTCGCTGATTCTCTCATTCTGGTAAAATCTGCGGTAAGAGCGGTTTCTTGCTACTAATTCTTTCAGCATTTCTCATTCTCCTGTGGGGCCGGTTCCGGCTGTACCGGCGTTTCCACCATGTCGGCCAGTTTCTCTTCGGTCTGGCTTTCCTGATCCTGTCCTTCTTCTGTCTGCTTTTCCTCTGCCTGAACCTTGCGGAAAATCTCCATAAATTCTTTTCCGGTAATGGTTTCTTTTTCAATCAGAAATTCTGCGATCTTATCAAGGGCCTTCCGGTTTTCGGAAAGAAGGCGCTTTGCCTCTTCATAGGAGCGTTTTAAGATGGCCATCACTTCCTGGTCAATCTCGGCTGCAGTGGCGTCGCCGCAGTTTAATACGGTACGGCCGCTTAAATACATATCTTCCTGGCTTGCCAGTCCCATAAGGCCAAATTTCTCCGACATACCATACTGGGTTACCATGGCTCTTGCAATCCTGGTGGCCTGCTCAATATCGTTGGCAGCGCCGGTAGTAACCGTATCAAATACGATTTCTTCTGCTGCGCGGCCTGCTAAAAATCCAACCAGCATAGCGTTGATTTCCTTCTTGGTATTGAGGAATTTTTCCTCTTCCGGAACCTGCATCACATATCCTAAAGCGCCCATAGTTCTTGGCACAATGGTAATCTTTTGTACCGGCTCCGCATCCTTTTGAAGGGCGCTGACTAACGCATGGCCAACCTCGTGATAAGAAACAATCCGTCTTTCTTCCTTGCTTAAAATCCGGTCTTTCTTTTCCTTACCGACTAAGACCACTTCCACTGCCTCAAACAGATCCTTCTGGGAAACGGCGTTTCTTCCGTTCTTAACTGCGTTGATTGCCGCCTCGTTCATCATGTTGGCAAGATCTGCTCCAACTGCGCCGGAGGTTGCCAGGGCAATCTCTTCAAAATCCACGCTGTCATCCAGCAGCACGTCTTTAGAGTGCACTTTTAAAATATTGATTCGTCCCTTTAAGTCCGGCTTATCTACAATAATCCGTCTGTCAAAACGTCCTGGACGAAGAAGGGCCGGATCCAGAATCTCCGGACGGTTGGTAGCACCCAGTACCAGAAGTCCCTTAGAAGAATCAAAACCGTCCATCTCGGAAAGAAGCTGGTTTAACGTCTGCTCTCTTTCATCGTTTCCGCCGCCGAATCTGGTGTCTCGGCTCTTTCCGATGGCGTCAATCTCGTCAATGAAAATAATACAAGGCGCAGACTGCTGGGCCTGCTTAAACAAATCCCTTACCCTGGAAGCGCCGACGCCTACAAACATTTCCACAAAGTCGGAACCAGACAGGGAATAAAACGGTACCTGGGCTTCTCCGGCTACTGCCTTGGCAAGCAAAGTTTTACCAGTTCCTGGCGGGCCTACTAACAGCGCGCCCTTTGGAAGCTTTGCGCCAATCTGGGTATATTTAGCAGGATTGTGAAGGAAATCTACAATCTCTGTCAGGGATTCCTTTGCCTCATCCTCGCCTGCCACGTCCTTAAAGGTAATTCCCGTTTCTTTCTGGACGTATACTTTAGCGTTGCTCTTTCCAACGCCCATAATGCCGCCGCCGCCCATACGGCGCATCATAAAGTTCATAAACACTACAATAATAATGAATGGAATGACAAAGCTGATAATCGACTCTAAAATAATGCTGGAATCGGTTTTCTGCTCTTTAATATCAACTCCATGCTGCAAAAGCCGCTCGGCATTGTTGTAATCCGTCGGAACCTTTACCGTATAATAGCGGATAAGCTGGGAATACTCGTTTGCTTCTTTCTTTGGATAAATCGTAATTTCTGTGTTTCCAATTAAAACCGCTTCAACTTTTCCTGCTTCTACCATCTCTACATACTGGGTATAAGAAAGTTCCTGGGTCGAATTTTTCGTGATCATATCCCGCATCAGCGTAATGACCATCAGCGTAATGATTGCAGCAACTACCAGAACCAGTATTGTTTGGCCGTTTGGCGACATTTTGCCATTGTTGTTATCCTGATTGTTGTTATTATCCATACGTACTTACTCTCCTTCTGAAAAAGCGTATCATAACGCCTATTCTATCCCATTATAATGTTAGTCTTTCCATAAATCAAGAAAAACCACTTGAAAATGTATGAAAATTTCCTAAATTGCCGGATATACTAATCCTGAATGGAACCCAGAAACATTCAAAAAAGGAGGACGCTCTATGAAGCATTCCGGAAACGAAACCATTTCTTACCACGAACACGAAGACAGCCCAGACATCCAGGCCTGCTCGTCTACCGACTGCACCGGTCTCATTCCTGCTCTTCCGGAAAATGAAGACCAGCTGGAAGCCTATGAAGAATTATACCCATTCTTAGCCGACGGCATCCGGCCTTCCCGACGGAACCAATAGCCGGAAAAAGGAGCAGCTCCTGTTTGCAGGGAGTCTGCTCCTTTTGTATTGACGCTACGATTCAAATTTTTTTCCTTCTTCTACGATCTGGCTGATTGTGTCCAGGTAGTCTGCGCAGAACTTTTCATATAAAGGCTGTACGGCCTGCCGGAACTGGCTGATTTCAGAAGGATCCATGGTTACCACCTGGCAGCCTGCTTCTATTACTTTTTTCTTGGAAACCTCCTGTCTTCTGTCCCAGACTTCCCGCTCATACTTGGCCGACTCCCTGGCACACTGACGGATAATTTCCTGATATTCTTCCGGCAGCTTATTCCAGGTAACCTCCGATACCATCTGGACCTCCGGCACCCTGCTGTGTTCGTCTACGGTAAAATAAGGCGCCACTTCATAATGTCCCGCAGATTCATAGGAAGACCAGTTGTTCTCTGCAGCCTCTATCGTTCCTGTCTGGAATGCCGAATAAACTTCCTCGTAGGTAAGAAATACCGGTTCCGCTCCCAGAGCTTTTATCATATCCCACATCAGCTCGGATTCCTGAACGCGGATTTTCATCCCCTGTATGTCCTTCAGGTTCTGAATCGGCTTTTGGGAACTGTAAAAGCTTCTGGCTCCTGCATCATACCAGGACAAGGCGACCAGATAACTTCCTCCAAAAGAATCCAGAAACTCTTCTCCGATCTCTCCCTCCAGAACGTTCCACATATGTTCTGAATTTACATATAAATACGGCATCTGAAGCACGTTCAGTTTCGGGATTACCTCTGACAGGGGAGACAGGGAAACCCTGGCAAAATCCACTCCTCCAAACTGCATCTGACGGATAATTTCCCGTTCATCTCCCAGAGCACCCTCTGTATTTACCTGGATTTCTACTTTCCCTCCGGTCTTTTCCCAGACCAGCTCTGCGAATTTATAAGCTCCCTGGCTGGTCGGATAATCATCGGCCTGATTTTCTGCATAGGTCAGCACAAATTCCGGAGAAGGTTCCGGAGTGTCATATAACTTCCCCACTCCCATCCAGACAATCCCAATCAGGGTAAGCAGGCACACCGCTCCTGCCAGCCATTTTTTCACAAATTTTTCCTCCTTGTTCCGGTATTTTTCATTAATGATTCATTAACGAAACGACAAACTCGTAAAACCCCTTTCGGTCTGTCCCCAATATCCTGTTTGGCAGAACAAACCCATGGGTTGTATCAGAAAATACTACGATCATTGTCGGCTTTTTGGAGACTCTTTTAATGGACTTCCACTCCAGATTCTGCACTTCTTCTCCTACCTTAATGTGGATTCCCCTTACGTCAAAGGCAATCTGGGTATCTTTTCCAATTCCTGCCGCCTGCCGCCTGGCTTTCGCATAGACAAACAGAGGCTGGAAGATAGTAAACAGACAGCAGCCCAGCACGATTGCCGTTCTCATCCACACAGAACTCTCCCCCCAGCGCACAGCCGCCAGAATAAACATTGCCGCCGTAAAAATAATATTGCACACACCTACCATAGATCCGTAGGTATAGTACATAGAAAGCTGCCATAAATCGGAAGCAGTATTCCGGTAAACGTATTCAAATCTCATTTTTTCCTTCATTTCTCTACTCCTGCCTGTCGTAACGTATCAATAAAACTCTCATGAAAAAATCAGCATTGAGGCGGCTGGGAAGATACGCAGTAAACATTTACTGTTTTTCCGCTTCGGCTGTTAAAAAACACCCGATCTCCCGTATGGCTGTAAATGGGATGGGGATGGGCGTCCTGCCCCAGCCAGTCGCTGTCATGTTTGCATAGGGGAATCCAGTCCAGAGTTCCTTTGTCCCAGTCCGGCAGGACTTTACAGATATATTCCGCATCCTTTTTATGAGGATCCGGCCCGTTGTCCGTACTGTTTTCCCGAACCTTTTTTACCTCCCATGGGTACTTAAAGTAGCCGTCACAGACCAGATTTCCCAAATGATCCATGGTAAAATGTCCGTAAGCATCGTAATCATCCGGAAGGGCGATTTCCCAGTACCGGCCGCTTTCCATCTCGTATCTGCCTACCATGGCAGGGCCGTCCTGATAACCGCCGTGGTAAATAATCGTCTTTCCGTCGTCGCTCCACATCTCATGACATACCCAGTCTTCTGCCTTTCTTGCATATCCTCTGGGATTTCCCAATGTATCAGAGCCTTCTTTCCGGATACGGATAATTTCATCCGTTTTATGGTCATACAGCCAGATTCTGCGGATTCCGCAGGAAAAGCTGGGCCATTCGTGATTGTACATAATCTGTTCCGGATTTACCGGATTAAACTGCACATGGGTAATCCAGCATTTAGGAACCTGTTTTTCAAACAGCAGCCTGCCGGTCTCTGTATCATAGACGCAAAGGTAACTGCTTAAATTTTCTTCCTGTACCCTGCCGTCAATATTGTATACGGGACGTTTGTCCAATCCGCTTCCTTCTGTTTCCGGATCAAAATCCAGACATCTGCCATCGGTCATAGGGACGCAGAGACGCCTTCCGTCTGCGCTGACATGGGTAAAGGCTGTCATACGGCCGTCCGGCACGCGGTTTAATATCTGGATATTTCCATCTAAATCCACCTTCCGGATCGTATCGTCCTGGATGTAATAGATCACGTCCCGTTTCCAGTCTAGGCATACGCTGGCTTTTCCAAGCCCCTGATTAAATGTCCCGTCAAAATAGACATAACTTTTCAGGGTTCCCTTTTGATTGTCTGTCAGAATCCGTTCTTCCCCTGTAGAAAGGTCTTTTACCACCACATTGGGAGAACCGTTCCGGTCGCTGAGCAGATAAATTCTTCTGTCGTCTCTGCCCAGAGAGGAACAGGTAAAATATAAAAGCTGGGTATCATAGGCGTCTCGGTCGGCGCATCCGCTGACCAGCATCTGACCGTTTGTTAGTGATTTTTGCATATTATTTTTCTCCTTCCTTCATCCATTCCAGACACAAATCCAGCCAGTGGGCAATGTGAGCATCTGGGTGCAGGTTTTCCTCTTCTGATTCTACCTCAGCCGTGGCCAAGCTCATTCCATGAAGTCCCCTATGAAACATATGGTATTCACACCGTACACCATCCATGGTCAGCTTTTGGGCAAACAGAAGGGAATTAGCTGCAGAAACTTTCTCATCCGTCTGGGTATTCCATAAAAATACTGGTGCTGTCTTTGACAAATCTCTTTCTTCCAGAGAAAACAATGTCCTAAAATTCTCATCTCCGCCGGTTAGACGGCGGACGGAACCTGGATGCCCGTACTGTCCCATCGAAATAACCGGATAACCTAAAATCAGCCCATCAGGACGATTAAACATCTGCTCTTCTTTTGTGAAAACAGAATCCTCATTCCAAAGAACTCCCAGGCTAGCAGCTAGATGTCCCCCTGCCGAAAAACCTGCCAACCAAATTTTATGGCACCGTTCTTTCCAATATGGATCCTTTCGAAGCCAACGAACACACCAAGCCAGTTCTTTTAACGGCCTAGTTCCATGAACTAGCTTTTCTAGACAGTAATTCAGCACTGCTGCCTGGTATCCGTTTTCCAGGAAAGCCTCTGCTACCGGCTTTCCTTCCCTAGGAGATAAAAAGCTATATCCGCCTCCAGGACAAATAAGTACCAATTCTTTCTTTGCACCTTCCTGTTCCGGATAAATATCCAAGTTTCCCCCATAGGGAGTTTGAATCGTTTTTATCACGTTTTTTCCTCCACAAAAGGGGTGCATCAATCCGCACCCCTTTCTCTCTTCTTTCACATATATTTAGCCAAACATGGCTGGAACAAATAAACTAATTGCCGGAACAAAGGTAACCAGCAGCAATGTAATAATCATGCAAATATAGAATGGCAGTGTTGCCTTTACTACCTTTTCCATAGGAATCTTTGCCACCGCAGATCCAATAAATAGTACAGATCCTACTGGAGGCGTCAGAAGTCCGATACCACAGTTTAAGATTACAATAATACCAAACTGAATCGGGTCAATACCGATGGATTCTGCAATTGGAAGCAAAATAGGGGTTGCAATCAGGATAATTGGAGACATATCCATGATGCATCCTAATGCCAGCAGAATTGCATTCAGTAAAAGAGCAATCAGAATCGGGTTGTCTGTCAGACCAATAATTGCCTTTGCTGCCATATCCGGCACATGAAGACGGGTCAGGCAGAAACCAAAAATACTGGAAGTTGCAATCAGAATTAAAACAATTGATAAAGTATCTACACAATCGCCTAATACTCTCCAGACGCCTTTCCAGTCCAGACCTTTGTAAATAAATACGCTGACTAATAAACTATAAATAACAGCAATTGCAGCAGATTCCGTTGCAGTAAATACACCGCATACAACGCCTACTACAACAATCAGAATAGCTGCCAAAGCCCAGAAAGAAATGATCAGCTGCTTTAATAAGTTCTTAACGCTGAATTTTTCACCCTTTGGATAATTTCTCTTTACAGAAATAATGTAAGATCCAATCATCAAGGAAAGCGCCAGTACTGCGCCTGGTACATAACCTGCCAGGAATAAACTTCCTACGGAAATGCCGCCAGCTGTAGTTGCATAAATAACCATGTTATGGCTTGGCGGAACCAGAAGACCCTCACAGGAAGAGGTAATGGTAACCGCTGTAGAGAAGTCGTCGTCATATCCCTGGTCTACCATCATGGGAATCAGAAGAGAGCCCAGAGAAGCAGTATCTGCTGCTGCAGATCCGGAAATACCGCCGAAGAAATAAGAAGCAACGATGTTTACCATCGCCATACCGCCTCGCATCCAGCCTACGCAGGCATTTGCCAGAGCAATCAGCTTTTCAGAAATACCGCCGCTGCCCATCAGACATCCCATTGTAATGAAGAATGGTACTGCCATTAAGCTGAAAGAGTTAATGCCCTTTACCATCTGCTGGCAAATTGTCGTCAAGGGAAGACCCTGGGACAACAGGCACAAAATAGAAGAAAGGGCAACTGCGTATGCAATTGGGAAACGCAGGAAGATCATAACAAAGAAGCTTCCTAACAAAATCAAAATTGCCATGCTCTCGCTCATTACTTGTCCTCCTTTAAGACTAAACTTTTCACGTGGTTGTAAAGAGACTCTATCTCAAATACTAACATTGCCACGCCAGCTAACGGAACTGGGAAATACATCCAGAACTTAGAAAGCCATGGAATACTTGTGTAGAATCCTTTTGCACCAAGACCAGTCGCATAGCTCCAGCCTACTACAATCATAACCAGAGCCAGGGCCAGCACTGCTAAGTCTGCTAAAATATCCAGGCTCAAAACCAGCTTTTTCGGCAGGTATCTGTCAAACGCTGTCATACGGATATGAGCGCCTCTTCTGATTGCAAGAGCAGCTGAAAGTACTGCCATATAGGACATAAATGTTAATACCACTTCTTCACTCCAGGATGGATCCGGAATAAATGGAATATAACGGCCAGCAACTGCCACACTGGTAATGACAATATCCAGAATCAGAAGAATTTTACAAATAAATAGTACAAATTTGTATGTCAAGTCATATGCTGGCTTTATTTTATCAATTTTTTCAAAAATTGTCGGCATACCGTTTCCCCTTTCAAAAAACGGGTACAGAAACTTCTTTTTTTCTGTACCCGCATCCAACCATCTCTTATTTGTCGCAATCAAGAATCTGCTGATACAGATCTTCCTGGCCCTTAATAGCGTTTGCAACAACATCCTTCACAGCATCCTGCCATGGAGTCTTGTCCTCAACTTCTACTACGTTAACACCAGAAGTCTTTAACTCTTCCAG
Source organism: uncultured Clostridium sp. (assembly GCA_900542035.1). Classification (GTDB taxonomy): domain Bacteria; phylum Bacillota; class Clostridia; order Lachnospirales; family Lachnospiraceae; genus UMGS1370. Next base: position 27,460 of record UQMJ01000003.1, read on the forward strand.
AACTTTCTTCTCTTCGCTCTCAGACAGTTCTGCGTTGAAATCTGCTGCGTATTTAGCAGCTTCTACTACGCAAGCCTGCTGTGCTTCGGTCAGTTTGTTCCATGCATCTTCTGTAATTACAATCTCAATCAGACCTAACTGATGGCCATCCAGAATCAGGTTTGGAGCAACCTCTGGGAATGCGTTGGACTTATAGTTTGCGATTGGCTGCTCTGCACCGTCTACAACGCCGGCCTGCAGTGCGGAATATAATTCTGTAAATGCGATTACTGTTGCGCTTGCGCCAAAGCTTTCTACAGTACCTACCATTACAGGGTCAGAAGAAACGCGAAGTTTCAGTCCCTTTAAGTCTTCCAGGCTTGCAACTGGATCAGCAGTAAAGAAGTGACGGAAACCTTCTTCGCCGTAGGTTAAGCCCTTAATGCCAAGGCCTAAGTCTTCAGTCTCAGATAAGAACTGGGCTGCTACATCGCTCTTTGCAAAATTCCAGAAATGCTCACGGCTGGAGAAAACATATGGAAGGGCGAGTAATCCTGCCTTTGTTGCACCGTAATTAGTTAAAGAAGATACGGACAGACGTGCCATATCAACAGTGCCGCTGTGTCCTACCATTGCATCCAGGATGTCTCCCTCTGCACCTAAAACGCCGCTTGCCTGAAGATCTACTTTAATAGAACCGCCAGAAAGCTCTTCTACCTTCTCTTTAAATGCAGTATCAGTCTGTCCAACGATTGTATCCAATGGGTTTACCTCTGCATATACTAAAGTTACCTCTGGATCACCGGAAGCATCTGGTACATTTGCAGCTTCTTTCTCTGTCTCAGTTTCCTTCTCAGCCTCCGTGTCCTTTGCTGCTTCTGTTTCCTCAGCCTTGGTCTCAGCCGGAGCCTCTGTTGCAGCTGGAGCAGCAGTAGTTGCAGTCTCTGGGGACTTTAATCCACAGCCAGCCATGGATCCAGCTACCATTGCTGTACAAAGCAGTGCAGATAACCATCTTTTTTTCATATCTTGTTTCCTCCTTTTTTACGCGTTTTTAATAATTTTTTCATTTTCTTAACGCTGTCTTAATTATAGACGTTTCCAAAATGATTTTAAACCGTAATTTTTTGTGAATGATAGTATTTTTTTGGCTACTTGCACGACTTTTTTGTGCAAAAAGAACAAGAGCCCCCAAAAGGAGCTCTTATTCTTCCCGAAAAATTGACGTTCTGTATTCTGTGGGGCTCATGCCGGTAATTCTGCGGAACACTTTTGTAAAGTAATTGGAATCCCCATACCCCACTGCCTTTCCTACGTCTTTTACGTTTACCGTAGGCTGCTGAAGCTGCTTCTTGGCCTCCTCCACCCGATACTCGGTCAGATAGGTCGTAAAGTTTTTCTGGAAACACTGCTTAAACAGCTTGCTGAAATACGTTTCCGAATAATTCAGGGCCTTTGCCGCATCCTGCATGGAAATATCGTACTGGTAATTTGCCTCAATATATTCCTCCATCAACTGGGCCACTTTATTCTGCCGCCCGTCGTTCAGATCCCCGTTTTCCTCCAGACCATCCTGCCAGGATTCCTCCTCATAATGAAGATCCTCTTTTCTTTCTTCCTGTCCGTTCCTGGTTTCTGCAATCCGCAGGGCTTCCTCCATTACCAAAAGCAGCTCATGCTCATTAAACGGCTTTAGCAGATAGTCCAGAGCCCGCACAGTAATGGCCTTTTTCGCATACGAAAATTCGTCAAATGCAGTCAGAAAAATGATGCAGCACTCCTTGTCCTGGTTCCGGATCTGCTCTGCTGCCTGGATTCCGCTGATTCCTGGCATTTCGATATCCAGAATGGCTATCTGGAATTTTTCCTTTTCATATAATTCCAGCACCTGCCGTCCATTTTCTGCCTCAAACAATCTGCACCGGTCTCCCAGATTTTTAAGCAGCGTCTTTTTTAACACTGCCCTCTCGATTGCCTCATCATCTGCAATTAATACTGAAACCATGTCTTCTCCTTTCCCACTACCACATTTTGGGTTCTTCATCCTGCGGAATTACCATCTGTATGACTGTGCCGCGGCCTTCTGTACTATAGATTTGCACGTTTCCACGCTGGTACATATTGTGAATCCTTTTGGAAATATTTCCCAGTCCGATTCCTACTTTGGCCGTTTTTCCTCCTTTTAGTCCATCCTGCAGCTCCCTCAGTCTCTGGCTGTCCATTCCCAGCCCATTGTCTGCCACAGAGATAACAACCTGGTTTTCCCGTTCCCAGGCCCTGACGATAATCCTTCCTCCGGCTTCCTTTTTGGAAAGTCCATGGATAATGGCGTTTTCCACAATGGGCTGCATGGTAAAAGCCGGAATCCGGATGCGCCCTGCGTCTGTCCGGATATCGGTCTCATAAGCAACCCTGCTTCCAAACCGCATTTTCTGGATATAAATATAATTCTGCACCACATCCAGCTCCTGCTTTAGCGCCACGATCTGTTCCGACGTCTTTAAATTATAGCGGAACAGGCTGCTCATGCTGGTAATCATTTTTTCTGTGGTTTCTGCTTCTTCTAACTTCGCCATACACGCAATCATACTCAGGGTATTAAACAAAAAATGGGGATTGATCTGGCTTTTTAACAGCTCCATTCTGGCGGCCTCCAGTCGCTTCTCCGTCTCGATCCGTTCTACTTCTTCCCGATGAAGGCGGCTGGACATCTCGTTTTTCTCCTGAAGGGTGTGGATGTGTTCCTCCATGGCGTGCTTCATCCGGTTAAAATTCCGAACCAGCTGTCCCATCTCATCCTGATTTTTAATTTCTACATCTTCTTCTGAAAAATCTCCGGACTCAATGCGGGCAGAGCTTTTGGAAAGCTTCAAAACCGGATCTACCATTGTGTCAGAGAGCACTTTTGTCAGCCATAAAATCGCTCCCAGCATGATGCCGGAAACAATCAGAAGTCCATACGGAAGGGCCGAAAAACGGCCTGCCTTTTCCTGATAGCTGACATTTCCCTGATTTAACGTCTCCTGAATCAGGCGGTTTCCGTACAGCACCAGATAATCCTGTATATCGTAAATCCAGTACAGCCGTTCCACATAATCCGGATCTGAGGTTCCCATGGAAACCAGCTGATCCCTGAGGATGCTGTAAGTTTCATAGGCGTTTTTAATAGACCAGGTTCTGGCATACCGGCGGCTTCCAATGGTCTGGTACGAATACGGAAGGGCCAGAACGCTTTTCTTTGTTTCCTGGATCGCTTTTTCATAAGCGTGTCTGCTCTCTCCAGTGCCTTCCCGCATCATGGTCTGAAAAGCATCCCGTTCTCCTTCCATCGCTTCCAGAAAGGCGCCGCACCTGGCATTATCATTTAATATGTCGCTGAATCCGTCGATTGAAAATTCCACCAATTTGAAATTAAAGAAAGAAGAAACTACCAGTACCACTGTCACAATGCTGGCAAAGGCCAGTAGTTTTTGCTGCAGGGAAATCGAATACCAGATTTTTTTAACCAGTTTACACATACAGCACCTCAAAAATAGTAATAAAACCAATTCTTTCTGTGTTATTATAGCCCCAAATCCATCCGGATGGCAAGATCGAAAAAACGCCTTCCGGCTTTGATGCGGGAAGGCGTCTGCTTTTTCTGATGCTTTATGAAATTTTATACTCCTGAGTAAGCGGAAAAACCGCCGTCAATCGGGATTACCGTTCCGGTAATAAAGCTGGCTGCCTCATTATTTAACAGGAATAAGGCTGCTCCGTCTAATTCGCTGACCTCGCCAAAACGATCCATTGGGGTTGCCGCCAGAATCTTTGCAGTTCTTGCGGTAGGGGTTCCGTCCTCGTTAAAGAGCAGTCTTTCGTTCTGCTTGGTTACGAAAAATCCAGGCGCAATGGCATTGACACGGATTCCCACCTTAGAAAAATGAACGGCCAGCCACTGGGTAAAGTTGCTCACTGCCGCTTTCGCGCCGCTGTAAGCCGGAATCTTGGTCAGAGGGGTGTATGCGTTCATGGAGGAAATGTTTAAAATATTGCAGCCCTCTCTGCCAATCATGTCTTTTGCAAATACCTGGCTGGGAAGCAGGGTTCCGATAAAGTTTAAGTTAAATACAAACTCTACGCCCTTCTGGTCCAGATCAAAGAACGATACCGTATCTCCTTCGATGTCGCCGATTTCAAAATATTCTTTTGTAGTATTGGCTCTGGCGTTGTTGCCGCCTGCTCCGTTGACCAGAATGTCGCATGGGCCAAAGTCTTTTAAAATTTCTGCATGAACCTCTTCCAGGCTTTCTTTTTCTAATACATTGCACTTGTAGCCCTTTGCAGTGAAGCCGTCTGCGGTAATGGCGTCTGCCTGGGCCTGGGCGGCCTCCAGGTTTAAATCAAGAAGCGCAACCTTTGCTCCTGCTTTTGCCAGTGTGTGCGCCAGAGAACCGCAGATTACTCCGCCTGCCCCTGTAATTACCAATACTTTTCCAGTTAAGTCTGTGCCAAATACTCCCATTGTCGTTCTCCCTTCGCTTGTTTCGTTCTTATTGATGCCTATTATAACAGGAATCCGTCTGAATACTATAGGGAACCTTGTGATATACATTGCAAAAGTTGCGGTTCCCCTGTATAATAAAAACACAATCAGAACCAGGAGGCCTTATGAAAAAGCAAATCCCTATGGAGTTTATTACCAGGCAGTATATGGACAGTCAGGAATTTGAATTGTTTTATTACAGCGATTCCCATACTTCTCTCGGAAAAGTAGCCCTTCACACCCACGACTTCTATGAACTGTACTTTTTTCTGGAAGGGGACGTTACCTATGAAATCGGAGGAGAGCCGTTTCTTCTGACCTGCGGCGACTGTCTGCTGATTCCCCCAGGCCTTTCCCACCGCCCTTTGTTCGGGCCTTCCTGCAAAAATTACCGGAGATACGTTTTGTGGTTCAGTCCTGATTTTCTGGAAACTGCCCGTCTCCAGAGCCCAGACTTGACCTATGGCCTGGATTACGCCAGAGACCACCAGATCTACCGGTTTCCCACAGATTTTCTTCTCTGCCAGGAATTAACCGGCCGTCTGACGGATCTTCTGGTAGAATATGGCTCGGACCGCCCGTTTCGGGATACTTCCATCCGGCTGATGCTGTTTTCTTTTCTCTTAAAGCTGAACCGGATCCTCTACGACCGCGTACATCAGAAAACGACTGTCTACGAAAATGGGCTTTATATCAATCTCTGCGATTACATCGACCAGCATCTGGACGAAGATTTAAGCCTGGATCGGCTGGCATCCTTTTTCTTTGTCAGCAAATACCACATTTCCCATATTTTTAAAGACAATATGGGAATTTCCCTGCACCAGTACATTTTAAAAAAGCGGGTTCAGGCCTGCAAAAATGCCATACTCTCCGGCCAGCCCGTCCAGCAGGTGTGTCAGCAATGCGGTTTTTCTGACTATACTACCTTCTATCGCGCGTTTAAAAAAGAGTATGGCATTTCTCCCAAAGAACTGTACCAGAAATTCTGTCCCAAACAGCATCAGACCGGAGCCAGGCTTCCTGTCCAATAAGCCTGAGCCTGTTCCTTGTCCTTTTCAATCTGTGCTTTCAGTTCTTCCATTGTATGAAATTTCTTTTCCGGACGGATCTGTGAAAACAGCCGGACTTCGATATACTGTCCGTAAAGATCGCCTTCGTAGTCTAAAAGAAAGGTCTCTGCCCCTACCGGATTGTCTCCGGTAATAGTCGGTTTCCTTCCAATATTGGTAACTCCTCCGTAAATTTTTCCTCCTGCAGTGACGCTGGAAATATAAACGCCAAAAGCCGGAAGATATTTTTCCGGAGGAGGCAGCAGGTTTGCAGTCGGAAAGCCCAGACGGCTTCCTCCGATTCCGTTGCCGTGAACCACGATTCCATGGATGGAATAGGGTTCTCCCAAAAGCCGGTTGGCTTTTTCAATCTCTCCCTTGTCCAGCATTTCCTTTACATAGGTGCTGCTGATGTCTCTATGGCAGTCCTGTTCTTTTTCAATAATTTCTGCCTGGTAGCCGTACCTGGACGCCAGTTTCTTTAAAAGCTCTGCATTTCCGGCCCGTTTATATCCAAATCCGCAGTCCGTTCCTGCTACGATTGCTTTCGCATTCATCTGACCTGCCAGGATCCGGCTGACAAATTCTTCCGGCTCCATATGGGAGGACTGGCTGTCAAAGGGGTATTCCACTAAATAGTCAATCCCGCTTTTCTCCAGATTGGTCCGCCGCTCTTCGTTGGTAGTAATGACCTTTAAGGGGCGCTCTCCCACTACGGCTGCAGGCGCTGTTGCAAAGGTAAACACTGCTGTTTTCCAATGATTCTGCTCTGCCAGCCGGCGCATGGCAGACATCAGCTTCTGATGTCCCCTGTGACGGCCGTCAAACTTGCCAATGCTGACGACTGTAGGCTCTTCTATCTGAAATTTTTTTCTTCCTGTGATGTACTCCATGAAGTATTCCTGGTCCTTCCTGTCTGGCATCCTTATGCAAAAGCCAGTATCTGCTGTATTATGCCTCTGGATTTAAAAACATTTTCCATGGCTTAAAAAACTGTCTTTCTGCTTCATACCGGTAAATTCCCATAAAATGTCCGGTACTGTCATAAACCCGTATGGTTTCTGCCTGGCTTTCTCCCAGGCAAAGTTCTTCTGGTTTTAACGGATTGCCGTTTTTTACCAGACTGTCTGCTTCCGGTATGACCGCTGCCGCCGGATATGCGGAAAACATTTCCTCTATCGGAACGATTTTTTCTGTTAGTATTCCCTCATCTCTGGCTGTCTCGATCTCGTCCAGGGTCATGGCTTCTTCTTTCACAAACCGCTCTACCTGGGTCCGCACAAGAGCTTCCATACAGCCGCCGCAGCCCAGTTTTTCTCCAATATCGCTGCAAAGGGTGCGGATATAGGTTCCCTTGGAACAGCTTACCTGCATCCAGACTCTTGGAAGCTCTATACGGGTAACAACAAGACTTAAAATCTTTACCGGCCTTGCCGCCCGTTCTACCTCTTTGCCTGCCCTGGCCAGTTCATACAGCTTTTTGCCGTCTACCTTTAAAGCGGAATACATAGGCGGAACCTGGCTGTAATCCCCGATAAAGCTTTCCGCTGCCTTTCGGACTTCTTCCTCTGAAACAGTAACCGGATGGGTCTCCAGAACCGTTCCTGTGGTATCCTGGGTATCCGTAACGGTTCCTAAAAGCATGACTGCTTCATACGTCTTGGACTTGTCAGTCAGCATATCGCACAATCTGGTTGCCTGTCCTAAACACACAGGCAGCACCCCTTGCGCTGCTGGATCCAGGGTGCCTGTGTGTCCGATTTTTTTCTGTTTTAAAATTCCCCTGAGACGGGCTACTACGTCATGGGAGGTATAGCCCGCCTCTTTATATACATTGATTACTCCGTGATACATGGAATGCTCTCCAACTGTTTTTCAATATGCAGGGACAAATTGTTGATCACATCATACAGATTTCCGGACATGGTACAGCCGGCTGCTTTTACATGGCCGCCGCCGCCGAAATACTGGGCGATTTTGCTGACATCCAGACAGCTGTTGGAACGCATACTGATTTTGAATTCATGAATGCCCGTCTCATACATAAAAATGGCGCACTCCACGCCTTCTGTAATCCGCAGCTGATCCACGATTCCGTCTAAATCCTTGCTGGTTACCCCGTAAAATTCCATGTCTTTTGCCCGTACCACGCTGACAATGCATCTGCCGTCCAGAAACCGGATGCTTTCCATCAAAGCCCTTCCTAAAATCTGGTTCTGAACATAGGTCTTTTTGTAAAATGTCCCGTCAATAATGGTTCCAAAATCAATTCCCTTATCCATCAGCTTTCCGGCAATGGCCATGGTTCTGCTGGTGGTATTGCTGTGCTTAAACACGCCGGTATCGTGAATGATTCCTGTGTAGAGACATTCTGCCGTCTCTTTGGTAATCTTATCCTCCTCCAGCTGGCCGTAAAGCACTTCACAGGTTGCGCTGGCAGAAGAATCTACCACGTTTGTCCTGGCATATCCGGTATTGGTAATGTGATGATCCAGACAGATGCTGTCTGTGCTGCTTACCAGATATCCGGCAAACTCTCCCAGTCTTTCCATGTCGCTTGCATCCAGACAGATACACAGATCATAGACTTTTCCCGTTTTTTCTGTCTGAATCTTATCAAAGTGCTTCATGTAAGAAAACTTTTCTACTTTTTCTTCCAGATACAGATCGGTTTCGATCTGGGGGAAGGCGGTATCCAGATAATTGTAAAGTCCCAGACACGCGCCAAAACAATCTCCGTCTGGACGGACGTGTCCCAGGATCACGGCCGTTTTTACCCCTTCCAGGGCCTGTTTCAATTCGCTCATGTCTCTCTCCTTTCCCAATATGACAGCTTATAAATCTTTGGTTACCTCATCAATGAGATGGGACATTGCGACGCCGTATTCAATGGACTGATCCAGAATAAACTTAATCTCAGGGGTATTGCGCAGATTCACTCTGCGGGCCAGCTCCCTGCGGATGTAGCCCTCTGCGCTCTTTAATCCCTGAATGGTTGCTTTTGCGGATTCTTCCTCTCCAAGAACGCTGATATACGCCTTGCAGTATTTTAAATCCGGAGTTACTTCTACGGAAACTACGGTTGTCATGGGATGGATCCGCGGGTCTTTTACCTCCCCGCGGATAATCTCGCTGAGCTCACGCTGTACTTCCATATTGATTCTTGTATTCTTAATGCTGTTTTTACGCATATTGCTCCTCGCTTTCTATTTGCTGAAACGGTCTTTGCCTAAGGTTCCGCCCCGCATGAAGCTGGAACCTATCTCGGCACTTCTACCATGGTGTATGCTTCAATCATATCGTCTTCCTGAAGGTCGTTGAACTTATCGAATACCAGACCGCACTCATAGCCGGTAGCAACTTCCTTTACATCATCCTTGAAACGCTTTAAGGAAGCCAGATCGCCGTCAAAGAGCTGTACTCCGTCTCTGGTAATACGCGCCTTGCATCCTCTGGTAAACTTTCCGTCTAATACGTAGGATCCTGCAATGGTGCCGACGCCGGAAGCCTTAAAGGTCTGGCGGACAACTGCATGGCCGATTACCTTTTCTTCGAAGATCGGGTCTAACATACCCTTCATCGCTGCTTCTACGTCTTCGATTGCCTGGTAAATAACCTTATACAGGCGAACGTCTACTTTCTCCCGATCCGCAATCGATTTTGCGGTTGCATCCGGTCTTACGTTAAAGCCGATAATAATGGCGTTGGATGCAGATGCCAGGGATACGTCGGACTCGTTGATTGCGCCGACGCCGCCGTGAATTACCTTCACTGCAACTTCTTCATTGGAAAGCTTTACTAAGCTCTGTTTTACAGCTTCTACAGACCCCTGTACGTCTGCCTTGATGATAATTGGAAGTTCCTTAATATTGCCTGCCTGAATCTGGCTGAACAGATCATCCAGAGACAGTTTTGCTTTGGTATCTTCAATCAGTTTGTTTTTGCCTTCAGAAATAAATGTCTCGGCAAAGCTTCTTGCTTCCTTCTCGTTAACGGTATTGACTAAAATCTCTCCTGCATTTGGAACGTCGTTTAAGCCTAAAATCTCTACCGGAGTAGATGGGCCTGCTTCTTTTACTCTCCGTCCCTTATCGTCCATCATAGCGCGAACTTTTCCGTAGCAGGCGCCGCAGGCTACAATGTCGCCTACATGGAGGGTACCTTTCTGTACCAGAACAGTTGCAACCGGTCCTTTGCCCTTATCAAGCTCTGCCTCGATGATGATGCCTCGCGCATTCCGGTTTGGATTTGCCTTTAATTCCTTTACTTCTGCAGTAAGAAGGATCATTTCCAGTAATTCCTTAATACCGGCCTGGGTATGTGCGGAAACCGGTACGCATACCGTCGTGCCGCCCCAGTCTTCCGGAATCAGTTCGTATTCGGAAAGCTCCTGTTTTACTCGGTCGATATTGGCGCTTGGCTTATCAATCTTGTTGATTGCAACAATGATCTCAACGCCTGCTGCCTTCGCGTGGTTGATTGCCTCAACCGTCTGCGGCATGACGCCGTCGTCGGCTGCAACTACCAATACTGCAATATCGGTAGACTGAGCGCCTCTCATACGCATAGCAGTAAATGCCTCATGTCCAGGGGTATCTAAGAAGGTAATCTTCTGTCCGTTAATCTCTACTACATAAGCGCCAATGTGCTGGGTAATGCCGCCGGCCTCTCTGGCAGTTACGTTGCTCTTGCGGATTGCATCCAGAAGGGACGTCTTACCGTGGTCAACGTGACCCATAACGCAGACAACCGGAGGTCTAGTTACTAAGGTTTCTTCTGCATCCTCTTCCTCTTTCAGAAGTTCTGCAATAACATCAACCTTTTCTTCTTTCTCGCAGAGAACGTCAAATTCCATTGCAATCTCTTCTGCCTGCTCATAATCCACTTCCTGGTTTACCGTTACCATCTTGCCCTGAAGGAATAACTTCTTTACAATCGCAGACGGCTGAAGCTTCATCTTATCTGCCAGATCCCGAATGGTAATGGTGTCTGGAAGGGTAATTACTTTTACGGTCTCTACCTTTGCTTCTTCTTTCTTAACCGGCATGATAAATGCGCCCTTCTGAGGCTTTCCGCCCTTTAAGCCGGATTTTGCCTTTCCGTCTTCCACTCTGTCTCTCTTATCAAAGCGGTCGTTCTTATGGGCATTCTTATTCTGACGGTTGCTGGACGGCTTGGTCTGTACCGGAGCGTCAAAGGATGACTTGCTGGACTGGCTTCTTCCGGCTCCTCCCTGACGGCTTCCCTGACCGTCTCGGTTAAATCCTCCCTGACGGTTTCCCTGTCCATCTCGGTTAAATCCTCCCTGGCGGTTTCCCTGGCCGTCTCGGTTAAATCCTCCCTGGCGGTTTCCCTGGCCATCTCGGTTAAATCCTCCCTGGCGGTTTCCCTGACCGTCTCGGTTAAATCCTCCCTGACGGTTCTCTCTCTGGCCGTCTCGGTTAAATCCTCCCTGGCGGTTTCCCTGTCCATCTCGGTTAAAGCTTCCCTGGCGGTTCTCTCTCTGGCCGTCTCGGTTAAATCCTCCCTGGCGGTTTCCCTGTCCGTCTCGGTTAAATCCTCCCTGACGGTTCTCTCTCTGGCCGTCTCTTGCCTGAGCGCTGCGCTCTGTAGAATTGGCCGGAGTTAAAACTGGTTCCTGCACTGCTTCTGCAGGCTTCGCCGCCGGAATCTCCTGGCTCTTTACCGGTTCTTCTGTCTTTGCCGCCTCAGCCGGTTTGCCGGCAGGACGGGAAGCGCCGGTATTTTTCTGGGAAGCCGGACGGTTCTTTAACTGCTGGGAATTCTGGGGACGATATACTGCTACTACTTTCTTTTTATGGCCAGCTCCTTCTGCCACAGCTTCCTCCTTTTTCGGCTCTGTCAGGCTTCTTACCAGTCTTTCTTCCTCGCTGGTCAGTCCTGACAGTGCGCTTTTTTTAATATGATTTTTCTCCAGCAGATCCATTACTTCTCTGGGAGTTTTTCCTACTTCCTTTGCTAATTCATTTACTCTCATGCTCACTACCTCCTATCAGTTTCATCTGTTTCTCCACGGCCTTCGCAAGGCCCTCGTCCAATATGGCTAAAGATGCCCGCATCTCCTTGCCCATGGCGTGACCAAGCTCTTCCTTTTCACCAAGCATATAAAGAGGCACTTTATAGTAAGTACACATATTTGAAAACATCTTTTTCGTATTATCCGATGCTTCTTCCGATACAATTACCAGGCTCGCTTTGCCGGTTTTTACCGCCTTTTCTGTAGAAAACTCTCCACTGGCGGTTTTGCCGGCCTTGGTCGCAAGGCCAATCAGGTTTAACACCTTCTGTCTGTTATCCAAGCTCTTCCATCTCCTTTTTCAGGTTTTCATATACTTCTTTTGGAATTGCCATCTTAAAGGAGCGCTCTAAGCCCTTTCCTTTTACTGCCCGTTCCAAACACTCCATAGACGGGCACAGATATGCGCCCCTTCCATTTTTGCGGCCGGTTGCATCTATGGTGAATTCCCCTTCCGGCGTTTTTAAAACCCGAATCATTTCTTTTTTATTTTTGCTGCATCCGCAGCCGATACACTGCCGTAAAGGTACCTTCTTTGCTGTACTCACTTTACCACTCCTTGTTATTCCTCGCTGGTTTCTTCTGCTTCCTGGGAACCTTCCTGATAGTCTTCCTGGTAGCTGCTTTCCATGTCTTCCATATCTTCCTGATATTCAATGCCCATTTCTTCAAACAGACCGGATTCCTTTGCCTGGGTCTCGCTCTTAATGTCAATCTTATATCCGGTCAGGCGGGCAGCCAGTCTGGCGTTCTGTCCTTCCTTACCGATTGCCAAAGATAACTGGTAATCCGGAACGATAACCTGGGCTTCTCTTTCGTCTTCATCTGCTACTACGCAGATGACCTTTGCAGGACTTAATGCATTTTCAATCAATAATGCGGCATTGTCGTCCCAGTTGATGATATCAATCTTCTCTCCCTTCAGTTCCTCTACTACTGCATTGACTCTGGCGCCGTTTAAACCAACGCAGGCTCCTACCGGATCTACGTTTGGATCGTGGGAGCAGACTGCGATCTTGGTACGGGATCCGGCCTCTCTTGCAATGGCCTTAATCTCTACGGTACCGTCGCTGACTTCTGCTACTTCTGATTCAAACAGACGCTTTACCAGATCTGGATGGGTACGGGATACGGAAACTCTCGGTCCCTTTGGCGTGTCTTTTACTTCCAGAATATAAACTTTTATTTTCTCTGTCGGAAGCAGCACTTCTCCCTTTACCTGTTCGCTTTCATTTAAAATAGCATCTACCTTGCCTAAGTTGATGCTGATGTTTCTGCCCAGGTTCTTCTGGACAATACCGGTTACCACGTCTTTTTCTTTGCTGTAGTAATCGTTATACAGCACCTTGCGCTCTTCTTCCCTGATCTTCTGCAGAATGACGTTCTTTGCATTCTGGGTTGCAATACGGCCAAAGTTCTTAGACTCAATCGGTACCTGGACAATGTCTCCGATTACATATCTGGGATCTCTCATTCTGGCCTCTGCCAGGCTGATCTGAAGCATGGAATCTTCAACTTCCTCCACGACTTCTTTCTCCGCATACACGGAAAAATCACAGGTATTTGGATTAATGGTAACCTTTACGTTATCTGCCTTTCCAAAATGATTCTTGCAGGCAGTCAGCAGGGAATTTTCAATTGCTTCTAATAATACGTCCTTGCTGATATTTTTCTCCTTTTCCAGCATCTCCAGTGCCAATAACAGTTCCTTATTCATGGTTATCCTCCTAATGATCCTTCTCCATTAAAAATCAAAAGCTAATCGAATCAATGCAATATCCGGTCTGTTGAATACAATCTGGCTTCCGTCTTCCATCCCTAAGGTAACGGTATCTTTATCATATGCCTCCAGCACGCCGGTATAGTCCTTTTGTTTGTTCAGCGCCTTGTACAGCTTTACATCTACTTCTTTTCCAATGCTTCTGACAAAATCTTTTTCTTTCTTTAAAGGTCTTCCAAGCCCAGGGGAACTGACCTCTAAAATATAGCTTTCCTCGATAAAGTCTTCTTCATCCAGCCAGTCGCTAAGCTTCCGGTTAATAACTTCGCAGTCATCTACTGTGATACCGCCTTCTTTATCGATATAAGCACGCAGATACCAGGTGCCGGCTTCTTTTACGTATTCTACATCCACCAGCTCAAAATTGTGCTCTTTCATTAACGGGAGAAGGTACTCTTCGGTTCTCGCCTCATACTGTTCTTTCTTGCTCATCTCGCACCACCTTTCTTAGCAGCCTGGCATTCCTCCGTTTTGATGGCTAGACAAAACGGAAAGAGTGGACTTACGCCCACTCTCTCAGCCATTCATCATCATGTTATCGTGTTCATCATAACACTTTCTGTCAGAAAATGCAAGCCCTTATTGCATCTTTTTAAATTCCCGCCTTACTAAATAGACAGACAGCAAAAATGCTGCGGTATCGGCTGCTGGTCCTGCATACAAAGCTCCGTCGATCCCAAAGAACAGAGGAAGAATCAGAATCAGCGGAATCAGGAAGAAGACCTGACGGGTCAGGGACAGCAGCGCTCCCTTTAAAGGTTCTCCAATGGCGGAAAACATACTGGAGCTTAACATCTGCACTCCGTTTATGATGACCATAAATAAAAAGGTTCTCATAAACTTTACGGCAAATTCCATATACTGGGCGTCTCCGGAACCAAATATGGAAATAATATAACTTGGGAAAAACTGGAACAGTACAAAACATACCGCCGACACGCAGAGCGCACAGGTTACTGCCAGCTTAAACACTTCCCTTACCCGCTTGTACTGTTCGGCCCCATAGTTAAAGCCCAGAATCGGCTGGGAACCCTGACAGATGCCGATAATCACTGCCATTAAAATTCCGTTGGTTTTCATTACAATGCCGCAGCTTGCCAGCGGAATCTCGCTTCCATATACGGACATAGCCCCGTAATATGTGAGGGTATTGTTCAGTACAATCTGTACCAGGGTTATGGCAAGCTGGTTTAAACTGCTGCTCATTCCCAGACCCGCTACGGTCATACAGCGCTTTTTATCCAGCCGGAAATACTCTTTTTTTAAGGTTACGTGTTTGAACTTCCATAAATACCGGAATGCGACTGCAAAGGAGACGATTTGCCCAATAATGGTCGCCCATGCGGCTCCCGCCACTCCCATATGGAATACAAAGATAAAAATCGGATCCAAAATGGTGTTGATAACCGCTCCCACCAGCATACAGGTCATGGAGTATTTCGGACTTCCATCGGCTCTCGCCAGGTTGCTCAGTCCATTGGTAGCAATCAGAAATGGCATTCCCAATGTAGTAATTCTGGTATAGCTGACTGCATAAGGCATAATGGCCTCTGTCGCTCCAAACATTTTTAACAGCGGATATAAAAAGATCTGGACCACCACTACGTATGCAATGCCTGCGACTGCCATCATGCTGACAGCCGTTCCTACATAACGTGCTGCATTTTCCGGCTCTTCTGCTCCCAATTCCAGAGAAAATCCGGAGGCGCAGCCAATCCCGATTAACAGGGCAATGGCCATGCAGATGGTATTGAGCGGAAATGATACGTTCGTAGCTGCATTTCCCAGGTATCCGACGCCCTGACCGATAAAAATCTGATCCACTATATTATAGAGGGAACTGACCAGCATGGCGATAATACTGGGAATGGCATATCCTGCCAGAAGTTTCGGCAGTTTTTCATATCCCAGAGGATTTTTCTTTTGTTGACTTACATTCATGGTGCTTCTTTCTTCCTTTCCTCTTTTTCCTCACACATTTCTTTCAGAAGGTTATTTCCAGCCTTTTTTGCCAGACTGTCAAACAGAGCTTTTTCTTCTTCTGTAAAGCCCTCCAGCGCCATTTCATACCATCCGCCGGCAATCTTTACTATCTCAGGGTATGTTTGTCTGGCTTTTTCTGTAGGATCCAGAAAGAAGGTCCGTCTGTCGGCCGGATTTTGCCTCTTTACCAGAAATCCCTGTTTTTCCAGAGCGGTAATGGCTCTGGTAATGTTGCTTGGGTTCAGATAAATCAGAGAAAACAGCCGTTCCTGGGAAATGCCTGGCTCTTCGCAGATTTTTATTACAAACATATGCTGGCTGCTGTTTAGCCCCAGCGGTTCCAGCTGTTTATCCAGATACATTTTTGTATACCGGCCTGCTATCGATAACCATTTAATGGTCTCCACTTTTTTACCTCCTGCTTCGTGTTTGTTCATTCCTGTTTATTATACGGTATTTTATTTGCGCTCGCAAGTATTTTTCAATTTTCCTCTTCTGCTGCTGCAATTTTATCAAAAATGCGAGAAATCGTCTTGTCTAATTTTCCAAAATATGGTATATTCTGTATACAAAATAACCAAAGATTTTTATTTATTTCGATTACTGTCAATCTTTTGTTGCCATAATATTGGAACAGACCTATCCTCTGTTCCATGCCGCCTAAAAGTCCCCCCACCTTTAGGCGGCTTTTTTTATTGCACAGGAAGCCGCTTCTTAAGACGTATTGACAAATCCTTTTATCCGTGTATAATACCTTTTGTAAATAAGTTCTTTATAGAACTTTTATAAAAAGAACCGTTCTATTCTGTACTCATGTGAAAGGAGGTATTTATGGCACAGACTACTGATTTTTTAATGTACTTCCGCCGCATTATTAAACTCCACGAAAGTATGCTGAAAGAAATCTGCGAAACCTATCAGCTGACCATGATAGAAGCCAACATTATCAGCTTTCTCTACAATAATCCTGGCAGAGATACGGCCAGAGATATTGTAGAACTCCGGATGCTGTCAAAAGGAAACGTTTCTCAGGCTGTTGAATCCCTGATTCAAAAAGGAATGCTGAAACGGATTCCCGATCAGTCGGACCGACGCATGATTCATCTTGCCCTGCTGGAAAAGACCGATCCTATTGTCCAGACCATGGCCAGACAGAAAACTGCATTTCAAGACGAACTTTTCACCGGTTTTTCAGACGGGGAAAAGGAACTCTACCATCAGTTCAACTGCCGTATGATGGAAAACGCAAAATCTGCGATGAAAAGGAGAGAAACTACATGAATGCAAAAAATGAAAAAGACTTTTTAGGCACAGAACCGGTAGGCAGGCTTTTGCTTCGTCTGTCCCTTCCTACCGTAGCGGCCCAGATTATCAATATGCTTTATAACCTGGTTGACCGTATTTATATTGGCCACATTCCTAAGGTCGGCGCCCTGGCTCTGACCGGCGTCGGCGTCTGTATGCCGATTATTATGATTGTATCTGCTTTTGCCGCCCTGGTAGGCAACGGCGGCGCGCCCAGAGCTTCTATCTTTATGGGAAAAGGCGAAAAGGATGCCGCTGAAAAAACCCTGGGCAACTGTTTTACCCTGCAGATTATCGTATCGATTATCCTGACTGCAGCCCTGCTGCTTTGGAACCGCCCTCTGCTTTTAACTTTCGGCGCCAGTGAAAATACCATCGAATACGGCGTCCAGTATTTAAATATTTATGCGCTGGGAACCATCTTCGTCCAGCTGACTCTTGGCATGAATGCATTTATTACTGCCCAGGGATTTGCAAAAACCGGTATGCTGTCCGTATTGATTGGAGCCGTTACCAATATCGTCCTGGATCCGATTCTGATTTTTGGTTTCCATATGGGAGTAAAGGGCGCCGCACTGGCTACTATCCTTTCCCAGGCTCTGTCCTGTATCTGGGTTCTTTGCTTCCTCTTCGGAAAAAAGACCAATCTGCGAATCCGCAGATGCCACCTGATGCCAAAAGCCTCCATCCTGGTTCCCAGCCTGACCCTGGGATTGTCCGGATTTATTATGCAGGCCAGTGAAAGTATCATCTCCGTATGTTTTAACTCTTCTCTGTTAAAATACGGCGGAGACGTAGCCGTAGGCGCTATGACGATTTTAACCAGCGTTATGATGTTCGCCATGCTTCCTCTCCAGGGACTTGGACAAGGCGCCCAGCCTATCATCAGCTATAACTATGGAGCGAAAAATGTCTCCAGAGTAAAGTCTGCGTTCTCCCTGCTGTTAAAATCCAGTCTTTCTTATGCGGTATTATTGTGGGTTTGCATTATGGTATTCCCAAGGGCATTTGCCTCCCTCTTTACCTCTGATGCCCAGCTTCTGGACTTTACCCAGACTGCTCTGAGGATTTATCTGGCCTGCCTGTTTATCTTCGGTATCCAGATGGCCTGTCAGCTTACCTTTGCCGCTCTGGGCAATGCAAAGGCTTCTATCGCTGTGGCAATTACCAGAAAGTTTATCCTTCTGATTCCGCTGATTTTCATTATGCCAAGACTGTTTCCGGAAAATCCGACCATGGCAGTCTATATGGCTGAACCGGCAGCAGACATCATTGCTGTAATCTTTACAGTTGTCCTGTTTATCAACCAGTTTAAAAAAGCGCTGAAGGAAATTTCCTAATCCGAAAAAACGGGGCCGTCCATTTTGGACGGCCCTATTTGTGTTTATTCCGTTTCATCAGCAGACAATCTTGATTCCGGTGTCGTATTTCTTGTCATCTACAATGACACGGATATCATACTCGCCTTTTAAGCCAATCTTGTTGACATTGGTTTTCGTAATACGCTCGTCAGACTCCAAGAAGCTGCCGCAGCACATTGCCTTTAACGGGCTTGCCGCAGTAGAGATATAGTAGCGGTGAACTTCGTCTCCCTGTTCGCAAAGGAGCATTGCCAGCTGGCCTTTTTCAAAGGTTGCATGGAAGGTAAACCGGTCAAACTCTTCCTCAATGCTTGCTGCAAACTTATCTGGAAGCAGTTCTCCATGATATTCTGCGGGAATTTCGGTGTCAAACTCTTTCGTTACTCCCAGCTCGCCTACGATCTGCCCTTTTCCTAATTCTAATACTTCATTTTCACCATAAAGCTTCATCTTTTCTGCACGGTAATAATTGCCCTTTGCATGGAGACGCATCATCGGCTTGTTATCGCAGATCTCCACGGTAATTGCCTCAATGCTTCCGCCCATCAGCGGCTCATATGCGCCCAGAGCTTCCGATACTTCGCCGTCTTTGTTGTAGGCGATACCGCCGGAATGAACCATATAGTGGCCTTCTCCGTAATACTCTACATTGGAAATATATGGAGAGAAAAATTCTGCTCCCAGGTCTTTTCCGTATTCCCATACCTGCTCAATGGTCATGTCTTTGGTATTGATGCGGTAGCGGACGCCTCTGGAGTAATTGTTCTTTGCTGCCAGGAACTTTTCTTTCTTTTTGGAACCCCAGTGATGATTATCAAAGCACATAACGTCGCCGTCTGGTGTAATTAAGCAGGCGTGCTGCTCATACTGCCAGCCAAAGTTGTTGCCGATTGGCTTAAAGAAATATTTATCTACCATCTCCTGCGGCCATCCTTCCGGATCCCCGATGATCCAGTTCAGCTTTCCGCTTTCAAAATCAAGATTAATCATCGCGTCTACATGACGGCCGGAAAACGTCAGGGAATTGGTATGTTCATCATACCAGACTGCGTTGTTGTGGAACCAGTCTCGTTCAGACCAGCTTCCGCTCTTTCCTAAACCTGGCTTAATCACATCTTTGTAATCCCAGGTCTTTAAAATAGCGCCGGTTTCCCTGTCAATGAGAACGCACATATCTTCTACCGTATCGGAACGCAGATCCTCGGTTAAGCACAGCAGGTTTCCATCCGGCATCTCGAATGCATCGTGATGAGAACCGCCAAAAATCTTGTATTCTTTGTAAATCTTTCCGCACAGGCTGATTTCATACAAACCGGACATATAGTAAGGCATCTGAATCAGACGATCCGTTCCCATCAGCACATGGCCATTTCTCAAGCGCTTCATATCAAATACGCACTTAATATTTAAGCACCATCTCAAATCTCCCGCATAATCATAAGCAGATGCCTTTTCGCCGCTGGACGGTGTCAGGAAAATGCAGTTGTCCTGCATATACTCCGGAGTGGTGTCCATGGAATAGAGAAAACCGTTTCCGCAGTCCGGCTTGCCCATTTCAATCTCCACAATATGGGAAGCCCCTCTGTATTCCCGTATCTCAACCCGATTGGTATATTCTGGATACAGTCCCATAATCGGAAGGACGTGTTCCTTTGCCTTCGGGAACGTATGGGTAATATTGGCTTCCTTTGTTTTTCCAAATACAGTTACCGTTACCGCAGTTTCTTCCTCTGTGCAGAATGCAATCACTGCAGTCAGAGGAGCAATAAAGTAAAAATTAGGACGGACAATAGGATTCTGAATGGTATAACTGCCGGAACGCAGTTCTTTTAACAATTCTTCCTCTGCCTTTGCCTGGCGTTCAATCAAATGTTCCTGAAATGTATAGCTTGCTCCTGCCATTATCATTCTCCTTCTCTTTGATAGAATTTTCTGTTACGCCCAGCTTATCATGCTCTCGTCTCTCCTGCCTTAGCCTGGACTAATTTATGGTTCCAGGCGGTACGCCTCTTCTAAAGTAACCGTAGTTATTCCATCAAATTCTACAATCGAAATCTCAAACTCTCCTACTTCCAGGAAATTCCACTCTTCGCCTGGCTCACAGGCCCTCAGTTCTTCTCCTATCTGCTTTGCCGTCTTTTGCGGTTCCGGATATCCGGCCAGTTCTCCCAAGGTCTCAGCCGCCCATTCAACCATTTCATAAGCTGCGTCCGGATCCCCCAGTCCTATTTCTACCCAGTGAATCTCTCCGGATGCTGTATCGGAGTTCAGATAAACGGCAGAACGGTAATCGGTTTCTTCCATTCCTGGTTCCAGGACATACCAGGCAAAATATTTTCCGTATGTAGACAGCGGCTTTCCATCTATCTCTTCTGGATAAATTGAATTCATACTGTTTTCCATCGTATCTGCCACCGACAGATGGTGCTCTTGCAGATATTCTTCCACCAGACCGGAAAATTCTCCTGCCTGTACCGGAATATGATTATACGCTGTACACGCCTCTCCTATTTCCATGACCTGTTCGTCTGTCAGTTCTATGATGTTTTCTTCGCTCCATTCTTCCCCTGAAACCAGTTCCTCTGTCTCTTCTTCTATCTTTATCCACTCATCGGATTCTGCAGGCAAATCTTCTGTCCAGGCAGATTCTTCTGCCAGTTCCGTTTCTATGTAAAATCCCGTCTCCGGTATCGGATCCGATACCAGATCGGGTAATCCTTCAGAAAACAGATAGGATCCGATTACAATTACTATTTGAAGTCCAATCCACAGGCAAACCACAATTACAACGATTTTCGTAATCCGGTTTCCGCTGCTCTTCTTCGGCTTTTCCGACTTTGATGGCTTCTTAGGCGCTCTTTGATAGGGATTTTCCCGATATGGATTTGTATCCTGATAAGTCTCTGTCTCCGGCTGAGCTATCTCGTGAAAATCTGTTTTTTGTTCTGGTTCTGGGTATGCGTCCATCTCTAAAACCGGTTCCGACTCCGAAGCCGAATGATACTCGCAGCCGGTTTCCCAATCCGGATGGCGTTCATTTAAATAATAATGGACATCCCATTCCATAGGTTTTCTCACAATTTTATGACAAAACGGGCAGTAATTCCCCTTCAGTTTCCCATCACACGTCGGGCAGATTTTTTGCTTCATAGGCCCCTCCTCCTTGTACACTTTTTTCATTTCAAACGGCATATCGTCCTGGATTATGAATATTCTTATTGTATCATAGCCCCTATGCCGTGTCTATTCGTTTCCCACCATTGTTATTTATTTAACAAAAAATCACAAAAAACTTGCTTTTTTTCTAAACTGCTGGTAAAATGCAACCAACTGCTTTGGCATCAGCCAAATGTGTGCACGATAATACATATAAGGAGATTCCCTATGGAACAGACAGGAGTCAAAGCATTCTTAAAACGCAAGAATGTCAACATCACCGTCCAGACCTATCTCATTGATGCATTGGGTGCCATGGCATTTGGCTTATTTGCATCTCTTCTGATAGGCACAATCTTCGCCACTCTCGGCGACAAAACCCAGATTCAGGCATTTATTGTAATTGCAGATTATGCAAAAAGCGCTACCGGAGCGGCACTTGGCGTTGCCATTGCCTACGCCTTAAAAGCGCCCCAGCTGGTTCTGTTTTCTGCCGCTACTGTCGGCATTGCCGGAAACGCATTAGGCGGTCCGGTAGGCGCCCTGGTTGCCACGATTGTTGCAACAGAGCTTGGAAAAATCGTATCAAAAGAAACCAGGGTTGATATTTTAGTTACCCCTGGCGTTACTATTATTTCCGGCGTTTTAATCGCCCAGTTTGTCGGCCCTGGCGTGGCTGCATTTATGGACGCTTTCGGCATGATGGTCAAGACTGCTACGGAAATGCAGCCGTTCTTTATGGGGATTTTAGTTTCTGCCCTGATCGGCATCGCGCTGACCCTTCCAATCTCCAGCGCTGCAATCTGTATTGCCCTGACCTTGGACGGCCTGGCAGGCGGAGCAGCTACGGCAGGATGCTGCGCCCAGATGGTAGGATTTGCCGTATTAAGCTTTCGGGAAAACGGCGTCGGCGGACTGCTGGCCCAGGGACTTGGCACATCTATGCTCCAGATGGGCAACATTGTAAAGAATCCAAAAATCTGGATTCCTCCGACACTGGCCTCTATGGTTACCGGCCCGATTGCAACCGTTGTTTTTCAGATGACCAACATCCACACTGCTTCCGGTATGGGAACCTGCGGACTGGTAGGCCCTATCGGCGTTTACACCTCTATGGGCGGCGGCGCCAATATGTGGCTGGCAATCCTTCTGGTCTGCTTTGTCCTTCCGGCCGTGCTGACCTGGATTTTCGGAGAAGTATGCAGAAAACTTGGATGGATTAAAGACGGGGATTTGAAGCTGGATCTGTGATGATGCTTAATCGAATTTAACTTTATCTGAAAAGTTGCCACTGGCAGGTTTTTCGGATGTTTAGTAACTAAAAAATACCCTGCAATCAGGATTATTTCTAGAGCAATCCTGTGTTGCTGGGTATTTTTATAGCAAAGAGATATTATCCGAATAATTAAGCGGCTTTATTATAGTCAACGATTGCGACCTCTGTAAGCAGATCTTTTAAACGTACAATGATGGATTCAATTTTTTGAAGCGTAATCCCATTTAAATACTCTTCACCACATTGCGTACATTTCCGGCATGGAACATTTTTAATAATAATATAACATCCATTATATTCTGTCATATAAGTAGTAGTAGATTCCTGAAGCGAACCTTTACATGAAAAGCAATTCATTACAAAGACTCCTTTCTTGTCTTAAAATCAGATTCCCATTTATCAACGTCAGGGTAATATGCTGTTATAATCCATAAAGTTTCAAAATCACTTCCAACGACAACATGTAAATACTCGTCTTTCAAAGACAGGCCTAGTATTAAACAGCTCGGATAAGGATAATCTTCCGGATATTGCTCAATAATCTCTCCGTTCTGAATGCAGGCCAGAACATCTCCAAGCAAAATATTCCGCTGTTCTAAACGTTTGGCAGCATGAAGCGTTATTTCAATGTTTTCGATACTGCATATTTTCTGCAATTCTTCGATATTTAATTCCATTTTAACTGCCCTCTTCCCTTCCTATCTCTTGTCTATATTATATGGTCAAAATCCTCTTTTTTCAATATAATCTTTTCCTTGACACCGCTTTTCTTTTATGTTAATATGAAGTTAACTTCACAAGAAGTATACTTCACATTCAAGGCGGTATTTTATGAAAACGCGAGTAAAAGAGCTGCGTGCACAGTCAAATATGACCCAGCAGCACCTGGCTGACCTGGTTCATGTTTCTTCCCGAACGATTATTTCTATTGAAAAGGGACAGTACAGTCCCTCTCTTATGCTGGCCTACCGGCTCGCCCTGACTTTTGGGGTAACAGTAGAAGACCTGTGCTGTCTAAAAGAAAATAAAGAATTGGAGGATAAGCAGTATGAACAGATTTGATAAGATGAATTATACAGATAAAATCAAATGGCGGATCCGTTTTTTATGGCTTGCTCTGGTTCTCATGCTTATTTACATGATTGTTGTAGGGGAAACCGGCGGCGATTCCAGGGTAATGACCGCTTTTGCCCGCAGTATCAGCAGCCTGATTTTCTGGGGCGGACTTATTTTTATTGCCTGCCGGATTTACCAGAACAAACAGCTTTTAAAAAGCAGGGCGCTTCTGAAAGAACAGCTCCAGTCCGAATTAGATGAGCGGAATCAGTATCTCCACGATAAAAGCGGCGGTATGGTATTGGATATTCTGTTGCTATTTCTCCTGTTTACTACCACTACCGCCGGATTATTTAATATGGCTGCTTTTTATACTTCCTTTACCATTCTGGCTGCCGCTGTCCTCTTAAAAGCCATCGCCTACTGGGTTTACCGCCAGATTTAATATGCCCCTTTTTATTCTTCTACTACAATTTCTGTGATAACCGGCATATCTACCGGTTTGTTCCAGGTGTCCGGACCATAAGTGGGCAGGGAGGCAATTCTGTCCAGCACATCAAAACCCGACACCAACTGTCCAAATGCCGCATAGCGGCCGTCCAGCTTGTGGGCATCCTGATGGACTACAAAAAACTGAGTTCCTGCCGTATCATAGCCGTCGTCCCTTGCCATAGACAGCGCCCCTCTTTTATGGGGAATAGGATTGGCGATTCCGTTTTCTGCAAACTCTCCTTTAATATGCCAGTCGCTGTCAGTCATAATATCGTTGTCCGGAGAACCGGCCTGAATCACGTAGTCCTTTACAATCCGGCACCAGGCCAGGCCATTATAAAAGCCGGACTTTGCCGTATCTGCAAAATTTTTCACAGTAACCGGAGCCAGATCAGGGAACAGGTCAAAGACCATGTTCCCGAATCCTTCCGTTTTAATCGTACATTTCATAAAAAGTTCCTCTTAAAACGTTTTTATTGATTTTATTTGCTGATGGAAGCATTCTTAAAGCACAGGTTGCCGTTAGACAGCATATAATAACCCTTTACGTAATCTTTCATCAGGAAGTTGTTCGCCTTGTAGTACAGGTTGATAAATGGATATTCATCCATTACCAAATCTTCTGCCTGTTTGATCAGTTCGACTGCCTTTGCCGGATCGGTCTCCACCTTAATCTGTTCTACCATTGCATCATATTCCGGATTGCTGTAGAAACTGTTGTTGTTGGCGTCGTCCGTTACTAACAGCGGCAAAAAGCTCATTGGATGGGTATAGTCTGCACTCCATCCCATTGCTGCTACTTCATAGTTTCCTTTCTGGACATTTTCATAGAAAATTGCCCAGTCGTTGGAAGTAATCTCTACCTCAATGCCTAAATTGGTCTCTAACATCTCTGCCATTGCCTCTACTACTTTCTTGACCGTATCGTCCGAATAGTAGGAAAGCTGTAAGGTTGGGAAACCTTCGCCGTCTGGATAGCCGGCTTCTGCTAAAGCGGCTTTTGCTGCCTCTGGATCTGCGTTTGGAGAAAGTCCTCGGTCAGAGCGTCCTTCGGTAATGTCCGTTCCGTCTACTACGTAGCCTGGAGCTAAGAAGTTGTAGGCAGGAGTTGCATCTACCTGAACTACGTTATCGATGATGGCCTGACGGTCAACAGCCAGGTTTAACGCCTTTCTGACTAACGGGTTGTTATAAGGCTCTTTTTCACAGTTAATATTGTAGTAAACCGTACCGTAGTTTGGAACGGACTGGATGCCTGCGTTCTCTGCTTTTAATCTTGCATAGTCAGAAGACGGAATGTTGCGGATGCCGTCTACTTCGCCGGACTCATAAGCGGTCAATGCGGTAGAAGTATCTAAAATGTATCGCAGGGTAACCTTTTCCATGGTCACATTTTCCGCATCCCAGTAATGTTCATTCTTTTCCAGAACCATACTTTCGCCCATATTCATTTCTGTAATCTTGAACGGGCCGTTGCACACATAAGTTTCTGGAGATGCAGTCCACTGATCGCCGTTTGCTTCAATCGTTGCTTTCTGAACCGGATCAAATACCCACATGGTCAGCAGGTCGATAAAAAATGAAGTCGGCTGGATCAAGGTAATTTCCAACGTCTGGGGATCCACTGCTTTTACGCCTAATTCTTCTGCTGTCGCCTCGCCTGCATAGTATTCTTTTGCATTTTTCACATATGCCGTCACAATATCTACGTATTGTCCCGCAGTCTCTGGATTTAAGACACGCTGCAGGGCATACACATAGTCTTCTGCGGTCAGGTCAGTGCCGTCGCTCCATTTTAAACCGTCTCTTAAATGGAAGGTATAGACGGTTCCGTCCTCGCTGATGTCCCAGCTTTCTGCATTGCCTGGAACGACTGTACCGGTAGCGTCATAAGTAACCAGTCCTTCAAAACAGTTTACTAAAAAGGTGGAAGCAAAGGAGTTGTTGGTAACGCCAGGATCAATACCGTCTGGCTCATTACTCAGCACAAATACCATTTCCTGTGCGCCGTTTGCTTCTGTTTCTGCCTGTACCGCCTCTGTTGTGGCTGCCTCTGTCGCCGCTTCTGTCGTCGGAGCTGCGATGGTCTGCGGCTGGGTCTCAGCATTTCCGCCGCCGCATCCGGTTAAAACGGAGCTGCATACCAGCCCTAACGCCAATGCAAGACTTAGTTTCTTCTTCATAATCTTCTCCTCCTTATTGAGATGAATATTGGAACGGGGATAACCCTGAACCATTTCTGTCCATTAATATAAATGACAGGCTACCATATGGCCTGGCGCCGCCTCCTTAAATTCCGGAACTGCCTGGCTGCAAATTGGCTTTGCATATGGACAGCGGGTATGGAACCGGCATCCGGAAGGCGGATTAATCGGGCTTGGAATGTCGCCCTCAATGCTGCTCTTTTCCTTCTCCCTGGCAAGCCTGGGGTTTGCAATGGGAATACTTCCCAGAAGTCCTTTTGTATAGGGATGAAGGGGATGAGAGTAAATCTCATCGGCTTCACAGACTTCCACCAATTGTCCTAAATACATGACGCCCACATCATCGGAGACATAGCGCACCATGGATAAATCATGGGCAATAAACAGATAGGAAATTCCCTTTTCTTCCTGGAAATCTTTTAGTAAATTCACGACCTGGGCCTGGATGGAAACGTCCAGGGCGGAAATCGGCTCATCGCAGATTACCAGGTCCGGCTGCAGAATCAGCGCCCTTGCAATGCCGACTCTCTGTCTCTGGCCGCCGGAAAACTCATGAGCATAGCGGTTGGCGTGTTCTTTGGTAAGCCCTACCCGCTCCAGCATCGGATAAACCAGCTCGTTGGCATCTTCTTTTTTCTTTACGATATGATGGGCCATCAGCGGCTCTGCAATAATGTCCCTGACCGTCATTCTGGCGTTTAACGAAGCGTACGGATCCTGGAAAATCATCTGCATTTTCTTGCGGATAGGCTGCAGCTTTTTCTGGCTGTATCCGGTAATGTCTTCCCCATCTAATATGATTTTTCCTGACGTAGGTTCATAAATACGGATAATCGTACGGGCACAGCTGGATTTGCCGCAGCCTGACTCTCCTACCAGTCCCAGGGTCTTTCCCCGTTCCAGACGGAAGCTGACGCCATCCACTGCATGAACCACCTGTTTTCCTGAACTTCCCACATTAAAATGTTTGGTCAGGTTGGAAACCTCCAATACAATCTGTGATTGACTCATAATCTTCTCTTCCTTTTTTACTGTTTTGCAAACGGATTGTGATCACTGGGCGCATCTTTATCCAAGAGCCAGCAGCGGGACCGGTGTCCTTCTCCCACTTCTGTAAAATCCGGACATTCGCTGGCGCAGATATTTCTGGTATATGGACAGCGGGGAGCAAACGGACAGCCCTTTGGCGGATTCGTCATATCCGGCGGAGAACCTGGAATCGGGGTCAGCCGCTTTTTCTTATCCTGACCAAGTCTTGGGATCGATTCCAAAAGTCCCAATGTATAGGGATGACTGGGATTTTCAAAAATATCGTCAATGGAAGCTTCTTCCATAATCAGACCGCCGTACATGACAATTACTCTGGTACACAGTTCTGCAACTACTCCTAAATCATGGGTGATAAACATAATGCTGGTTCCGAACTCTTTCTGCAGGCCCCGAAGCTGTTTTAAAATCTGGTCCTGTATGGTCACGTCTAACGCTGTCGTCGGTTCATCTGCAATCAGCAAATCCGGTTTGTTAGCCAGCGCCATAGCAATCATCACTCTTTGCCGCATACCGCCGGAAAACTCGTGAGGGTAAGAATTGTACCGTTTCTCCGGCTCCGGTATCCGGACTCTGGAAAACAGTTCTAAAACCTCTTTTTTCAGTTCCTCTTTTCCCATCTCCTTATGATGTTCCTTCAGCATCTCTGCTACCTGTTTTCCCACTGGAATCAGGGGATTTAACGAAGACATGGGATCCTGGAAAATCATAGAAATTTTCCCGCCGCGGATTTTTCTCATCTGGGTTTTATTAAACTTTGCCAAATCCTGTCCTTCAAACAGGATGGTTCCTTCCTTTACCCGTCCGGTATCTGCCAGTAGCTTTAATATAGACATGGACGTAACGCTTTTTCCGCTGCCGGACTCTCCTACAATTCCTAAAATATCACCTTTATTGACAGAAAAGCTGACGCCGCGCACCGCCTGCACTTCCCCATTGCTGGTGAAAAACGATGTTTTTAAATTTTCTACCTGTAAAATCGCATCCATGTTTCTCTCTCCTGCCCACTATTTTTTCAATTTCGGATCCAACGCATCCCGAAGACCGTCTCCCACAAAGTTAAATGCAAACATAATAATGCAGATAACCAAAGCCGGAATAAACATCTGGTGGGGACAAATTCTTAAGTTTTCTGCCGCATCGTTGCACATGGTTCCCAGGCTTGCTAACGGCGGCTTTAATCCAATGCCCAGATAGCTTAAAAATGCCTCCATAAAAATTGCGGATGGTATCAGCATGGTTACGGTAACCAGAATGGAACCCATTGCATTGGGAATCAGATGTTCCAGCAGAATGGTTTTCGTCGAAGATCCAATGGTTTTTGCCGCCATAACAAATTCCTGCTCTTTTAAGCTTAACACCTGTCCTCTGACAACCCGCGCCATGTCTACCCAGTATACGCTTCCTAGAGCGATAATAATACTGGTAAGGCCGTCTCCTAAAAGCACCATAATCAGAATTACATACAGGGTAAGGGGTATGGTGCTGATAATATCGACAATACGCATCATGACTGCGTCCACGTTTCCGCCTGCATAACCGGCAATCCCGCCGTACAGAATCCCGATTACCATATTCACTGCCGCTGCTACAAAGGCTACCAGCAGGGAAACCCTGGTTCCGTACATCAGACGAGTCAGAATGTCTCTTCCTAGTGCGTCAGTTCCCAAAAGATAGGACTTGTTCCAGATACGTTCTGATGGATAAATAACCTTTGTCTCCTGATCCGCGATCACATAAGGCTTCTGGCCGTAATAAAGGGCAATTTCTGTTCCATTGTAATCAAAAATCGTCATCATCTGGTCATCTTCACTGCGAACCTTTTTTAACTGCCCTCCCAGTGTGCCGTCCGGATTGACGTACAGCACTTTCAGGGACTGGGTAATGTAGAGATGGCCATTATTATCCGGCGTTTGAAATACCTTCATCAGAGGCGGAATGTTTACCACCTCCAGATTCTGGGTAGAATAATCGTAATCCGTAAAACTGGGGCCTGCAATCGAAAATACCATCAGCATCAGGATAATGATAAATCCTGCAATGGCGGTCGGTTTCTTACGGAATCGGAACCAGACGTCTCCCGCAAAGGTTCTGTTTTTTCCCCAGATTTTCTCTCGATCCTCGTTGGTTGAGGAAAGTAATTCCCATTTCTGTTCCATTTTCTCTCTCCTGCCTATTCATATTTGATTCGCGGGTCAATGAGACAGTAGAATATATCTACTATAAAAATCATGGCCATCAAGAAGGTGGCGTAAAAAATGGTAACGCCCATAATCGTGGTGTAATCCCGCTGGGATACGCTGTTTACAAAATGTACGCCCAGACCTGGGATGGCAAAAATCTTTTCAATTACAAAGCTTCCGGTCAGCAGTCCCGCTATGGTTGGCCCCAGCACTGTAACAACTGGTATCAGGGCATTTCTCATTGCGTGGCGCAAAATTACTTTTGTCTCAGAAAGGCCTTTCGCCCTGGCGGTACGGATATAATCCTGACCCATAACTTCCAACAGGCTGGATCGCATCAGGCGGGCAATATAGCTGATAGAATAACCGCCCAGAGCAATTACTGGAAGAATGTAACCTTTCCAGGTATCTACACCGTAAGTCGGCAGCCAGTTCAGACGGAACGAGAATATGTAGATCAGCACCGACGCAATGACAAAAGAAGGAATCGTAACGCCAATGGTGGCAACTGCCATAATGGCCATGTCCTGCCACTTTCCATTTTTTACTGCTGCCAGAATCCCCATAGGAATCGCAGTCAGTAAAACAAAAATAATGGTAACAACGCCCAGCTTTGCGGAAACTGGAAATCCATTACGGATAAAGTCATTGACGGTTTTGCCGCGGTACTGATAGGAAGGGCCGAAATCGCCTCTCACCACACCGCCCAGATAATCGAAAAACTGTTCATACAGCGGCGCGTCCAGATTGTACTTTGCATTTAACGCTGCCTCTACTTCGGCAGAAACGTTTTTATTGCTGGTAAAAGGCCCGCCTGGTACGGAGTGCATGATCAGAAATGTCAGCAAGATAATAAAAAACAACGCCACAATCATCATGCAGAACCGCTTCGCAAAATATTTCCACATATCCAAACCCCTCTCTTAGATATTTTCGTTATCATAGCACAAGATACTGTGTCTTGTCAACGCTTTAATTTGATAATATAGTAAGTTAGTGCATTAGTAGCAAAACACTTTGACAAATTATTTAAAAAGCAAAAAAGCTGCTGCAAAACCAAAGACAGAATTCTCCATCTTGATTTTACAACAGCTTCTTCGCCGTTTCGATTTATCGAACAATCAGCAACAATTATGCTAATTTAGATTTTGCTAACTCAGCTAACTTTGCAAATCCTTCTGCATCGTTGATAGCCATATCAGATAATACCTTACGGTTCATCTCAACA
The DNA here is from genome assembly GCA_900542035.1 of uncultured Clostridium sp. Lineage (GTDB taxonomy): Bacteria > Bacillota > Clostridia > Lachnospirales > Lachnospiraceae > UMGS1370. The sequence goes on from UQMJ01000003.1 coordinate 58,124, forward strand.
CCAGCTAACTTTAAGCCGTACATGAACTTGCTGTAGGACAGGCCGTTGATACGTGCTGCAGCGTTGATACGTGCAATCCATAACTGTCTGAACTGTCTCTTTCTCTCCTTACGTCCGGAGTAGGAGCTGGTTAATGCTCTCATTACGGACTGTTTTGCGATTCTATACTGTTTGGAACGAGCGCCTCTGTAGCCCTTAGCCAGCTTTAACACTCTGTTATGTTTCTTCTTAGCGTTCATACCGCCTTTAATTCTTGCCATCGGTCATTTCCTCCTTCTTAATTCAACGTCAACTTACAGATATGGTAAAATCTTCTTCATTACTTTGCTGTTGGTAGCATCAGTAACGATATCTTTTCTAAGATTTCTCTTTCTCTTGGTTGACTTCTTAGTTAAGATATGGGATTTGTACGCTTTGTTGCGAACCAGCTTACCGGTTCCGGTCTTTTTGAAACGCTTTGCTGCTGCTCTGCTTGTTTTTAATTTTGGCATTGTAGTTTCCTCCTTAATCAGTTCTATTTTAACGTTTTGCAGTTAAAAAAATGACCATACTTCTGCCCTCTACCTTAGCTGGCTTGTCGATTGCGGCAATGTCAGCCAGACCCTGGGCAAAATCATCTAAAATATACTTAGATTTGGACATATGAGCCATCTCACGGCCGCGGAACCGCAAGGTTACCTTGACCTTATCGCCCTTTTCCAGGAACTTTCTTGCAGCTCCCATCTTTGTATTCAAATCATTGGTGTCGATGTTCGGGGATAAACGAACTTCCTTAATCTCGATTACCTTCTGTTTCTTCTTTGCTTCCTTCTCCTTACGAGCCAGCTCGTAACGGTACTTGCCGTAATCGATAATCTTGCATACCGGCGGCTTTGCAGTAGGCGCAATCTTTACCAGGTCTAACTCAGCCTCCTGTGCCATCCGAAAAGCTTCTTTTGCGGACATAATGCCAAGCTGACTTCCGTCTTCTCCGATCAGCCGGACTTCCTTGTCTCTAATTTGTTCGTTAATCATTAACTCGCTAATGGTCGTACACCTCCATATAATATATGATATGATAAGAATTGGGAACATCTGCCATACCAGATGACAGATATAAAAAAAGCAGATAGACAATCATCTATCCACCCATCATACGCTACCAAGCACTGCAAAACAACTCAATATCAGCTTATGTAGTCTGTTATGAACCTGGGTCACTGACTCGTGCCGAGGTGAGGCGGATACCTGCTTTCCTGTCTGTTGTTTTCACAACTTTTAATAGTATACTATGGATGAACAGGTTTGTCAAGAGCAATTTTTCTATTTTATCATTTGTTTTAATAACAGTTCAGTCATGTATCTTCCCATACGCGAAAAATCAATCGTAAATTTTTACGATTGATTTTTCGGTTGGAATTCAATCATTTATACCTGCTTTTTCTTTCTACGCTGCTGCATTGGCATTGATTGTATCGATTACTTTTCTGATTCCCATCCAGACGTTTAAATCAGTGAATATTTCAACCACACTTCCACGATCTGTAAATGGCGGTTCCTGAAGAACCGAAAGGTCTTTCATCATTCCATTATGAACAATGTATTCCACAATCTGATTCACAAAGTAAATCTGTCTGCTGTCAAGATCTGCATTGGTCAGGTATTCCGAAAATGCTTCTTTGGCAGCATTCATATCCAGCCCTACAATCTCACGAACAAATTCGCCAAGCGGTTTGGTTCCCACTTCCTGTTCATAATCCTGCTTTGTGCCGACCTCATGCCACAGAACTTCTTCTAGTGCCGAAACATCGGTTGGCGTCAGCGGCTGATTGGTCTTTAATTTGGCTATTGCAATATTATCCTGATGTTGTCTGATATAATATTCTGCCTTCGCCTTGTAATTCTTGAGTTCATCATTTTCAAGCTCTGACTCCTTCCATTCTATTGACAGCAATTCATCTGTAAAATTAGTTACATATTTGCTTGTCTCCCTGGAAAGATACTTCATCAGATCCCGAAGTTTTTCCCTGATTTCTTCAAATTCATTAATTCCGGCATTCTCGACATAATCTGTATTCAAAATCTTGTTGATCAGTTCTGACTGTGCCTGAATTTCAGGAATATTGGCCACACCTGCAATTCCAGCGACTTTTTTACGCAAATCTGTACGGGCTTTTGAATACTTCTTCCCAGCTAAATAAGCCAGTTCAATCCCATACATAAGCGCATCAAACCGAACCGCACTTGCCTCATCTTTATCCGGCAATATCAAAGGCGCAATTTCTTCTCTGACAATCAAGGTGTCCGCATAGGTAAGCGCGTTATAATTGGATTCCGAAGAATACAGCTCCACATACTTTAAATGCTGACGCACCGCAAAGTTATCCTTTGGCAGCTCCTGGACTTTCTCACTCATTTGTTTTACCAGCGTCTTGCGATATGCAATCAGTCTGTCATTCTGATATTCCGTATTCTGAAGTTTATAGGAAATCTCAAATTTCAGATTAAAAATCGCCCCTTGAAGCGCTGTCACACTTGCTGCAGCTTTTCCTTTATTCATCCGGAAAAATTCAAAATTTCCGCAGAAATCAAAAATATAGAATTTCTGCTTATCTTCTCCATCCAGCAAATCGGGACAGAGTCTTGTTCCTCGTCCAATCATCTGCCAGAATTTTGCTTTACTCATTACTTTCTTAAAGAACACCAAATTCAGAACTTCCGGCACATCAATCCCTGTATCTAACATATCTACAGAAATTGCAATCTGGGGCATTTTCTTCGGATCGGAAAATTCGTCAATCGCGCTCTGTGCATAAGTCATGTAATTATCAATTACTTTTGCGTAATTGGGAAGATGGGAATATTCCTTATTAAAAACTTCCAGTATCTTCTCAGCATGATCGTGATTCTTTGCGAAAATAATGGTCTTGCCAAGTTTCTGACCATAATCAATCTTAATGCCCTCTGTCATTAATATGTTTAAAACTTGTTTTATCGTATCTTCATTGAAAATCCATGTATTAAGAGCTGACGAACTGATTGATTCAGGCAATTTTCCGTCCTCATTCTTAAATGTTTCCTCATAAACCGCCTTATCCTCTTCCGACAATTCATCATATACGATTCCCTGTTCAATGAACTTCAGTTTTGATTCAACAGAAATATAGTCAACAAGGTATCCATCTTTTACAGCCTGCGCCAAATCATATCCATAGGTAGGAACGCCGTTCTCTAATTCAAATATTTCATATGTATTTTTATCAATTTCATCCTTTGGCGTCGCTGTAAGACCAACCAAAGGCGCATCAAAATAGGCAAAAATGTCTCTGTACTTGTTATAAATCGATCTGTGCGCTTCGTCGCATATCACAAGGTCAAAATGACCACAGGTAAATAGCCTGCCTTCCTTATCACTTACCGTATCAATGCAGTTTATCATCGTCTGATACGTCGAGAACACGCAATGGGCATTGTAATTGTCCTTTTCCTCTACAAGATTTGTACAGGATAAATTGGGCAGCAGGTTCACAAAACTTCTTTTGGCCTGTGTGACAAGGGAATTTCGATCTGCCAGAAAAAGGATGTTCTTTATCCAGCCAGCTTTTAACAGACAATCACATAGGGCAATTACGGTTCTTGTCTTTCCAGAACCAGTTGCCATCACAAGCAGCGCTTTCCTCCGGTTCTTTTCATCCAGACTGTTACATACCGCTTTTATGGCAGCTTCCTGATAATATCGTCCGGCAATGTTTTTATCCACTGTAACGTGTTTTAGGCTTGTCCTCATAGTCAATAAATTGAACCATTTTTCCAAATCCCTTTTTGAGTAAATAACCGAACATTTTCTCTCCGGATACTGCCCGTCAATAATGTGTGTTTCAAATCCATTTGTAAGAAAAATAACTGGTCTTCTTCTATACTTATGTTCCAATAAATCCGCATAAAGCTTAGCCTGCTGTCTTCCCTTTGAAACATCTACACAGGTTCTCTTGGCTTCAATAACCGCCAATGGACGGTGCATATCATCATAAAGGACATAATCTGCAAAACCGACCCCTGATTTATTGGGCATTCCGGAAAGCTCTACTTCATTCATCCAGTCTTTTCCTTCCGTCCAGCCTGCGTCCATCAGCATAGAATCAATATAGAGTTTTCTGGTTTTATATTCTGACAGGTCAAGAGGCTTTGGAACATAGGTCTGCTGCTGTTCCTGTCTGCGGGTAGATAATTCTTCCTTCAATGAGGCATTTTCTACCATTAATTTCTTCAAATCAACTTCCTGCTTTGCAGACTTTTCCTGCTCTTTTGCTAATTCTGCTTTTACAACATTGACTGCTTCTTTTGATTCTTTTGCTTTCTCAATTCGAGAAGTAATCATTGTTTTATCAAAAGAGCGTTCTTCATACTGTTCCGAATAACAGTAGGCGACAAAATCCAGATATATAAACAGATTTTCAAGGCAAAGCATCGCCTCGTCTCGTCCTAATTTTTTGTTACTGTGAGCCACATTGTTTCCGCATCTTCTGATGTAATCCATGCGTTTCCACAAATCCGGCCCCACAATATCCCGATATTCCTCTGTATTCATAAGACTCTGAAGGTTGTCCTGATACGGCATTTCGAGAGCCGAATCCACAGAATACATCCATTTTATCGCAAATTCCATGGCTCGGCGGCTATTGATAATACTGGCCTCTGGATCCATAAGAATAATCTTCTCTGCGGATATGGCCACATCTGCAAATCTGGAAAACTTTGAATCCCTCTTTAAGTAGTCAAAATTTGTTATCATAGGAACCCTCCCCCTAAATAGTTCTTTCATAACCGTATCTTTTGTGACTTTTATTATGCAATTTTGATTTGTTAGTTTGTTTGACAAAAGCTGCAAACTGTTCTTGTAGTACAATTGGTGGAAATGGAAAAGCCATTTCTGCTAACTGTCTTTTGCTGAGTATTCCTTTTAACGCCATGTTAATGGTGCTATGTATTGCGGGCTTCGATAGAAGCATAAGCCAGTACAGATACAATACTTTATCCTGTTTTGGAACGATGGCATTAATTTGCTGGTTAAAAGCAACACGCCGATCAGTTACCGCTACATTACCTATACAGTTAATGCTACCCGCAATACATGTCATAAGCAGACTGCCCGCTTCCACAAAACGGCACTTTTTAAAACCAATTTCAGATAAGCATTCCTGTGCTTTGGTAATGAATGTAGATGGTGTATTGATGTTATCCGACTTAATCCATTCAATATATTCACCGTAATTCTCTGGCTCTGATCGAGAAGGTGTATTTCCTGTAACTATTTCACATCTTTTTCCAAGAGGTACAATCTCCCAATCATTCGGATTACTGATTGGATCACCAAAGAGTTCGATAAATCGAGCTTTAATAAGATCGTCTAAAGCAGATAATTCATCGTTTCTCATTTTAATTAAATTTTGAAGTTTATCCAGAACCTTAACTATCTGATCTTGTTCAGAAAGAGAAGGAACCTCTATTTTAATTTGCTTTAAATCTTTAACTGCAAAACTTGCTTGATTAACAGACTTCTTAGTAATATTACCAACTTTACTCCTAAATGAATGTCCATAGAAACAATATCTTGCATACGCAGGATTTATAACATCACGTCTAGCTTTAAGTCGCAATAAATTCATACCATGAATTATGGTTTCATCAGCTTCTTTAACATACAATACTGTTCTTCCAAGATACTGAACACTATTGATATGGGACATAAGTAAATCACCATCTTCAAGAACATACGATTCATACTTTGAAATATCAGTTATCCCTGCATAACCCATTCTATCTCTATTAAATTTATCATTCGCAGTTGTCTCTATCCTTGTTATAGGAAAACCGCCGTCGACATCTCCCTGTTTTATATTTGCCCCATTCTGTATTTGAAAGAAGCATTCATCTATAGTTTTTATCATTTACTTTATCCCTCACAAATCCGAATTGATCTTAGGCAATGTATTTTTGATGGGATGTTTTTACATTTGTCTGGTTTACAATGGCATATTGCATGGTGGTATCTATTTGAGAATGGCCTAGTATCTTCTGTACTTGTTCAATGGGCATCCCTTTATCAATAGCCCTTGTTGCCATTGTCCTACGGAATTTATGGGGATGAATTTTTTCCATATTCAGTTTTCTGCCCAGTGTGCGGATACGAATTTCTACTCCGCTAATTTTCAAGCGATCATGTGGTGCATCTAATGTCACAAAAAGCGCCGGATTATCGTCATTTCTTTTCTTTAAATAATTTTGTAGATGAAGCTTGGCCTTGGCATCAAAATATACTTTTCGTTCTTTGTCTCCTTTTCCAAAGACAATACATTCTCTGGCTTCAAAATCCACATCGGAAATGTTTAAATTTACCAGTTCACCTACGCGTATTCCCGTAGAATACAACAAATCAATCATAGCCAAGTCTCTGGGGCATTTGCAATTATCTCTAAGCAATTCAATGGCTTCATCAGAAATTATTTCTTTCACAGGCTGTTTCGTTTTTATTTTATGAATACGTCGCATCGGACTTTTCAATATATAATCTTCTTCCTCCAGCCAGGAGAAAAAACTGGAAATATTTCGTCGAATATTATCAACCGTAACTTTACTGCAATTATTAATTTTCTGATAATCAACCAGATATTTTCTGATTTCTTCTGTAGAAATCTTTCGTATAGGCTGTTCTATCTTTTGAAGCATCTGCTCCACCGTAGCACTATAGTATTGAATCGTCCTAACGGAACATCCTTCAATCTTTTTTGCATCTAAAAACAACTGCAGATATTCCTTATTTGAAGTCTCTTCTTTCGGCATCGTATTTTCTGAAAACGTCTGCAACAGAACTTCCTGCAGTTTTTTCATCTGTGAAACGTTTAAATAATCTGCCATTTCATTAATAATCCGTACAATTTTTTCTTCCATGTTGATATTTTCTCCTTATCATACCAACATCCTGCACCCAAAATCATTAAATCACTTTATTTTCCAAATAACACTCCAACAAATACGATGGATTTTCATAATACATACTGCTGTTGTAATCGTCAATTTTACTGCTAATAAAGGAATTATAAACTTTCAATAATGCCTCAATAACGCCTATCTTTTCATATTCTGCTACAGATTTAATCAATCTTTTATATACTTTTCCAATGTCCCAATGCGTTGGAATCGCATATTCACACTCTGCCACATTATCAAATCTTCCTGTTTTAATGTCTGCTTCTTTGATAAAATCATCACTCACCCGATCGATGTTATCACTATGGTAAATATCTGCTAAATCATAAATTTTGGCAAGCTTCTGTTCCCCTAATGCATTAACAACCGCTGTTCTTGTATTTTTTGTCTTTCTCGCTATATAATCAATCAGACTGCAGGTAAAAAACAAATCATTATCTTTTGCTGATTCTCTCCCTACATTTTCCATTACAAAACCTCCTCAAATCCCCTGTATTCCAGGCATTTTAGTGCTTCCTTTGTACAGAAATTAATTTGATGTGTTGGGTATTTGAATTTTGCCAATACCCAGAACTGCTCTCTTGTAATGCTTCCATCCATGTAATCAGATACATAATTATAAATTTGGTCATCTGCCATTGCCCCAATTACAATATCATACGAGTGTTTCTTGCCACTTCTGCAATTAATAATAAAATCCAGCCATTCATCCGTCATTTCTTTAAATTCTTTTATTTGCAAATCAGAATTCAAACGCACATCATAAATAGACACAATTTTTGTATCATATCGTTTTGCCCACCGCTGTGCCTGTTCTTTTATAATTGTGCAGTAAAATCCAGTTCCAAAGTCCTTTGTATTTCTTCCAATACGAATTTCAGGCTCTTCAACTGGCATATAACCGCCATGATATACTGTCATTTTTGCCACTTAGCATCTACCTTTCTATCCAAAATATTCCTGCATTAAACTATCAAATAATAATTGTGTCTGATCCAATGCCTTCTGAACAGCAACTTTTGATTTGTCGACTTGGGCGACGAAGGCAGCGAACTCATCTTGTTTCCTTTTTTCTGGCACTATTACCTTTAATTCACTAAGAATTTTCAAGTTGATATTCTTCTGAGCAGACTCAGGAGCCTGTGATTCCAGAATTGCTTGAAAGAAAGAAAACCAATAATGAATAAAAACATTATTTGTTCTCTCATTTGCAGTAAATCCAACCACACTATCAGGAAAACAAGCATCAAATTCCAGTATAGCCGTCTTAGCAATATTGGCAGCAATCGTAATACAAAGCGTCCCCTTATCCCACATTTTACTCTGCTTTAATCCAAGTTCCGAATACGTGTTACAATAAGATGTAATATATAATCCAGCATTTGCGACATCCCCCGTCTGAATCAACGGGTATTTGCCACCCAACAACTTAATATCATTTCTTGGCCTATGTTTAGATACTCCTCGACCAAATTTTCCCAAGTCAGGTAATGTAGCCTCTGGTAAACCGTAAGAATTCGAAACCGGATTTCCAAACATCTCGATAAATCGAGCTTTAATAAGATCGTCTAAAGCAGATAATTCATCGTTTCTCATTTTAATTAAATTTTGAAGTTTATCCAGAACCTTAACTATCTGATCTTGTTCAGAAAGAGAAGGAACCTCTATTTTAATTTGCTTTAAATCTTTAACTGCAAAACTTGCTTGATTAACAGACTTCTTAGTAATATTACCAACTTTACTCCTAAATGAATGTCCATAGAAACAATATCTTGCATACGCAGGATTTATAACATCACGTCTAGCTTTAAGTCGCAATAAATTCATACCATGAATTATGGTTTCATCAGCTTCTTTAACATACAATACTGTTCTTCCAAGATACTGAACACTATTGATATGGGACATAAGTAAATCACCATCTTCAAGAACATACGATTCATACTTTGAAATATCAGTTATCCCTGCATAACCCATTCTATCTCTATTAAATTTATCATTCGCAGTTGTCTCTATCCTTGTTATAGGAAAACCGCCGTCGACATCTCCCTGTTTTATATTTGCCCCATTCTGTATTTGAAAGAAGCATTCATCTATAGTTTTTATCATTTACTTTATCCCTCACAAATCCGAATTGTTTGATACTGCTCATGCCAGTTATAACTGTTCCACTGGTCGCGGCGCACTTACTCTGGCACTTTTTTAACCAAAATCTTCTATACTATAAGTTTAACAGTCGCTCCAGCTCTTCCATTTCCGCTCCAATCTCCATCTCGATTTCACGGATATTGGCCATAATTTCAACTGTTGGCGGATATTCAACCGCTACATATTCGATTTCTTTGTATTTATTAATGCTGAGATCGTAATCATTGTCAACAATGTCCTTCTTCGGCACCATAAATGATTTATCCGTACGTTTTCTTTCTGCTTCTTTATCCAGATTTCGGAATCTTTCAATAATATCCGGAATATCATTTTCTGCAGTTGGAGTCCGCTTATCGTCCAGACTAAATCCATCTGCCGTCATATCATAAAACCAGACATGATCCGTTCCGCCATGCTCTGTTTTTGTGAAAATCAAAATCGCTGTCGATACTCCCGCATAAGGTTTAAACACACCGGAAGGCATGGAAATTACTGCCTCTAATCTCTGATTCTCGACAATTTCTTTTCTGATGTCTTTATGTGCCTTGGATGAACCGAACAGTACACCATCAGGCACGATGCAGGCACATCTTCCGCCTATCTTTAACATACGGACAAATAACGCCAGAAATAGTAATTCTGTCTTTTTGGTCTTACAAACTTTCAGCAAATCACCGGATACAGACTCTGCGTCAAGACTTCCCTTAAACGGCGGATTTGCAAGGATTAATGAATACTTGTCCTTATCCGGATTCTGGTCAGACAAACTGTCTCTATATTCGATAAATGGATTGTCGATTCCATGGGTCATCATATTCATTGCCCCAATACGAAGCATGGTTCTGTCCATGTCATATCCATGAAACATATGATTCATATAATGATCTTTCTTCTGCTTATCGAAGAAAATTTCTTCTTTCTTCTTTTCTTTTAAATATTCTCCTGCTGCAACCAAAAATCCAGATGTTCCGCAGGCCGGATCGCAAATTACCTCATCGCTGGAAGGATCCATTATTTCTACCATCATGCGGATAATGTGTCTGGGAGTGCGAAACTGACCATTTCGTCCCGACTGTGCAATCTTGGACAAAAGATACTCGTACACATCTCCCCGTACATCTGCAGTCTGGATTTCATTCATCATCTGATAGATTTCATCTATGGAATCCACTACTTTTGACAACACAAGGGGTGTCGGCAATTTAAAAATCGCATCATCCATATATTTGGAATAAGCACTATTCTTGTCACTATGTAATGTTTTTATAAATGGAAATACCCATTCCTGTATAACAGAATACATTCTATCGGCTGGAAAATCGTGAAAGACAGACCATTTAAGCTGGGAACCGTCAATGGTTCTTTCTCCAATTTTCACCTCATCTGCAAAAACACTCTGATAGGGAAGTCCAAGCATTGCGCTTTCTTTTGCTCTTGTATTATCCGAATCATCTAAATCATGGATAAACATCAGATAGGTAATCTGCTCAATTACTTCAAGAGGATTTACCAACCCTCCGGAAGCAAAAATATCCCATAAACTATCAATTTTATTTTTTAATTCGCCAGTAATCATTGAATCCTCCATTTTTTATACTCTTTCTCCATTTCCATACCGTAAGTATAACACGAACCACCCCTGTTGGCTACCGGAACCCACCTGGAAACCTATCAAAGACCTGCCTCTGGCAGCTTTTCCGAATGCCTGGCAACGGCAAAAAGCCAGCCCAGACAGCATCTAATCTTGCTGCCCAGACTGGCTTCTTATTTGCAACCTTGTCACTTCTTATTTTATGAATCTCATCTGGCCTTAAAGCTGGTGCACTCGGTCTGGCTGGCGCTGCTTGCCTTGCCGCCGCCGATTCCGATGTGCTCTGCCGCGCAGCGGTGTCCTTCATTGAATACACAATTTACTGCTTCGCAGTTGACTTCCAGACGGGTTTCCGGTGTCTTAAACAGGTTTTTAAAAGAATCTCCTGTATTTTCATCAAAACTTCCGCAGCAGGTATCGCACTTGTCTTTGGCTGTCTGACCCTCGACTACGATTCCCTGTTTACAGCAGCAGTTTTCTGCATTGTGAATGCAGCTGGTTACATTACAATCTAACTTTGTCATTCTGGTTTCCTCCTTTACCCTTACGTTTGTTTGGGGTTGACAAAGTTAGTATGTCTTAAAAAAATGATTTTATGTACGCCTCGATTTTATAAATTGCAATGGTCCAAATCCAGGTCAGGGCAAAGGTCATCAAAAGCATGGTAAAAATTTCCCTGGTGCTTGGCGCAGTTCCTGCAAAGTGTCCGGTAATTGCCTGGGCAGCTACATGGTGAGTCAGAAATACGCCATAGCTTACGGCCGCCAGACGGCTGATGCCGCATTTTAGCGCCCTGTTTTTTTCCAGCCAGACAGAAGCTCCCATCCAGAACAGGTAAAAAATCACGCTGAAAATCAAAAAAGACACTTCTCTTCCAAACTGTCCCACTCCGTTTGTCATGGGCACAAATATCCAGAGAACCACGCCTGCCGCGCTGACGGCCCAGATATAAAAAAGCGCGTTTGGTTTCTGTTTTGAAATCTTCTGGCGGGATTCTTCCAGCCAGGCTCCCAGTACAAAATAAAAAATTCCGGTAATAGGGTTCTGCTTAATTTCCATAGGAAACGGATTGGCTGAAAACAGCCACAATGCAGCAAGCAGGGAGACTGCCAGAAGAATGTGCCGGTTTTTCTGATAGCATATCCGGATTAGCGGAAACAATGCGTACAGAATAATAATGCTTCCTAAAAACCATTCTCCTACCATATAAAACGTAGGAACCAGATGGGCCAGCCACCCGTCCATCCCGATAACAGACCAGAAAATGGCCTTTGTCGGGATCATCCGGTACACTTCCTTTAGCTGCCAGAACACCCAGAAAAAGGCCATGACATAGGCGATCCAGAACAGAGGATAGATGCTGAAAAACCGTTTTTTATAAAATTGTTTTAAATTCAGTTTTCCCTCATTCTGATACCGGTACATAAGGGCAGCTCCGGAAACCATGAAAAAACAGTAAACTGCAATCATGCCGAAGCTGCCATTGGCGAAGGAATGAAAGTAATCTACCGGCTGGGAAATCGCCAGCGGAAAATGGTAGACTACAATCATCACTGCGCAGACTGCCCGAATCACATCCAGGTAAAACAGTCTTTTTTGTTTCATATTCATTACTTTTCTTCTTTATTCTCTGCCTGACGGATTACTTTAGAAGCGATCTCTTTCTGAATTGCTTCCATAAACTGGCCTAATTCCTTCTGGCCTTCGTCGCCTGCAAAACGGCTTCTTACGGAAACAACGCCCTCTTCCTCTTCCTTCTGGCCGACTACCAGCATATAAGGAATCTTTTCCATCTGAGCGGAACGAATCTTGTATCCAATCTTCTCAGAACGGGTATCTACCTCGGTACGGATGCCAGCGTCATTTAATTTTGCCGCTACAGAGTCTGCATAGTCGATAAACTTATCAGAAATCGGCAGTACCTTTACCTGAACCGGAGCTAACCAGGTCGGGAATGCGCCTGCAAAGTGCTCGATGAGGATACCGATAAAGCGCTCAACAGAGCCGAATAATACGCGGTGAATCATAATCGGACGGTGCTTTTCTCCGTCTGCTCCCATGTATTCCAGTTCAAATCTCTGAGGAAGCTGGAAGTCTAACTGGATGGTACCGCACTGCCAGGTTCTTCCGATGGAGTCTTCCAGATGGAAGTCAATCTTAGGACCATAGAATGCGCCGTCGCCTTCATTGACTACATAAGGAAGTCCCAGTTCGTCTAACGCGCTTCTTAAGCCTTCGGTTGCAGTCTCCCAGTCTTCATCGCTTCCCATCGAGTCTTCCGGTCTGGTAGACAGTTCTACGTGATACTTAAATCCTAACAGGGAGTATACGTCGTTAATCAGATTAGCAACTCTCTTAATCTCATCTTTAATCTGGTCAGGAGTCATGAAAATATGGGCATCGTCCTGAGTAAAGCAGCGGACTCTCATCAGGCCATGAAGCTGACCGGATTTCTCGTGACGGTGAACCAGACCCAGCTCGCCTAAACGAAGAGGCAGATCTCTGTAGGAACGCGGCTCAGAAGCATATACCAGAATACCGCCTGGGCAGTTCATCGGCTTTACCGCATAGTCTTCTTCATCAATGACAGTGGTATACATATTGTTTTTGTAATGTGCCCAGTGTCCGGAAGTCTCCCATAAGCTTCTGTTTAAAATAATCGGGGTAGAAATTTCTACATAGCCGGCCTTTTTGTGAATCTCTCTCCAGTAATCCAGAAGGGTGTTCTTTAATGCCATGCCCTTTGGAAGGAAGAATGGGAAGCCAGGGCCTGCTTCATGCATCATAAATAAGCCCAGTTCCTTGCCTAACTTTCTGTGATCACGCTTTTTGGCCTCTTCCATCATGGTAATGTAAGCTTCCAGCTCTGCCTTCTTGCCAAATGCAGTACCGTAGAAACGGGTCAGCATCTTATTCTTCTCGCTGCCTCTCCAGTAAGCGCCAGCCAGATTCATTAACTTATATGCCTTGCCTAAGTCCTTGGTATTCATTAAATGAGGGCCTGCGCACAGGTCTACAAACTCGCCCTGCTCGTAAAAGCTGATTTCTTCGCCTTCTGGTAAATCTTCAATCAGTTCTACCTTATATGGCTCCTGACGTTCTTTCATAAATGCAATGGCTTCTTCTCTCGGCAGAGTGAAACGCTTGATTGGGAACGCTTCTTTTACAATCTTCTTCATTTCTGCTTCGATCTTTTCCATGTCTTCTGCAGTAAAGGTGGTCTCTGGATCTACGTCGTAGTAGAAACCGTCTGCAATAGACGGACCGATTGCCAGCTTGGTTGCCGGATATAAACGCTTAATCGCCTGAGCCAGTACATGGCTTGCGGAGTGACGCAGCGCTGCCAGACCTTCTGGATCGCTGGAAGTGCAGATGCTTAATGTGCAGTCTTTATCCAGTACCGTGCGCAGATCAGCGGTTTCGCCGTCTACAACGCCGACACAGGCTACTCTTGCCAGGCCTTCGCTAATATCTTTTGCAATGTCGATAATGGACATTGGCTGTGCGTACTCTTTTACAGAGCCGTCTTTTAATGTAATCTTCATAGTAATCTCTCCTTTTTAATGGAAAAAGTGACCTGCAGAGCTTTTATATCCTGGGAAATTCGCAGAAATTTCCTAGGATATAAAAAAAGTCCCTTGCCATATTCCTACGGCAAGGGACGATCTTACAATCGCGGTTCCACCCTTTTTGAATGAGCCATCCGGCTCAGACCTCTTGATGTTTGGATGATAACGGAATCACCGTTCCCGATTAAGGGACACTCTGGGGTGGTCTTGGGGAGCCGTCTGTGCAGGATGCTCGCACCATATGCATCCTTCTCTGAGCACATCCAGATTCCTTACTCTTCCCATCTGCGTGTTAATTATTTTTTTCTAATCCTCATTATAACATGGAAGTTTAAATTGTCAAGATTAATCTTCTGGAAGGATCTCGATGTTGTAACCGCCGTTCTGAGCCTTAGTAATCTTGTACTTCACGCCGTCGCCATCGCGAACCGTACCGCTGGTCTTTACCTTTCCATCTTCATTTACCATATAGCGGAGACCGTCAACTTCTACGATCTGATACTTGGTTCCTTCTTCTGCATAAACCAGAGCGCCGTCATCATACAGGTAGCCGTTCTTTACTCCGGTTACGCCGTCGCCCTTGGAGCCTAAGGAACCGCTGGCGGTAAAGTAGAATACTTCATTGTCATGGTTCTCATCGTTTACCACTACGCGTCCGGTCTTCATTGCGCCGTTCTCGTCAAAATAGAACTTCCGTCCGTCGGATAATTCTAATAAGCCCGTGTACATCCGTCCGTCTCTGCGGAAGCAGTAGGTCTTGCTGTTGATGCTTGCAAGCGCATACTCATCATTTAACTTTTTGCCCTTGTACTCGGTGCTGTATGCCCTTCCATTGTAGAAATAGTACCAGCCGTCTTCGCTGTTGTCCGGATTGCTTAAATACTTCCAGCCATTGGCTCCGATTCCGCTTTCATTGTGGTATCTTAAATCCGTTGCACCGCTTACATCGTTGAACTTAGAGGAGGTATAGCTGTCGTTGTCAATCCAGCCGGTCAGCATACGTCCCTCATCATCAAATACGTAGGTCTCGCCTTCAATCTTCTGTTCTCTGGAAACGGACATCTGACCTGAAGAGGAGAAGTAATACCACTCAGGTTCGCTCCAGCTGTCATAATCGTCTCTCTGGTCAATCTGAACCCAGCCAGTAGCCATTGCGCCGCTGTCCTTAAAGTAATATTTCTTGCCGTTTACTTCATGCCAGCCAGTCTGCATCTGGTTTCCTTCAAAGTAATACTTCTGTCCGTTAATGGTTCTCAGTCCATCGGTTACCGCCTTGCCGCTGTCGGTAAAGTAATACCACACAGTGCCGCTTCCATCCCAGTCATCGTTTGGAAGTTCCTTCCATGCGTTGGTAACCATGGCTCCTGCTTCATTGACATAATAGGTATCATCAATCAGCTGATTAACTGCCATGTTGCCGTAGCTGTCCAGATAAAACCAGTTGTCTCCGCTCTTTCTCCATGCATCGGTAGCCTTGCTTCCGTCATTTTCCAGATAGCACCACTGTCCGTTGGACTGCTGGGACCAACCTGCTGCAAATACGCTCATCGCCGCTGCGGAACTTAATAAAACCGCTCCTACCATAGATGCTAATACCTGTCTCTTTTTCATAAAAAAACCTCCTTTTCCCATTCACTTTATACAAATTTACAATGTATTTTTTACTTTTTCTTTCTTGTGTATTAACTATAGCACAAATTTCCAGAATAATCTTAAAATAATTCTTACGAAATGTTGTCAATTTTGTCAGATTCTAATGATTATCTAAATTTAACTTGGCAAATGCATCGGCGAACGGGGAATTAACTGCCTTTTCCGCCTCTTTTCTCTGCCCGTTAAGGTACCTGGCCACATCTCGTTTGGATACTCCGGCCCCTTCTTTTTTACGACGCTCGGTAAAAGAGGACAATTTTTCTTTGTAACCGCATTTGCATACAAAAATCTTTGCATCGCCGTTTCCCCTGAGTTCCATCTTTTTATGACATTTTGGGCAGCGGGCGTTGGAGGTTCTTGCAACCGTTTCCCGATACCCGCACTCCCTGTCCTGGCACACCAGCATTTCACTGTTTTTTCCTTTTACAGCCAGCAGGCGTTTTCCGCAGACCGGACACTTTTTATTGGTCAGATTATCATGGCGGAAGCTTCCTTCTCCGGTTTTAATTTCTTCAATCAGGGTATTGGTATAGTTTTTTATGTCTTCCATAAAATCGTTCCGTTTTTCCCTTCCTTCTGCAATGGCAGTCAGCCGGCTTTCCCATCTGGCAGTCAGCTCTGGAGTGCGAAGCTCTTCCGGAACCAGTTCTAAAAGCTGTTTTGCCTTCTGGGTCAGATGAATTTCCTGGCCCTTCTTTTCCAGCAAAAAGGAGTGAAACAATTTTTCAATAATATCTGCCCTGGTCGCAACCGTTCCCAGACCGCCCGTTTCTCCCAGCGTTTTTGCCATTGCTTTTTTCTCTGCCTCGTCCTCTGTTTCCATGTAAGCAGAAGGATTTTCCATGGCAGACAGCAGCGACGCTTCCGTAAAATAAGGCGGCGGTGTTGTTTTTCCTTCTGTTATTAAGAGAGTTTCCTGACCAGAAGCTTCCAGAGTATCTCCCTTTACCAGTTGTTCCAGTTCTGCCAGGTTTCTGTCCGAGTTCCCGTCTTCTTCCGGCAAGGCAGCCGCTTCCTCTTCATACGCTTCTTTCCAGCCTTTTTGAATCTCCCGTTTTCCAGAAGCCGTAAATATCTCCCCTCCGACTGCAGCTGTAATGTGTATTTCTTCGTATTCGCAGTCTGGATGCAGGACAGCCAGGAACCGGCGCACCACCAGATCGTAAATTCTTCTCTCATCAATCGTCATATGGTCTAACTGGACAAATTGCTCCGTTGGAATGATCGCATGGTGATCCGATACCTTTCCGTTGTTGATATAACCGGCTTTTTCACTGCGGGGCTGACCAGCCAGACGGCCGGCCAGTTTCCGGTAAGGCCCTACAGCGCAGGCTTTCAATCGATCCCCTATGGTTGGAAGAATGTCGCTGCTTAAATACCTGGAATCTGTTCTGGGATATGTCAGCACTTTATGGTTTTCATACAGACGCTGGCAGATAGTTAAGGTTTCTTTTGCTGAATACTGATACTTCCGGTTGGCATCTCTTTGCAGTTCGGTCAGATCATATAGCAAAGGGGCTGGAACTGTTTTCCGGTTTCTCCGGATTTCCCTGACAACTGCATTTTTCCCTTTTAATTCCGTAAGAAGACGTTCTGCCCTCTTTTTATCAAAGGTACGTCTGCTTTTGCTTTCCCCATCCTGCCAGACAAAAGACAGGCCGGAAAACGTTCCTTTCAGTCCATAATAGGGCTGGGGGGTAAACTCTTTGATTTCCTTTTCTCTCTTTGCAATAATTGCCAGTGTCGGAGTCTGGACACGGCCGCAGGAAAGTTTGGCATTGTACTTGCAGGTCAGCGCCCTGGTCGCATTGATTCCCACCAGCCAGTCCGCCTCTGCCCTGCACATTGCCGCGTCCCGCAGATTGTCATACTCCCTACTGTCCTTTAACTGTGCAAAACCTTCCCGAATTGCCTTGTCCGTAACCGAAGAAATCCACAGTCTTCTGGCCGGCTTTCTGCATCCGGTCTTTTCTAAAATCAGCCTTGCTACCAGCTCGCCTTCTCTTCCTGCATCTGTGGCAATCACTATCTGATCTACGTCTTTGCGGAACAGCTGTTTTTTTACTGCCCGAAATTGTTTTCCAGTCTGACGGATAACCGTAAGCTGAAAAGGAGATGGAATCATGGGAAGTACCTCCATCTTCCACTCTTTGTAATCGTCGCTGTATTCCTCCGGATCGGCCAGTTCTACCAGATGGCCCAGCCCCCAGGTAACCACATAATCGGTTCCCTCAATGGCGCCGTCTATCTGTCTGGCACATCCCAGCACTCTGGCAATATCCCTTCCTACCGAAGGTTTTTCTGCTAATACAAGTGTTTTCATAGGATCCTTTCTCTCCAGTTTTTCATATTATAAGTAAAAAACCTCTGCTCCAGCGCATTTCAGCGGTAAAGCAGAGGCGTTTTTCAAATCCGTGTACAGAAATAATACGCCTGTACGCGGATTCTGACATTAAATCAGCACATACTTCAGTACAAACAGAATTGCCAGAATGTACATCAGCACACTGATTTTCTTTTCTTTTGCTTTTCCAGCAATCAGATTGATTGCTACATAGGAGATTACGCCCATTGCGATTCCCTCGGAAATACTGTACATAAACGGCATTGCAATAATAGCAATAAAGCATGGGATTGCTTCTGTGTAATCGCTGAAATCAATCTTAACAATCGAAGTCAGCATCATAAATCCTACAATTACCAGGGCCGGAGCCGTTGCAAAGGATGGAATTGCAAGGAAAATCGGGGACAGGAACAGGGATACTAAAAACAGCAGAGCGGTTACCAGGCTGGTCAGTCCGGTACGGCCGCCTACGGATACGCCTGCGGAACTCTCTACGAAAGTTGTGGTAGTAGAAGTTCCTAAAACAGCTCCTACAGAAGTTCCCACTGCGTCTGCCAACAGGGCGCCGCGGATTCTTGGAAGCTGTCCGTTTTTATCTAACATATCTGCTTTGGACGCTACGCCGATTAAAGTTCCTAAGGTATCAAACATATCTACAAACAGGAACGCAAACATGATGATCAGAAAGTCTCCGGAAAATACCAGGGCGAAATCCATCTGCATAAAGGTCGGCATAACGCTTGGAACAGAGATTCCGTTGGAAAAATCCGGAAGCAGGCTGAACCAGGCAGTCCCGTCCGGCACGTAGATTCCTAAGAACTGGCAGATAATTCCCAGTACCCAGGTAATTAAAATTCCCCATAAAATGTTGCCTTTTACATTTTTTGCAAGAAGAACCGCGGTAATAATAATGCCGATTAATGCAAGCAGTACGGTAATTCCTTCTGTCTGGAAGGTACCGGCTTCTAAGGAACCGCTGAAAGAAAACATTCCTAACAGAGTAGAATCGTTATTTACTACGATTTTTGCATTCTGCAGGCCGATAAAGGTAATGAACAAGCCAATACCAACGGATACTGCGTGTTTTAAGTTCATTGGAATGGCATTAAAGATTGCTTCTCTTACTTTTGTTAAAGAAAGCAGAATAAAAATCAGGCCTTCTACAAATACGGCTGCTAACGCCATCTGCCAGGTATACCCCATTCCCAGCACAACGGTGTACGCAAAGTACGCGTTTAATCCCATTCCAGGAGCCAGCGCAAAGGGATAGTTGGACATCAGAGCCATGAGACAGGTTGCAATAAAGGATGCCAGAACCGTTGCGGTAAAGACCGCGCCTCTGTCCATGCCGGATGCCGACAAAATGTTGGGGTTTACCGCCAGAATGTAAGCCATGGTCATAAAGGTGGTAATACCCGCCAGAACCTCTGTCTTTACATCTGTATGGTTTTCCTTCAGATGAAACAGTTTCTCCAGATTCATTATTTTTTCCTCCTACCATTGTAAAATCCGGTTTGAAATCACTGCCGGACTCATCAGTTTCAGACGCTGATAAAGCGCCCACTCCCCTACTATAGTCAATCTTTTCTGGAAAAACAAGCCCTTATTGTCAAAAAACTTCTAATTCTGTCAATTTTTCTTGTAATTCTTTTCTGGTTTCCTGGATTTTCCCGTCATCATGGCTGTCTAACGCATCTTCAAACCGGCGCAGCAGGTACTCTAAAGCAAGACGATCCGGCCCGATGCTTTCCTCATAAACCCGTTCTCCCCGCAGAAGCAGCAGTTTGTTCTCTTCCTTTTCTCTCGGCGGGATTTTTAAATACGACAGGGTTTTCAGCCGTTCTGCAATTTCTTCTTCCGTCATGCCATTGTCCTGTCCCTTTATAATGGCTTTTTTCTTTTCTCCTGTAGAAATTACCGTTACTTCTACTTCCAGGATCGAATTGATATCATAGGTATAGGTAACGTCTACCGCTTCCTCTCCTGCTTTCTTTTTTGGTACGTTTATAGTCAGTTCCCCCAGCAGCAGGTTGTTGTCTGCAAAACGGCTTTCTCCCTGGAGAACCGAAACGGAAATCTTGTCCTGGTCATCCCGCATCGTATAAAACCGCTCTGTCCGGCTGGCCGGAATTACCGTATTGCGCTCAATAATCGGGCAGAAATGCCCCCGTTCAATATGGCCGTTTCCTCTGTCGACGGCAACCTCTGTTCCCAGAGTAAAGGAACAGACGTCTGTTAAAATAACTTCTTTTACTTCTTTTCTCCGTTCCTTCATCGCCGCCTGGATGGCTGCGCCTAACGCCACCGCTTCGTCTGGATTAATACTGGTATTGGGAAACTTTTTAAACAGACGCACAATAAAATCCCTGACTATCTGGAATTTGGTTCCGCCTCCTACCAATACTACCACATCGATGTCTGAAAGCTTAATGTGGGCGTCTGAAAGGCTTCTCTGAACCGGCTTGCGGATCCGGTCTAAAAGCGGGGCGCACTCCTTTTCATACTGGGAATAGGTAATCACAGCCTCCTCATAATTTTCTCCAATCCGGCAGCGCATAACGGCCTCCCTGCTGTCAGACAGCTTTAATTTGCACTGTTCTGCCTGTTTATGGATGTGCGCCAGGGTCTTTCGATCCAGGCTATTGACGTCCAGCTTTTTTTCCGAAATAAACCAGCGCCCTAACAGCTCCGTAAAGTCCTCGCCGCCCAGATAATTGTCTCCTGCTACTGCGCGAACTTCCAGAATGTTATCGTAAAGTTCCAGAATCGATACGTCAAAGGTGCCGCCTCCCAAATCAAATACCAGGAAGCGGGTATCTTTTTTCTTATCATACAGACCATAAGCAATCGCAGCTGCTGTCGGCTCGCTGATAATCCGCTCTACCTTAAAACCTGCCAGTTCTCCCGCCCGTTTCGTCGCCTTTCTCCGCTTGTCATCAAAATAAGCAGGAACGCTGATGACTGCTTCTGTAACCGGTTCTCCTAAGTAGGCTTCTGCATCTTCTTTTAATGACCGGAGGACAAAGGCAGACAGTTCCTCCGGAGTAAACGTACGGGTCCCCAGCTTGTATTTCCGCCCAGTTCCCATGCTCCGCTTGAATACTTCTGCAACGGTATCCGGATATAAAGAAAGTCTCTCCCTGGCTGTCTCTCCTACGCAGACTTCATCCTGTTCATCTACACTGACAACCGATGGCGTCAGATGCTTTCCCAGACGGTTCGGAATAATCTCCGCCCCATTTTCGCCGTAACAGGCCGCCAGGCTGTTGGTCGTTCCCAGGTCAATTCCAATTATCATATGTTCTAAACTCCTTTTATTACCATATTGAGTATGCAGGCATCCTCAAATGTAGAACAGTCTTTTAACACTTGTCCGGTAAATGCCAGCGCCTCTTCCTTCTTTCCGTCCGCCCAGGCAAGAAGCCCTTTTATCATCTGTTCTTCCATGCACATATGCTCATCGCAGTGGGAACACCAATGACACTCAGACAGCTTTCTGCCATACTCTTCTGCCTGACAGACGTTTCCTTCTAATAAGCTTAATACCGCCAGACGATACCAGCGGATTCGGGTATACACACAATTTTCCTCTGCCGCTTCTGCTGAGACGCCGCCATAGTCCTTCATCAGGCATTCCCGATAAAGGCTGGTATATCTGGCCGCCTTCTCCTTCTTTCCTTTCAGCCAGAAATAAAGGGCCGTCATCTTAGCCGCCGTACAAAAATCCGATCCGCTTTTCTTTTCAAAAGCCTTTACTGTCTTTTCTAACGACATTCCTAAAAAGACCCGCTTGTTCTGGTGAATGGACACGACTGTCTGACGCAGCGCCGCTTTCCCTTTTCCGCTGTAAGGAACGGCTTTTTCGATGGCTTCCTCTGCCTTCTTATATTCTTTCATCAGAATCAGCAAATCTGCAATTTCGTCGTAATATTCCGCATCCCTGTCTGAAGGAAAAAAGCTTCTCCACATTTCAATCGCTTCCGGATACCGGCCCAGATTGGCATATGCACCGCTGACCTTCTCTGCCACCGAGTAATTTGCAGGATATCTCCTGAAGTTTTCCAGATGGGCCTCCAGCGCCTTCCCGTCTTCTCCCATACAGGTATAAATGCGGCCCAGGGTCTCGTAAAAATAAGTGGTCGGTTCAGATTCCATCAAACTGATGGCCTTCTTAATATAATAGAGGGCTTTTTCATACTGCCCCATCTTTTTATAGGCGCAGGCCACATTTGCCCAGGCAAACTGATTCTCTTCTGCCAGTTCTCCCGCCTTCAAAAAGTCTGCAAGAGCTTCTTCCAGACGGTTGGCCGTCATGTACATCAGTCCCCTGTTTACATAGTCGTAAGTAGTAGGATTGATTTCAATCCGCCGGTTTGCATAGGGAAGTCCCTGCTCAAAATACGTGATTTTTCCAGTATTGTCCAGCAATACCTGGTACAGGTCGGTCATTTTACGCAGGTATTCCGGATGATCCGGCTCGAATTCCAGCGCCTTTTTTAAACAGGAAACAGCCTGAAGGCGTTTTCCGGTTCCCTCATAACACTCTCCCCTGTAGTAATAGAAAATACCCGAATCCTCATAATCCTTCCGGCAGGCGTCATAAGCGCTTAACGCTTCTTCATAGCGCTTCTGGCGGCGCAGCAGATTTCCTTCGATCCAGTGGTATCTGGTCTCCTTTTTGTCTAATTTCTGGGCTCTTTTAATGGCTTCCAGAGCCTGGTTCTGCTTTCCTAAAAGGCTTAAGGTAATGCAGATTTCTGCTTCCAGCTTTGCTTCCTCTTCGTTTGTAAACTCCCGTTCCTCCGGATCTGCTTTCTGCTTTTTTGCCTCTGCCATCTCTGCCTTTAATGCATTCATCCCGTCCAGGGCTTTCTCCAGGCCTTCGTTTCCTTCTGAAGTCTCCCTGTCCATCCGGCACTGGTAAATCTTTAAAGGAATGGTCTTAGCGCCATTTTTTTCGGCTTCTTCCAGAAGTTCCTGTAAATCCTGCCACCGTTCCAAATCGTTGTAAACTTCTGCTGCCGCCATATAAATAGGAGGGTAACCAGCGTAAATATTTTTTGCCTGATAGTAGTCCTCAATTACGCCCCTGGCATCCCGCAGGGCTGCAAAACACTCCTGACGCATTACATAGGCTGGAAAATATCCGGCGTCTTCCTCCAGGATTTCCGTTAAAATCTTTACTGCTTCTTCATAATCAGCGTTGGAATCTGTCCGCTTTCCCCGTTCCTTGTAAAGGCTTGCTTTTTCCATCCAATAGGCCGGATCCTGGCTTCCCAGATCCCTGGTTTTGTTCAGACAGTCCAGGGATTTTTCAAATTCCACGTCCTTTCCGGCTTCCCACTTGAGCCGGTAAAGTCTTCCCAAAAGGCCGTTTGCCGTAATCAGCCGACGGATCGTTTTCTTTCGTTCTTCCTCTTCCGGCTCCTGATCTTTCCAGGAAGCTTCCCGTTTCTCCAAGTATTCCTTCCACAAAACCAGATGCTCCATAGCCCTGTCGTTCTGCTGATTGTTGTAATAAAGCTTGCCCATCAGGTTGTGATACTCTTCTGCATTGTCTTCATCTGGAAGGCGGTTTGCCAGCAGGGAAAGCGCCTGGTGAAGATTGTCGTTTTGCAGATAGCACCAACCCAGTTCCAGAATATTTTTAAAATTGTCCGGATCCTGTTCCATAATGCGGCGATACCTTGTAATCAGCGAATCGTTGATCGTTTTTAGCATATCCAGGACTTCCGGATCCCTGTTTCCGCCTGCTGTTCCTTTGTCTACCGCCTCAATGGCATATTCCTTTGCTTTATCCAAATCGTTTTTTTCTAACCAGTATTTTCCCAGCATTTTGTTGGCGGTAAAATTGTTGGGATTTCCTGTCAGCAGGGCCTGAAACTGCTCTGCAGCCTGTTCTTTCTGCTGCAAATCCCAGTATAACAGCCCAGACATATAGAAAACCCTGTCGTCTTTTGGAAGGGTTTCGCAGGCTTTCTGCGTCAGTTTTTCTGCCTGCTCCCGTTCTCCTTTTAAAAGGAGCAGCCTTGCAAAATCCAGATCCCCATAAGGATGGGAAATCCCCAGTCCGTTCATCTGCAAAGCCAGCGCCTCGGCCCGTTCCGTATCTCCTTCTGCCAGGGCATTGTCCATTTCAAAATATAGGTTGATATATAAATCGTAGTTTCCTTCTTCCGGTCCTGTAAAAGCCTCAAGGGGAAACCAGCTTCCATCCTTGCATACGCTTAATAAAAAGTCTGCAAAATTAGACGGATACTCTTCATAGAGCTGGCTTGGGTTTCCGGTAAATTCCCAGACCTGATCCAGATACCGCCATACCTCGGTTGAAAGCCGGAAATTCTCCATTAAAAAATCCAGCAGACGCTTTCTGCATTCCTCTCCCGAATCCAGGGCAACGCACACTTCCTCTTCCATCAGTTCTTTCCATTTATCCAGATTCAGACGGTCCGGAAGGCTGCAGTAAATCTGCCTTAAACGGCTCTCCCACCGTCCTTCCGGCGTATCGTCACCGGTTTCGTTAGGTTCCTCTTCCTTTGACTGCGCATATTGAAGAGCCGTTTCATAAGCAGAACGCAGCTCCTTAAACCCCTCCGGATTGTCCTCCGGATTGACAAAACGCAGCTTTTCCCGATAAGCCTGTTTAATTTCCCGTTCCTCTTTCCCCTCTGGAATCCCTAAGATTAAAAATGCTCTGGTATTGTCCATATAGAACCCCCGTTTCTCCTGTGTTTACAGACTTGCGTTTAACGTCCTTACCGCTTCTAAACAGCTGTCTGGATTTCCATCTATATCATACAGTTTTCCTTCTGTTACATGGGTATAGACCTGGATGTTGTCCACATAGACCGCACGGTCAGAAGAAATGGAAAATTCCCCTAAACTTCCCATTGGAAATTCCAGAACTATCTGCTGTTTTCCCTGTACTGTCCTTGTCTGGCTCTTTTCCCCCATTCTTACGGTAACCGACGCTCCTTTGGGACTGTCTGCCAGAAACCGGACTTTTACCGTCTCCCCTTCAATCGCGCTTCCTGCCGGATTTACGGTCTGGGAAATCCGGCCAAAGCTTTCGATTTCCAACTGATTGGATCCATCCCTATTTACCACTTCTGTCCGGCCGGAGGACATCCATCCTTCTTTTCCCAGGGCAAACTGGCTGTTATAAATCATGTTGTTTCCATAATCCCGATAAGTCCATATCCCGTAGCCCATAGTCTTTTCTTTTAACACAGAAGCGCACTGGGTTAGGTAAACCGGCATTTCTGCCTCATCCAGTTTGGGATTTTCCTCAAATCCAGGGGTGTTGTCTGTAAATAAGAACTGGTCGATATACAGCGGTTTCCCTCCATTGTACTGGCTTACCCAGTCCAGCGTAGCCGCTGTCTGGGGAAGCACCTGGGCGGCGCTCATATGGTCGTTTCCCGCCGCCATTCCCATGGAAACCGAATACATCAGAGAGGTAAAGGAGGAATTCTGACATCCAAAGGTAGCTGTATGGGAAAAGCCTTGCTGCTGTCCGTCTCCCAGTTCAATGGGATCCACATCGGTACGCACTTCCATGGAAAGATTGGGGAATTCCTGCTGACTCTCCAGCAGCAGCTCATTCAGCCAATTGTCGTAAAACGACAAAAACAATCCGTATGCCTCTTCGTCCCGCTCCGGAAAGTAAACTTCATCCCAGTCTGAGAAGTCTTCTTCATATTGGCGCTCTGCTTCTTCTAATGAAATGGTTTCCTTTAAATAATCCTGATAGCCCGTCTGTTCTGCCAATCTCCGGCTTTCTTCACTATCTCCCAGATCGCCTGCCACATGGGTAAAATTCCAGAAATCTTCCCAGGTCAGAAATCCTCCGTAAAAATTAGAATGGCGGCTGGCTTCCTGATAAATCCGGCCTACATAATCCCTCCACGCTTCCTGGACCGGTTGGTCATAAAGAAGTTTCTGATATCGTTCTAACACATTGTCATTTCCGGCATGATCCCAGGTATATCCCACTCTTAACAGAACGGAAAGGCCGGCCCTCTCTGCCGCGTCCATAACCCTGTGAAGCTTGTCAATGGCATACTGGTTATAACGGCGATCTTCCATATCGATCTGAAATTCTCTCCAGGGCACTGCCAGAATAATGCTGTTAAATCCGTCTGCCTTTATCTTTGCCATATCTTCTTCCAGATGAGTGTCTTCCAGATTCCAGAAATTAATGACCCAGTCATCTCCATAGTAAGTGGCTGACTTTAAATACCCTGTCTCTGTCTCTGCCTTTGCCTCTATCCCCATGGTTCCAAATACTGCTAAAAAGGACAAAACTGCCGCTGCCTGTCTCTTCCGGTTTCGTGCTCTGCGTGTATGTTTCATGATGGTTCTCCACTTCTCGTATTTTAATAGTAATATTTTATCATATTCTGCTACTGCGTCAATAGAAAAGAAAAACAGCCCCGCAAGAGGCTGTTTTCTGAATTTTTATAAAATTATCATCAATGTTGCCGTAATACAGAAAATGCTGATAATGACGGAAAGGGAATTAATCACACTGGAAAGTCCCACATCCAGTCCTGCTTCTCCGGTATAAGCCGGCGCTGCAGAAGCAATCGGGGAAAATACCAGAATTGCAAATGCCTGCCGGATCTCCAGTTCAAAGGGAGCAAACCAGTAAAACACCGCTGCCAGAAGTACCGAAATTCCGTATCTTACCGTCAGAATCCGGATAATCGAAGCCAGCTTCTCTTTCTCTAAACTCAGCTTGAAGCCGACTCCCACCATAAGAAGGGCCAGAAACGCGTTGGCGCCTCCGATGGTCTGGGCAAAACTTACTGCAATGGCTGGCAGGCGGATCTCGCACAAAGTCAGAACCGTCATAATCATGTAAGCCAGAAATGGAACCGATTTTAGCAGCGGTTTTACCAAATCCTTCCAGGTCCGTTTCTGTCCGGTCTGGAGAGCCGCCAGCGCCAGACTGTAGGCTCCTCCCAGACAGATAAACGAATTTCCTGTGTCAAAGAGGCTGGCTGCCGCCAGACCGGTCGTTCCCAAAAATCCCTGGATAAAGGGCATGGTAAAATTTCCGATATTATATCCGGCAACGTTCAATACCTCAAAGCCTTTTCTCTCTTTTGGCTTTCCCGTATTCAAAAACCAGATAACTCCCATCAGAACCACTCCGCCGGCAAAGCCGAATAAACAGATGGAAAGCATGGAAACATCGATTTCCATGGTGCTGAAATTATACACAATAGCGGCGGGAAGGGTGATTTTTAAAACAATTTTAGACAGCACATAAAAGTCTTCCTCTTTAAAAAATCCCTTCCGCCTCAGCAGGTATCCCAGTAAAATAATGGATGCGAAAGATGCTGCTTTTATCAGTATATCTGCCATGCTCATCGGTTCACATCAACGCTCCAGCCTTCTGGTCCCTGGATCTTTCCTAACTGGATTCCGGTAATGGTATCGTAAATTTTCTGGGTCAGAGCGCCAATTTTACCGCCGCCGATTTCCATTTTTTCGTCTTCAAACCGCAGTTCTCCTACTGGGGAAACGACTGCTGCGGTACCAGTGCCAAAACACTCTTCCATTGCGCCTGTACGGGCTGCTTCTAATACTTCATCTACCGAAATCTGGCGTTCTTCAACCGGCACTCCCCACTCTCTGCACAGGTTTATTACAGAATCCCTGGTAACGCCTGGAAGGATGCTGCCGTTTAAGGCAGGGGTCACTACGGTGCCGTTTATCTTAAAGAAAATGTTCATGGCGCCGACTTCTTCGATATATTTGCGGTGTACGCCGTCCAGCCACAGCACCTGGGAATATCCTTCGTCATGGGCTTTTACCTGGGATGCTAAAGATGCCGCATAGTTGCCTCCGGTCTTAGCTTCTCCGATGCCGCCTCTGACCGCTCTGACATACTCGTCTTCAATCCAGATTTTTACCGGATTTAAACCAGACTCATAATAAGCGCCTACTGGAGACAGAATAATCATAAACTTGTAGGTATGGGACGGACGTACCCCTAAAAATGGATCCGTAGCAATGACAAATGGCCGGATGTAAAGAGAGGTTCCTGGCTTTGTAGGAATCCAGTCTGCGTCAATCTTTACCAGTTCCTTCAATGCCTCTAAAAACAGCTCTTCTGGAATCTCGGGAATGCACAGACGGCGGTTGCTTCTGTTTGCTCTCTCAATATTTTTGTTTGGACGGAACAGTAAAATCCTGCCGTCTTCAGACTTATATGCCTTTAATCCTTCAAACATGGTCTGGCCATAGTGGAATACCATGGCAGACGGCGCCAGGGATAAGTTATGGTAAGGCACAATTCTCGGATCGACCCAGCCTTTTCCCTCCTCGTAATCCACTTCAAACATATGATCCGTAAAAATGGTTCCAAATACCAGGGGGTTGTCCTGACCTGGCTTTTCCTTTGGATTTGTAGTTTTTTCAATTCTGATGCTCTGCATACTCAATCTCTTCCTTTCCCTGTGTGGCTTAACAGCCGGAAATCTTTCCGTCCATTATCTTCCAATTTCAGAATGCTGTCAATTGAATTTTTGTTATACTGCCAAAAACCCTGGGTTATAGTCCCGAATAATTCTCTTTGGAAATTCCATCCGGACGGTCATGGTAGGATTCACGGTCTGGCAGATAATCAAATCTCCGGTCATGGTCATTAACATGGCTGCATCGTCTTCCTTCATCCCCACTTTTTCCGTCAGGAAGGTATACATCTGTCTTGCTGCCGCCTGATAAGCCAGGTCCACCGTTTCTTTTGACGCAATGGTAATCCATTTATCTCCGGTGTCAATCATCGGCCAGGGAACATAAAAATCCTTGACTGCCGTTACCCGCATCGTAGCCCTTCCTTCAATCTCCAGTCCGCAGTCCTCAATCTCGCCTTCTCCCATTACCGCATGAAAATCTCCCATGGATAAAAGCGCTCCGTCTGTAAAGACGGGAAGGTATAAAGAAACTCCCTTTTTAATCTGGGTACAGTCCATATTTCCGCCATGATCCAGAGGCGTTACGGTAGATACGCCTTCTCCCTTTGGAGCCACTCCGATCACGCCAATCATAGGCTGTACCGGAATGGTAATTTTATTGTCATACCAGGCAAACCCGTCTCTCACCGGAACCCGTTTTACAATACGCTTTTCAAAAAATTCCCGCTCATTTCCATTGTTTGGCCCCAACATTACGATTCCGGTCGGGCCTGTTTCAATATCCAGAATGTCGATTTTCAGCATATCCCCTTCTTTAGCGCCTTCAATATAAAGAGGGCCGGTAGCCGGATTTCCTGGCATTTTCGGAGTATTGTAATAATCCGTCCCTTCGGGAATAAACCGGTTGGTAAAACAGTCATACGTTTCAAAAGCCACCAGTTCTCCGGACGTTATCCGGTCACAGGGCGGGTTGTCTTTGGACAGCACATGGGTAATGTGTTCTTTGGTAATTACTTTCATTTCAGTTTCTCCTTTTGCTTTTTTGTCAGGGACGGCCATATGGTAGCCATCATGGTGCCGTAGCAGGCCAGTCCTCCTATAAAATTAGAAATTGGCTCTGCCATAAAAATCCCGTTTACCCCCAGTCCTCCTATGTGAGGAAGAATAAAAATCATGGGAATCACAATAATTACTTTCCGGAATATGGAGAAAAATACAGACTGCTTTGCCTTTCCCAGAGCAACAAATGTAGACTGGCCTGCAAACTGCAAAGACATCATAAAAAATCCAAAATAATAAATCTGCATTGCAGGAACCGCGGCTGCCACCAGTGCTTCCTCACGGTTAAAAATACGGATGAAAATTTCCGGAAATCCATAAACCAGAGCCCACATCGCCACCGTATAAAGAACCGATGACACCGAGGTAAACACAATGGCCTTCTTCACTCTTCCATATTCCCTGGCTCCGTAATTGTACCCCATAACCGGCTGGGCGCTGTTGGTAATGCCGCTTACCGGCATACTGACTACTTCCCTGACAGAGTTTACAATGGTCATAACTCCTACATACAAATCCCCGCCGAATTTCTGAAGGCTGGCATTGTACATAATCTGCACCAGACAGTTGGTAATGGACATGGTAAATCCGGTCATCCCCAGGGCGACAATTTCTTTTACCCTGGACGCTTTCAGCCGGAAACAGCTTTTTTTCAGCTTCAGAATCGTGTTCGGTCCGGTAAGAAACCGAAGAATCCAGAAGGCAGAAAGTCCCTGGGAAATCACTGTGGCAAGAGCCGCTCCTTTTACCCCCATATCAAACAGGAAGATAAACACCGGATCCAGAATCATGTTGGCCGCCGCCCCTAATACCACGGTAATCATACCGGTTTTTCCAAATCCCTGGGCGTTAATAAAACTGTTCATTCCCAGGCCAATCATGACAAATACGCTTCCCAGCAGATAGATGGTTACATATTCTTCTGCATAAAAAATAGTGGCGTCGCTGGCGCCGAATAAATAGAGCATGGGACGCTTCCATATCAGTCCCAGTACGGTCAGGACAATTCCGCAGATGACCAGCAGATACAGGGAATTCCCCATAATTGCTTCTGCTTCTTCATTATTTCCCCTGCCTCTTTCAATAGAACATAAAGGCGCGCCTCCCATGCCGAACAGATTGGCAAATGCCATTACCATGGAAACAATGGGAAGGCACAGCCCGATTCCAGTCAGCGAAAGCGTGGCATGATCCGGTATCATCCCGATATATACCCGATCCACAATGCTGTACATAACATTAATGAGCTGGGCCAGGGTCATGGGAACCGCCAGCTTTATGATCGCTTCTACCACGCTTCCTTTGGAAAAATCATTCTTTTCCATTCTTCCGATTATCCTTTTTCTTCTAAGAAAACCGGATAAATCTCTGGCTTCAGAAACTTATCCGGCACTGTTTTTTATTAAAACTGATCGTACTGAATCGCAGCTTTGATCTGGGCTGCTTTCTCTTTGCTGTCTAATAAGGCAACCAGTTCCAGGCCTAAATCTAATCCGTATCCCAGTCCTCTTGCAGTGGTAATATTGCCGTCTGTCACAACTCCGGTTCTGGTGTATTCGGCGCCGGTCAGCTTGTCTTCAAATCCAGGATAGCAGGTGGCTTTTTTACCTTTTAACAGCCCTAACTGGCCTAACACACTGGGCGCCGCACAGATTGCCGCTACTCTTCTGCCATCTTCTGCCGCCTCGGTAAGAGCCTTGCAAAGTCCCTCGTGGGCCATCATATTGGTGGTTCCTGGAAGACCTCCTGGGATAAAGAGCACGTCTGCACTCTTACAGTCTGCCTCTTCAAACAGTTCGTCGGTTACAATATGTACGTTATGAGAGGTTACCACCTCTTTGTTTCCCGTTACAGAGATTAATTTTACCTCAATCCCCGCCCTTACCAGCACGTCCAATACTGCTAAGCTTTCTACTTCTTCTGATCCGTCTGCCAGAAATGCAAATACGTTTGCCATTATTTCCTCCATTCTGCCGCTTAGCTGCGGCAATCATTTTTATCATCAGATCCCACAGGGCGTTTGCTGCTGTCCTAAAAAGGACGCTCCTGCTACAGATTTCTCATACGTCCGTATAGTTCCGCATTGGTTGCGCTAATATAGGGCGCCAGCATACAGGTTGGAAGCATTGCAAAAAGTCCCATGGAAAGGATGTTGAAAAATACCATTCTCTGAAGCAGCATTCCCAGGGCGGCCGCCAGAAACGCCCAGCCAAAGAAGGACAAATCCAGTACAAATACCGCCCACTTATTGCCGTCCATCAGTTCTTTGCTCAATGCAAAGGCATCTTTTGTATCAATACCAGGATTTTCTGACAAAATATAGGGAATCATCCGGTACTCGTAAGATTTTATTATGCCAGGTACAAAAAGGAGCAGGCTCCAGAGAAAAATTTTTACGTTCATCAGGAATAAGATTTTAACTTCATTCATGTAATGGCCGCAGGTAAATCCCCAGAAGAGACGGCTTACGCCTGCTGAACGCTGATTCACTCTGCTCTCCATATAAAACCTGCAGCTTCCTACGGAAATAACGTTTCCAATAAAGGTCTGGATCACGGTGGTAATGGCAAATGTAATCAGAAACGTGGTAAAAAATGCCATCAGAAACGTCGCGATTTCTACCGGATTCAGCCCCATATCTGCTAATTCCGGCTGCATCTGGGAAAACGTCACGACAGTTCCGCCGCTTCCTGCCGCTCCGCTGCTTCCTGCCAGAAACATAGACAGAAGCGACACCGCAAATGCTGGTCCGTAATAAATTCTCAGACCGTTTTTTGCTCTGTCCTTCAGCTCTTTTCTTGTCCAATTTATCATAAAATTCCTTCTTTCCTTAATTTTTCAGACATTTCTGTCCTGATAAGAGTATAGCACAAAAAAAAGTATTGGAAAAGAGTGAAAATATTGTGGTATACTGTCTTTATTCAAAGCCAAAAGGAGACTGACTATGGAAATTGAACGAAAATATCTGGTAACAAATCCTCCAGAAGCTTATACGGATTATCCATTCCGCCAGATTGAACAAGGGTATTTATGTACGGATCCGGTGGTTCGGATCCGGCGGGACAATGATTCGTACTATCTGACGTACAAAAGCAAGGGACTTCTCTCACGCCAGGAATACAACCTTCCGCTGACTATAGAATCCTACGGACACCTGTTAAAAAAAGCAGACGGCATTGTCCTTACCAAGCGCCGGTACCTGATTCCTTATGGTTCTTATACCATCGAACTGGACATTTTTGAAGGCGATTATCAGGGGCTGATTCTGGCAGAAGTCGAGTTTGAATCCGAAGAAGACGCCCTGGCCTTTGTCCCTCCCAGATGGTTTGGAAGAGACGTTACCTTTACCGGAGAATACCAGAACAGCCGTCTGAG
This sequence comes from uncultured Clostridium sp., assembly GCA_900542035.1. GTDB lineage: Bacteria > Bacillota > Clostridia > Lachnospirales > Lachnospiraceae > UMGS1370. The sequence continues at coordinate 91,256 of UQMJ01000003.1, forward strand.
CAAAGGAAAACCGGACTAAATCTGGTACATCAGGGCATTGCAGATTGCGGCGGCTACATTGCTGCCGCCTTTTCTTCCTCTTGCTACAATATAAGGAATGTCTTTTAAGGTAAGAATCAGCTCTTTCGAAGCCTCTACATTGACAAAACCTACCGGAACTCCGATAATCAGGCTGGGGCAGATTTTTCCTTCCTGAATCAGTTCATACAGACGGATCAGGGCAGTGGGCGCGTTGCCTACCGCAATGATTACCGGCCCCCAGTTTTTTCCCAGAAGGGCGGCGGCCTTCTCCATGCTTGCAACCGCCCTGGTGGTTCCGTTTTTTTTCGCCGCTTCTGCCACTTCTTTATCTGACATAAAGCACATGGCCTCTCCGCCCAATTCCTTTAATCTTGTTTTATTAATGCCGGACCAGGCCATCTGGGTATCCGTAATAATCACTCCGCCCTGGCTAAGAGCCTGGATTCCCGCTTTCGCAGCCCCTGGAGAAAATATGAGATTTTCCACATAATCAAAGTCTGCCGTTGTGTGAATCACCCGTTTTAAAACTAAATCTTCATATGGCCTTGGGACATATCCGGACTGTTCCAGCTCCTGTCCAATGATCTCAAAGCTTCTCTTTTCAATCTCTGACGGAAGCACCTGCTCCAGAATGATTTTTTCGTTTTCCATTGATTTCTCCTTTCCCGCTTATACGCCTTCTTCTAATATCTGATAGATTTTTTCCATATCCAAATGCTCTCTTAAAATATGTGCCAGCTTGTCATATTGGCTTTCCCGAAACGCTTTATAATCGACTTCTTTGTCAATCTGGGATGGATCCAGCCCCTTATGTTTTAACAGAATACGGACAATGGAAAGCGCCATACCTTCTGCATCAAAAATCCCGTGAACGTACGATCCATACACATTTCCTCTGCTGAATCCGTCGGTTTTAACCCGTTTGCTTTCTGGTCCCCCCTCTTTCTGAAGTTCCATCAGGTAAGCCGTAGGCCGACAGATTTCCGGAATTCCATCTGTAATCGTTACGGTATCGATGATTCCTTCTTCTCGGTTAATGGTTGTCTGACCCATATGGATTTCATAGCCTTCTATGTTTTTTCCGGTCAGTTCCCCAAAGATACCGTCCAGTTCTCCCAACGCTCCTGACACCACTGTACGGGTCTTTTCTGTCTCAAATACAGTCTTTAACGGCAAAAGTCCCATGCCGCGAACTTCTGTTTTTTCCCCTTGACCCACACTTTTTTCTGCTCCGTAAGGGTCTGCCAGAATCTCTCCCATCATCTGGTATCCGCCGCAGATTCCCCAGACCGGCACTCTTTTTTGGGCCAGCTTTAGAACGGCTGCTTCCAGACCGTTCTGCCTCATCCACATCAGGTCGCTGATAGTGCTTTTTGTACCTGGAAGAATGACCAGATCCGGAGTTTTCAGTTCTTCCGGTGAAGAAACAAAGGTTACCCGTACTCCTGAAATGCAGGAAAAAACTGCAAAATCCGTAAAGTTGGAAATTCTCGGAAACCGGATAACTGCAATGGTAATAAGCGCCTGTTCTTTCTCCGTTCCTTTTTCTAAAAAACTGCTTAAACTGTCTTCGTCTTCAATCTGCACATCCATGTAGGGAACGACTCCTGCTACTGGGATCTGGCACAGATCTTCCAGCATTTTTACTCCCGAATCCAGGATAGTTTTGTCTCCGCGGAACTTGTTGATAATCAGGCCCTTTACATATGCTTTTTCTTCCTCTTCCAAAAGGGATATCGTCCCATAAAGCTGGGCAAACACGCCTCCTCTGTCAATGTCTCCTGCTAAAAGCACCGGAGCTTTTGCCAGTTTTGCCATTCCCATGTTGACAATGTCGTCCTGCTTTAAATTAATCTCTGCCGGACTTCCGGCTCCCTCAATTACAATAATATCATATTGCTCTGCCAGCCGGTTATAGGACTTTAAAATCTCTGGAATCAGTGTTTTTTTATAGGCAAAGTACTCTCTGGCCGCCATATTTTTCAGAGGGATTCCCCTTACGATTACCTGGGAGCCTGTCTCACTGGACGGCTTTAACAAAATAGGATTCATATCAACGCAAGGCGGGACTCCTGCCGCCTCTGCCTGAACCGCCTGGGCACGTCCCATCTCCAGTCCTTCCTCCGTAATGCAGGAATTTAACGCCATATTCTGGGACTTAAACGGCGCTACCCGATAGCCGTCCTGCTTAAAAATGCGGCACAGTCCGGCTGCCAGAAGACTTTTTCCTGCATTGGACATGGTACCCTGAATCATTATTGCTTTTGCCATGATTGTTCTCCTTTTCAGTCTAATACGGCTTTTAAAATTTGTAAAAATTCTTCATTTTCTTTTCGGGTTTTGATGCAGATCCGGCAGTAATGTCCGTCCAGGCCCCGATAGTTTCCGCAGGAGCGAATCAAAACTCTCTGCTCTAACAATTTTTGGTACAGCCAGTTTGCCCTGTGATTTGCATCCTTAAAAAACAGATAATTTGCCCTGGAATCCCAGACAAAAAATCCCAGATTCTCCAGTCCGGCTTTTAAAAATTCCCGTTCCTGGCTAATAAGGGTTCTGACCCTTTCTACGTATTGCTTTTCTTTTAGCGCAGCGATTCCGGCTTCCTGAGCCAGTACCGAAACGCTCCAGGGCTGCCGCACCCGTTCCATCTGTTCCAGGATTTTAGTGTCTGCACAAATTCCATAGCCCAGCCTTATCCCAGCCAGCGCATAGGTTTTGGTAAAGGCTTTTAAAACCACTGTATTGGGAAATTCTTTCAAATACGGCAGGATGCTGCTCTGTTTTGGTTCTGGAAGAAAGTCGCAGAAGCATTCGTCTACAGCCAGAACCATTTCTTTGCGCCTGCATACTTCTGCAATTTTTTTAACAGCCAGACGGTCGGAAGCCAGTCCGGTTGGATTATTGGGATTGCACAAAAAAACAATCTCCCCCTGGTTTCCTTCTTTTTCTAAAAACCGGCAGAATTCTTCTTCCTTTAAGGCGAATCCTTCCTCTTCTTTTAAGTCAAAATATGTAATTTCACACCCTGCAGCCGAAAGGGCGCTGCCATATTCGGAAAAAGTCGGGGACAGTACAATGGCCTTTTGAGGCTTCAGCCCAAAAGCCAGATTAAAGATTAATTCTGCCGCTCCATTTCCGCAGATAATCCATTTTTCTGGCACCTGATGGCAAACAGCCAGCGCTTCCTTTAATGCCCTGCACTGGCTGTCCGGATACTGGCCGCACAAAAAAATCCCCTGGCCAACCGCCTCTTTTACCCCTTCCGGAAGTCCCAGGGGACTTAAATTCGTAGAAAAATCTGCATCAATCTGCCGGCTGTATATATCTCCGCCATGCTCGTATTCCATGAAAAACCAACCTTTCTGCCCGCATCCCTGTAGACTGTAATGCCAGCATTTTTATAAGATAAAAACCAACACAACCGCGGTTATCAGAATCAAAATCCCTTCTGCCCCAAACATGATTCTTCCGGCCCGTTGAATATCTTCCGGTTCAACAGGGCGGTCATCATCTCCAATGTATGGCTTTTTATGCAGCTTTCCAAAATACCAGGCGTCTCCGGCAAGCCTGATATGAAGGGCGCCGGCTATTGCCGCTTCCCCATGGGCAGAATTGGGGCTGGCATGGCAGTACCGGTCCCGTTTGCAGATCTTCCAGGCCTGTTTTCCGTCATAGCCCAGCAAAAAGGCAGATAAGGTAAGAAGAACTGCCCCAAGTCTGGCTGGAATATAGTTGCAGATGTCGTCCAGCCTGGCGGCTGCCCGTCCAAAATAGAGATACTTGTCGTTTTTGTAACCAATCATGGAATCCATGGTATTGACTGCTTTATAAAAGAATCCCCCAGCCGCGCCAAATAACGCCATATAGAGAAACGGCGCAATGACCCCATCCGATGTGTTTTCTGCAACGGTTTCCACGGCTGCCCTGGTAATTCCAGCCCCGTCCAGCCGTTTGGTATCCCGACCTACAATCATGGACACTGCCTGTCTCGCCCCTTCTTCATCCCCTTTTTTCAACGCTTTTCCTACTTTCCAGCTTTCTTTATAAAGGCTTTTTGCCGCCAGAAGCTGTCCGCAGAATACGCTTTCCAGCAGAAATCCTGCTGCCGGATGCAGAGAATATGCCCCTTTTAAAAGCAGGCAGGGAACCAGCACAGACACAACTGTTACCAGGATGACAAGCAGGCCTCCTGCCAAAAACGCCGCCCGATTTCCTCTCTCCTTTACCCAGCCAGACAATACCTTTTCCAATGCTGTTATCAGGCTTCCTATAGCTCTGACCGGATGGTAAAGCCAGTGGGGATCTCCCACTATCCAGTCCAGAATACATCCTGCCAAAAGCGCCGCTGCCCGTTGTTTCATGCCATCCTCCAAGTCTATTTGATTCTCTGGCCAATGCCTCCGACTACCCGCCATACCTGGGAAGCTTTAGCTGCCAGCATACAGTAAATCCGTCCGGTTTCTTCTCTCCATTTCCGCTGGAATGCATCCATTGGGACAATGCCGGAACCAATTTCTTCGCCTACGATTACTTTTTCATTTGCCCCTGCCAAAAGCTGTTCTGCAAAAGATTTTCCAGAAAAATCCGCCTGATTTTTCATTCTTCTTGCCACCATATCGGGAAGATGAAAGCAGTACTCTGCCCTGCAGAAATCTTCCCACTCTTCCCTGGCTCCATCGCACCAGCAGGTTTTTGTTTCCTCGTTTAAGGATTCTGCTTTTAATTGTTCTGCAAACTGGCGCTTTCCCTGAAATACGCCTCCAATAATCAAAATCATTTTATTCCAATCCCCACTGTTAAAATCATGAAACAGACTAGTTCGCAGATCTGCAGAAACCAGCCTGCCAGGTCACCGGTAATGCCTCCAAATTTTTCTTTTGCCATCCGGTAATACCAGATAAATACCAGACCTGCCCCAATTCCGGTTCCAATTCCTGCCCATCCAGCGTTCCCAATCAGCACACAAAAGCAGACTGCAAGCCAGATAACAAGCCAGAACCGAACCGTTTTTTTCTGGGCGCTGTCGGCAAAGGCCGCAGCCAGTCCTGTCCCTTTTGCACAGGGAAAGGACGCCACGGAAAGACCGGAAAGCGCCCGTTCCATTACAAATACTGCTCCCAGGGCTGCGCTGTCTGAAAGAGCTTGTGCACTGGTAATTTCTCCCATTACCAATCCCGCCCACTGCACCATTCCTCCTGCATAGCAGAGAACATAAACTGCACAGCCAATGATTGCAAATGCCCCCGTATGGGGATCTTTTAAAATTTCCAGCTTTTTCTCCCGATTCCCATAAGAGCTTAACGCGTCTGCGGTATCTAAAAAGCCATCCATATGAATCCCGCCGGTTATAAAAACCGGAATTGCAGTTCCAATTAACCCTGCGGATACAGGAGAAAATCCTGCATATTCTGCAAGCAGGAACCAGCCCCACAGGCCAAATCCGCACACGATTCCTATCGCTGGAAAAAAACAGAATACGTACCGCATCCGTTCTTTTGTCCAGTCTATTGTCGGAACCGGTACTCTGGAATACATTGCAAATGCAATTAAAAATGAGTACCACACATTCATTCCTTCCGTTCTCCCTTTAATTCCACTGGAATTCCGCACACTACTTCCACTGTCCGGTCTGAAATCTGAAATAATTTCTGATTAATTCTTCCCAGCAGTTTCATATAGTTCATGGTCTCTTCCGGATAGAAAATCCCATCCGAAAAGACATCATTTGTGACAATTATCAGATCCTTTGCATGGGATGCTAACACTGCGATCCCGTGGACAATTTTTGCCTCTATCAGATGTGCATTTTCTTCTGAAGCCCCGCCTTCCCAGGAAAAATATTCATTAGCCGCCAGATTGGAAACACACTCAACCAGAACTGCCGATTCCTTCCATGGCGTCCCAATGCACACGCCGGATAAATCTTTCGGCCGTTCTATGGTAGCAAAGCCTTTTCCGGCCCGCATCCTTCTGTGGCGTTCTACTTTCTGCCTGCTTTCTTCCCCATATACCTCCATTGTGGCAAGATAATATTTATATAGGGCGTTTGTCCCGCTCAGGATTGTCTCTGCATATTGGGATTTTCCGCTTCCGCTTCCCCCGACTACCACCGTTATCATACAAACTGCTGATACTCCTTCACATCAATCTCCTGAAATGTACTCATCCTGCAATATATCGTCTGCGCCATATCCAAAAGCGGGAAAAAGGCGGCAGCTCCCGTTCCTTCGCCCAGACACATTTCTCCATAAATAACCGGTTTTAAGGAAAGCGCATCCAGCACCATTTTTCCGGCCGGTTCTGCTGATACATGGGATGCCAGTAAAAAGTCCGTTACCCTGGGGCAGACAGCCGCCGCTGCAAGAGCTGCCGCTCCTGAAATAAATCCGTCTAATACCACCGGAATCCGGTAAATTGCCCCGCCAATCATAAGGCCTGCCAGACCCGCCAGATCAAAGCCTCCCACTTTTGCCAGAACGTCGATTCCGTCAGTGCGATCCGGCTGGTTTTTCTCAATTCCCTGTTTGATTACCTGGATTTTTTTCTCCAGCCCTTCTTTATTAAGGCCGGCTCCCCTTCCGGTAACGGTTTCCGGATTTGTCTTTAACAATACGGAAACCACCGCGCTGCTGGTTGTCGTATTTCCAATCCCCATTTCGCCGGTTGCAATCAGGGAATACCCTTTTTCTTTTAAATGGCCAGCCGCCAGAATGCCGGTTTCAAGGGCCTGTACCGCCTGTCTTCGCTCCATTGCAGGACCGTAAAGAAAATTCCTGGTGCCACGACTGATTTTCCGATCCCAGATCCGGATTTGATGATCCAGATCCGGAAAGTCTTTTTCTGTACCTGAAAGCTCAGACGCTACTCCCAGGTCAATGGGAAGAACTGCAGCACCCGCCTGCTTTGCCATCAGGCAGACGCAGCTTTCTCCCTTTGTAAAATTCTGAGTCACAATTCCCGTAACTTCCTGACCGGTCTGGGTTACCCTTTCTTCTACAATTCCATTATCGCCGCAGCAGATTACCACCGCTTTTTTCTCCAGATTTACATGGGAATCCTTTTGAATCCCTGCAATTTTTATAATGGCTTCTTCTAAGAGTCCCAGACTGTTTAATGGCTTTGCTACGCTGTCCCAGCGTCTTTTTGCCTGTTCCATCGCAGCCTTGTCCAAGTCCTGTATGTGTTTTAATCCCTCTTCTAACGTTAATTCTGTCACGCCAAACGCCTCCTGACCCGTTGGTATTCCAGACAGGCTGCTGCAAACCTTTCCGTAAACTCCGGACAAGATCGGTAATAGAAATGAGGAAACCCTGCCAGTACATATCCCTGGCCTTCCATAGCTGGCCACCGTTTTTCACTGGCAGGTTTTTCCGCATCCATCAGCATTTCTTCCTGCTGTTCTGCTGTCTTTTCCACCTTCCAATAATGGAATTCATGTGCCCGAATCTCTGATTTTTCTTTAAAAAATACCGTATTTGTTCTGGCTTTCAGCGTAATATATCCGAAGTTTCCCAGGCGCTTTCCTTTGATCCCTGTTCCGGAAAACACGCCGCACATCGGATAATATGCCTCGTCTTCCCCCTGAAGCTGCTCCAACAAATACAAGTATCCGCCGCACTCTCCATGAATGGGCATCCCCCGTTTTGCCGCCTGAAAAATAGAGGTTCTCATCGTTTCATTTTCCGCTAATTTCTTGGCGTAAAGTTCCGGATAACCGCCTCCCAGCAAAAGGCCGTCTGCCTCTTCTGGAATTGCTTTATCGTGAAGCGGGGAAAAATATTGAACCACGGCTCCCTCCGCTTCCATGGCTCTTAAATTTTCCTGATAATAGAAACAAAAAGCCTCATCCTTTGCCACTGCCAGGCAAAATTTATCCTGTTTTTTTGGCAGACGTCTGCCTGTTTCCTGCTCCAAATCCTTATCTGGGGATTCCTGCCGCATCTCCTCTAATTCTGCCAGTTTTAAAAGCTGTTCCACGTCCAGAGTGGTTTCCAGTACATCGGCTAATTTCCGGATCTGTTCCTGTAAGTCTAAAATTTCATCCGGTAAAATCAGTCCCAGATGGCGGCTCTCAATATGCAAGAAATCCAGGGGCGGAATGTAGCCGGCTACCAGAATCCCCAGTTCCTCTTCCAATAATTTTTTTAAACGCGGATAAATCATGGGAGATACCTGGTTTAATACTACTGCTTTTATGCGGCTTTCTGACAGCCTGGCCCTCTCTGTTCTTAAGGGATTATAGCTTAAAAATCCCTGAATCAGGGCAACCAGAGACAAACTGCTTCCTCTTGCATCAACCGTCAGAATTACCGGAGCCTGTAAGATTTCTGCTGTCTCATAAGTACTTGCCTGCGGAAGGACTCCGGCTAATCCATCAAAATATCCCATAACTCCTTCTATCAGCGCAATCCCTGTTTCTTTTCCCTCGCACCCGTGGGAAAATACTTGCAAAAGTCCCTCTGGCGATTCAAAAAAACTATCCAGATTCCGGCTTTCCACCCCTAAAATCCGCCTGTGAAACAGGGGATCAATGTAATCTGGGCCACATTTAAAAGATGATATCGGGATGTTTTTCCGCTTTAATAACTCCAGCATTCCACAGGTCAAAATGGTCTTTCCGCTGCCGCTTTTTGGTGCGGCAATCAACAGTTTTTTCATAAATTTCCTGTCTCTTTCTTTCCTCTGTAACCAGCTAAGGTAACAATGTAAACGGGATTTCTGCCCATTTGCATATGGTATGGTCCGGCTGTTACTGTCTCTGAAATTCCAGCCTGGATAATCTCAGATTCTGCAAAGTTCCATTTTTTCATTACCTCCAGGCACTCTGAAAGAGTCTCTAATGTAATGGCTGTTATCACAATCCGGATCTGCCGGTTTTTCATAAGCAGCTTCTGAATCATCGCAGTCAATTGTCCGCCGGATCCCCCAATAAATGCGTGGCTTGGTATCGGGAGATCTGAAAATGCATCTGGCGCTTCCCCTGGAATAATGAAGAATCCTTTTCTGTCCGGAATCAGCGCCTTCCGATTTTTTTCAATTAGATCCAGTCCATCCGGATTCCGCTCAATGGCAAATACCTGGCTGGCCGTGTCTTGCAATATCTTTGCAGCAGCAATTGCCACAGAACCGGTTCCCGCCCCGACATCATAGAAACACGCTCCTTCCCATAGCTTTAATTTTGCCAAAGCTATCGTACGGATTTCTTCTTTTGTCATAGGCACTTTTCCCCGAATAAAGTCCTGGTCGCGAAAAGAAAAACCGGAACTGTCAAGTCCGGACGCTGTCTTGGGCGTTGGATTTTCTATAAAACAGCAGACCAGACGGCTTAAGTCTTCCAGTTCTTTTTTCTGTTCTGTTAAAAGCTGCCGGACGCTTCCAGACAACTGGTTTTCTTCTGGATAGGACAAATCCGATCCAAAGGAAAGTAAGCAGTCGCCAAGTCCATTTTCTATCATATTTTCGCATAAAATTTCCGGAGTAATCTGTCCTCCCAAAAGGAAAAAGCACTTTCCATGTTCCCGAATCTGCCGGATATAGTCTTCCTCTCTTCCATGAAGACTGGTGATTTTCGCATCCTGCCAGTCGATTCCAAATCTTGCAGCACAATAAGAAATCGAAGAGATTCCAGGAAGAACCGTAACCTTCCAGCCGGATAATTCCAGCTTTTCTTTTACTTTTTTTGCTCCGCTGTAAAAGCCTGTATCGCCGGAAAATAAGATTACCCCTGTCTGGATTTCCTCCCTCTGCGCTTCCAGCCATCGTCCGATTTCGTCCGCTTCATAGCAGTCCAGTACCTTTTTGCCAAAGAGCAGATTTTCTACACTTTTTAACATCCGTCCGGCTCCGGCCACTACATCTGCCTCTGCTATGACTCTCTGGCTTTCCAGCGTCAGCTGTCCTTCTCCTCCCATGCCGATTCCTACCAGATAAATCTCCGGCCCGCTGTGTCTATAAAATCTGCCGTCTCTTTCTTCTCTCATACCACTGTATCACCTCGTCTGCGCTCATTCCTGCTTCTTCTTTTGGCCGGTCGATTACCAGCACAGGAACTTCTGCCATTGCCGCTGCCCGTACCTTTTCTAAGTACCCGCCTTCTTTTCCGCCGTCCTTTGTAACCAGAAACCGGCAGTTATATTCTTTAATCATAGCCAGATTCAGCTCCACCGAAAACGGCCCTTGGGCTGCAATGATATGACGCCCCTTAAGTCCTAGTTTTCTGCAGGCTTCCAGCACCGGCACAACCGGAAGAACTCTTGCATAAATCCGGTTTTCAAAGTCTGACAGTTCTGCAAATACCGGCAGTTCTTTGCTTCCGGTACAAAGCAGAATGTTTCCGCTCCTGTCATCCAGCCACTTGGCTGCTTCCCTTGCTGAGGATATGTGAATCATCCAGGGTTCCAGTTCTTTCCGCTCTTGTTCTGTAAGCAGTTCTTCTGAACGCAGGCATCTGATTTTCTCTGTATTCGTCCGTTTACAGGCAAGATCAATCTGTCTGGTCGCCTCTTTTGCATAAGGATGTGTGGCGTCAATTACCAGGTCGATCTGATTTTTTATAAGGAACTCTGCCATCTCCTGTCCGTCCATCCGGCCAGTATGAACCTGAATGTTTTTTCCTGGATTCAGAATCTCTTTTCCATAGTCCGTAGCCACGCTTACCATCACATGACAGCCGGATTTTTCCAGTTCTGCAGCCAGAATCCGGCCCTCTGTCGTTCCCGCAAAAATCAGCACATTATCCATGACGGTATCCTCTTGGGGTTACCATATAATCTCCAATTTTTCTAGTAGAAGAGTTGCCGATAAATACGGTAGTAAACATATCCGTCTGGGTATCTTTTAATGTTTCAAGAGACATAATCTCCATCTCTTCCCCCTGCCGTCCAATGCTTTTTACAATTCCGCATACCGTCTCTGGAGAACGGCTCTCCAACAGGATTTCACAGGCTTTTTTCAGATAGTCTCCTCTTTTTTTACTAGACGGATTATAGATGCAGATTGCAAAATCTGCTTCTGCCGCAGCCTTTACCCTCTTTTCAATAACTTCCATCGGAGTCAGCAAATCGCTTAAACTGATAACTGCAAAATCGTGAATCAAAGGCGCTCCTAATACCGCTGCTCCGGCACAGGCTGCCGTCACTCCAGGTATGATGGAAACCTTCACTTCCGGATATTCTGGAGCCAGTTCCAGAATCAGGCCTGCCATCCCATATACGCCGGCATCTCCGCTGCATACCATAGAAACCTTACGGCCTTTTGCCGCTTCTTCCAGAGCCATCCGGCACCGTTCTACCTCCTGGCGCATAGGGGTTGTTAAAAATTCTTTGTCGCCGAAATGGTCTTTTACCAAGTCTACATATACGGTATATCCGGCAATTACATCACTGTTTTTTAACACGTTGGCAGCCTCTATGGTCATTTTTTCATAAGCTCCTGGGCCGATTCCCACCACGTATATATGTCCTGCCATATACATCCTCCTGTTCATCATTCACACTTTTATTTTAAACGTTCTCTTTGCTCTGCTCTTTGTTTCCCTTCCGGTATCCGGTAGTGAATTCCGGATGATATAAGCAGGAACGCTCATAGTTTTTCTGTGCAACTGCAGGACCTGCTACAATCAGGGCAAGTCGGTTAATTCCTGCCTTTTTTGCTTCCTCTGCCAGGGTTTCTACCGTACAGATAATGACCTTTTCATCCGGCCAGGTAGCCTTATAAACAATAGCTGCCGGCGTATTTCCTTCGTATCCTCCTGCAATCAGCTCCTGGCTTAGCTGTTCCAGCATTCCTGCGCTTAAAAAAATGGTCATGGTAGCTTTGTGAGCCGCAAAGGAACGGATACTTTCCCGCTCCGGCACGCCGGTTCTTCCTGCCATACGGGTAATAATCACACTCTGCGAAATCTCCGGAAGGGTATACTCCATCTGAAGGGCTGCTGCTGCTCCGCAAAAAGAAGAAACTCCAGGGCAGATTTCATATGGAATAGAAAGGGCATCAAAAGCATCCATCTGTTCCCTGATTGCTCCATACAAAGAAGGATCTCCTGTATGGAGACGGACTATCATCCGGCCATTTTCTTCTGCTTCCTTTACGGTTTCCACCACCTCTTCCAGCGTCATTTTGGCACTGTCATAAATCTGACAGCCCTTTTTCGCTCTCTTTAGCAGCTCTGGATTTACCAGGGAGCCTGCATAAATAATAACGTCTGCCTGTTCTAAAAGCCTGGCGCCCCGAAGGGTAATTAAGTCTTCGGCGCCTGGGCCTGCACCTACTATGTGTACCATATTTTACTCCTTATCTCTTACAATAAACAGAGAATAATATCCCGCATTTTCGTCAATCTCTTCTGCTGAGTGATAGACCTTTTCTCCATCCATACCGCAGCGCTGAACCCCTGTAGCCTCTTTATTTTCCTTCATCAAAAGCTCTTTTACGGCTGACAGTTTCTTTCCGGATTTCATCAGAACTTTAACGCCGGACAGCTTTAATCCCTCTTCAATCTGATAGGTTGCAGGCAGAATATGTAGTTCTTCCGAACCGCTGACCAACGCCTGATTCAGCCTTGCAGATACTGCGCAAAAAGAAGGAACGCCGCTGATAATTTCCGCTTGTTCTCCTGCATCCCTGACCCGTTCATAGACATACAGACAGGTTGAATATACCGTCGCGTCCCCCAGGGTCAAAAAGGCTACATCTTTTCCTTCTGCCAGTTTTTCCCGTATGGTTTCCGCCGCTTCTTCATGGCATTTTTTTAAGACTTCCTTGTCCTTTGTCATAGGCATAGGAAGACACAAAATCTCTTTTTCGGCAATCTCCGGCACTGCCTGGGATGCGATCTGATAAGCTACACAGTCTTTTAAGGACTCATTTGGAAGGGCGATAACCGGACTTTCTTTTATGATCCGGACTGCCTTCAGCGTCATTAATTCCGGATCTCCAGGGCCTACGCTGACTCCATAAAGCGTTCCCCTTCTCCGGTCGTTTTCTCTGTAAGTTTTACAATCCTTCATCTTCTTTCCGCCTGGGAACTGCATCTAAAAGCTGTCCTGCTCCCGATGTCATTCCCAATACTCCTTTCTGGTTGGTAAAAAGAACGGCCTCCGCCTGAAAACTGCCTGCTGCCCGTTTGTGCAGATACTGTTCAATCCGTTTCATAATCTGTTTCATCACTGCTTCGTCCAGTTTCTGCTGGCTTAATATATCCAGAGCCTGGTCTACGGTAACAGCAGATAAAATCTCCCCGATTGTCTTCTGGTTTCCGCCGCAGGCCCCTGCCCAGGCTGCCAGAATCTCCATACGGCCATCTGCCATAGAAGAATGCGTGTTCATAATTCCTGCCGCCAGCTTAATTAGTTTGCCTCCATGACCGATTAACAGTACGGTTTGAAACCCAAATTCTCCAGCCATATCCAGGGTCTCCCCGATATAGTTGGAACACTTTACCGCTCGATCCGGATCTATCTGAAGCGCTTCTTTTAAGAAGGTTTCCCCATAATTTCCTGGCACTAAAAGCAGGTGTTTTTCTCCCAAAGCAGCCTTTTGCTTTATAGAAAGACGGATGGTTTCAATAAGGGCTGCCTCGCTCATAGGTTCCACAATTCCGCTGGTTCCTAAAACTGAAATTCCTCCCTCAATCCCAAGCCAGGGATTAAAGGTTTTTTCCGCGATGCGTTCCCCTTCTGGAATAGAAATAGTAATTTTTAGGTTTCCAGTAAATCCCATTTCTTCGCAAATCCGCTCTGCCTCTCCAAAAATCATATCCCTCGGAACCGGATTAATGGCCGCCTTTCCTACCGGACAGGAAAGGCCTGGTTTGGTAATCCGCCCGACTCCTGCGCCTCCATCTAAATACAGCTTCGGCCAGGTTCCTTTCTGATAACAGGACTTCAGATGGTCTTCTGTCAAATTTTCCTCTTTCGACGATTCTTCTTCGCTGGCAAGATATTCTGCCCTGGCATATACCAACGTTCCATCTGTAGCGTCCGGATCGTCTCCTGCATCTTTCCTCACTGCACAGGAAGCAGATTGTCCCGTCAAACAGATGTCTTCTAACGGAAGGGTCAAGCCGATTCCTTTCGGCGTCATGAGCTGGACTTTTTTCCTCTTTTCTCCTGTCAGAAGCATAAAAACTGCCGCCTGAGCCGCTGCTGCCGCACAGGAACCTGTCGTGTAACCGCGGCGCATTTTCTTTTGATTCCGATATACATAGGCGTCTTCCATCTGAAGATTTCCTTTCTTATCCAGCGTTTCGTTCTGCCTTTTTTCCGACCATCTGCTCTTCTGATGCAGACCGGATATGCTCCAGAAACAGTTCCTGGATTCCTTTATATTCTCCCAGTCCTTTCAGTACGCAGGAAATCTCGTACCCCTCTTTTTCCAAGGCGTACTTCCAGGAATCCTCCTCATCGCTTGCCATATCATGTCTTGCATGGTCGCCTGCCACGATCATAAACGGAGCTAAAATCACCTTTTTATAGCCGCCTTCTCTTAGCCGGCGTTTCATCGTATCTAAGGATGGATAGGCTTCTACCGTTCCCAAAAACACATTTTTATAGCCCATATCTTTCATCCGGTAGTCCAGAGCCGCATAAACTGTATTGGCATAATGGGTGGTTCCATGCCCCATAAATACCAGTGCCGTATCCTCTGGAATCTCCCCCATTTCTTCCATCAGAGCCTCGATTACCTGGCAGGAATCTTCTTCGCTGGTAAGGAGGGGCGCCCCGAATAAAATCTCGTCAAACTGATTTTCAAATGCCAGTACGTCCTTTATCATCTGCTCATTTTCGATTCCATTGATCACATGGGTCGGCTGGATAAACACCTGTTTTATCCCTTGTGAAACCATCTGTTCCATGGCTTCTTTTACCGTATTGACATGATAATTGTCCCTGTTTTTTAACTTACGGATAATCATGCCGCTGGTCCAGGCCCTGACTACCTGCGCATGAGGATACGCTTCCTGAATCCGGTTTTCTATGGCGTCTATGGTCTTTTTACGGGTATCCGGATAACTGGTTCCAAAACTGACAACCAGAATTCCTGTTTCTTTTTTTGGCATTCTATTTTCCCTTTCTATTCTGTAATGGGAGCGTTTTTCAATTCACAGGAAACACTTTTCCTATGAATAAAAAATACCGGCATCCTCTGCCGGTACGAAAAATAGTCCCTGGATCTCTCCGGAGACATTCCGATACCTGGCCATCGCTCGTAACCCTGGTATTATACAAAAAAAGAGGCAGGTCTTCTGGCTTAAAGCAACTTTGATTTGCTTTTCACAGCGGCGTGACCGTCAGGGATTTCCACCCTGTTCCCTATTCTCCTGCCCTTAAAGCAGGCACCTCTTTCTTATCCGGCTGTTATCATCCGGATTCGGTATGGTTTCCATTTTAGCTGGTTATAGCCAGGTTGTCAAATTTTATTTTAAGACTTCTCATACTCAAACTTCATTCCCCAGGATTTTCGGATATCATCCATCAGCTGAAGAACCGTCAGGCTGTCTTCTGGTGTGAATTTGTCACTGGCGCTTCTTCCTTCTGCCACGCATCTGGAGGTTTCTTTTATCTGGTACTCAAATCCGTTGATTGCAAATGGAACTTTTACCATATATTCCTGGCCGTCATAAAGACGGACGCAAAAACTTTCTGCGTGCTGGTAATCCTGGAAGGAAATTGTTCCTTTTTCCCCGAACATCACTGCCTGTCTGTCCATTACCATTCCAATGGACTGGGCGCAGTAAGCCGTACATCCGCCTGGATAAGATAACTGGATGGTTGAAAAATCATCAGTTCCATATCCGTTTATATGTACCTGGCTCTGAAAGGATTCCGGCGCTGCTTTCGTTATCATATGAAGGAAACCCAGATTATAAATTCCAATATCTAACAACGCCCCGCCACCCAGACTGGAATCAAATTTCCGGTCTTTTCTGGCTCCCTTTGCAATAAATCCATACTCACAGCGGATATGACGGACTTGTCCGATAACCTCTCCTTCCAGAACCTTCTGAAGACAATTATACACTGGAAGGAACCGGATCCAGAATGCCTCCATAATGAAAAGCCCCTTTTCCTCTGCCAGACGGTAAAGTTCTCTGGCTTCATCGGCATTGGTGGTAAACGGCTTTTCACAAAGTACGTGTTTTCCGGCATTCAGACACATCTTGCAGTTTTCATAATGAAAATTATTGGGCGTTGCCACATAAACAGCTTCTACCTCTGGATCTGCCGCCAGTTCTTCATAAGAACCATAGTATTTTGGAATCCCATATTCTTCTGCAAATTGTCTCGCTGATTCTTCTCTTCTGGATCCGACTGCCATGAGAATTTCTCCTGAATCTCTCATCTGCTGAACGGTGGATGCAAACTTTTTTGCAATTGTCCCCGTTGCCAAAATTCCCCATTTCATGTTTCATTTCTCCTTTGCCTGTGGATATTCGTTGCACAGCAGCCGGTAAGGCGCTTCGTCTTCTTCAATGGCCGGAAATCTTCCAACCGGCTCATAAAAACGGTTATCTGTATTATCGTCATTGCACTGGCTGACCTCTCCTAATAATACCGGCCCGCTGCCTTCCTCTACTTCAAAATCATGGTACAGATACGGATAAATAGTAATACTTTCGCCTGGCGTCAGCCGGACCTGGGTTCCTGCCGGAACCACCATTTCTCGTCCGTCAATATGGACATGAACGTCATTTACTTTGTCCAAATCTTCCTCTTTTGTAGAATTATACACGCGAATCAGCACGTTGCCTCCCCCTCGGTTGATAATGTCTTCCATTTTAAACCAGTGAAAATGCATGGGGGAATACTGGCCTTCTTTGATATAAAGAAGTTTTTCCGCATATGGTTTCGGATATTTGTCCTTTTTCTGTAAATTGCCGTTGCGGATGGTAATCAGAGAAAATCCCACCTGGTCAAATCTGCCCAGTCCATAATCCGTAATGTCCCAGCCCAGCATATTTTCTCTGATTTCGTCATATTCATGGCCTTTTTCCTGCCATTCTTCCGGCGTAAAATCACAGAACGGCGGAACTGCAAACCGGTACTCCTTTACCATTGCTTCCATTTCTTTTAATGCACGATTAATCTCACTGCGCTTCATCGTATCCTCCTATTTAATCCCCAAAATAATACAATGCTTTTACATATCCTTTTTCATCAAAGACCGGCCTGTTTCCGCCATACACTTCCTCATACTCAAACAGGGTCTCTGGTTTCTGAAAATCCACAATTTTTGCCGGCGGTCTCTCTTCTTTGGAACTGAAAAAATGATAGCCCCATTCTTCTTCTGCGCCTTTTAACACATAAATGCTGCCTTCATACACCTTTTTAAAGCGGGTGTCGTCGCTGTCTCCCCACAGCCTGTAACATCCGGAATAAGGCTCATAGTCCAGATAACAATAATCCGTCCAGTCTTCTGATTGATACTGCAGGGCAACGTCTCCATATTCTCCATCGGAAGCGCTGACAACCGCCGTTTCACCTGTCAATTCATTAACGCAGATTTCCACCTCTTCAAATTCCTTCATAACCGTTTCATACTCCTGTGGAGTCAGCATAAGAGGAAGAAAAATGGTTCCAGGCGCTTCATAATAAAGTCCCTTGTCTTTGGTATTTTCAAAATCATTCAGCGATATGCCAATTTCCATATGTTCCGGCAGCAGTTCTTTATATGGAGCTGGGGAAAGCTGCTCATATTCCTTATGAACGCGCTCCCACTGTTCTCTGTCAAATTCTTTTTCTGCCTTTTTGATAAACTCCATGTTTCTCTTATCCAGTTCCGTAAAGTTTGCCTCTGCCTTCTGGTCTGCGTTTTCTGTTTTTTCATACCAGGGCTGCTGTTCAAAATACTGCTGCAGTTCCTGATTTTTAAATTCCCGTCCATAAACCGCAAAATACTGATTGCGCAAAAGCCTTAATTTTTCCGCATCCAGTTCCAGCAGATCCGTCTCATTCAGCGGCCGCTCGTAAACGTCCGGCAGAAACAAAGTTTCCATGGGAAAGTAAACTCCAGCAGCTTCTGAGTCTCCAAACAGTTCCATCCTTCCATCCTCATAAAATTGAAACTGGTAAGACACATTCGCAGGTTCTTCCCAATCCTCTAAATTATCTTGGCTGGTCTGAAGTTTTGTTCCAGGAAGGTAAAAAAAGAACTGCAGTTGATGAAGGAGGGAATACCCCCGTCCAGGCGGTTCCGCTTTCATAAAATCCAGGGTAAGCTGGTTGCGGTTTTTGCGTCCCCCAGGAGAAACTTCCAGCCTGTAGGACATATCTCCGCCTTTAAAATAAGTGCCGCAGATAGACTCGGCTTTCTCCATCAAAACCGTATTGTAATCCGCTGTTTCTGCACTGGAATCTCCGGCGCCGGACGACGCTGCAGTGTCAGGCGGTACTGTATCGGTTGGTTCGGCAGAGTCGGTTGATATTGTGTCACATGACGCAGTGGTACTGACAGATACTGTATCGGACGGCGCGGTGATATTGGCAGAATCTGTTCCAGTCAGCTCGGTGGTACTGGCAGATTCTATATCTGGCGACGCTGCGCAGGAAGCAGCCGTTAAAATTACCGCTGCCGTCAGACCTGCCAGACCAATCTTTCTGGTAACTTTTCGTTTTCTCATACTGCCTCCTGTTCTTGCTGATGTAGGTAGCAGGACATTTGCAAATCGCATATTTGCTAAACGTGTTTTTTCCTAATCTGCTCTGGTTCTAATCTGCCAGAATCTCATATCCGTCTTCTGTTACGGCTACGGTTACCTCCCACTGGGCAGACATCTTGCCATCGGCTGTAGTAATCTCCCAGCCGTTCTTTTTATCAATCCGGAATTTACAGGTTCCGGCATTGATCATAGGCTCAATGGTAAACACCATTCCTGGCGGCATATGGATTCCGGTATCCGGCATCGTTACATAGCTGACAAACGGATCTTCGTGGAATTTCAGTCCGATGCCATGTCCTCCGATTTCCCGCACAACGCTGTAGCCGTTGGCTTTTGCATAGTCATGAATTGCAGCTCCCATACTCCCCATAGAACGGAACGGGCCTACCATTTTCAGTCCTTCTTCTACACATTCTTTGGCTACCTGAACCAGACGCCGGTTTTCCTCACTGACCTCGCCAATTAAAAACATTCTTGAGGAATCGGAAAAATACCCCTTATAAATCGTTGATACGTCTACGTTAATAATATCTCCTGATTTCAAAATCACGTCTCTGGACGGGATTCCATGGCAAATCTGATTATTGACAGACGTACATACGCTTTTCGGAAATCCCTCATAGTGAAGAGGCGCCGGAGTTCCTCGTAATTCTATGGTTGTCTTATATACAATCTCATCAATTTCCTCTGTCGACATTCCTACGCCAATTTTCTCTGCAACTGCGTCTAAAACTGCCTTATTTACTTTTCCGCTTTCCCGTATTCCGGCCAGTTCTTCCCTGGTTTTTACCAGCCGGTCCTCTCTTACTTTTCTTCGTCTCATTTTCCTGCCTTCCTTCTTTCTTTTCAAACTTCTGATATTGTCAATTCTTTCACAGCTTTTTACCGGCTGTGCTTTCAAAGAACACTCCTCCTAATCTGCATAAATCGGAGGCCTGGCATTCCTTTTGTTGGGGTTGAAACTCTGCCTCTATCAGCTCCAGCATATCGTTCCATTGAAACCATTCTCCATGGCAGCACTGGTTTCGTTTTTTTACGCAAACATTCAGCTTTTCCCGAAATGCCTTCCACCAGTCTGCATGGAATTGCGGTTCTCCTTTGCTCTGCATACAATCCGCAATCTCCGAACCATATTTTTTTAAAAGATAGGATATGTTTCCCAGCATCAGGTGTTTCTTTTCTGCATCTTTTAACGGAATCGCTTTTCCTGATATGCGCAGCAAATGCTCTGGAAACTGCTTTTTTAATCCTTCGTAAAAATTGGACTGAAGCTGAAGTTCTAATGCCTTGCAGAACAAAATTCCGCAGCAGGAAGCATCCAAATCCATATTCCATTCAAACAGCGGCCTGAGCAGATAATATAGCTTCATTCCAAATATAAGATTCCTCTTTATTTCCAGCGGAAGCGATTCCAGGTCTTTTGGACTTTTCAGCCCAAACTCCAACAGCTGTTCTTCCCGAAACGAATCATTTAAAAAATCTTCTCTTGCCAGATTATTTAAAAATCCTTCCGTATCTACCTGATATTCTTCTGTCCCTGCTTCTTCTGCCTGCTCCTTTATCGGAAAAGAATGAACAGACGGGATTTGCCGGACTGCTTCTTTTATTGCCTTCAGCCGTTTTTCCTCCAAACGGCCGTCTTTCTGCCAGACATCCTCTTCCCTGCCGGTCTTCTGTAGCGTGGCAATCTCTTTCAACGCATAGGTGTCCATGACCGCCTTCATTTCGCATACGAACCGGTTCGGTTCCCATGCCTTGCTGCCACCAATCACATATAACCGGTATTTGGCTCTTGTAACCGCCACGTTGACAATATTGCTGTTTACCCAGCGGACTGCTCCGGCAGCCTCTTTCCCTGCGTCACAGCCCAAAAGAAAAATTACTTCATTTGCTTCTTTTCCCTGAAATGTGTGGACAGTTCCAATCTTTTCTTTTATCCAATCGTCTCTTTTTGCTGTTTTGTTCAGGTGAGAATCCAGATTCTGGGTACTGTATTCCTTTATGTAATTCCGGATTCCGTACACGACGGATTTAAATGGGCTGATAATATACAGATTGGGAAATTCACTTTTTTCAAATGCCTTCTCTAGAATCCGGCAGACAGCTTCTCCCTGTTTTCTGACAAAATGATCCTTTCTTCCGTTTTCAGTTCCTGTGATATGAATCCACTGGGACTTATCAAAAACAAAGGACTTTTGTTTTTCTTCTCCTGGGAGCCGCGTCTGCTGTTTCATAATTCCGCTGTAAGAAATCCGGTTGGAAATGTCATACATGGGAGAAATGCACCTGCGGTGTACCAGAAGGGGACAGCCTACCCACTCCGGCTGGTCGGTTCCGTTTTCCAGATAAGTTCCCAATGGATTTAAAATATCAGCGCACCTCTGGACCGAAAGGGATTTATCCTGATAACTGCGGTAAAGCTCTTCTTTAAAGGATTTCTTTAATAGTGCCAGATCATCTGTTACCACTGGTTCTACCTGTTTGGGATCTCCTACGATTATGGCTTTCCGTGAACGGTACAGTGCGCCGACTGCCATCTGAGGCTGGGCCTGGCCTGCTTCGTCTACTACCAGTGTTCCGATTGTCCCCTGCATTTTTATATCTTGAAATAAGGTTCCAACCGATGCAAATGTAGAAGATATGACAGGAACAAGAAGAAACAGCGTCTGGTATAATGCCCCTGCCATTTGCTCTCTGTCCTCTTTGTGGAAATGGATCTGATCGTTTTCCTCCCCCATTTCCAGTCCCCAATACTGGCTTAATGTAATAAAATTGTCCCTGCAGCACCTGGAATTTAAAATAAATTCTTTTGTCAGCTGCAGCGCCGCGTACAGCAATTTTTCTCTTTCCCTGTTATAATAGTCCGTTGTCCAGGGATTTGTAGTCTGGGCCTTTGCGGACTGTTCTGCATCTGAAGAGCGCAGTGCCGAAATAAAGGCTTTATCCAGCAAATGTCCCCGTTCTGCCGGTTCCTTTTCCTGGAAGTGTTCTGCCAGCTCCATCCATTCTTTTTGCGCTGTTTCTGCTTCTTCTGCCGCAGATTGGATCTGCTTTTTTGCTTCTTCTATGCCGGTAACTACCTGCCCATCCTCTAATCTTATTTCTTCTAAGCGGACGTCCAGCGTTTTTTCTTCTGCTTTTATGGATTCTTCCTGGATTTCTATGCTGCGGATTTCTTCTTCCAAATCCTGTATCTTCTGCTTGGCCTGCTCTATTTCTGTCTGCAGGTCTGCCTCCTGGCTCTGGTAAGATTCTGCCAGCTTTTTTGCTGCCTGATATTTTTCTTTAAAAAGAATCCTGGAAAAAATTCCCACAGAATTCATTACTTCACAGATTTGTTTCTGTACCTGAATCAGCTTCTGGTTTTTCTCTTTCCAGACCGTTTCTCCTTCATCACGCTCTGCCTGAAACGGCTTTTTCTTCTGTTCTTCTTCCTGATACCGTTCTTGCAGCTCCTGCAGCTTTTTCTCAATCTCTTCTATTTCTTTAAGCAGGAAGTTTCGGGTTTCCTTCTGTGCTTCTATCTGCTTTGTATAATGCGCCTTTGTTTCCTGGCTGCGTCTTTCAGCCTTTTTGGCCGACAGCGCCGCGTCTCCTAATGAAGATAATTCATCCTGTAATTTCGCGACTGTTTCCAGTTGTTCCTCAAACGCTTTTCTTGCGGCTTCATACCGTTCCCGCCGCGCCTCCTTAAACTGGCCGTTAGGATAAAAATCCCAGTGCAGCGGTTCTAACACGTATTTATAAAACGGCACCAGGTTGGATTTTTTGCCCAGAGGGGCTGCCGCAAGTCCCCAGGCGTCCGGCCGCTGCATCAGCTTTTTTGCATATCCGGTAAAATAAATTTCTTTATAATCCCCTTCTAACTCTGTTTTTCCGCAATAGAGGTGTTCGCTCTTGTCAGACTGCTCCGCTGAAAACAACTGCTCGATTTCGCGAAGCTGTTCTTTTACTCTCTCATCATCCCCGCCTGTCGGCTTTAAGCTGTCTAAAATGCCAGATTCCAGAGGAAGTTCCTTTGTGATATTTTCTACCGCCGCATTATTGCTGGAAACAACCAGAATGCTGTAATCATTGAGCTTATCGTCTTTTAGAGAATACCAGCCAGGAATATATCTGGAATATTTTCCGTTTTCCTTGTCCCCATGTAAAAATTTATGCTTTTCAAAAGCCGTATCCGGATCATCATAAGCTGCAAGACGCTTTGCCTTTTCTACAATGTGATTGGCTATAATCTCTTTTAAAAGCGTCGTTTTGCCTGTTCCAGGAGGTCCGTTGACCGAAAATGCCTCTCTTTCTTCATCCGCCGCAGCATTAATTGCCACCTGCTGCATCAAAGCAGGCATATACCTGGAAGGCCATTTCCCCATTGGGGCACGTTTCATATTCAATTTCTTCAAAAGCAGCACTTCCAGTTCTTCTTCACTGATGCGGAGAAAATCACAGCGCTTTTCCCGAAATTCTGTTTCATGTCCAGGACCGTTGATGTAATCAAGCAGGTATTGAGGCATTCCGTTCCTGCGGTTCTTAGTTTTTTCATCAACCGTTTCCAGATAAACCGCTTCTGACTCCATCCATTTTTTTACCATCTGCAAATCATTGGAAAAATAAGAACGGCTCAGACCAGAATAATTGTTTTCCCCGTATGCTTTTTTTGCTGCCTCATCCTTAAAAAAGCAAACTGAAATTCCGCAGCTGTATTCTCCTTCCAGCGTGCCAAGGTACTCGTCCTCCAGTCTGGCATAAAGCGCTTCTATTGCTTCTGACTCCACTTCTTCCGTTTCCGCTTTTCCGCTCTCAAACTCGTTTTCGAGAAAGTCCCGAAATCCTTTGTCTATTTCATAAATCGTATTCTGATACTCTTCTAAAGACAATCCATCGGAAAGACGGCCTCTTTCCTTATCCTTTAACTGGCTGATCGCCCAGACAATAGAAGAAAGAGAAAAGGAATAGGGAAGATAACGGCCATTTTCATCTATCTGAAAACTGGCCGCCACAATCTCATCATAACTTTTTTCCGGCATTTCTTCCATGTCAGCGCCGATATACCTTGCAATCTGGGCAATACAGGATTCTCTCTTTATTTTCCCAAGGTAAACCGTAATGGTTCCCCAGGTTTGCATCTGACATCTTTCACACTCGTCCTGAATGGTCTGGCAAAGAGACTGGCCTTTCTCCAGATCCAAAAAAGCTTCTATCTGTTTCCCTGCCAGCTTTTTCTTATACTCTCTCAGTTTTCTCCTGGTATCTGCCGCATTCGTACACATCTCATAAGAATTCTGGCTGAGAAATTCCATTGTAAACCAATAGTCTAAAATTTGAATCGCATCCTGTACCTTTTCTGAGATCATACGTAAAGTCTCCTTGCTTCTTCCTCTTATCCCTGACAGATAGAATTTCAGCTTAGGCATGAGACTTGCTTTCTAAGAAGCAATCTGCCTAAGCTGATCGGGTCTAATTCATTTTCTAAATGAACCGTTTTTCTTTGAGCAGCTAATAGCAAACTCGATTTTCTGCATATCCAAAATCCATATAATGCTCGTAATAAGCTGTCCAATCATCTCCAAATATCTGGGCCAGGTCTTCATTGTTTTCTTTATATACCGTTACATTAAATGTCTCACAGGCCACTCGCCCTTCTTTCATTCCGGCTGTCAAAAAGTGTTCCAGCAAACGTTCCGCATCGTTTCCGAAGGTTTCGTATAAATCTTCATTATGTTCTGCATAATAAGCCGCATCAAATACTCTGTCTATGTGTTCGGGAATTGCTGCTTTTTCTGGTTCTTGTACCGGTGCGTTTTCTGCAGAATTGCCGGAATAACGGCTGTCATACGGACAAACCCCATTTTCGTGCAAATGTGCAGGATGACCGCCGCAATGGTAATGATAACTTCCAAGCCCGCTTTTGTTTTTATTATCCCGATGACCGCCTCTGGAATCTGTACGGCCGCTATGAGCTTCTGCTATGCTCACATCATTTGTTCCCATTGCCAGCTCTGGAACTGCTGTACATAATGATACTGCGGTCAGAAGCATGACTAACCTTTTCTTTCTCATTCCTTTGTTCCCCTTATTGATTATGACAAAACGTATAATTTTATTAAAACCAATCTGAGTTTCTATGTAGTATTATACTATATAAAAAAACAAAACTCAACAAGAATGAGGGGTGTTAATCAGCGAAAACTATATGCAAAATATTTTAAATTATGCTCTTCTCGCTGATTCTTGAATGTCTCCATCAATAAGTATATATCTACTTGTTTCCTATCTTGATAAATCAATGTATTAGCTGAACAATAAGCATCTGCAATCCCGTAAAGCAAAAGGGCAGGCGTTACCTGCCCCTATGCTTTTCTTTCCTTTTCTGCTGTTTCAGCTCAAACTGCCGCTTCTTCTCTGCTTCCCGTTGTTCTCTGCTCACAGTCTTGCGTTCAGTCTTTAACTGCTCCTGTTGTAATTTCAAAGCCTGTTGCGATTTTGTGCCTATGCCGGTATTCTGTACCTGTTTTCGCACTTCTCGCTGTACCCGTTTCGGATTTCGACCAGCTTCCTTTACATCAGTTGCCACAGCTGGACTAAATTTCAGTCGATAGTAATTTTTCAGAACAAATTCATATATCTCGTAGTCTTTCGGTTCCGCTCCAAACGTAACCTTACACACAGATAATTTTCCCTCCGATATGCGTTCAAAAACACCTATCCAGAATGGTTCCTCAAAAAACACTGTCAATCTGCCCAATGCTTTGTCCATGACAATTCCTCCTTAAAAATTATACTGGACAAAGAACGGACGACCCAAGGAGGGAGGGTTACTTACACCAAAGCGGTGCGGCCGGACTACCTACCGGCTCTATAAGAGAGGTTATCCCTTACGTTGTGTTTTTATCTTTGCACTTTGATTTTAGCATACTATTCGCAATCTTGCCATAAAAAATAAGGAGCTCAGCCAACGTTAATCCATCTCTTACGTTTATGATGCTGTGCATAGCAGGAGGTATTTTCCCCGTGACACAAGAAAAGAGCCGCAAAGCCCTTGAAAACCCAGGCTTTGCAGCTCTAACTTCTTAATTTAAAAATTCTTCCGGCACCTGGTCGATGGTTGTCCAGGTCTTCAGCGCTTCTTCCATGCTCATTCCCTTGGCAATGGCATCACGGCGCACCGCATTGACTGCCTGAATCTCCTTCATTCTCTCGCCTGTAAGGGAATATCCCTTCATCGCCCACAGTGTCAACGCCCATGCAATCATGGGGATCACACAGAACAAGATCAGAACAATCGTCTTCATTCCTTCCGTATAAGGCGTATCGCCACCTGGCAATGTCGAAAGGCCGATAGAGGCGACTGCCAGTCCTACTACCGTAGAGCTTAAAGAAGAAACCAGCTTATCCACCAGAGAGAACAGGGTTCCCATAACCCCAGGAATATACTTGCCGGAACGGTAAGTCTCGTAGTCGGAACAATCTGCCACCATAGGAATGGGCATATCTGCCGTTGCATAGTATGCCCCATATCCGATTCCGAAGAACAAGATAAAGAGAATCGTGTATACGTTGATATTGGTAAGGGACAGATTTACTCCTGCTTCGCCTGGCTTCCAGAACAGAAGCAGCGCCGTCACGCCTACATACATAACCAGCGCCAGGGCCACATAACGCATCAGAGATGCTTTCTGTCCCTGCTTTTGAGAGGTCCGCACCGTCAGTACAAAGAACGGGGCTGAGAACACATAGCCGGCAATCATCATCGGAAGATACAGGCCATTGTAATTGCCCATCATGGAACCGTACAGCATACAGAGAACGGTTCCGTTTGTGGCAATCGCCAGAGCCAGCTTGCAGCCGGCTCCTGCTACCATCAGTCTGCGAAGCGGCTTGTTTTCCTTTAAGATCCCGACATACTCCGAGATCTTTACCTTCTGGGGTTCTGTATTGCCAAGACCGAAATACCTGGGCTGGTCCTTCTCCCAGATGCCAATAACTGCCAGCACTGTCAGAAATGCAGAAATCAGCACTGCAATGGGAATCAGCACATCAAAAAATTCCGGAGTCGTATAATCTCCAAACTTTGCCCTGAAAATAGGGGCCAGAAACTGGATGGCTCCCATGCCCAGCATACTTGCCACCAGATTAAAAATGGTAAACATCGGCCGCTGCTTTGGATCATTGGTCAGCACTGTCTGACCGGATCTGGTACAGGAGGTCTGGAAGGTATATCCGATCACATATAAAGCGTAGATCAACACATATGCTGCATAGCGGGCCGGCATCATGGTTTCTGGAATCATTCTGGTTCCAAAATACAGAAGGAACGCGCTGATCGCCATAATCACATTGCCCAAAATCATAAAAGGACGGAATTTGCCGAACCGGCCATTGGTTTTGTCAATCAATGCGCCAATGATAGGATCGGTAACCGCATCAAAGAGACGCATTACCGTTACCATAGTAGTTGCAAACATTAAGGCCAGACCCAGCACCCCATTGCCATAATAGGCAATGTAGGTGATGGTCAGGATATAATACACATTGGTGGCTCCGTTATTAAAGGGGAACAGCACCAACTGATAAGGCTTTGCCCTGTTTAATCTGGGAGCCTTCGTTACATCATTGCTCATAACACATACCCTTTTTCTTTACTTTACGGTTTTCAGGAATGCACTGATAATCAGCAGGATAATGGATACCACATAGCATACCATGGAAGCCACGCTGACATAGAATACTTTCCATCCAGCTGTATTCATGGAGTTCCAGGAAAACAGGCCGGAAATCAACAGGATACGGCTCAGGATCATTCCACAGATCACAGCTGCAAAAAGGCCTACTGCAGCCATCATGGCAATGGTGCTGATATAATCGTAGTTTCCAAAACGATTGGAAGAATACACGGCTACAAGGATGAGCACGATGCCAGCCGCTGCCTCCAGAAGATACATGGAAAGAGAATTCAGCGCCTCGGCTGTGCTGATGTTGCTGCTGATTACCATAGTAATCATTGCGGCTGCTGCTACGACCGCAGCTAAAGCCTGGAAATAAAAGCCTGCTCCCTGCTTCTTCAAAAATGCTGACATATTACTCTACCTCCGTTTCTTTGCGTCTGGAAGATCTGACATACAGGACACCGCTGCCGATCAGCAGGATTGCTGTCACTGCCATAGCTGCCAGATATGCCATACGCCACCAGGTCATTACCTGCTCAATATGCGTCGTGCTGTTGTAACGGTTCATCAGATTGCTATGGCTCAGGGCATACAAAACGTTATGGCTGGATTCCTTCACAGCATTCTGCAGAGATGCGTCTCCATTTAACAGATTTGCGCTTACCTTTGTTCCGTCTATCTGGGAAGCAAATGTCGAGCAGTTTTCCAGTGTAGTAGAACCGTAGAAACCAGAAATGCCACGGGTATCATAGCAGGTGGTGCCAGATCCTAATACTGCGCCGTACAGGTCTGTATCATCATAAATATCTGTTACTGCATAGCCCTTGAATCCCCACTCTTCTTTCAGGATCTCCGTCATCATCTCGTAGCTTGCGGTACACTCTACTGGTCCGATCTTACTGAAGGAAATCATCAGGCCGCGCATACCGGCATCTTCTTCCTCTGTATCATATTTGGTCGCTTCAAATGCGATCTGATATGCGCGCAGCTCGATCTCGCGGGCACGCTGTTCCAGCATATAAGGAGCCACACCGCTTCTGTGAGTTTCCTGGTCGTTAAATGCATAGTGCTTAGGCGCTGCAATCAGACCGAAATCCAAAGCGCCGATGGCAAATTCCATAGCTGCCACACCGGACAGAACCGGATCTTCAGAATAATATTCACAGTTACGTCCGTTATACGCATGACGATGAGTATTTAAACCTGGTCCCCACAGAATCGGAATACCAGTAAACAAGGCCTCTTCTCCGATAAACTCGCCTACTTCACGGAACAGCTCTGGGTTAAAGGATGCCGCTACTAAAGGTGCATTGGCAAATACTTCCGGATGCCAGTTGCCATTTGGATCATCTGCCGGAATGCTCCATGGAGCGTCTGGATCTTTAGAAGCATTTAAGTTTACTGCAATACCGTTTCCGGCATTTTCTGTCATATAAGTCTCCACTGTACCAATGGAGGTAACGCCAGGGATGCTGGGGCCGCCGAAGGTTGCCAGATACTGGGCTTCTTCCAGGGTCATCTTATCTAACAGCTCATCCCATTTCGGATCATCAAAGTCAAGACCATACATCTCGTAGAACATCAGATCAGAATCCTTGCCCCATACGATAGAGGAAGTATCTTCATCGGTCTTAATGGTGTAATACTTTCCGTTCAGATTATCGATCAGTTCCTGACTGGTCAGTGTCATATCGGTGTAGCTTCTCGGATAAGTGCCGGCCCAGTCAGAACGGCTTAAATAGGTTACTTCGCCAGGCTGGAAATAATTCCAATCTGCATAATCCAACTGATTGGAAATCTTCTCTCCGGTTTTGGATACGGAGAATGCAGTCTTAGAAATCAGATCCTCTGTAATCTCTTTTGCCATCGCCATCTGTGCATTGCTTTCACCGGCAAGCAGTTCCGGATCTACACCCTGGGCTGCCATCATGTTATTTAGCGCATCATGAGCGCCGTTGCCCATTGCGAAGTAATAGGTTCCTGGATCTAAAATATAAGTACCAAACGTACCGTCCCCGTTATCATAGGTATTGTCATAGCTTGCAATAAACTGCAGATCTACCTCAACAGGAACTATCTGGGACTCGCCTGGCTGCAGGGTTTTGGATTTTTCAAAATTCAGAAGCTGAACCGCCGCTTTTTCCACGCCGCCTGCAAGGTAAGGAGCCTGTCCGTAAATCTGTACAATTGATTTGCCCGCCATATCTCCAGTGTTTGTTACCTTTACAGGAAAGATTGCCTTTGCATCGCAAACGCCGGTTTCTGGGTCGGTAACAATCTCAAACTGAGGTTCGCCGTCAAACTCCTGGGTAAAGCTGGTGTAAGACAGACCATAGCCGAAACCGTAGGAAACCTCATTCTCATAGTTCCACTCTGTGTTGGAAGCGTAAGCGCCAACCGGAGAAGATGCGTTTCCATTGCCCATGACTACATCATAGTAACGGGTCTCGTAGTAACGGTATCCGGTATAGATACCCTCTGCCTCAATTAAGTAGTTCTCGCTCTTATCCAGGCTTCTGGCCAGCATCTCTGCGCTGTTGCTGTACTGGAAGCTGCCCATGTTCTGCATGGCTGGAGCAGACATATTGTAAGCTGCATAAATGTCAGGAAGACCGCCGGATGGGCTGACACGTCCGCTTAAGATATCCGCAACACCCAGCATACCATAGTTTCCAGGGAAACCTACCCACAAGATCGAGTCGATCTCCGGATCGTGCTTCAGTTCGTCAATTTCCATGCTGTTAGCGGTATTTAGCAGCACAATTACATTGTCGCTGCATTCTTTCGCCATTTCGATAATATCTCTTTCATTTTTCGTCAGCTGAAGAGGTTCTTCTGCACCAGTACCCTCAGCCACACTTCCAGGAAGATAATCCTTGGACTCTGCACCAGGACGGCCGATCACAACAATAGCAGCATCTTTGTACTGAGCAAAGCTGTCTGCATAATCAGCGTTTACACCCTGAATCTCCTGAACAGAAGGCTCGCCTGGATCGTAATTCTCATCGGGAGTCTCATTTTCAGAATGAAGATACGTCTCGTTCAATTTCAGATAAATGTCGCTCATTACCGGATTTACAGTAAAACCTGCACCTTCAAACTCAAATTCATCGCCATTCCACTCATTCAGGGTAATTCCGCGACTATAAGTGCCTGTTTTATGATCCTTATTTAAGGAATAGGCAATGGTATTCTTAAAATCTGTCTGATTCTGGGTCAGAGCCTGCTCCAAAGAAATATAAGGACCGTTCGCTTTTACGCCGAAACAAGAACCGAGCAGGGACACTTCCGAACGGATGCCGAGCATCGTTACCTGGGAGCCTTCTGCCAGAGGAAGTCCCTGTCCATTCTCCCTGTTGTTTTTCAAAAGTACAGCGCCTTCTGCTGCCTGCTGACGGTTTAAATCAATGGCCTTCTGGATCAGGGCCTTGGAATTTCCTGTCCCATCTGCATTCAGTACCTCTGAAGAAGGTATGAATTTATCGTACAGCGGATTTTCCGGCGTATTTTCGGAAACAAACTTCTCACTTAAGGTTCCCATAGCCGTATCAATGGTTGCTTTGTATGACTCTGCTACAACGCCTAAGATCGTCGTAAGGGAAAAACCAAACGTAAATACCAGGGTCATTCCCCTCCAAAGCCCTTTCTTCTGTTTTCTCATACTGTTTCTCTCACTTTCATTTATTTGGAAATGCTAAGGCACATTTCCTGATTATACCCAGTTTGCGCTGGAAGACTTTCCTTTTACCAGCTTATAAGCAGGATTCGGACGATCTACCTTCCGGAATACCGCCTGATCGCTACAGGCTCCTGCCTCTGCCTTAATATGGGTTTCTCCGGAAAGAGATACCTGGAACTCAAATACTTTATTTCCTGTCTTCTCTTCCTTAAACACTCCGTTCACAAACAAGGAAACCCTGGGCTGGTTTGTGTAAACCTTTACTGCCGTAAGGGCTTCTTCTCTGTCTTTTCTCCTCTTTCCTGCTATGTGGACAAAAGGCTCCGGACTCCAGTATGCCTTATATAAATAGAAACTGTCCTTTTTGGTCCTGCGGTCAAAGGTAATCAGTCCCTTGTGGTTCATACCTGGTTCGCCCCCCTGATCCCTGGCATCTGCCGCAAAATCGAACATATTCCATACGTGAGTCGCCCACAGATAAGGATTGCGCTCAAAGCATTTCAGCATATATTCGTGGTAAACCGCCTGATATTCCTCTGTATGATCGCCTCGTTTCGGCTTTGCCGAATGCAGATTTGGCATGGCTTCACACCCATACTCGGAATATCCCAGACACCGCTTCGGATAGCAGAAATGGAAAAACCGCATCCAGAGATCATTTAAAATCAGTCCTGGGACGTACCATCCAAGATACAGGTTCCAGGATACCACATCCGTAATGTGGGCGGATCTGTTAAATGGGCCGCATACTGCATAGCAAGCCAGCGTAGTCAGTCTGGATGGATCCATCTGATGGTAAAGTTCATTCAGCATCCGGTGATTGTCCAGCATATCCTTTTTATCCTTTGTCGATATGGTAATCTCATTTGATACCCCCCAGCAGACGATACAAGGATGGTTGTAGTTCTGAACCACCAGTTCTCTGGCCTGGCTGGCCGTATTGTCTCGGCCGTTGGGAAGATGTTCCGAAATATAGGGAATCTCTGCCCAGACTACCATTCCGTATTCATCGCACAGATCGTAAAAGTACTGATCATGCTGATAGTGAGCCAGACGTATCGTATTGGCTCCGATTTCTCGGATCAGATCCATATCCTTTTGGTGATGCGCTCTGTCAAGAGCATTTCCGATGCCCTTCCAGTCCTGATGCCTGGAAACACCTCGCAGCGGATAGCTTCGTCCATTCAGGAAAAATCCTTTCTGCGGATCTACGGAAAAACTGCGGAAGCCAAACCGGCTGCTAATCTCATCTACCACCTGGCCTTCCCTGTAAAGACAAGCTCTTGCCTGATAAAGATAAGGATCCTGAATTCCATCCCATAGATGAACTGCCGGCACTGTCATCCTACAGTCCATGCCGCTGCCGCAAACGGCTTTTGTTCCCTCTGCGTCCAGAATCTCTACCTGAATTTCCAGATCCTGGGGAAGTTTTTCGAAATCACTGCTTTTCTCTGCTTCTTTCTGCTCCCATCCGGCCTTAGCCTGGCAGACATCCAGGAAGGTCTGAACACGTACAGCGCCATCGCTTCCTTTTACCTCTGGGGTAATCCGCAGTCCCGAGTCTCCGTAATAGTCCAGATCAAAGTGACAGCGATTCACAATCAGCAGATTGACGTCTCGGTAAATGCCGCCATAAAAGGTAAAGTCTGCTTTCTGAGGATAAACCCGATCGTTCACGCTGTTGTCTGCTTCTACGGTCAGATGGTTCTTCTCTGCAAGGAACTTTGTAATATCTGCCCGAAAGGTGGAATAACCGCCATCGTGACTGCATACCGGCGTCCCGTTTATAAATACCTTGGCGCTGGCATTAACACCCTGAAATTCCAGATAGACCAGCTCTTCGTCCTTTTTAAATTCCGGCATATCAAAATCTCTCTCATACCGGCAGGTTCCCCGCCAGTAATCATTACCGCCGTCCTGTCCATCCACGTTATTCCAGGTATGGGGGAGCTGCACTTCTGACACGGTTCCGTCCGGACCAGTAAACTTCCACCGATCCATCAGCTTCTGTCTTCTTCTCATGCCCTCTCCTTTCCTTCTTCTTATTTTCCCGCTTACTATAGCAAATTTTTTTCTTCTGTGTAAGAAGCTTTTCCTAAGTGGTCTGTTTTCGTGTTTATGTGGCGCGCTTTCCTGTCATCAAAAAAAAGCGAAGCCCATTGGGCAACGCTTTTCTCTAGGTTGTTCTGTTTAATGGAATCAGCAGCTTTAAGGAAAAGATCTGCTGTTCGGTATCGATTTTCATAAATCCATTGTATTTTCCGATCAGGTGCCGGATGCTTTTCAGACCGAAACCATGATACCCGTTTTTTACCTTTGTACTTACCGGAAGCTCTCCTTCAAATTCCAGCTGGTTCCCAATGGGATTCATAATGTTGATCATCAAAAACTGCTGGCGCACATAAACCAGTACGTCGTTCATCCGCATTTCCTGCTTTTCCAGCTGCCTGACGCTTTCAATGGCATTATCCAGGGCATTGCCGAAAATCGTATACAGGTCCACCGGCTCAAAAATGTCCATCTGCCGTCCGTCTACGATACAGTTGATTTTAATATTATTGGCTGCGCAGAACAGGCTTTTCTCTGTCAGAACCGTATCCAGCACTTCGTTTCCTGTCTGAACCATGGCATCGTAGATCTGAACCGAGTCCTCCACCTCCCGAAGGTACTTTTCCCTCTCCTCCGGACTTGTGATTGCACGCATGGCCGAAATCTGATGTTTCAAATCGTGGCACTTGTGATTGATCAGCATAATGGTTTCCTTAGACAGCTCATACTGCTCCTTCTGCTGATGCCAAATCTGGTTTAGAGTATCCAGTTCCTGTTTCATAGTACTTTTCTTAAACATGGTATTCTGCAGATATAAGATTGTTATGCAGTATCCCTGGATTAAAAGAATATTCCAGGTCTGGAGACTGAAAGCGGAAAGGCCTTCCTCTGCCCGCAGAAGCTCAAACAAAAGCTCGTACACGATCCATAAAAACAGAGCTGAGAGCAGCTGTCTGGGACCTATATGATAGCTTCCCTTCTCCGGCATAAAACGGGCAAAGGTCAGGCCCGCCAGTCCGTAGATTACCAGATATACAGCAGTTTTGCACACGATAATCGAAACCGCTCCGGAAATATCTACCGTAGCAATAAAAATACAGCAGAGTTCATATGCGATCTGCTGCGTAATCAGCGCCCATACCGCACAGTAAATATCTGCCGCCGGCTTCAAGTCTGCACACACCAGAAAGAAGGCGCTGCACAACAGGAAATACAGGATACCGAATCTTATCATAGAAAACGACACTTCCAAATTCAGATACACAGGAAGACCGATGACTGCTACTCCAAGGCAGAACCCCGTACTGGCCAGCAGAAATCTCTTGAGAAAATTCTTTTTTCGGTTTACAAAAAACAAGTAGATTGCACAGGACAGCCATAGTGTCACTGAAAGTTCTGCATAATTTCCTATCATAGCCCCATCCCCATATAATCAGTCAGCGCCGACAAAAATGCCGTCTTATTTCTTCGGCTGATCTCCAACTCATCGCCTGCCACGACTACCAGATTCTTCCGGATCTCAAAAACATACTTTAAATTGACCAGATACCAGTGGTTGCAGCGCACAAAATGTTCGCTCTTCAGCTGGGCCTCCGCTGCCTGCAGAGTCCCGCGTACCTGAAAGATCCCATGCTCTGTGTGATATTGGAGAAGCCGGTTCTGCACCTCTACATAATGGATCTCATCTGTCCGCAGTCTGCGGACCCCGTCCTGGAGATTCAGCAGAAGCTCCTTGGGTTCCCGCTTATCCACCCGCAGCACTGCCCTGTCCATCCGGACAGAGAAACTATAATAGGTAACCGGCTTCAGTACGTAGTCCAATGCCCCTACCTCATATCCATTAATCGCATACTGGGCCATATTGGTAATGAACACAATCACTGCGTCCGATCCAACCTTTCGGATCTCTCTGGCCGTCTCCATTCCGTCCATTCCATCCATTTCAATATCCAGAAATATAATGTCAAACCGGTTGGAAAGCTGCTTCATAAGCTCCATACCACTGTGAAAAATACTGGTCTCAATCTGAAGCTGCTTTTCTTTGGCATAACGGGCCGTATAAGCTGCTTCTTGTTCCAGACAGGCATTATCATCATCCACAATTGCAATTTTCAGCATCTCTTTCCCCCTTGTCTTCTGGTTCTTTCCCTTAAAATCGCCTTATATTATATAGGAGAATAAATAAAATAGCAACCGGTTTGCATTTTGTGCAGTTTTTTCAAAAAAATATCTTGCTATTTCGACTATTATCGCATATAATGAAAGCGTACCAAAGATAAAAAAGAGATTGTACTTCACTGTACAGTCTCTTTCATTTTTTACTAATGTTACAGCTACTTACTTTTAAAATCTAAAAATTGCAAATCTGAAAAGGAGTTTCCATGAACAGCGAAATGATGATTGTTTTGGATTTCGGCGGACAGTACAATCAATTGATTGCCCGCAGAGTCCGCGAGTGCAATGTGTACTGTGAAGTGCATCCTTACACTCTGGATTTGGAGAAAATCCGCCAGATGAACCCAAAGGGAATTATTTTTACCGGCGGCCCAAATAGTGTTTATCTGGAAGAGTCTCCGCACATTGCAAAAGAAATTTTCGAGATGAATATTCCGATTCTGGGTATCTGCTATGGTTCCCAGCTGATGGCCTATACTCTGGGAGGCCAGGTAGCAACGGCTCCAGTCAGCGAATACGGAAAGACAGAAGTAGAAGTAGATCCAACATCGATTCTTTTTGAAGGGGTATCTCCTTCCACGATTTGCTGGATGAGCCATACGGATTATATTTCCCAAGTGCCGGAGGGATTCCGCATCACTGCCCACACTCCGGTCTGCCCAGCCGCAGCGATGGAATGTGCAGAGAAACATTTATACGCGGTGCAGTTCCATCCTGAGGTGCTTCATACCGCAGAGGG
Source organism: uncultured Clostridium sp. (assembly GCA_900542035.1). Classification (GTDB taxonomy): domain Bacteria; phylum Bacillota; class Clostridia; order Lachnospirales; family Lachnospiraceae; genus UMGS1370. The sequence continues at coordinate 127,240 of UQMJ01000003.1, forward strand.
CATGAAGATGCTGTCTAACTTTGTTAAAAAGGTCTGCAAATGCAGCGGAGACTGGAAGATGGATTCTTTCGTGGACAACGCCATTCATGAAATCCGAGAAAAAGTAGGCAGCGGCAAAGTGCTGTGCGCCCTGTCCGGCGGTGTAGATTCTTCTGTTGCCGCCGTTTTGCTTTCAAAAGCAGTTGGAAAGCAGCTGACCTGCGTTTTCGTGGATCATGGACTTCTCCGCAAAAATGAAGGAGACGAAGTAGAAGCAGTATTCGGCCCAAATGGAAATTACGATCTGAATTTTATCAGAGTAAATGCCCAGGAGCGCTTTTATAAAAAGCTGGCTGGCGTAACCGAACCGGAGCAAAAGAGAAAGATCATAGGCGAAGAGTTTATCCGAGTATTTGAAGAGGAAGCCAAAAAGATTGGTTCTGTAGATTTTCTGGTTCAGGGAACCATTTATCCAGACGTCATCGAGTCTGGTCTTGGTAAATCTGCAGTCATCAAATCCCACCACAACGTAGGCGGACTTCCTGACTGTGTGGATTTTAAGGAAATTATTGAACCGCTGCGGATGCTCTTTAAAGATGAAGTCCGCAAGGCAGGTCTGGAATTAGGAATTCCGGAATACCTGGTTTACCGTCAGCCATTTCCTGGGCCAGGGCTTGGCGTCCGTATTATAGGCGAAGTTACGGCTGAAAAGGTGCGTATCGTTCAGGATGCAGACTACATTTATCGAGATGAAATTGCAAAAGCTGGCATTGCCCGCGATTTGAGCCAGTATTTTGCAGCGCTTACCAATATGCGTTCCGTAGGCGTAATGGGCGACTTTAGAACTTACGACTATGCGGTTGCCCTGCGTGCAGTCATCACTTCTGATTTTATGACTGCCGAGGCTGCTGACATTCCTTTTGAAGTTCTTCAGAAAGTAATGAACCGCATTGTCAACGAGGTAAAAGGGGTCAATCGGGTCATGTACGATCTGACAAGCAAGCCGCCTGGAACCATCGAATTTGAATAATCAGGGCATCGCTCTATGTAAAAAATCCGGAAGGAATCCTTTTGTTTCAGGAATTCTTCCGGATTTTTGCATCAGAAAATCTGCCAAAGCAATGGTAACCCTATCTCCCCACCAATCAGGCATTCTCCAGATACTTCTTTACATACTGCCCTGTATAGGAGGACGGCTCTGCCGCCACTTCTTCCGGCGTTCCGGATGCGATAACCGTTCCGCCGCCGTCTCCGCCTTCCGGCCCGATGTCGATAATATAATCTGCCGTCTTAATTACGTCCAGATTGTGCTCGATTACTACTACCGTATTTCCGCCATCGGAAAGACGGCGTAAAATCTCAATCAGTTTATGGACATCTGCAAAATGCAAACCTGTAGTCGGTTCGTCCAGAATATAAATGGTTCTGCCGGTTCCCCGCTTGCTCAATTCGGTAGCCAGCTTGATTCGCTGGGCTTCGCCGCCGGACAGTTCGGTAGACGGCTGTCCCAGACGGATATAGGACAGACCCACATCATAAAGAGTCTGAATCTTACGGGCAATGGTCGGCACATTCTCAAAAAACTTCAGTGCTTCTTCTACCGTCATATTCAGAACGTCATAAATACTTTTCCCTTTATATTTTACCTCCAGGGTTTCACGGTTATACCGCTTTCCACCGCAGACCTCGCAGGGCACATATACATCCGGAAGGAAATGCATCTCGATTTTGATGATACCGTCTCCGCCGCAGGCTTCACAGCGGCCGCCTTTTACGTTAAAGCTGAACCGGCCCTTAGAATATCCTTTTGCCTTGGCATCTGTCGTGGATGCAAACAAATCGCGGATCAAATCAAACGCTCCCGTATAAGTCGCAGGATTGGAACGGGGAGTCCGGCCGATTGGAGACTGATCAATGGCAATGATTTTATCCAGATGTTCCGCTCCTTCAATCCGGTCATGCTTTCCTGGAATCGTGCGGGCTCTGTTCAGCTTCTTTGCCAGAGCCTTATATAAAATCTCATTTACCAGAGAGGACTTTCCGGATCCGGAAACTCCGGTCACACAGGTCATCACTCCAAGAGGAATTGTTACGTCAATATTTTTTAAATTATTCTCCCTGGCCCCTCGAATGGTCAGCCAGTTAGACGGCTTTCTCCGTTCGGACGGCACCGGAATCTTAATCCTTCCGCTCAAATAAGCGCCGGTTATGGATTCCTTGCATTTCATAATCTGATTTGCCGTACCGGCCGCAACAACCTGACCTCCATGCTCTCCAGCTCCTGGCCCAATGTCCACAATATAATCTGCCGCCCGCATGGTGTCTTCGTCATGTTCTACCACCAGTACGCTGTTTCCCAAATCCCGCAGATGCAGAAGGGTCTGAAGCAGCTTGTCATTGTCTCTCTGGTGCAGGCCGATGCTTGGCTCGTCCAGGATATACGCCACTCCCACTAATCCGGATCCAATCTGGGTCGCCAGACGGATTCGCTGGGCCTCGCCGCCGGACAAGGTTCCCGTCGCTCTGGTCATAGATAAGTAATCCAGACCTACGTCAATCAGAAACGTTACCCTGGCGCGGATTTCCTTTAAAATCTGGGAACCAATGGCCTCCTGCATAGGCGTCAGGGTCAGTCCGTCCAGAAAATCCCGAAACTTGGTAATGGACATATTGGTTGCTTCATAAATATTTTTATCTCCGACCGTAACAGCCAGAGATTCCTTTTTTAGTCTCTGTCCCTTACAGGTCGGACAAGGCGTAATCCGCATAAAGGTCTCATATTCTGCCTTTGAAGTCTCGGAAAACGTCTCCCGATAGCGGCGGGCTACATTCTGAATCAGGCCTTCAAATGCCACGTCGTAAACGCCCTCTCCCCGCTGGCCCTTGTAACGGACTTTGACCTCTTTTCCGCCGGTTCCATGGATAATAATGTCCTGAATCTCCTTAGGATACTGCTCAAAAGGAGTGTCCAGGCTGAACTGGTATTCTTCAGCAAGAGCGTCTAAAATAGCCCTGGTAAAGCTTCCCTTGTCGGTACAGGACTGCCACCCCAGAACCGCAATGGCTCCCTGGGCAATACTTAAGGATTTATCCGGAATCATCAGGTCTTCGTCAAACTCCATCGTATACCCCAGTCCAAAGCAGTCCGGACAGGCTCCAAATGGGTTATTAAAGGAAAAGCTTCGGGGTTCTACTTCCTCAATGCTGATCCCGCAGTCCGGACAAGCAAAGCTAAGGCTGAAATTAATCGATTCCCCGCCAATCACATCCACAATCATCAGACCGTCTGACAATGCCATTACCGACTCAATGGAGTCTGTCATCCTCTTTTCAATACCCTCGCGGATAGCAAGGCGGTCGACCACGATCTCAATGTTATGCTTGATATTTTTCTCCAGCTTAATCTCTTCTGACAGCTCATAAAGATTTCCGTCAATGCGGACGCGGACGTAGCCGCTCTTTCTGGCGCTCTCTAAAACCTTTACGTGTTCGCCCTTTCGTCCTCTTACCACAGGCGCCAGAAGCTGAATCTTAGTCCGCTCCGGCAGCGCCATCAGCTGATCCACCATCTGATCCACCGTCTGTCTGCGGATCTCTTTTCCGCATTTTGGACAGTGGGGAATTCCGATACGGGCGTACAAAAGACGCATATAGTCATAGATTTCCGTTACCGTCCCCACTGTGGAACGTGGATTGCGGTTCGTGGATTTCTGGTCAATGGAAATGGCTGGCGACAGTCCCTCAATGCTTTCTACATCCGGCTTTTCCATCTGTCCCAAAAACTGTCTGGCATACGAAGACAGAGACTCCATATAGCGTCTCTGTCCCTCTGCGTAAATCGTATCAAAAGCCAGAGAAGACTTGCCGGAACCGGAAAGTCCGGTCAGTACGACCAGCTCATTGCGCGGGATATTTAAGGAGATATTTTTCAGGTTATGCTCATTGGCTCCCCGAATCTTAATGTACTGTTTTGCCATCACAATGCTCCTTTTCTGTATCTTAAGAGTATTTCTCAAACTTGTGTTTTCTATGCGTTGCTTCATTGTATCACATCCGCTGGAAATATTCAACAGAAAAGCGAACAAATGTTTTGTTTAGTCCAGATGAAAGACCGGCGTTAAGTCTACCGCTACCGGACTGTTGTCCGGATTGGTCTCCATGATGTCTGCCATAAAATCCCACCACTTCCGATTGATTTCTGTATCTGCAGATCGGGCCCACAATGCTTCGTCCTCTACTTCAATATACCCATACAGCACATGAGTCTCCTCATCCAGGTAAATAGAATAATTATGGCCGCCGTACTGGTGAATCATTTCTTTCATTTCCGGCCACAAAAGATTGTGGCGGCGCTCATATTCCTGTTCCATTCCAGGATACAAAAACATTTTAAAGGCTTTCCTTACCATCAGACACTCCTCCTGTTGACGATTCTTCTATTGCCATGTCCCTATTTTTCGTATAAAAATCTCTCCGGAAGCGTTACCTTGAAATCTTTTGCCAAATCCCGAAAGTTCTGCGGGGTAATGGTCTGCAGCTTATTGGGCTGCATGGACAGCATTTTTACTAAGATCTCCGCAGATTTTTCTACCGTATGCATCAGGCCGAAGGTCAAATCAAAGTCTTCTCCTGCCGCAAACATTCCATGGTGGGCCCAGACGGCTACGTCATACTGCTTCATCAGCTGGCTGGTTGCCACTGCAATCTCCCGTCCCCCTGGAACCATCCAGGGAACCACGCCGATTCCGGATGGGAATACGACCGGACACTCTGTGGCCATCTCCCACAGTTCTCTGGTAAATACTTCATCGCTTAATGGAAGCACAAATGTCAGGGCAATCACGTTGGTTGTGTGGGCATGGTAAATCACCCTGTACGTTCCATCTGTAGCCAGCATTTTTACTTCGTGATTCATCAGATGGGAAGGGAGCTCGCTGGTCGGTCTCCCTCCATTTACCAATCCCCACACAATCCGGTAACGTTCTCCGGTTTCATCCACTTCAATCATACAGATAGAATCTTCCGGCTTAATGATTACATTGCGGAAATACTTGCCGCTTCCGGTTACCAGAAAATACTCTCCCGCCAGCTTTGGAACCGAGGTTCCAATAGGCTGCCACTCCTTTGGAGCAAAGTGTTCTCTTACCTCATCGACCTCTTCTTTTTTCACGCGGTAAGACAAATTGCCGCCGTTTCTTTCGTGCCATCCCTGTTCCCAGCCGTCATTTGCCATACGGATAAATCCCTGTACAAACTCTGCATCTAAAAATTTCATAATTTCTTTCATCCTTTCCTTCCGGCTGCGCCGGTCTGGTATTACTATTTCCGGAATACCAATACTTCCTTTTCATACTTTTCTGCTTCTTCGAACCAGCTCTCATCTGCAGCTGTACCGCACTGGCGGCAGTATTCCTCCCATACGTCTCCAAACGGATACAGCTTCAATTCCTCCTGCATTACCATCAGACGGCTCATCTCATTTTCCTCCTGAAGCTTCTTTAACAGCTCATTCGGCGTGCAGAGCGCAGACAGCAGGGCCTTCTGGATTCCCCGAAATCCTACTGTCCATGCGCTGATCCGGTTAATGCTGGCGTCAAAATAATCCAGCGCAATATACACTCGATCCAAAGCGTCATTGCGGACAATCTCTTTGGCAATCTCTCTGGTTTCATCATCAAACAGCACCACATGATCGCTGTCCCACCGGACCGGTCTGGTTACATGAAGGGCAATCTCCGGAAAAAAGCACAATAACGCCGGTATTTTATCCGATACCACCTCAGTCGGATGGTAATGGCCATTGTCCATTAAAGGCAGCACCCCTTCGTGAGACGCCGCAAATGATAAGGCGAACTCAGCAGAACCTGCCGTATAGGATTCCACGCCGATTCCAAACACTTTGGACTCGACACAAGGTTTTACCAGATTTTTGTCATAGGGTTCGGATAAAATCTGCTCGATGGAATCTTTATACCGCATTCTTGGCGTCATCCGATCTGCCGGAATGTCTTTATAACCGTCCCCAATCCAGATGTTCATGACACAGGGGATTCCCGTTTCCTCTGCAAAATACTGGGAAATCCGGATGCAGGCCTTTCCATGATCGATCCAGAATCTGCGGGTTTCCTCATCCGGACTGGTAAGCGTCAGCCCGTCTTTTACCTTTTCATGGGAAAAAAACGTCGGATTAAAATCAATTCCCATCTGATGCTTTTTGGCAAATTCCACCCATTTTGCAAAATGCTTTGGTTCCAGTTTATCCCTGTCAACCTTCTCTCCATCCTCAAAAATTCCGTAGCTTGCATGAAGATTCAGTTTCTTTTTGCCAGGCATCAGACTGATGGCTTTTTCCATATCTGCCATTAATTCTTCCGGTGTTCTGGCCTTTCCAGGGTAATTTCCCGTAGCCTGGATTCCTCCGGTCAGCGGGCCGTCCTGGTCAAATCCTTTTACATCGTCTCCCTGCCAGCAGTGCAGGGAAACGGGGATGGTTTTCATTCGTTCAATCGCCGCGTCCGTATCGACCCCAATGGCTTTGTACCGTTCTCTTGCAGATTCATACCGTTCTTGTCTGTTCATCTTTCATCCTCCTTACTGTTCATTCCTTGTAAAGGAACGTTTTACACACGCCCTTGCTTCGAAAAGTCCGTCAAATTCCTGATTGGCTATCATCTGTGCCATCAGGTTTCCAATTGCCGTAGCCTCTGAAGGGCCGGCCAGAATCCGGCGTCCGGATGCCTGGGCCGTCAGCCGGTTCAGGTAAGAAGCGTTAGAACCTCCTCCTACGATGTGAATCGTATCATAGTGTTTTCCGGTCAATGCTTCTATTTCCTCTGCCGTCTCTCTATAGCTGTCTGCCAGGCTTTTATAAATGACCGCCGCAAGCTCTCCCGCAGTCTCCGGTACCGGCTGTCCTGAGTTTCGGCAGACTTCCTGGATGGCGGCAATCATCTGATCCGGCGCTAAAAATGCCTGGTCATTTACCGGTACCCTGGATGGAAAGTCTGTCTCCTCTGCCATCTGGCACAGCTGCCCAAACGAATATGCATCCTTTAATTCATGGCGCACAGACTGAATCATCCACAATCCCATGATATTTTTCAGATACCGGTACCGATATTCATATCCGCCTTCATTAGTAAAGTTCCGTTTCCTGCTTTCTTCGCTGCAGACAGCGTCAGGAAGCTCCGTTCCCATTAAAGACCAGGTTCCCGAACTGATATACAGACAGTCTTCTTCCAGACAGGGAACTGCCATTACCGCCGACGCTGTATCGTGGGTGGCCGGAAGCACCACCTGGCAGGAAAATCCTACTTCTTTTTCCACTTCTTCTAGAAAAGTCCCTACAAAGGTTCCTGGCTGGCATAACGGCAGAAACATCCTGTCCGGATATCCCAGCTGTTCGATCAGTTCCCAGTCCCAGTCTCTGGTGCGGGCATTTACCAGCTGGGAAGAAGTCGCGTTGGTGTATTCCGAACACTTTTTTCCAGTCAATAAGAAATGAAAATAATCCGGAAGCATGAGAAACGTCTCTGCCTGCTCCAGATATTCCGGATGATGTTCCTTTACTGCCATTAACTGGTAAATGGTATTAAACATCTGTTTCTGGATTCCTGTCCGGCGGTACAGCTTCTGCTCTGGAATGCATTCATAGACCTTTTCATCCATTCCCTTTGTCCGGCTGTCCCGATAACCGTAAGTTTTTCCTAAAATCCGGTCCTCTTTGTCTAACAGCACGTAATCCACTGCCCAGGTATCAATTCCCATAGAATACGGGATTTTCCCTTCCGCCTTGCACTTCTTTAATCCTGTCTTGATTTCCTCAAACAGATGGTTTAAATCCCAGCAAAGGCTTCCGCCCTGTTTCTTCATTCCATTGGGAAACCGGTACATCTCCTCCAGAACCATCCGTCCGTCCTCCAGATGGCCCAGAATATGCCTGCCTCCAGACGCTCCAATATCTACTGCCAAATAATAAGTTGTCATAAACCGCCCTCCTGTTTTCTTTATTGTACCGTCTGCACAGGAAGAAAAAAAGAACTGGTTTTGTCAAAAAAACTGTCCTTATTTGCAATTCTGTGATACCATATAAAAAAGCTTCACAGCGCCCGTATACAGAGACCGTACGCCTAAAAGGAGGATTTCCCATGAATCAGGAACTTTTACAGCAGCTTGGCCAGATAACCGAAGAAGAACAGCGGATTTTAGACGGATTTTCCATTGATCCTTCTATTTATTCAGACGATCCCTCTTTTATTATTGACAGCCGCAAAATGCTGCAAAACGGCAAGCTGATCCAGGTGCGCCCCCATACCCGTTTTGTTCATTTTCCCAGACATACCCACAATTATGTAGAAATGATCTATATGTGTTCCGGACAAACCACACACATCATCAACACCACTGCCCTGACCCTCCATGAAGGGGAACTGCTTTTATTAAACCAGCACGCGTCCCAGGAAATCCTGCCAGCTGGAAAAGAGGATATTGCTGTAAATTTTATCATCCTTCCGGAATTTTTCGACCAGACGCTGTCCATGCTTGGATCGGAATCGGGTCTTCTTAGGGACTTTGTAGTAGGATGCCTCCAATCCCTGGACTCTCCCGTATCCTTCCTTCATTTTCAGGTTTCCGGCGTTCTTCCGGTGCAGAATTTAATCGAAAACCTGGTGTGGACCATCTCCAACGGCATCCAGAATAAACGGCTGATGAACCAGGTTACCATGGGTCTGCTCTTTCTTCAGCTTTTAAACCACATGGACAAGCTGACCACGGGAGGAAGTTCTTATGAACAGGAAATCCTGATGAATGTGTTCCAATATATTGAAGAACATTATCGGGACGGCAGTCTGACGCTGCTTGCCTCCCAATTGGGCTGTGAGCTTACCTGGCTGTCCAAAACCATCAAGCGGCTGACCGGATCGACCTACACCCAGCTGGTACAAAAAAAGCGGCTGAACCAGGCCTGCTTTCTCCTGCGCTCAACCGCTTTATCTGTATTAGATGTCAGTATGGCTGTGGGCTATGATAATTTCAGCTATTTCCACCGCATTTTTAAACAGGAAACCGGAATGTCACCGCGTTCTTACCGCATCCTCTAAGATGCACTCTGCCAGGCCGGAAATGGAAAATTCTCCTGCAATCCTGTCTGCTGGAAATCCTGCCTGCTCCAGAACCTTGGCCGTTACATCCCCGATGGCGGTCAGGGTGGTTTCTTTTAACACGTTCCGGTCCTCTTCTGCCAGATTTTCTAAGAAGCTTTCTACTCCGGATCCGCTGGCAAAGGTCAGATAATCCAGACCTTTTATAGTCTCTGCCAGCTCCCTTCCTTCCAGTCCCAGACTTTTTACGTCATATAACGGAACGTCCTCGTAGGAAATTCCTGCCTGGGATAAAATCCTGGTCAAATCTTCGGATCCTCTGACTGCACGGGGAATCAGAATCTTGTCTTCCGGCTTTAACTGCCCTGCCAGTCCGTGGGCCAGGCTTTCGGTACAATACTGTTCTGGAATATAATCCGCCCGAAGGCCATGAACCCGCAGTTCTCTGTCCGTTCCTTTGCCTACTGCCGCCAGCTTTACATGACCCAGGCTTCTGTAATCCCTGCCGCTGTCCAACAGGGCTTTTAAGAAAATCCGGACGCCATTGGCGCTGGTAAAGGCAATCCAGGTATAGGAAGGCAGCTCTCTAAGACAGTTCTGTACGGGCATCGTATCTGCCAGAGATACCACATCCATGACTGCAATCTTTTCTACCTGGGCTCCCTGGTCTTTTAAAACCGTTTCCAGTCTTCCAGTAAAAGAAGGCGTACCGGTAATTCCCACTTTTATGCCGGACAGAGGCCGCTTATAGGTACTTTCCATGTGAAGTTCTGTTACGTCTCCTACTACAATAATGGCTGGAGAACCGATTCCTTCCCTGCGGCATTTTTCCCCAATGTCTTCCAGGGTTCCCCGCACCGTTTTCTGCTCTGGAAGGGTTCCGTTCTGAATCACTGCCGCCGGCGTAGAAAGAGGCCGTCCCTGATTGACCAGGCTCTGGCAGATTTCTTCCAGATGGCTTAATCCCATTAAAAATACCAGGGTACCGGACAGTTTTCCAAACTCTTTTAAATCTTCCGGAACTCCGTTTTCCTTTGTATGTCCGGTCATAACGTGGAAACTTCTGCTCATTCCCCTGTGGGTAATGGGAATACCGGCAGACGCCAGGGCTGCAATGGCAGAGGTAACGCCGGAAACCACCTCATAGGCAATTCCCTCTTTCTGAAGTTCCAGAATTTCTTCCCCGCCGCGGCCAAATACAAAGGGATCTCCCCCTTTCAGACGCACCACGTTCCGTCCTTTTTTCGCCTGTTCCACTAACACCTGATTGATTTCTTCCTGTTTCATGAAATGGTGTCCGGCCCGTTTGCCTACGTAAATTTTTTCGCATTCCGGACGGACCTCATTTAACAGTTCCTCTGATGCCAGGGAATCATACACCACTGCGTCGCAGGCTTTCAGCGCTTCCATTCCTTTTACCGTAATCAGCTCCGGATCTCCAGGCCCTGCGCCTACCAGGGTCACAAATCCCGTCCGGTTCTTTAATGTATCCGCTACTGCTTTTGCCGCCTCTTTCCAGTCGCAAACAGCGCCTTCCCAGAATGCAGAAACGGTTTTGCCGCTCTCTCCCTGGTAGATTCCGCGGACCGTCAGTTTTCCATCTTTTATCTGGCTGCACACACCAATCGGCTCATGGCATCCGGCATTTAAAAGGCGAAGAATCCGCCTTTCCACCTGGAACGAAAGCAAGGTGTCCGGATCGCAGATTCGTCTGGCCGCTTCATTGACCTCGTCGCCTTTTCTTCCTTCCACTGCCAGAATCCCCTGGCATCCGGCTGGAATCATTTCGTCCCAGTCCAGATAGTGGAAGCACAGGTTCTTCTCCGGAATCTGGACCTTTGTCTCCCGATCCGCCTCTGCCAGAATTTCCAGCCTCTTTAACCCAGCGGCTGCCAGAATAATGGCGTCATACTGTCCTTCTAACAGCTTCTTTAAACGGGTCTGGACATTGCCCCGCAGATTTTCGCAGACTGCCGGTACGCCCCAAAGCTTCTTTCCCAACGCTTCGATCTGGATTTTCCGGCGCAGACTGGAGGTTCCCACTACAATGGCTTCTCCTCTTCCCGCTTTTTCTTCCACAATACCGTCCATTCTGGTCACTACCACATCGCGGACGTCAGCCCGCTTCGGCACGCCTACGATTTCCAGGCCTTCTGCCAGCTCCATCGGCAAATCCTTTGCGCTGTGAACCGCAAAATCAATCTCTCCTTTTTGAAGGGCTTCTTCAAATTCCGATACAAAAACACCTTTGCCGCCAAATTCCAGCAACGGTTTATCTAATATCTTATCTCCTGTGGTCTGTTTCAGCACCAGTTCCACTTCCAGGCCAGGAGTTTCTTCTTTCATCCTGTCGGCAGCCAGGCAGGTCTGTTTTACTGCCAGCTCGCTTTTTCTGGTTCCGATCCGGACTGTCTGCTTCATTTTGATCCATCCTCTCTTATTTCGTCATCCATTCATTTTTTACCTGGTCAATCAGTTCCTCCACCATCCGATCATTCAGACTGCATCCATGGGCTCTTCCCACATCCACCATGCGTTTAAAAATGACTGTACGCTGGGAAAGATCCGGAACCCTTATCTTTACAAAATCCCGATATTCCCCTAACTGTCTGACCAGACGGCCATACCCTTCCGGAATAACGCCGCGGATTTTCTGTTTTAAATCCTGGGTTACCGTAGGGCTTTTTCCACCGGAAGAAATCCCGATGACAACGTCGTCTTCCCTTACGATGGATGGGAAAATAAAGCTGCATTCCTCTTTTACATCTACCACATTTACCGGAATCCGATTTTTTCTGCAGCTTAAAGAAATCTGCCGGTTTAACGCCGGATCGTCGGTAGCGGCTACCACAAAATCCGCCTCCTTTAGATCCTCCATGTAAAAGTCCCGTTCTTTTAGCAGAACGCCGGACTGTTCTGCCAGTTCCTTTAATTCCGGCGCAAACTCCGGAGACACTACCGTAATCGCAGGGCCATAGGGTAGAAGCACTTCCACCTTTCTGAGGGCTACCATTCCCCCGCCTGCGATCAGACACTTCTGATTTTCTATATCCACAAAAAATGGAAAATATGCCATAGGTTTATTCCTCTATCCATTCTCCAATGTGATCCATCACATTGAGGACTACTTTTAGTTCTTCGCTGCTTACATGATCCCGAATCCGGTACAAAATCGTATCCAGGGAATGGTTCTGGAAGGTTTCCTTCCACTGTCCCATTTTCTGGAAGCAGGGATGAAACAGCAGCTCTCTTTTGCATTCATCCAGCTCTTCTTCCATAATTTCCCTGGCCGCATCCAGTTCTTTCAGCTTCATCTGGTTATTGGTTTTGGAAAGCTGGTCAAAAAAGTCAATATCGTATAACGTAACTCCGGAAATCTCTCCAATAGCCGGATCGACATCAATGGGTACTGCAACGTCGATAAACAGCCGCTTCTTATTGGTTGTTAATACCTGTTCCAGCTTTTCTGCTACAACCGTATAATGGGGGCTGGAAGTGGCGCTGATAATAATATCCGCGTCTTCCATGTAGGAGTACCGCTCTGCATAATCCACCAGATGAATGTGGCTGCTCTTCCACTGGAAGGTCAGATCCGACTTGTGGCTGCGGACGGTTCCGTACACTTCAATTCCGGATTTACTTAAAATGTTCTTTGCAATGGTGCTTCCGATTTTTCCTGTAACACCCATAATCAGCACCTTTTTCTCCTGGGATCCTTCCTTTTCAAAATGGAATACCTCGTTTGCAACCAGAGTTGCAATAGAAACCGGAGTTCTGGACAAATTGGTGTCTGTCTTGGTCTTTTTCGCACAGGTAATGGCCTTCTGGAAGATCACATTGGTCTCGTAATCGGCCGCCTTTTCTTCCAGTGTCATCTGGTAAGCGTCTTTTACCTGTCCTAAAATCTCGTCTTCTCCTAAAACCATAGAGTCCAGTCCGCAGCATACCTTAAAAATATGGGCAACGGTCTGTTCCTCACTATATATATTTAAATACTGCAAAAGCTCTTCTAAGCGGATCTGTTTCAGATCTGCCACAGCATTCTGAAGAGTAGAAATGGCTTTTTTGCTTCCAGATACGTAAAATTCGCTGCGGTTGCAGGTACACAGCACGACTGCGCCGTTAATTTCGCTGCTGGCCAAAAGCCGTTTTAACAATGTTTTCTTTTCTTCCTTAGAAAATGCAAATTTCTCCCTGACTGAAACAGGCGCTTTTTTATGGCTTACGCTGATACAGTACATATTTTTCTTCTCCAATCTAATGCAATAAAAGGGCTGCCGCAGAATTGTTCTGCAGCAACCCCTCTTATTTTAAAAAATACGATTTCTTAACTTTGCACCCTGTTGACAATGCTTACTGCGGGCCTGCCTTGTGATGCTTGGAAACTGGCTTAACATGGATGTTTGCTCTCTGCTCTGCCTCTGCCCAGTAGATCTCGTCTGCTACCTTAGCCTCTGGATTCAGCTCAACGCCGTCCAGAATCATTTCTTTAAACTTCACATAACCAGCTCTGTCGATCAGGTGTCCGCCATGGAGATACTCTGGCTTGTAGTCCATTACCCATGCGGAGAACTTCTGCCAGTTTGCAAACATACCTAAAACAACATCCTCAGTTACCCAGTTTAAGAACAGTTTGCCCATACGTGGGAACTGCTTGCCGGAACGTCCGCCCAGGGTAACACGCCATAAGTGCTGGTCTCCTCTGGTCCATCCGCCGGTAGGACAAGCGATAACACACTCGCCGCAGCCTACGCAGCAGCAGGTATCTTTATCAATCTTACCGTGGTCGTTTAAGGAAAGAACGCCGGTTGCGTGATGCTCACAAGCCTTTACGCAGGCGCCGCATCCAATACAACGCTCCTGGTCGTAAACCATCTTGTAGATACCCATTACACCGAAGTCATTGAAGTTACCCTTTGCACAGTCGTTTGGACATCCTGCAACGGAAACCTTAATGTGGTAGTGGCTTGGGAATATCAGCTTCTCGATCTTCTTTGCCATCTCATGGGTATTGGCATTTGCCTTAATACAATGAGAGTTACCGATACAAGCCATAACGTTTCTGGCGCCGATGGTTGGATAACCCTGATCATCGGACTCCATATCGCAGTCGCACATATCAATGTTGACATCCTTGATGTAGTCTTTAATTAAAGCGTTTACAGCAGGAATGTTCTCATATTTGATGCCAGGCACGTTTAAGGTCTGACGCATACCCATATGGAATGTGCCGTTGCCGTACTTCTCGCACAGCTCCTGAACCAGTGACAAATGCTTTGCATCAATCAGAGCGCCAGGAACACGGAGCTGAAGCATGAACTCTCCAGGTACCTTGGACTGTCTGAAACAGTTAATTCGTGTCTTTTTAACGTCAATATCGTGATTCATTCTTGTCCGCCCCTTTCTTTAATCTACCAGATATTTAGCCTTGGTGTAGTTAAATACCGGACCCTCTAAGCATACGTAGGTCTCGTCAATACGGCAGTGTCCGCACTTGCCAACTGCACAAGACATCTTACGCTCGAAGGATACCCAGATCTTCTCCTCCGGAACACCACACTTTACAGCTTCGATGCCGGTAAACTTCATCATTGGCGGCGGGCCAACGATTACTACTTCATAGTTGTCGCCAAAATCTTTAAACGGAACCTTGGATACCAGCTGGGTTACGAAGCCGACTTCCCATCCGTCAATTTTGTCTTTATCCAGAGTGTACATACAGTTGAACTTATCTCTCCAGCTCTCAAGCTCGTTACGGAACACAATGCCCTCTTCGTTCTTGAAACCTGCAATCAGGGTTACGCTCTCTACGTAGCCTGGATTCTCAGCGAATAAACGCAGCATACTTCTTACAGGAGCAAGACCTGTACCGCCTACGATTAATACCATATGCTTGCCCTTAAACTGCTCCTCTACCGGCCAGCCTTTGCCGTATGCGCCACGCAGGAACAGAGTATCGCCTGCTTCCTTCTTGAAGATTTCGTCGGTTACTTTACCAACAGAACGGATTGTAAAATCAATCCAGCCGTCGCCGTAAGCGCTGACAGAAATCGGAGCCTCGCCTACCTTCGGGATAGATAACTGTAAGAACTGTCCATGAGAAGGTTTAATATCGGTCTCCACTTTAAATGTATACTCAAGCTTTGTTTCCTGTTTTACTTCCAGAATCTTACAGGGAACTGGTTTTACCGGATTATTCATAGTAATCTCCCTTCCTCCTTATTTGTTCTCTTCAGCCACGATTTCTGCAATGGCCTTGTTCATCTTATCAACAGTAGCTGTAATGGAAATAAATTCCGGACAGCGGGAAATGCAGCGGCCGCAGCCTACGCACATATGGTAATCTTTGAAGCGTTCCTTGTAGTCATGGAACTTGTGAAGGACTTTGTATCTCATACGATCGCCGGCAGTATTGCGGAAGCTGTGGCCGCCAGCCATATCGGTAAATCCTTCAATCTGGCAGGAAGCGCTGGTTCTCTTTCTCTCGCCTACGCTGCCGTTTTCATTGTAAGCAATGTCGGTCGTGGTAAAGCAGGTACAGGTGCTGCAGGCAACGGTACAGCTGCCGCAGGAGATACATCTCTTATTGTACTCGTTCCACATCGGATGCTCTTTTAACTTGGTCAGTACTTCCTTATTTGGAATCTCCGGAAGGGTTACTTTGGTCTTGTTTTCAGTTGGGAAGGAAGGAGTATAGTCTTCTGCAGTCTTGCCCTCAAAATAAGGAGCAAATACATCGTCCTTAACTTCAACCTTTAATGCGCCGTCCTGACATACAACTGCTAAGCTGTAGTTATCAGTTTTATTGGTTCCCATGCTTACGCAGAAACAGGTATCATCGTCTAAATCACACTGCATCATAACGATTTTAACCTTCTCATGCATTCTCTCGTAATACATATCGTTAAAACCGCCGTTGCCCAGGTAGATTCTTTCCTGACGCTGCTGAGCTGCGATATCACATGGACGCATAAAGATTAACAGCTTCTTGCTGGTAACCTTGCTCTCTCTGTACTCGTCTTCAGTAAAGTAGAATAAAGGCTCGGTAATCGGAGACAGAACTTCCTTTGCTGGGAAATCTGACTTTTCATCAAATACGATTTCCTCTACGGTCTTTACCTTGTCATAACGGATAATGTCCGTATCAGAATAGCGGCCCTTGCCTGGGAATCTTTTAGGCGCCCAGATCTCATACTCTTTGCTTAAATCGGCAAAAATCTGGTTCACTTCATCAAAGCTTACTTTGTAGCCCATTGAGTTATCCTCCTTTTATCGTATATATAAAAAATTTAACATAACATTTTATGACCTGCCGCATTTAAAAGCAACGGCAGGCTTTTTGTTATCCTTGTTGATTATAACATGACTTTAGCGGTCATGTCTATACATAACCGTCAAATTCCCCTCTTTTTATACAAGAACGGTAACTCCGGTTTCATATTTTTTGTCGTCTACTGTCACAGTAATTTCATATTCGCCAGGAATATTCTCTGTTCCGACAGGGAATTCGACTGCTCTTGCATCGTGTTCCAGGAAGGTGCCTACGCACATTGCAAGGAACGGACGCTTAGTAGTAGGAACGAAATAGTGACGGGTCGGAGCGCCGTTTTTCCCTTCGAAGTTCAGCATAACCAGAGTGCCCTTTTCAAAGCTGGCCTTAAATACAATACGGTCTGCTTCTTTTGCAATCTTCGCCTTGTATTCATCCGGAATCATGCCTGCCGGCTCTGCCGGAGCTTCTGTCATAAATTCCTCTGTAGAAGTAATATGACCCAGAATCTGGCCTTTTCCAAACGTTACCCTGTCATTCTCGTCATATAAATGCAGCTTTTCTGCACGATAGTAGTTTGCCGGCAGGTGCATCTCATAGAGAACCTTATCGTTCTTTACTTCTACTGTAATGGAACTCAGCTTTACTTCTCCGCTTTCGATTTCATCGGTAAGCGCTGCTCCAGGGAAGTTTAAGTATTCGTCGCCTCTCTGGCCGATGCCGCCAGAATGTACCAGATAATGGCCTTCCTCATAGTATTCGCAGTTGCAGATGTAGCAGGAGAAGAACTCGGCTCCTCTCTCTTTTCCATACTGCCATACCTGGCGGATCGTCATGTCGTCGGTATTGATGCGGTAAATAACTCCTCTGGAGAAGTTGTCTTTTGCAGGAAGGTAGTTTTCTTTTACTTTGGATCTGTAATGACCGTTGTCAAAGCACATGATATCGCCGTTTGGCAGAACCATACAGGCGTGCTGCTCATACTGCCAGTCAAATTCTTCGCCTACCGGCTTAAAGAAATACTTCTGCATCTCTTCCGGCCAGCCTTCCGGATCGCCGATGATCCAGTTTAACTTGCCAGTCTCAAAATCACGATTGATAATCGCATCCTGATGACGTCCGGAGAAGGTCAGGGAATTGGTCTTCTTGTCATACCAGACTGCATTGTTGTGGAACCAGTCGTGGGCATCCTGGCTTCCGGAACCGCCTACCGGATACACTGGCAGTACGTCCTGATGATCCCAGGTTTTTAAGATTTCGCCGGTTTCCCTGTCTACCATAACGCAGTAGTCCTCAACGGTTCCTCTCTCTAAGATCTGGCTTAAAATCAGGATATTTCCATTTTCCATTTCCCACTCGTCATGGTGGTATCCGCCAGGAATACGGAATTCTTTATAAATCTTTCCAATCATACCCATCTCATAAATACCGGTGGTATGGTAAGGCGGAGCGACCAGACGATCGGTGCCGACTAACAGACGGCCGTTTTTTGCTCTCTTTAAGTCAAATGCCAGGTTTAAGGTATTGTACCATCTGGCATCTCCCGCATAGTCGTACGCAGCGGTCAGAGCCGGAGAAGTCGGGCTTACAAACATCATGTTGTCGCCGAAATACTCTGGAGTCGTCTGGATGCTGGTTGGCTTATGAAGTTTCTTCGGACGGGCTTCTGTCTGAATCTTTAATTCTTTCGTCTCTCCGGTGCTAAGCTCGATTACAACCGTATTCTCATATTCTGGATACAGGCCGTAAATCGGGAGTACCATGTGATACATATCGCTGGCCGGACGGTACATATAATCGCCGGCAGCCTCTTTTCCTTTTACGGTTACTTTTGCAAATGCCGGCTTTTCAGCCTCGAACATAACCAGGGCTGTCAGCGGTGCGATCAGATATGGATTTACTACTACATAAGGATGTTCAATGGTATAGCTGCCCTTTTTATACTCTGCCAGAAAAGCCTGCTCTGCCTTATCCTGGCGGTCGATAATGTGCTCAATTTCTTTAAATAAAACGCCCATTTTCTCTCCCCTTATCTTTTATACAATATGATCTGGGACTCCCTATACGGGGAGCCCCAGTTTGCTTGTTTTCTGCATCGGTCAATTAGCAGTGAATCTGGATTCCAGTCTCGTATTTCTTGTCATCTACGATTACTCTTACATCGTAAGTACCCTTTAATCCTGCCTTGTTTACGCTGGTCTTGGTGTTACGCTCGTCAGAATCCAGGAAGGTACCGCAGCACATTGCCAGGTAAGCAACTGCCGTAGTGGAGATAAAGTATCTGTGAACCTCTTCGCCCTGCTCTAACAGCATCATAACCATCTGTCCCTTTTCAAATCTGGAGAAGAAGGTAAATCTGTCGATTTCTTCTACGATTCTTGCGTTGCAGCTTTCTGGAAGCAGCTCGCCGCAGCTCTCCATTGGAATATCGGTTTCGAATTCTTTGGTATGTCCCATAGCGCCTAAGATCTGGCCCTTGCCAAGCTCTAAGTTGATGCCGTCGCTGTACAGCTTCAGCTTCTCGCCGCGGTAGTAGTTGCCTGGGCAGTCCATTTCCAGCATCTTCTTGTTGTCGCATACTTCAACGGTAATGCTGTGAAGCTCGCCGCCCATATCCTTTGCAAATGCGCCCAGAGCCTCAGATGGATTGCCGTCCTTGTCATATGCAATACCGCCGGAATGTACCATGTAGTGTCCTTCATTGTAGTACTCTACGTTACAGATATATGGAGAGAAGAACTCTGCGCCCTTATCTTTTCCGTATTCCCAAACCTGCTCAATGGTCATATCCTTGGTGTTGATACGGTAACGAACGCCTCTGGAGTAGTTGTCTTTTGCCTTTAATTCCTTTGCAGGACGGTCAACCTGCTTGCAGCCATAGTGATGGTTGTCAAAGCACATTACATCGCCGTTTGGAGTAATGACATTTGCGTGCTGCTCATACTGCCATCCAAAGTTGTTGCCGATTGGTTTAAAGAAGTACTTGTCTACCATTTCCTGAGGCCAGCCTGCCGGATCGCCAATGATCCAGTTTAATTCGCCGGTCTCAAAGTCAATATTTACCATACTGTCAATATGACGGCCGGAGAAGGTTAAGGAGTTGGTATTCTTATCATACCATACTGCGTTGTTGTGGAACCAGTCTTCCTCAGACCAGCTTCCGGAGTGGCTGACAGTCTTCGGATTTAAGAACTTCTTGTAATCCCAGGTCTTAATGATCTCGCCAGTGTTTCTGTCTAACAGAACGCACATATCCTCAACGGTATCGCTTTCCAGATCTTCGGTCAGGCACAGGATGTTTCCATCTTCCATCTCGAATTCATCATGGTGATAACCGCCAGGTACGCGGAACTCTTTGTAAATCTTTCCGCATGGGCTGATCTCATAAAGTCCGGACATATAGTAAGGCATCTTGATCAGACGGCTGGAACCCATAATCAGGTTTCCGTTTTTCAATCTCTTTACGTCAAATACACAGGTAACGTTCATATGCCATCTTGCATCGCCGGCATAGTCAAATGCAGAAGATAAATCTTCGCCTGCCGGAGAAACTAAGATTACGTTGTCCTGTAAGTATTCAGGGGTAGTATCCATATAATGGATTACCTTCTTGCCGTCATATACATCCGGAACATCAATGGTAATCACATTGGATTCGCCGCGGTATGCACGGATTTCCACTTTGTTGGAGTAATTGGAGTAAAGACCTAATACCGGAAGCACGTGCTTCTTTGCCTTCGGGAAGGTATGGCTCATGTTTGCCTCTTTGGTCTTGCCGAATACAGTAATGGTAACCGCAGTCTCTTCTTCTGTCTCAAAGCATACGACTGCAGACAGCGGGCTGATAAAGTACAGATTGTACTTTACTAAAGGATTCTGGATGGTGTAGTTGCCTTCCTCAAATTCCTTTAACATTGCCTGCTCTGCTTCGTACTGACGGTCAATTAAATGCTCTTCATAGATGTAATTAACGCCCATTTCGTTGTCCTCCATAATTTGTTTTTGCTTTTTGGAATATACGTTTCGCAACAGTTTACCTGAACTGTTATGTTACATATTCTCTTTTACCATATTTACGATAACCGGCTTCTGCTGTAATCCCTGAAGACGTTTTACCTCGGTTCCATCCTTTAACAGGATCAAAGTCGGGTATCCTGCCACGCCATATTCTGCAGTCAGTTCCTTATTCTGATCAAAATCTACTTTTAAGATGGTTAAATCGTCGCCAAACTCTTTTTCTACATCCTTTAAAACGAATCCCAGCATTTTGCATGGTCCGCAGGTGGTAGAGAAAAAGTCGGCCAGAACTAAGCCCTTATCAGCCAGTTCCTTAAATTCTGCACTGTTTACTTCTTTTAACATGGTTCATTCCTCCTTAATTGTGAATATTACAGGTTTTTTACGTAATGGGATGCTTCCTGGGCCGCAATAGCGCCGTCTGCACAGGCGGTAATTACCTGACGCAGATTCTTGGTTACGCAGTCTCCTGCGCCAAAAATTCCAGGTACCTTGGTTGCCATGCGCTCGTCTACTTCTACATATCCGAATTTATTTAATACATCCAGATCCTTAAAGCAGTCTGTAGTAGGAGTTAAGCCAATGTATTCAAATACGCCGTCGCATTTTACAGTGGTTTCTTCCCCATTCTGGGTAGACTTAAAATGAACGCCTTCTACTTTGGTATCGCCTACAATCTCTAAAATATCCTGATATGGATAGATCTTGACATTTTCCATTGCACGAAGCTTATCACATGCAATGGGATCTGCTGTCAAATCAAACATAGTAACAATGGTTAAGGACTTCACCATTCCTGCCAGGAAAATAGACTCCTCAACAGCAGAGTTTCCGCCGCCGATTACCACTACATCTCTGTCACGATACTGAGCGCCGTCACAGATTGCACACCAGCTTACGCCGTTGCCTCTAAACTTATCCTCACCTGGAATGCCTAAGCATCTGGGCTGAGTGCCGGTTGCAAGGATTACCGATTTGGTTGTAAATTCCTTACCGTCCTCTTCACATACGACTACTTTTTCGGCGCCGTTATCCTTTACCTCTTTTACCGTTGCATAATCAAATGTAATGGTGTCAAACTGCTGCGTATGCTCAAACATCTGATATGCCAGTTCAGCGCCATTTACAGTACCTACGCCAGTGTAATTCTGAATTTCATTGGTATTAATAATCTGTCCGCCTGGAGCCAGCTTGTCTAACATCAGAACGTTCATATCTGCTCTTGCCGCATAAATTGCAGCTGTCATACCTGCTGGTCCGGCACCAATAATTACTACATCATACTGTGCCACTGTCATCAATCTCCTTTCTTATTTAACAGCTATAGAGGACCCCTTCGGAATCCCCTACAGCGAATGTTTTGTCATTACATTAAAATACTGGTTAACGGAATACCAACTACCAGCATGATTGCCAACTCGATAAGAACGATTGGCAGAGTATACTGATATACATACTTGGTCGGAATCCATTCCTTGTTGCTGTGCAGGATTGCAGCAAATGGAGATGCTGCCGGAGTAACTGCTGCAGATAACAATACAAACTGAATCATCAAAGTTACGATTGGTCTTGCGTCAGCACCGGTCTGGATGCAGTAGGTCATGATGATTGGCTGTAAAATCATACCGATAACCAGACTGTTGCAGATGTTCGTTAATACGCCGCCCAGAGCCAGAATCAGAATGATAAAGACTGCTGGTGACATTCCCTGGAAAACTGGAGAAAGGATATATGCCAGGAATGCGGAAACACCGGTAGAAGGATTGGTTAATACACTTCCCAGTAATACAGCTGCAACAATAATAAAGTAGGAACCCCAGCTTACGTTGCTGGAGATTACCTTCGGAATATCCAAAATTGGCTGACCTTTAATGCGGATAGCCGCCATAATCGCTGCCATGGTCATTGTAATGCCGTAAACTGCCGGTTTTAATACAGACAGAACCGGAAGGGTTGGGAACAGGGAAGGCAGCATTAATCCCAGGATTACACAGACGAAACCTGTGCAGTACAGCTTCTGCTGTAAACTCATTGGAGGCATAGGATTCTTTGAAAAACTTTCTACATCAAAGTTCTTCATCTTGGAAACATCAGGGCGAAGAACATATTTGCAGAACAGGATTGCCGCAGTTACCATAATCATACCCAGCACAATGGCGGTAGCCAGATATGCGCCGCTGTTTACAACGATTGGGCCGCCAGGCATTTCTGAGGTAATCTTTTCAAAGTTGCTGAGCAGAGCCAGGCCATTCTGTGCAAAAGGAGCCATTGGGAAACCAATCAGGGAGCCAATTACAATCATAGTCAGGGCAACTCTTGGGAATGCATCCCCTTTCTTGTAGCCTACTTCATCAAAAATCCCGTACAGAACCGGCCACAACACAAAGATTGGGGTAAATGCATTAATAAAACCTGAAATGAAATAGCAGCCTATACACAATACACCCAGGAACAGCCATGGCTTACCATTCGTAAATTTTCTGGTCAGGAAAAACCTTCCCATATAAGCGCTGATTTTATAATATGCAAGACCGCCGGACATAATCAGCATAAACAAAACCTGTACGGTTACAGGAGCACCAAATGCCTGGGACAGAATATCGTTCATGTTGCTGTAGTGCGAAAAACCAAGCATACCAATGGAAATTAAGCTGCCCCAAATTGGGTCTGTAAATGTCCACAGATACAATGTACCCAGGAAAATTCCCATAACTTCCATACCAACCGGTGTTACTTCCGGCAGACTGATGGGCAGGTATCGGAACAATAACATAATACCTACACCAATGAGTGAATGAATTGATAACATTCTCTCTTGTTTGTCGACTGCGTTAGCCATCTCATTTACCCCTTTTCTTATAAGTGATTGTTAAATATATAACTTTGTCTAATTGTACCATAAAAACCTATTTCAAAATATAACCTGTGTTAACTTTGTAGATTTTTTGTTTATTTTGTGATACAATGTCTAAAGATTATAACAAAGGAGTTTTTCATGGACTGCAACTTTTGGAACATGCTAAAAAAACATGGAACAAGACTGGAAGCAAGCAAAGGATACTATCTGAAGCTTTATACTCCTGGAGAGCCAGGCGCCTGCGTATACCTGCTGGACGAGGGCATTTGTTCCCTCAACAGCTTAACCAGGCGGGGGGATGAAAATATCTATCTTTACTTTCACGCCAAACGTCTGATTGGATTTAACCACCTGATGACCACTCCTGGAAAAAAATCACTGTTTCAATCCGGCTTCAACGTGACGATTGTAACGAAAACAGACTGTGTCTTATATCAGATTAAATTTGAAACCTTTCTCCACCTGCTTCATACCAATCAGGCTTTTAATTTATTTTTTATCCAGACTCTTGCGGATAATTATTCAGAAGCTTTAAACCATTTTCATTACATGCATGAGGAAACCCTGGTTACCGCTCTCTGCCAGCTGCTGTTATCCGTCAGCCGGAAAGGATCCGGTGAAAAGCCTGTGGTTCCCAAGTTTTATACTTATGAGGAATTAGCCCGCTACCTGGGCTGCCATCCGGTTACGGTTTCCCGCATCATGGCCAAATTAAAACAACTCGGATATTTAAAAAAATCCGGCGGGGAACTTGTAATTGAAGACGAACAGAATTTAATCCATTTAATGGAATCAGAAGTGGAATTTAAATATTAAAAAAAGCGGCCGACGGCCGCTTTTCTTCTTATCTTATAATACTTTACTTAAAAACAGTTTTAATCTCTCGTTTTTGGGATTTCCGAATAATTCTTCCGGACTGCCCTCTTCTACGAAATTGCCGCCGTCCATAAACATGACCCGATTGGCCACTTCCCTGGCAAATCCCATCTCGTGAGTTACCACAACCATGGTCATTTTTTCTTCTGCCAGTTCTCTCATAACTCCCAGAACTTCTCCAACCATTTCCGGATCCAGTGCAGAAGTCGGCTCATCAAACAGCATCACTTCCGGCTTCATCATCAGCGCGCGGACAATGGCAATTCTCTGCTTCTGTCCGCCGGACAGCTGGGCCGGATACGCATTGGCCCTGTCTGCCAGGCCAACCCGCTCTAAAAGCTTCATTGCCTGGGCATCTGCCTCGGCCTGAGCCATCCCCTGGAGTTTTACTGGAGCCAGGGTCATATTTTTTAAGATAGTCATATGAGGAAACAGGTTAAACTGCTGGAATACCATTCCCATTTTCTGGCGGTGACGGTCTATATCCGTCTTCGGATCTACAATGTCTTCCCCATCGAAAAAGATGCTTCCCTCTGTCGCTTCCTCCAGACGGTTGAGACAGCGCAGAAAGGTACTCTTGCCAGAACCGGACGGGCCGATCACACAGACTACGTCTCCCTGATGGATGTCTACGGTAATGCCCTGGAGAACTTTTAAATCTCCAAAGCTTTTGCCCAGATTTCTTACCTGGATTAATGCGTTTTCCTGATTAGCGCTCACTGCGTCTCAGCCTCCTTTCCAACAGTCCTACCAGACGGCTTAAAATCATTACCAGAACCAGATAAATCAGAGCTACCGCGATTAATGGCATAAATGCGGAATAGGTACGGCTCCGGATAATGTCGCCGCCCTTGGTTAAATCCTGCAGCGCAATGTATCCGGCAACAGAAGTCTCCTTTAACAGCGCGATAAACTCGTTGCACAATGTGGGCAGCACATTCTTTAACGCCTGAGGCAGAATAATGTAACGCATGGTATCCAAATAATTAAAGCCAAGACTCCGTCCTGCCTCCATCTGTCCTGCCTCTACGGAATTAATACCGCTGCGGAAAATTTCTGCTACATAAGCGCCGGAGTTAATACCGAATGCCAGAACCGCTACCGGAACCTTGTCAATTCTGGAGTTTCCAAAAATAACAAAGTACATAATCAAAAGCTGAACTACTACCGGAGTTCCGCGGATTACAGTCAGGTATACCGTACAGAAGAAATTCAGCACCTTTAATTTGTGAGTCTTTTCATACGTGGTGCGGATAATTCCTACAATCAGTCCAATGATAATTCCCAGGATTAATGCAAAAAATGTAAGCTGCAGGGTAACTACCAGACCGTCTGCAATATAATGCCAGCGGCCTTCTTCTATAAAATTCAAATAAAATGTGTCACAGAAATTTTTCCACATTGATATTCATCCTCTACCTGCCGGCCTGATTATTCAGCCGGAATATATTTATTGATAATTTCGTCAATAGTGCCGTCTTCTTTTAATTCTTTCAGGGCACCGTTGATCTTGTCTAACATCTCTGTATTGCCCTTCTTGACTGCAATTGCATATTCTTCCTGGCTCATAGCTTCTTCGCATACCTTTAAGCCTTCGCTCTGCTCTACGAATACCTTTGCAGGAGCGCTGTCGATAACAACTGCGTCAATCTTGCCCTGAAGCAGAGCCTGAACTGCCTCAAAGCCCTTATTGTAACGCTCTACGTTCTCGTCGCCTGCCAGTTCGCTGGAAAGCAGGTCGCCGGTGGTGCCTAACTGAACGCCAATCTTCTTGTCTGCCAGGTCTGCGGAACCTGTAATCTCACTGTCTTCTTTTACAATGATAACCTGGGATGCATTTGCATAAGTATCGGTAAAATCTACAGACTTCTTTCTGGTCTCATCTACCGTCATACCAGCAGCGCCGAAATCTGCCTTGCCGGAAGTAACTGCAGGAATGATGGAATCAAATGCCATATCTTCTACTTCTAATTCCATGCCCAGCTTATCCGCAATTGCCTGTGCAATCTCTACATCGATTCCGACAATCTCGCTGCCTTCATAATACTCCCATGGCTCAAACTCTGCGTTGGTTGCCATTACCAGTACGCCGCCTGCTGCTTCTGTTTCTTCTGTCTTAGCTTCTTCTGTCTTAGTCTCCTCTGCTGCAGTGGTGTCTTCTGCTGCGGTAGTGTCTTCTGCTTTTGCTTCTGTGCTCTCAGCTGCGCTTGCTGCAGTGGTTGCTGCGCTGTCAGAACTTCCGCAGGCTGCTAAGGATACTGCCATACAAGCTGCTAACGCAACTGCTACTACTTTCTTCTTCATAATAAATCTCCTCCTCGATAAGCCCTTATTCAATAGGTATACACTAATAATGCATAACTATTCATTTGCATTCGATACTTATTATAGCCTATTTTTTAAATTTATCAAGTAGTTTTTTCTATAACCAGGATTTTTATTACTTTCTGCCTATGCAGAAGGCTTTCTTTTTCCAATCCTTTTGCACTCCATACAGAAATTGCCGGTTTGTTTCAACTGCACAAAGGCAGGACTTCCATCCTGCCTCCTCGATGGAAACAGAAAACCTTAATTTTAAGCCATTTCTTCCACTAAAATGTATGAATAAAGTAGAAATAATCTACACTCGAATACCTCTAACTACTTCTATATTGCTTACGCTTCATTTTTTCTGCTTTTCAACCATTCCCTCATTGCGTTTTCACAACAAGAAAAGTCACAATATGTACGTCTTACATTTTGTGTTTCTTTTTGATACTTATAAATTTTTTCCGCTTTTGTCAGTATTTTCTCCTTAATACTTAAGCAAAAAGCATATTCCTTTTCAAATAAGTCCTGATAACGTTCATCGCCCAA
>UQMJ01000004.1 GCA_900542035.1 uncultured Clostridium sp.
TTGAGGATTATGAGGAAAAGGAAGAACAAGAGTCTGAGGCTGAAAAGCTAGAAGAAACGGAAGCAGTAGAAGAAACCGAGGCGGAGACTGAAGCGGTAGAAGAGACCGAAGCAGTAGAAGAAACTGAGGCGGAGACCGAAGCAGTAGAAGAAACCGAGGCAGAGACCGAAGCAGTAGAAGAAACTGAGGCGGAGACCGAAGCAGTAGAAGAAACTGAGGCGGAGACCGAAGCAGAAGAGGAAACCGAGGCGGAGACTGAAGCAGAAGAGGAAACCGAGGCGGAGACTGAAGCGGTAGAAGAGACTGAGATAGAGACCGAAGCAGTATCGAAATTTACTGAAGCAGAGGAAACTGAGACTCAGGTTGAAGCAGCTAACAGCAAGGATGTAACAGTACAGATTACATACTACGATCCAAGCATAACCACAGGAAACAACCAGATTGGAACAGGCTATAAGCATGTAACGGTAACAGAGGGAGAAGAGCCAATCGTCTTAAAAGCATCTGAACTGGACAA
The DNA here is from genome assembly GCA_900542035.1 of uncultured Clostridium sp. Taxonomy (GTDB): domain Bacteria; phylum Bacillota; class Clostridia; order Lachnospirales; family Lachnospiraceae; genus UMGS1370. The sequence goes on from UQMJ01000004.1 coordinate 518, forward strand.
CATTACAGTAGATGGAGTTGAGTACCAGGTATCAGCAGAGGCAGTGGATCTGACAGTAGAGTACCGTGAGAATGTAAATGAGTATCGCTGGGCAGTAGCAATGGAAAAGGTAGAGACAAATCCAGATGAAAAAGAAACTCTTGCTACTTTGAAAGTTACTTACAAGGATGGGGAAACTGTAGTCGGTGAAGATGAACTTTCTGCAATGGGAATTGATGGCAAAGACCATACATTTACTGCCGATGCGTTAACCATTCCAGAAGGCTATGAGCTTGCCGCGGATTTTGCAGATGTAACGGTAAAATACGGAGAAACTCTTTCTGTAGAAGTTGCAGTAAAGGCAATTTCTAATCCAGATGTTCCGGTAGAGATGGCAGATGCTGTTTTACACATTTCTTATGTTTACAATAACAAGGAAATTTCCGCTCAGGATATTACGGCTGCTGGCAAGAAGGGCGATTCCTATACCTTTACAGCTGAAAACGTAACGTTACAGGTTCCAAGCGGATACAAATTAGACAAAGAGTTTGCAGATGTAACAGTTGTATTTGGAGAAACCAAGAACGTTGAACTGGCTGTTTCCTACGCAGGAGGCGGTTCAGGCAGCGGCGGAAGTGGAAGCTCCTCAGGCGGCGGTTCCAGCAGCGGCGGAAGCAGCTCTTCCTCTTCTTCTAAACAGTTAGAAAATGGACGCTGGATTCAGGATTCCACTGGCTGGTGGTATTCATTTAACAATGGAACCTATGCAAAGAGCGGCTGGTATGCTCTGAAATGGGAAAATAAGATTGACTGGTACTACTTTAATGATGCAGGATATCTGATTTCTGGCTGGTTTGAGGATAAGGGATTAAAATATTATCTTCACGACCTGCATGACGGTACATTTGGAAGAATGTATACCGGCTGGAATAAGATTGGCGGACAGTGGTACTACTTCAACGATACAACAGAAGGAGTACTGGGAGCATTAAAGGCAGACGTACAGGTGCCAGAGGAACTGTTAAACAAATAATGATAATCACTTCCGATTGGATGGAAGTCCGATAACAGATGGGAGCTATTTGGTAAAGTTGATAAATAGCTCCCATTTTGGCTATTTATCAGGAATTATTGATGAAGGATTGTGTTCGCTTTTTTTTGTGTCCTGGAAGGAAAAAGGAAATATAATCTTCCGTTAGTCCAAGCATTTCTACCATGCGTTCATGCTCCTGCCGATGGAAATGGGCGCTGCAGAGAGAGTCCGTTTCTCTGCAAACTGTTTGCATAAAACCCCTTACCGCTGCCTATAATGAAAATAAATGGACAAATAAGGCGGTAAAAAATGAAATTTTGGGAGAGAATGGCTGTCAGAGGGCAGCAGGAACTATATTATTATGATACCCATCGGGGATTTGACGCTGGAGCGCTGGCAGCACAGCTGTATGAGATGATTTTAGATGAACTGCATAAAGGAAAAAAGGGCGTTGTATTTTTGTGCATTGGTACAGACCGTTCTACAGGAGACAGTCTGGGACCTCTTATCGGTTATAAACTGAACGGGCGGCACAGTAGGGATTTTCAGGTGTTTGGCACGTTAGAACGGCCGGTTCATGCCATGAATCTGGAGGAATATATGCATTTTTTAAAGGAAAGTTATCCGGAACACACCATTGTAGCAATTGACGCTTCCGTAGGAAAATCCGATCATGTAGGATATGTAACATTGGGGCGGGGGGCGTTAAAGCCAGGTCTTGGGGTAAGTAAAGAGCTGGGGGCAGTAGGCGATATTTTTATTACAGGAATCGTCGGAGGATGTGGAACCTATGATCCCCTTATGCTGCAGAGCGTTCGTCTGGCAGTTGTAATGCGTTTGGCAGACTGTATTAGTGAAAGCATTTTTCTTGTCGATAAATTATGTGCGAAAGCGGCCGCAATTTGACAAGTTTCGCAGGCGTTCTGTGCTATTCTTAATTGGATAGAATAGGAAAACAGGGGGAAACGCAATGGGAGAATTGTATAATCCATTCCCAAAACTGCCGAAAAATATCCGGCAGATAGGGGAAAGAGACCAGATGGTTCGTCTGTATATGGAAGATTATGTGAATACGTATTTAAAACGGCTGTATCCCGCAGGTGGACAAGACCTGCGGGCAGGACTGCTTTTGGGAAGCGTGGAGGAGCATGAGGGAGTGCCGTTTATTTTTGTAGACGGAGCGATGGAAATGGACGGGGTAACCCGAGAAGGAGAGACCGTAGAATTTACAGAAGAAGCCTGGAAACAGGCATATCAGGACATAGAGGACAAGTTCCCCAAGAGAACCATTCAGGGGTGGTTTTTATGCGGGGCGCCTGGCTGTACGTTAAGCCCGTTAAACTATTGGAAACAGCATACCCAATATTTTAATGGGAAAAACCAGATTATGTATCTAAATGGAGGACTGGAAGGAGACGAGGCAATTTACATAACATCCAGGGACGGATTTTATAAGCTGGAAGGTCATTGCATTTACTATGAGCGGAACCAGATGATGCAGGACTATATGGTTTCCAGAAAAGATAACAAACGGGTAGAAACCGGAGGAGGGGATCCGGTAATCCGCGATTTCCGGCAGAAAATGGAAGAAAAGAAAAACCAGACAGTCAGCCAGAAAAATACGGTAAACGTATTGGGAGGTTTGTGCAGCGCACTGGCAGTACTGGTACTGGCCGGAGGAGCGGCAATGTTTAATAATTATGAGAAAATGCGGGAAATGGAAACGGTAATTGCATCGGTGCTTCCAGAGGGTTATCCGGAGAGTTACACAGCCAGAGATACAGAGGATTCTTTTCATGTAGAAGTCGAGCAGGTATCAGGAAATGTATTCCCTACAGAAGATACTGCTGAGGAAGCATTGGCAGGGGATGCGCAGCCGGAGAATACGCAGCCGGAGAATACACAGCCAGAGGATACACAGTCAGAGGATACACAGTCAGAGGAAATACAGTCAGAGGAGGTGCCGCTTGGAAAGGTATCGGCAGGAGAGATACAGGAGGAAGCAGCGGAAGCAGAACAGACAGAAGAAGTTTCTATTCACATTACTACAGAAACGGAACCGGCAGCTGCAGACAGCGCAGAAACGGCAGTGAAACCACTGGAAGCGCCAGGAGAAGGGCAGATGTACTATGCGGTTCAAGATGGAGAAACGCTGTACAGCATTTGTTTTAAGCTGTATCAGAGCGTAAATTCCCTGGAGGATATTTGCGCCTGGAACGGATTGGAGAACCAGGATAAAATTGCGGCAGGACAGAAACTGATTGTACCGGAAACAAAAGCGCCGTAAGCATTCCCTGGAGGGAAATGGATTTCCGGTTAAAAAGTAATGCGTTTTTTCACGAAATGTTGTATACTGGAATTAACCTACCAGTTTGGGAGCGGTGGTCTCCCGCTTGGTCATAGTATGCAACAGAACGGGGAGAGACGGAAATGAGTGATTTAAGCCCCATGAGCAGGGAGAAAAAGAAGCAGCAGCTGCGCCGGCAGATGATTGTGAATAATGACGCGGCAGATTCCCTTAAAAATTCCGAGCAGGAGACGGCCAGAAGGCAGAATTCGAGTTTTATGCGGCAGGGTGATTCCGAGAATCCGGAGGAAGTAACGGTTGTAAAAAAAGCTCATCGGAAGGTAATGAAGAAACGGCTGATTATTCTGGCAGTCATTGTACTGCTTCTGGCAGCCGCAGCCGGAGGGATTTATTATTGGAACTATCACTACCAGTTTCAGGAATATTTTGTAAGCTGGGAGGTAAACCTGACATCTGAGGAAGAAGGCGTCGAGAGAAGCAGTCCAAAGTATATCAATTTTGGAAAGAACGTATTGAAATATACTAAGGACGGCGCTTCCTACATAGACAACAAAGGAAAAACTATCTGGGTTCAGACTTATGAGATGAAAGCGCCGATTGCAGTTGTCAATGGTTCCTTTGCAGCCATAGCAGACCAGCAGGGCAACAGCATTTATATTTTTAACGAAGAGGGACCTCAGGGTGTGGCAACGACTTTGCTTCCGATTGTCCGGATTTCTGTTTCAGGAAAAGGAATTGTAGCGGCCGCCCAGGAGGATTCCAAGTCCAGCTATGTGTCCATGTTTAAACGGGATGGAAGCGATTTAAAGCTTACTATGAAATCCACATTGTCAAAAAATGGATATTTAATGGATTTGAGTTTTTCGCCGGACGGAACCCAGCTGATTTGTTCATATGCGTATATTGACAACAGCTTTTTGAGAAGCAGGGTTGTAATTTACGATTATTCGGATGAAGTAGGAGCCAATCTTCCGGATCGAATTGTCAGTGCAAATGAAGAAGCGTTTGCAGATAAGGTAGTCCCCAGAGTTCGGTATTTGTCAGAAACCCAGTCGTTTGCCTGTTCCGATACAGGATTGGCATTTTTTTCATCTGAAAACAGAGCGAATCCGGTTCTTACAGTCCAGACGGAAGAAGAGCGGATCGAGAGCCTGTTTTATTCAGACAAATATGTGGCCTTGGTAACTGCAAACAGCGCCGGTCCAGAACCAGAAAAGCTTGTTGTGTATCAGGCCAACGGGACAAAAGTGTTTGAAACGGGCCTTGATTATTCCTATACATCGGGAAACATTGACGGAGAATACGTCATTCTTTATAACGATAACTCTTGTAAAATTTATAATATGAAGGGTGTAGAAAAATTTGGCGGGGAACTGGACTTTCAGATTTCCCATATTACCTGCGGCAGTCTTTCTAATCAGTTTATTCTGACAGGGCCGCAGAAAATGCAGGCGATTACATTCCGCTGACAGGCAGCAGAAAGTATATTTATTAATTAAAGAAAAGGAGCAAAAGAGAAATGGGAAAAGTATGCGTTGGAGTTGACGTAGGGGGAACAACAGTAAAGTTAGGTTTGTTTGAAGTAGATGGACAGCTTATGGATAAATGGGAAATTCCTACCAGAACAGAGGATGGCGCAAAACACATTCTTCCGGATATTGCAGAGTCTGTGAAAGCAAAGCTGGCAGAGAAGGATATTGACCTGTCAGAGGTAGTCGGGGCAGGAATGGGCATTCCAGGGCCAGTACTGGCAAATGGAATGGTAACCCAGTGCGTAAACTTAGGCTGGAAAGAAAAGAACGCCCAGAAAGAGCTGAGTGAGCTTTTAGGAGTTCCGGTAAAGAGCGGAAATGATGCAAACGTAGCGGCATTAGGAGAAATGTGGCAGGGAGGCGGAAAAGGCTTCCACGATATTGTTATGGTAACTCTGGGAACCGGCGTTGGCGGCGGCGTTATCATTGATGAAAAAATCATTGCAGGAAGACATGGTCTGGGCGGTGAAATCGGCCATATCCATGTCCGCGATGAGGAAACAGAAGCCTGCAACTGCGGTGGAGTGGGATGTCTGGAGCAGGTTGCCAGCGCAACCGGAATTGCCAGGGAAGCAAGACGGAAAATGGCAGCATCCGATACACCGTCAGTTCTTCGGGAAAAGGGCGACAGTGTGACGGCAAAAGATGTGCTGGATGCAGCAAAGGCTGGAGATGCATTGGCAGACGAAGTGGCAGAGACAGCAGCCCGCTATCTTGGACTGGTACTGGGACAGGTCGCTCTGACTGTAGATCCAGAAGCATTTGTAATTGGCGGCGGAGTTTCCAGAGCAGGCCAGTTTCTGGTAGACAAGATTGACAAATACTATCAGAACTATACCGTAATCTCAAAGAACAAAGGAATCATTACCCTGGCAAAACTGGGCAACGATGCCGGTATCTATGGAGCAGCCAGAATGGTATTAGACTAATTGAAAATAAGAAAAAGAGCCCGTCAGGTAATCTGCTAAAGATGATCTGGCGGGTTCTTTTCGTCATAGTTCCCAAATTACGGAACCTGTACAATTCCATTTACGGTCCAGGCGCCATCGCTGTTTACCGTAAATCCATCAGGGGTTACCGTATCGGTATAAAGTTTTCCCAAAGACCCTTCGGGGCCAGGGTTCAGGAAATAGCAGCGGCTGACGCCGTCAGAACCGGCAATCCACGTCCATCCGGAAGCCATGCGGGTATCGGCATTGATATAATACCATCCTCCATTGGAATAGATCCACTGGCTGGAAGCGCGGCTTCCGTCCGGATGTTCCCAATACCAGGCATCCTGTCCGGAGATCCAGCGGCCAGGCGTATTGGCGGCAGTCTGGGAACTGCTGGAAGAAAGAGACGGTTCGGCGGCGGCAACGCCGGATTCCCCGACCTGACAGACAGGGGAATCTACCCATTCGCTGACTGTGGAAGCATGGTAACGGCTTGCTCCCCGCACTCGGAAATAGTAACTTCCAGGCTGCTGCATCATACTTGAAAAATCATAAGAACAATCAGTGGTTTTGATGGAGCTGGTAAAAACAGATTTTCCATTCCGCATCAGGCGTACTTCATAGTGCTTTGCGCCAGGAAGAGGAGCCCAGGAAGCCAGACCATTTTGATTCCAGGCCAGTTCAGATGGGTTTTCCAGCATATCTGCGCCCATCTCGCGGAAAGAAACCGTAACATTTAACTGACTGCTGCTTTTTTTTACTGCTTTTACAAATCGGGCGCCTTCTCCGTCAAATTCACAATCAGCAGCTTTAATAGTGCCAAAATAGTGATCGTCGTCGGCAAGCAGGGTTACAACGCCCTGAGGATATTTTTCAGAACTATCGGTCTGAAAATAAAAATCATCAATGGAATATCCATCTTCATCTCCGCTGATTTCCATAGACGGCCATTCAGTACCAGAATCCAAATCAGCAGAGAAACTTAACGAAAGGGTTTCGATTTTATCTCTGGCAAAGCAGGTCATAGGAACAGACAGGGCCAGAAGAAGAGAAAAAGAAATCAGAGTACAGTATTTTTTTGTATTTCTCATAAATTAAATTCCCTCTTTCCAGACTCCGCTGGCATCTACGTAATAGCCGTCAGGAGTCGTTGTACCAGCAAGCATTTTTCCATCAGAATCGCAGTAGTATTGCTGGTTGTTCCAGAGTACCCATCCGGTCTGACGATAGCCCTGGGCATTAAAGAAGTACCAGTTTCCATCAATCTGCTGCCATCCGGATGCTGGCCAGGTGCCGTCTGGATTCTGATACCAGCAGCCATTTTCTGTCTCAATCCACTGACCGGAAGTTTTCTCATAGGATGCAGCATCAGATGCGAATTTTGCTAATGCAGAATCGTCTACGGAAATGGAGTCAGAATAGGCATAGTCGCTTTTTAGCTTACCATCATAACGGCTGACTGCAGACACGCGGATGTTGTAATCTCCGGTTCTGGTAATGAGAGATCCGATATTTAAACTGGTTCCGGTAACCGTTGTTTTAGTAGGGTTATTGGCCTTGCCATTTCGCATAATGGTTACTTCATAAGAACTGGCATCGCCGACCGGAGTCCAGGAAGCCAGTCCGTTTTCGTCAAGGGAAACAGAAGCAGGGCGTCCGATGGAAGTAGGCCCCATGTTTTCAAATTCAACGGTCAGGGTCAGGGTACTGCTGTCTCCGGACTTGCGGGCAGACAGGTATTCGGCGCCGCCTCCAAAGAGATTAAAGTAGCTTTCAGAAGAAGATTTGAACGTATATCCATCTGCCGGTTTTAATACGATTTCAGCGGTGGGATAGCGGTTTGGCCGGTTGGTATAGGGATCCACATATTGGATAAAAGCGGCGCTTTCGACCGAATACAAGGATTCTTCCATGGCAATGACATCCATCTTCGGGTAAGTTGTATCATTGTGTTCTCCAATGGAAAACTGGACAGACACATCTTCCAGACGGGCAGCAAAAGCTGCAGGTGCAGCGGCAGCAGCAAACAGTGCAGCGGCGGACATGGTAATACCGATTTTTTTAACAAGTTTCATAATGCATCCTTCTTTCTTGTACTTGATTTCTTGTACTTAACGTGTGGTATCATTATATGGACACTCTGCTACAGGTTTGACGCGGAAGCCTTCGGAAGACTGAAAATAAATTCTGTTCCAACATCCGGAGTGCTGACAACGTCGATGTTTTCGCCATGGGACTGGATAATCTCTTTGACTATAGCAAGCCCCAGGCCAGTTCCTTTTTTATCCTTTCCGCGGGAGGTATCGGATTTATAAAACCGGTCCCAGATTTTCTTGATACTTTCTTTGGGAATGCCGATTCCGCAGTCCTTTACAGAGACGAATACCTTTTCCCTGCGGACAGAAGTCTGAATATAAATTACGCCGCCGTTATGGCTGAATTTGATGGCGTTGTCAATCAGGTTGTAAAGAACCTGCTGGATTTTTCCCAGATCCGCATATACCATCAGAATAGAATCAGAAAAGGTCAGGTCAAACGAAATTTCCCTGGCATTGCAGGTGCCTTCAAACGACGCGGCAGTGTCTTTTATCGTCCGGTTAATGTCAAAATTGGTGCGGGAAAGGTACCCCTTGCTGTCTAAGGAATTTAACGTCAGCATCCCCTGGGTCAGCTTGTTCAGTCGTTCTGTTTCAGAAATGACACGGGTTAAATATTTTTCCTGCATTTCCGGCGGAATGGTTCCGTCCAGAATTGCTTCCAGATACCCCTTAATAGAGGTCAGAGGCGAACGGAAATCATGGGACACGTTGGCGATAAAAGTTTTCTGGTATTCTTCCAGTTTATTTAATTCGCTGGACATATAGTTTAAAGTGGCAGCTAAGTACCCCATTTCATCCTGGGTATCGACCTTGATGGAATAAGTAAGGTTTCCGGAAGCATATTCGTTGGCGCCGACCGTAATGCGGCGAAGCGGAAAATATACCGTTTTTGTAAATACCAGCAGAATGATCAGGGACAGGGCAAAAAGGATCAGTCCGGTAATATAGACAATATTTAAAATCCGGTTCTGCTCTGGCACCAGTCTGGACACCGGACTGTGAACCAGCACGTATCCATAAGTATTGTAGTTTCCTGTAATGGGAGCAGAAACGCTGATAACGTCATAGGGAAACAGACCGTAATAATTGCCGATGCCATAGGAACGATTGCCGATGGCAGTAGGATTAAAGTCTGCAATGACCTGGTTTTTTGTCCCGTCTTCCCGACTGTCAGCAATAATGGTCCCATTCGGATCAACGACCCAGATATCCGACTGGATAAACTGGGAAAGGGCCTCCACCTGGGCAGACGTGGTCTCTAAATCCTGGGATACGTCATTGTACATACTGCTTAACTGTCCGGCCAGGATAGAGGCATCGTCATACATTCTGTCTGCCTGCCGCTCGATTAAGTAACGGTGGACCATCTGGGAAGACAGGGTGGCAATGGTAACAAATCCAAGAAGTCCAAACAGGAGGTATCCCAGGACAAATTTGGAATAAAGGGAATGATTCATCGCTTCACCTCAAATTTATATCCGATACCCCATACGGTAGTCAGAGCCCAGTTCTGGTGGTCTTTGATTTTCTCGCGGAGCCGTTTGATATGTACGTCGACTGTACGAGTGTCTCCAATGTATTCATACCCCCAGATATTGTCGAGAAGCTGCTCCCTGGTAAATACCTGGTTAGGAGAGGAAGCCAGGAAATATAAGAGTTCCAGCTCCTTGGGGGGCATTTCAATGGAATGCCCCATATAGGTAACGGAGTAGTTGGTCAGATTGACAATCAGATCCGGATATTCCACAAAGTTTCCCTTTTGTTCCAGGGCAGGAGCTGCAGGAGCGGGGGCAGTCTGGTAGCGTCTCAAGACTGCTTTTACACGGGCTACCAGCTCTTTGGAGTCAAAGGGTTTAATCATATAATCATCTGCGCCAAGTTCCAATCCCAAAACCTTGTCAAAAATCTCGCCTTTTGCGGACAGCATGATAATGGGAACCTGAGAAGAACTCCGGACTTCTCTGCAGACCTGATAGCCGTCAATGCCTGGCAGCATCAGATCCAGCAGGATTAAGTTCGGTTTAAAGACAGGGAACACCCGCAGGGCTTCTTCGCCGTCTCCTACGATCTGGGTTTCGAAACATTCTTTCTCCAGATATAGGGAAATCAGTTCTGCAATGTTGGCGTCATCATCTACAATTAATATTTTCTGTTTTTCTGCCATAGTGCCTCCTTACTTAAATGTAACGATTGTAACGCCGGTATCGCCTTCGCCAAATTCGCCTAAACGGAAATCTTTTACATATTTCAGCCGTTTTAAATGTTTGTGAACACCGGCTTTCAGCGCACCGGTGCCTCGTCCATGGACAACGCGGACTTGCGGAAGGTGGGCCAGATAAGCGTCATCTAAATACTTATCTAATACAGGGATTGCTTCATCTACGGTCATGCCGATTAAGTTTACTTCCGGAGAAATAGAGGCGGATTTGCTCATTTTGATTTTGCCGCTTCCGGTATTTGCTCTCTTTGTCTCTAAGGTTGGGCCGGAAATATCCTGTTCGTTTAGCAGTTCCAGATCTTTGATGTTGACTAAGGAACGGAGAATTCCCATCTGGACATACAAATCGCCTTTTGCATTGGGGAGCGTACTGACAGTTCCCTTTAAATTCATGGTAAGAACCTTGACGCCATCACCGATTTTTAGTTTCTTTGGAGAAATCGTCTGTTTTGGTCCCTTCTGTTTCATGGCCAGACGCTGATCCGTATCTTTTAGTTTGTCGCGGAGACGGGCGCGTTCCGCCTCTAACGCTTTATTGTTGACGCCGGATTGGGACGCCAGCTTATTAATATTTTTGATGGTCTGATCCGCCGTATCTTTTGCTTCCTGCAGGATTCGCTGGGCCTCTTCGGAAGCGTTCCGGATTAGCTTCTCCCGACGTTCTTCTAACCGTTCTTCTTTCTGGGTCAGGCGGGCCTTTAACTGGGCAATTTCGTTTTTATAAGAAGCGATTTCTGCCTGTTCTTTTTCAATGGTCAGGCGGCTTTCCTCCAGGTGGGCCAGCAGATCTTCAAAATCTTCGTCTCCGCTTTCAATGTGGGTCTTGGCCTCTTCGATAATATAATCAGGAAGCCCCAGCTTTTTCGAGATGGCAAACGCGTTGCTTTTTCCTGGGATTCCAATAAGCAGGCGGTAGGTAGGCCGCAGGGTTTCCACGTTAAATTCGCAACAGGCATTTTCAACGCCAGGGGTGGATAAGGCAAATACTTTCAGCTCACTGTAATGGGTAGTTGCCATGATCCGGCATTTCATATTGTGGAGGAAGGACAAAATGGCGATAGCTAAAGCCGCGCCTTCTGTCGGATCCGTTCCGGCTCCCAGCTCGTCAAACAGACAGAGGGAATTGGGATCGGCTTCTTCTAAAATATGGACAATGTTGGTCATGTGGGCAGAAAAGGTACTTAAACTCTGCTCAATGCTCTGCTCATCGCCAATGTCAGCAAATACCTCATGAAATACTGCCAGTTCTGAACCGTCAAAGGCGGGAATGTGAAGACCGGCCTGTCCCATGAGCGTAAATAGTCCCACCGTTTTTAAAGAAACCGTTTTACCGCCGGTGTTGGGGCCGGTAACAATCAGCAAATCGAATTCATCGCCAAGACGGATGGTAATGGGAACAACTTTCTGTGGATCCAGCAGCGGATGGCGGCCATCTTTAATGTGGATAAAGCCCCTGTTGTTAAACCTCGGCTCGCTGCCTTTATAGTGACGGGACAGAGCAGCCTTTGCGAAAATAAAGTCTAATTGAGCTAAAATCGTCTGATTGGCAAGAAGTTCTCCGGTATACGGAGCCGTCTGGTTGCTGAGATCCGCTAAAACTGCTTCGATTTCTTTCTTTTCCTGTATTTCCAGTTCCCGAAGTTCATTGTTGAGCTTGATAATCGCCATAGGTTCAATAAACAATGTAGAACCTGTAGAAGACTGGTCATGAACCATGCCGGCTACCTGATTTTTATGTTCCGCTTTCACTGGAAGGCAGTAGCGCCCATCGCGCATGGTAATGACGGCGTCCTGCAGATAGGTCCGGTTGGAATTTAAAATGGAATTAAGCTGGGTGTGGATCCGGTCTCCAATTCCCCGCATCTGCCGTCGCACATGGCGGAGTCCAGGGCTGGCATCGTCGCTTACTTCGTCTTCTGAGAGAATACAGCGTTTGATTTCGGTATTTAACGGCGTTAATGGCTCCAGGGCCTTAAACATTTCCTCCAGAGAATCGTCGGGAAGTTCGGAATCCTCGTGACGGCCGTAGGCCTTGACTCTGGCAGCTGCAGTCAGCTGGGAACTGACAGACAGAAGCTCCGGAATGCTTAAAGAACTGCCGATCTCCAGACGCTTTAAAGAATCGGAAATACTGCGGATGCCGGAAAAGGAAACGCTGCCTTTTTGCCGTACTCTGGTCAGGGCGTCAGTAGTCTCGGTCTGGCTCTGTATAATCTCTTCCAGGTTGGAAGACGGAAGCAGGGACTGGCAGAGGGATTTTCCCAACGGGGAAGAAGCATACTCTGCAAGCTGCGAGGTTATCTTATTGTATTCTAAAATCTGTAATGCTTTTTGATTCATAAATACCTCCAATTCACTTGTATAAAGTATACCATAAAATTTTTTATTTACTATCTTTTTCTTGCATAAAAACTGCGAAAACCTTATAATAGGAATAGGCCGTCTGAAGGAGGTAATCTTGTGCCGAACAGTAACAGCCCTGATGAGAAAAAAGGAAAAACGACAGAAGAAAAACGTGAGTTTATAAAAGAACGGATTGTAAAGCCACCTATGACAAAGAGGCAGGCAGCAGCAAAGGCTCTGACCCTTTTGTTTTCTGCGGCTTTTTTTGGTAGTATTGCGGCTGTTACCTTTGTGATTACAACGCCGTTTGCCAAAGAATACCTGACGGAGGAGACAGAGAGCAGCGCCACCGTAACAATTCCTACAGATGCAGAAACAGAGGCAACTGAACCGGAGAGCCAGCCAGAAGCGACGCCAACGATGGAGACCTGTTCTTCTGAAAATTTAATTGAAAGCGCCGTCCAGAAAGAACTGGAAACCTTTGAATTAAAAGAAGAGGACTGGGATGCGTTTTATGAAACCATGCAGAACAGGGCGGAAGAAGCAGAACGGGGACTGGTTACCATTACTTCCGTCAGACAGCAGACAGATTTATTTAACAATCCAGTTGAAACAGAAGGAAACTTTTCCGGAGCAGTGATTGCAAAAACATCGGATCAGTACCTGATTTTTACAACAGCCGAGGCAGTGACAGGAATGGACTCCATCCAGGTAAGAGTAAGCAGCGGCCAGGAAGTGCCTGGACAGATTGTAGGAGTTGACAACATCGCCGGTCTGGCAGTGATTGGGATTCAGGCTGAACTGCTGGAAAAGTCTTCCTTAGAACAGATACAGGTTCTGGAATTGGGAAATTCTTACGCAGTCCAGCGGGGAGATCTTCTGACGGCGATCGGAAGTCCGGCAGGATACCCTCAGTCCAGCGGATTTGGCGCAGTTTCTTATATACGGGAAAATGTCCAGATTATCGACGGCACCAGCCAGATTTTGTACGTGGACGTGCCTGGAAATGCAGATAAGGGGACATTTTTAATTGATGGCAACAAACGGATTGTCGGCTGGGTTACCAATGACTTCCAGGTGGAAAACAGCAGACTGGCAGCAGTTCGGACTATTTCTGATTATAAATCTATTTTAGAAAAGCTTTCCAACGGCATCCCGATTCCTTATATTGGCGTTATGGGGCAGGGAACCAACAGGGAAGAACTGGAAGAGGGAATTCCGAACGGAATTTATGTAAACAGAGCGGTAAAAGACGGGCCGGCATATCAGGCGGGAATCCAGGCCGGAGACATTATTACAGAGGTAAACGGCGTTTCCGTGGATACCAGGCAGAACTGGCGGGAAATGATAGACGACTTAAAATCTGGATCTGTTGTGCCGGTAAAAGTGCAAAGGTGCAGCAGGGATGCATATATAGAATTAGAATATCAGGTAACAATCGGAGCCAGGTAAATCCACCTGGCTCTATTAACGCGGCTTCAGTTAGAACAGAGGGAAAGGAGTAATAGAAAAATGAAGTATATCAATATGTTTCGGGAAGGAAATCATGTGTCAGAGGTTTATCTGTGCAAAAATAAACAGATTCAGCTTACAAAAAATGGAAAAGAGTATGGAAACTTGGTTTTGCAGGACAAAACCGGTACCATCGACGGCAAAATCTGGGACTTGGGTTCTCCTGGAATCGGCAATTTTGAAACCATGGATTACGTGTACATAGATGCGGACGTTACGGTGTTCCAGGGAACCAATCAGTTAAACATCCGGCGTATTCGCAAAGCCAGGGAGGAAGAGTATATTCCGGCAGATTATCTTCCCGTTTCCAAAAAGGATATTGGAAAAATGTATCAGGAACTGACAGCAATGATCCGCACCATCAAAAATCCTTATCTGAACAAACTGGCCAGCAGCTATTTTATTGACGATCCAGAATTTGCAAAAGCATTCCAGTTCCATTCTGCTGCAAAAAGCGTGCATCATGGATTTGTAGGAGGACTTCTGGAACATACATTAAGCGTTGCCAAATTATGTGATTACTACGCATCCTATTATCCAGGAATTAATCGGGATTTATTGCTGACAGCCGCTATATTCCATGACATTGGAAAAACAAAGGAGCTGTCTGTATTTCCGGAAAATGACTATACGGATGACGGTCAGCTGTTAGGACATATTATTATCGGAACGGAAATGGTAGGAGAACGAATCCGCACGATTCCAGGGTTCCCCCACCGTCTGGCGGCAGAACTGAAGCATTGTATTCTGGCTCATCATGGGGAGCTGGAGTATGGTTCTCCTAAAAAACCGGCTCTTTTGGAGGCATTGGCTCTTAACTTTGCAGATAATACAGATGCAAAGATGGAAACCATGCTGGAAGCGCTGAATGCTGGCGGGGAAAATGCCGGCTGGCTTGGATATAATAAATTCCTGGAAAGCAATATCCGCAAAACTACGGAGAAATAATTAGTATGAAGAAAAATGAAGAATTTATTATTACAATTGAGGATATGAGCGAAGATGGCTCCGGAGTTGGAAAGCAGGACGGATACATCTGGTTTATAAAAGATACGGTAATCGGAGACGTGGTTCGGGCAGGGGCTATGAAGATGAAGAAAAACTATGGATTTGCAAGGCTGGTTGAGGTCCTTACACCTTCAAAAGACAGAGTTGTCCCCCGCTGTCCGGCTGCCAGAAAGTGCGGCGGCTGCCAGCTTCAGTCTATGGATTACCAGGCGCAGCTCCGGTTTAAGGAGCGGAAAGTTTACAACGATTTAAGAAGAATCGGAGGGTTAAAAGATCTGCGTCCGGAGGACATGGAACCAATTATGGGTATGGAAGAACCCTGGAGATACCGTAATAAAGCCCAGTTCCCATTCGGAACGGATAAAGACGGCCGGATTATTACAGGTTTCTATGCCGGACGCACTCATGCCATTATTGAGCAGGAGGACTGCCTGTTAGGGATAGAAGAAAACAAAGAAATTCTGGAAATTATCAAGAACTTTATGGAAGAATTCCGCAGGGACGGGCTGGAGCCTTATGACGAGGCTGCCCATAAAGGCCTTGTGCGCCACGCTTTAATCCGGAAAGGATTTGCCACAGGAGAACTGATGGTATGCCTGGTCGTAAACGGCAAAAAACTTCCTCATAGCGAAGAACTGGTAAAGCGGCTTAGGAAAGTCCCTGGTATGAGCAGCATTTCTTACAACATCAATATGGATAAGACCAATGTAATTCTGGGCAGTGAACTGGTTAATCTCTACGGTCCTGGATACATTACAGACAGGATAGGAAATGTCAGCTACCAGATTTCTCCATTGTCTTTTTACCAGGTAAATCCGGTCCAGACCCAGAAACTGTATCAGACTGCCCTGGAATTTGCTGGTTTGACCGGCGGAGAGACCGTCTGGGATCTTTACTGCGGCATTGGTACAATCTCTCTGTTTCTGGCCCAGAAGGCCGGAATGGTTTACGGTGTGGAAATTGTTCCCCAGGCCATTGAGGATGCAAGACAGAACGCCGCTCTTAACGGCTTGGAAAATGTGGAATTCTTCGTAGGAAAGGCAGAAGAGGTTCTGCCGGAACAGTATGAGAAAAACCACATTTGCGCAGACGTGATTGTGGTGGATCCGCCCCGTAAGGGCTGCGATGAGCACTGCCTGGAGACCATCATAAAAATGGCACCGAAGAAGGTCGTTTATGTCAGCTGCGATCCGGCAACTCTGGCCCGCGACGTAAAGTATCTGGGCGAACATGGGTATGAACTGAAACGGGTAAGATGCTGCGATATGTTCGGACACTCGGTGCACGTGGAGACTTGTGTGTTGCTACAAAGACGAACGATGTAGACTTGTTAAAAGAGTATCCCTTTTTCATATAGACGTTCAGAAATGAGCGTCTATTTTTAAAGAAAGATAAGACTCCTGCCTCTATAGGCGGTAAGTTGTGATAATTCCGTTTTGGAAAGAGATTGGCGATTAGGTAAAAGAATAAAAATTAATATCTTCAATAACAGTTTTTGATCGTAAAAGGGGTGTATAAAAATGGATATTAGAATATTGCGATATTTTTTGACTGTTGCGAAAGAACAGAATTTTACAAAGGCGGCAGAGCAATTAAATATCACTCAACCAACACTTTCAAGACAGCTTTCTGCATTGGAGGATGAGATTGGAAAAGCTCTTTTTATAAGAGGAAATCGAAGCGTCACACTTACAGAGACGGGAATGTTATTAAAAAGACGAGCTTTGGAGATCCTTGATCTGGAAGAAAAAATGATGGATGAACTAATGGAAAAAGAAGAATTGATGGAAGGTACGATCACAATTGGATGCGGTGAGTTTGCGGCGGTAGAAACATTGGCTGAAATTTGTAAGGTATACAAGCAAAAATATCCAATGGTGCAAATTGCTTTACATACAGCAACTGCAGATTTGGTATATGATATGATGAATCAGGGGTTGGTGGACATTGGATTGTTTATGGAACCGGTCAATACAGAAGGTGTGGATTATATCAGAATTATGGACAGTGACCATTGGGTTGTTGGGATGAAACCGGATGATCCATTAGCATACAAAGAATATATTACAAAAGATGATCTTATAGATAAACCACTCATTCTTCCAAAAAGACGAAACGTGCAGAGCGAACTTGCCAATTGGTTTGGCAAGGATTTTAATAAGCTTCATATTGCGTTTATCAGTAATCTTGGAACGAATGCCGGTGTTATGGCAGCTCATGGACTGGGATATCCGGTTTCAATCGAAGGTGCTACAAAATATTGGAGAGAAGATTTGCTTGTACATAGAAGACTGTATCCTGAAATAGCTGCAAGTACGGTAATTGCATGGAGAAGAAATATCCCGTATTCATTGGCAATAAATAAGTTTATAGAAGAAATCAATGCCTTTAAAGCATAGTAAATGATTTGATATAGGCATTAGACATAATATAATACGGAAGACTATAATAAATGTGTAAGGTATGAATGAGAAATACTTTACACATTTTTATTTGCAAATGAGGAGAACTACCTATGGGAAAAAGATTAGTTGCATATTTTAGTGCAAGTGGAACAACAAAAAAAGCAGCGGAGATGATCGCATCAGCGGCGGACGCAGATATGTATGAAATCATGCCAAAACAACCATATTCAAAGGCAGATTTAAATTGGATGGATAAAAAATCCAGAACCAGTGTAGAGATGAGTGACAAAAAGTTCAGACCGGAAATATCCGATACAGATGTCCCTGTTGATCAGTACGATGAGATCCTCTTAGGCTTTCCAATCTGGTGGTATGTAGCACCTACAATTATTAATACATTTTTGGAAACCTATAATTTTTCGGGCAAAAAAATTGTGTTGTTTGCAACCTCAGGAGGAAGCGGATTTGGAAATACCGTAAGTGAGCTTAAGCCGTCAGCACCTGATACAGTGATAATAGAAGGTAACGTATTTCATAAAGCTACAAAGCGGGAAATTGCAGAGTGGGTAAGAAGTATTTTGTAAGGAAGGAGAAGAAAATGAAGAAGATTGTACAGACAACAGGGAGAAATGCACTCAATGATTTTTCACCGGAATTTGCACATTTTAATGATGATGTTCTTTTCGGTGAGAACTGGAATAATCAGGATATTGACCTTAAAACCAGAAGTATTATAACGGTGGTTGCATTAATGTCTTCAGGGATAACAGATTCATCTTTAATCTATCATTTACAGAACACAAAGGCACATGGTGTGACACAAAAGGAAATTGCGGCAATTATCACTCATGTTGCATTCTACGCAGGCTAGCCAAAAGGCTGGGCAGTTTTTAATCTAGCAAAGGAAGTGTGGCAGCTAGAAGAAGGAGACTTGCCATATGAAGATGAGGCTATGAGAGCACATGCGAAATCCATGGTCTTTCCAATTGGACAGCCAAATGATGCATTTGCAGAATATTTTGTAGGACAAAGCTACCTGGCTCCGATATCCACAGATCAGGTTGGAATTTTCAATGTAACCTTTGAGCCTGGCTGCAGAAATAACTGGCATATTCATCATGCAAAAAGTGGTGGCGGACAGATTTTAGTATGCGTAGCCGGACGTGGATTTTATCAGGAGGAAGGCAAAAAAGCGGTAGAGATGAAGCAGGGTGACTGTATAAACATTCCGGCAGAAGTAAAACACTGGCATGGGGCGGCTCCGGATGAGTGGTTTTCCCATCTGGCAATTGAGGTACCTGGGGTAGACTGTTCCAATGAGTGGTGCGAGGCAGTATCAGAAAAAGAGTATGACAGGTTAAAATAAGGAGTGGACTATGGAATACAGTAAACTTGGGAATACAGATCTAGAAGTGTCAAAATTATGTGTGGGCTGTATGAGTTTTGGAAAAGCCGGAACCATGCACGATTGGACGCTGGATGAAGCAGAGAGTGAGAAGGTCATTAAGTATGCCCTTAATCTAGGATATAACTTTTTTGACACAGCAAATGGGTATTCTGCCGGAACAAGTGAGGAGTATCTGGGAAGAGCGTTGAAGAAAAATATAGCAAGAGATAAAGTAGTGATTGCATCCAAGGTTTATTTTAATGAAGGGCGTTTATCAAGAAAAGCAATCATGAGGGAAATAGACGGAACTTTGTCACGTCTTGGAACCGATTATCTTGATTTATATATCATCCATAGATTTGACTATGATACGCCGTTAGAAGAAACTATGGAAGCATTGCATGAACTTGTAAAAGCAGGAAAGGTTCGGGCACTTGGTGCATCTGCGATGTATGGGTATCAGTTTCACAATATGCAGATAGTTGCAAGGGAAAATGGCTGGACACCGTTTTCGGCAATGGAGAATCATTATAATTTGCTTTATAGAGAGGACGAGAGGGAATTGATTCCAATTTGTAAGCAGATGAATGTTTCGCTAATGCCCTATAGTCCTCTTGCAGCTGGACATCTGGCAAGACCGCAGTGGAAGTCGGATTCTCTCCGTGGAACCACGGATCGGGTTGCCATGGGAAAATATGACACTACTGAAGCGGAAGATATGAAGATTATAAAACGCGTAGCGGAACTTGCCGAAAAGTATGACTGTAAAATGTCACAGATTGCTATTGCGTGGCAGTGGGAAAAGGGAATTGTATCGCCGATTATTGGAGCTACAAAAACAAGCTATTTAGATGACGCAGCGGGAGCCTTTGAAGTAAAATTAACTGCCGAGGATATTGCATATCTTGAAGAGCCATATGTTCCCCATAAGATAGTTGGTGCAATTGATAAAAATCCCAAGCAGGGAGGCATGGAAGGCTCTTGAAGATGCATATAAGGCTGGAAAACTTAAAGCAATCGGTCTCTCAAATTTTCAGATAGGTGATATTGAAAGTATTCTTGAGGTATGTGAGATTAAGCCCATGGTAAATCAGAGGGAAATTTTGAAATATCAGAAGAAGATATGGAAATACTTAAGAGTTTTAGACATATAGAGGATTACGGACAGAGTGGTCATTTTCCTGTATATGGGGAAAATGTAGAGGCGATACAATAATGAACCTGAACAGGTTCCAAATAGAAAAGCAGCAGACATTGCAGAAGAAAGTAATCTGAATTATACAATACTTTGCCCCGGATATCTTCGAGATGGAAACGCAGATGATTATGTTTTGACTATAAATCGTAGAGAAAGTACTTATAATAGAGATTTTTATAAAACAAACAAGAGCAGACCCACAAATCGGATCTGCCCAATGTAACTAATGATATATCTTATATCAGTTTTTTCAGTTTACAAAAAATTTGAAACGGTATCAGGAAAAGGGTAGTTTACATTGTTCAAATTCTCTGCTTTCTTTAAACCTGCTTTGTGCAAAATCAAAGAATTCTTGATTGATTTCAAAGCCAATGCAATTTCGCTCAAGACGATCGCTCACTATCCATGTAGTTCCTGTTCCCAAAAAAGGATCAAAGACTACTCCGTTTTTAGGACTTCCGCATAGTACAATTTGCTCGACAAGTTGTTCTGGAAATGTTGCTGTGTGGCTGCCGCTTAGCGGCTGTGTATTGATTGCCCAGACATCTCCAGGGTTTTTCATTCGGCCATTTGCACCAAGAATTTTTATAGCATCAAGGTCAAAGAAATACTTTTTGTTTAATACAAAATGAAAAACGTGTTCGTATGTGTTGTTCAAACGGTCGGTAACACTGGCTGGAATTCTATTAGGTTTTTGCCAGATAATATCATCCCGCAGCAGCCAGCCTCGTTCTTGCATCTCAATAGCAAAGCGGGAAGGAATAAGGAGTAACTGTTTATTTTGATAGAGCTTTCCGTTTTGCTTGATCTTTGGCTGAAGGGGTTTTGTAGTAAAATATTTTTCTTTGCGGTCTTTTTGCGCCTGTGTAATATTTCCGTCACTGTCTAAATACTTACTCCATGCGCCAGCGCCAGAACCAAAGTATGTGTCCCCGATATTGATGAAAATGTTAGCAGTAGGCTTAAGATATGGGCGCAGAGCGTCAAAAAAGTCGGCTAATCTTGAAACATAAGCCTCAGGCGTCTGTTCGGAACCGATTTCGCCTGCACCATTATATACGCGTTTAGCCCAGTAGGGCGGTGACGTAACCAACAAGTCGATGGAAGCTGGTTCAATTTGTTTAATTAATTCCTGAGTATCGCCGCAAACAATTATGTGATTCATTGCACATCCTCCTTTGAAGTTTCGACAATACGCAAGATTAATTCTTTTTCCTCCGGATTCAGGTAAATTGCAAATTTCGTTGTTCCCTTTTCAACTGGAAGGTTGTTAAGAATAGCTTTGGGAAGACGTATACGCATATCCTGCTGTAAAGAGTATGTGTCTAGGTAAATAAGTTCTTTGTTCATATTGGTTTCCTTTCGGCCTAAAGATAGGATTATTATAGTGTAAAAATAGGTTAAATTCAACCTGAATTAGCCGCTTTAACAGAAAAACTAAAATGCTGACTATAAAACAGCAATGTGCCGTAGTCAGCAAGAAAGAGTAGAATAGTATCCAATTAAACAATGATATGCTGCTGATATAGAGCTGTTTTTGCTGCGGGCCGTATCCTGAACTTAGTACCGTGGTTGTGGCCCGTACGGGCATCAAAATCAATATAAATAAAACCGGTTTCAACAAGATTTAAAAAACGTTCCAAAGTGGGATTTACATAGGCTTCAATCTCATTGTATTTAAAGTATTCTTCTCCAGATATATATTTGGTTTCTGCTTTTACATACATAAGGTTATTTAGTTTTGTCGTTAGTTTTTGAGAAATATCTTTAAAAGTCCAATAAGGGTTAGGGTTTATATCTTTAGTTCCTATGCCATTCCGTATAAAAGAACGCCATTCAGAATGCCTATCGCCGATCTTCTGATAGTCAAAAGACACAAATATATGTTCCGCATCCCAATCAATGCTGACTTTAAAACCTCGATCACTACAAGCAGTAGCATTAATCGTTTGGCGAAAACTTCTTTCATTTACAGGATAAATCGTTCCAGCATCTTGATGAGGCCACCCATATAATGGAAGAAGTATCCGAGAAACAATGCGCGCATTTCGGGGTTTTGGTTCGCTGTGGAAGAGTGTCAATAATGAGCCTGTTTTTGCGCGCTGGCTTTTCAATTCCCAGTTACCAAAATCAGGTAATTGAAGATTGTTTTCTGCCACATCAAGAAGATCCTCTAAAGTATTGCCAACGCCACCGGCATTTCCAGGACGCCGGTTTTTTATCCACCCCATTTCTTTGATTTCTTGCAGTCTAATTCTTAGTAATTCAAGCTCTTGATCCCTCATATGTTATCCTCCTTGTTAAAGTACCTGTTCGACTACATCAAACAGAACGCTAAGTTTTTAAACGGGTATTCTGATAAGTTGGTCTTTGTTGTGGACTGGATTTTTATGTGATTTTAGCAAACTTAATATGTAAGCGAGAATATAGTGGAGTTGTTCTTCCAAGTGAGTTTTTGTATAGTAAAAAGGAGCTCACACATGAGCTCCTCCAGCTACAGATTCCTCCCGCATCCGTAGAATAACCACTAAAACCACTATACAGGATTGATTTCAGAAAGTCAATCTGTTGTTTAGCAGTTAAATACAATTATATATATCTTCTTGTATTTTGATATAAAAGTTTACTATTACAGCAAAAAGTTTTTGTGCTATGATGAAAGAAACTGTGAACGAAGGGGGAGGGAAACTTGTTATATGAGTTATTGTTGGTAGATGACGAAGAGTCTTCAAGAAATGGGTTGGCGACATATTTTCCCTGGGAGGAACAAGGATTTCATATTTGCGGACAAGTATCAGATGGTAAAGAAGCGTTAGAATTTTTAGAAACAAAAAGGGTGCATGTGGTATTAACGGATATTAGTATGCCTGGTATGGATGGAATTGAATTAGCCAGACAGATCCACGAAAAACAAAAACATCCATGTGTTGTATTTTTAAGCGCCTATGATGATTTTCAGTATGCACAACAGGCGATTCGTTACGGAGTGCGTTTTTATATTTTAAAGCCTTCTGATTTTGAAGAAATAAAGGAAATATTTAAAGAAATAAAGAGGGAACTGGATGGACAGTATCAGGAGATTCCATGCATCGAACGGATTCATAATGAGGATGAAATTATTTGTAAGGTAAGAGAATATATTTTGGAAGAATATCGAACAGGTACTTTAGGAGAATTGGCAGAAAAACTCTACTTAAATTCATCTTACTTAAGCCAGCTAATTAAAATTAAATTAGGAAAAAATTTTATGGATTTGCTTTTTGATACCAGAATGAGCAAGGCGTGTGAGTTTTTGAAAGATCCGGAAGTGAAAATATATAACATTAGCGAAATGGTGGGGTACACAAATCCTAATAATTTTACCAGAGCATTTAAAGCCAGATACGGCCAATCTCCAAAAGAATATCGAATGGAAAATAGAGGAAGAGTATGAAAAACATTTATAATAGATACAAACGGTATTATTCCATGCAGCAGCGCTTTTTTATAAAGCGCTTTTTTCAAAACGCATTTTTGCTGTTGATTCCGATTTTGCTGATAGGGCCATATAGTATCTATCAAATTAATAAAGAAAGCAGAAATGCGTTGGAAAAGAATAGTTATAGTATGCTTTACCAGATTGACGAGACAATGAAGGGGCTTTTAGAGGAAATGGATAATGTTTACTATTATATTCGTTCAAATCCTTCTATTACAACAAGCCTGAAAAGCGCTTATAATGAGCCAGAATTAACTTTAAATAATCTGCGAAATATTAACAATATATGTTCGCTGCTTCGATATTATATGTATACCAGCGAATATATCGAGACGATATATGTGTATTATTATAATAGCAATAATCGAATTTTGGTACCAGAAAAAGGAATGATTTCAAGAGATGCATATAAAGATACAGATTGGATTGAAGAAGCAAAAGAAGTGGAAAATGATATTTGGCTGAATACGAAAATGGCAGCAAAAGATGAATATTCTGCACCGGTCCCCATCTTGTATTATTTCAGAAAGATCTATTCGACAATCGATCCGTCAAATATGATTGGTGTAATTGCAGTGGAGTATGATGGAAATGCAATAAATAGATATATTAATTCGCTGAGCCTGTATCCCGATCAGACGATTGCAGTAGTGAATAAAGGAAAGCAGATATTGCTGCAAAATAATGAGATGGCTTTTTCTTCTTTTCTACAGGATGAAAAGAAAGGACAGCCAGGAGATTTTGATTATTATGATATAGCTATGGACGAAGAAAAATACACCGTATCGAAACTGCAGTCACAGTACATTCAAGAATTAGAATATGTATCTGCAGTGCCAACTAAAAATGTTCTTTCTTCTTCAAACCAGTTTGCCAGAGCGTTTTTAATGCTAATAGGCGGAGCAATAGCGGTTTCTGTGGTTTTAGCAGCCGTTCGGGCGAAAAAAGATTATAAAAATTTGGAAAGTATTTTAGAACTTCTAAGCCATCCGGAAAAGGCATTACAGAGAAAAACCGAACATTTACAGGTATTTTCGGATCCGTATAGCTATATTACCTACAATATTATTAATCTGTTCATTCGGCAGGATTATTTGAATGTCCAGACATCCGAACAAAAATATAAACTTCAGGCATTAGAACTTTCAGCACTTCAGCAGCAGATTAATCCGCATTTTTTGCATAATACGTTGAATACGATTTATTGGGAAGCAATTGGATTGACCAAGGGACCAAATGTTTGTTCAGAAATGTTGACTAAATTAGCATCTATCATGCGCTACTCGTTGGGGAATCCAGACGAAATTGTTACAATGAAAGATGAATTAGACTATTTAAAAAGTTATGTCTATATTCAGGAAAAACGATATAACTATAAGTTCCATATGGAATATGATATAGACGAAAATGTTTTTTCATACCCAATCCGTAAAATGATTTTACAGCCATTAGTAGAAAATTCTATTAGCCATGGGATAAAATCTTTAAAACGAGAAGGAGTGATACGGCTGAAGATTCATCGAAAAGGTAAGGGAGTATACGTCAGTATTTTAGATAATGGAATTGGAATGTCGGCTGAACAGATAAAAGAATTGAAAAAATCTTTGGAAAGTCGGGAAGAATATGGAACGCACGTGGGGCTTGCAAATGTTGACAGAAGGCTGGTTTTAGCATATGGCAAACAAGCAGAACTTCATATAGTATCGCGGATTGGACAGGGAACGTGCGTATATTTCAGAATTCCTTAATTCAAACTATTGACAAGTTAAATAAAGAATCTCAATAAATAAAATAACGGAATAGGACATGGAAGTGTCTTATTCCGTTATTTTTTTGATAAAACCCAAAGAAATGATAGATTTAAAGAAATGATAGAAAATTAAGATATGTAAATAAAAATCCAGTATGTACCAAGAAAATTGGAAATTTGCTATAGTGAATACATCAAGAGATCCTAGTAATAGAAAAGGGGGATATTATTTATGAGAAAAAAGTGGGCAGTATTAACAGCAGCAGGAATGATAGCAGCAAGCGCACTGGCAGGATGCGGGAACAGCGAAAATGCGCAGACAGATACTTCCGTACAAGAAGAGACGCAAAAGAAAGAAACATCAGAAACAGAAGGAGAGCCAGTTACGATCCGATGCTCCTGGTGGGGTGGGGATACCAGACATCAGGCAATGCTGGAAGCTATTGAGAAATATCAGGAGAAAAATCCAGGCGTCATTGTAGAAGGAGAATATCAGGGCTACGATGGATATTATGAGAAGATGATGACGACTTTATCTAGTGGTACAGCTCCAGATGTTATGCTGTTTAAAAGAGAATGGCTGGCAGATGTACAAGGCGCAAAACACTATCTGGCAGATTTAGGACAACTTCCGATTGATACATCTACATTGGCCGAAGGCCTTTTAGAAAAATCGGGAATGTATAAAGACGAGGCAGTGTTATTCCCGTGTACGGTTACAGGGCAGGTTATGTATGTTAATAAAGATTTTGCATCAAAGTATGGCGTGGAATTAGATAAAACCTATACTTGGGATGAATTTATGGAATTAGGGCAATCCATTCACGAACAGGACGACAATGCATATCTGATGACAGCCGATATTGATGTTTTAAACCGTTTGATTATTCCAGCATATATTGGCCAGATGACAGGAGGAAGCTTGGTAAATGAAGAAACTTATGAGCTGAATTTTACACAGGAACAAATGGAAGATGCATTTGGGCTGGTATTAGAGCTGTACAATACAAATACGCTGGAACCGTTTGGAGAAGGCGCTGTCTTTGCTGGTCAGATGGATCAGAATACGAAATGGGTAAATGGGCAGATTGGCCTTCTGTTAGATATTACTGGAGGGCTGGCAAAATATAAAGCTTCTGTATCTTCAGAACTGGATGTTCTTCCAATTCCAAGAAATGCGGATGCAAAATGCAGCGGTGTAGATTTTGCAGGAAATACGGGTTTTTGTATCAATGACAATTCTTCAGCAAAAGAAGAAGCAGCAAAATTTGTAGATTATTTATTAAATGATCCGGAAGCAGCGTTAATTATCAAGGATTCTTATGGATATAATTCGACTTCAACGGCGATTTCAGCACTGGAAGAAAAAGGAGAGGTAGATGCTACACTTAAAAAGGCAATTGAAATTGCGCAGCCGGATTCTATGACGATCAATGCAATCAGCAGCAATACAGAGTTGGAAACCGTTAGAAAAGATATTCTGCAGGAAGTAATTTATCAAGATATTACTCCGGCAGAGGCGGCAGAAGAAATTGTAAGCCAGTATCAGGAAATTCTTTCTGAATTGAAAGGTTGATTGAAATTTGAACCAGGGAGATTACAGATATGGAGAAGTTAAAACAAAATCAGGCCCGTAGTGGAATAAGAAAATATCCGCGTAATTATAAGTGGGGAATTTTATTTATCAGTCCCTGGCTTCTTGGATTTTTTGGACTGCAGCTGTATCCGCTGCTGCAGTCCCTATATTATTCCTTTACTGATTTTTCTATTTTATCGGATGGGAAATGGATTGGAATTCAGAACTATTCCGATCTGTTTACTAAGGACCGTTACTTTTGGAAATCATTTACATTAACGATTAAATATGCTCTTATGACAGTGCCAATGAAATTGCTGTTTGCATTATTTATTGCGATGCTTCTTAATATGAGACTGAAATGTATTAATATATTCCGGACAATTTATTATTTGCCTAGTATTATGGGCGGAAGCGTAGCGGTATCTATATTATGGAAATTTATGTTTATGAAAGAAGGAATCGTAAACCGTTTTCTGGGGATTTTTGGCATACCGGCAATTAACTGGCTGGGGATGCCGGATACCGCGCTCCTTACGATTAGTCTTCTGGTAGTATGGCAGTTTGGATCTTCTATGGTTTTGTTTTTAGCAGGATTAAAAAATGTACCTCAAGAATTATATGAGGCGGCTTCGGTAGATGGTGCATCGAAAGTACGCCAGTTTTTTTCCATTACACTTCCGATGATATCTCCAATTATTTTGTTTAACTTTATGATGCAGACAATTAATGCACTGCAGGAGTTTACGGCAGTATCCGTTATTACAAATGGAGGCCCTAATCATGGGACTTATCTCATGGGATTAAAGATTTATGAGGATGCATTTTCAACATTAAAAATGGGTTATGCGTCAGCAACTTCCTGGATCCTATTTTTAGTAGTGCTATTGGTTACATCACTGCTCTTTAAGAGTTCGGATGCCTGGGTATTTTATAATGACGGAGGGGCAGATTGATGAAAAAGAAAGAATATAAAATAGGTGCGTATTTTATTTTGATTTGTGTGGGTATTTTGATGATTTACCCGCTGGTATGGTTATTTTTTGCAACCTTTAAATCAAATCAGGAATTGTTTGGCAGCCTGTCTCTTTTTCCAAAAGAATTTTTGACAGATGGAATTTCAAAAGGCTGGAAAGGAAGCGGACAATTTACTTACACTAGATTTTATCTGAATACTTTTATAATGGTAATTCCGACAGTTCTTTTTACGGTTGTTTCCACAGGAATTGTCTCCTATGGATTTGCAAGATTCCGTTTTCCAGGAAAAAAGATATTGTTCTTATTGATGTTATCGACTTTAATGCTTCCGGATTCCGTTATTATTATTCCGAGATACGTGCTTTTTAATAAATTAGGATGGGTAGATACATACCTTCCGTTTTGGATGCCTGGACTGTTGGCGTGTTATCCGTTTTTTATTTTTATGCAAGTCCAGTTTTTAAGAGGGATTCCGAAAGAATTAGATGAGTCTGCTTGTGTAGATGGCTGCAATCCGTTTACTACGTATATAAAAATTTTATTTCCACTGATGAAACCGGCTATTTTTTCTGTAACGATTTTTCAATTTCTGTGGAGATGGAATGACTACTTTAATAATTTGATTTATATTAGCAGCGTAAAGAACTATACATTATCATTAGCTTTAAAAATGTCCATAGATGGAACAGGAGCAGTTACTCAGTGGAATCAGGTGTTGAGTATGTCCTTTTTATCTATGATTCCGCCAACTCTTTTATATTTCTTTGCTCAAAAGTATTTTGTAGAGGGGATTACAGCGGGAGGAGTAAAAGGATGATTTGTCGAAGAGAATACAGAGGCTGCTTGCAAACTATGGCGGATGAAGAAAAATTAAAACAGGCATTAGTAAAAGCAAATAATGAGACGGAAAATTTTATGAAAGCGGGAGGACTTCTGCAGGCATCTTTGTATCGCTTTCAAAATATGTGTTTTCTATATTGTGAGGCTGAGGGAGATTTCCCTCAGCCAGAAAACTTTTTAGCCGAATTGAGTCCTTTCCTGGAAGACTGGCCTGAGGAAAAGAAAAAGCGAAAATGGGCGTATATGTATCCGATTTATTATCACAGCATTCCCGTAGATAAGGAAGAATGGAGGTCTGGAAGAATCGGGAAAAAGCAGGTGGGAAGAATTGCTTTTCTAAAAAAAGAAAAATGGGCTTCTTATGTATACTGGCATAAAGCGTTAGTTGAAGAGGGGTTGTTTTGCGGAGATCAATACCAGTTCATTTCGCTTCATGAAAATATTTTGTTTTCTTATTTTGAAGAGCCTAAAAAGATGGTAAATATCCGTAGAACGTCTGAATCATCAATGATAATAGAGGGGTGGCTTAACAGCGATCCAAAATCCCATTTTTGCAGGAACAAAACGGGCGGTGAAAATTTTTACATCATGGAACAATTATTGTCAGCAGGTAAAGAGGGGGAACCAAATGATTTTTAACATTTTAGACTATGGTGCAGATAAGAGCGGGAGAGTTAATTCTGCGTGTGCTATACAAAAGGCAATTGATGACTGCAGTGAGAATGGAGGTAGAGTTTATGTACCTGCCGGTCGATTTTTGTCTGGTTTTTTAAGATTGAGGTCTAATATAGAATTATACTTAGAACAAGGCGCAGAACTGATATCAGATCTGGGAGAAAATACCGGATATTTTTTATATGCCAATAATGAAAAGAACATTACAATTTCTGGAGAAGGCAGAA
This sequence comes from uncultured Clostridium sp., assembly GCA_900542035.1. Taxonomy (GTDB): domain Bacteria; phylum Bacillota; class Clostridia; order Lachnospirales; family Lachnospiraceae; genus UMGS1370. The sequence goes on from UQMJ01000004.1 coordinate 29,999, forward strand.
TTGATGGACAAGGGAGACTTCGATTTGAAGAGGATGGCGCAGATGGAGGTTATGGAGAATGTCCTCTCAATGTAACAGGAGATAGACCTAGAACTAGTTTTTTTGAAAATATTGAAAATCTCACAGTGAGAAATATTACATTTTATGATGCTGCCTTTTGGACGCTTCACATGGCTGGCTGCAAAAATGTATTAATAGATGGAATTAGAATTCTCAATAATGACAGAGGACCAAATAATGATGGGATTGATCCGGATTGCTGTCAAAATGTAGTGATTCAAAACTGTTTTATAGAGTCTGGAGATGACAGTATTGTAGTTAAGGCAACCAAAAGTATGTATGAAAAATACGGAGACTGTGAAAATATAATTATTAAAGGCTGTATTCTTCATTCTAGAGATTCTGCTTTGAAAATCGGCACAGAGACATGGGGAAATATCCGTCAGGTAATAATGAGCGACTGTATTATAAAAGATTGTTCCAGGGCAGTTGGAATATGGTCCAGAGACGGAGGGACAATTTCGGATATTTATATTCATCATATTATGGGAAATACGAAACGATACGCAGACTGTCCTCAAAGGAGCTTTGCACCCAGATGGTGGGGAAAAGGAGAACCCATTTTTATTTCTGCTACAAAAAGAAAAGATGGGGATAGGCTACCAGGAAAAATACATCATATTCAGATGGATCATATTCGTATCACATCAGAATCCTGCATATTTATTGGCGGAGAAGAGTATGCGCCAATTGAACATATTCGATTCCAGGATATAGAAATAGTCTGGAAGAAACAGGGACTCCATCTGCCAGACGTATTGGATGAACAGCCATCTGCAAGAGATGTGTATAAACACGAAATTCCTTGTATATATGGACGATATGCGGATTATGTGCAGCTCTCTGGAAAATTCATGATAGAAGATTCATTAAAAGACGTAGTGAAAGAAACAAAGATTACCGAGCATAGCAGAGAGTTTTGCTTAAAATTGGATGAATAGAGGTTGAAAAAAGATGGAAGCTAAAAAGAACGTTTTGATGATTAGTGCAGATCAATGGCCAGGGACATTTTTGAGATGTGCAGGGAAAACAGATCTTATGACGCCTACATTAGACTATTTAGCAGAAAATGGAATATGGTTTGAAAACTGCTATAGTGATTGTCCTGTGTGTATTCCTGCCAGAAGGAGTTTAATGACAGGGATGACTCCGAAAAGCCATGGAGACAGGGTATATTCTGATCGAATGGAGATGCCGGATGCACCAACACTGGCTCAAGTTTTTCGAGAAAATGGATATCAAACTATGGCAGTGGGAAAACTTCATGTTTATCCGCAAAGAGACAGAATAGGTTTTGAGGATGTTATTTTGACAGAAGAAGGCCGATATGAGCTGGGGTGTGTGGATGACTATCAGATTTGGCTGGGAGAAAATGGATATACAGGACATGAGTTTCTTCATGGAATAGGGAACAATACATACTATACCAGGACATGGCATTTAGATGAAAGAAGCCACCCGACGAACTGGGTTACTATGGAAATGATGAAACAAATAAAGCGAAAAGATCCTACGAGACCTTTCTTCTTTTATTGCTCTTATCAGTTTCCTCATCCGCCATTAGTGCCCCTTCCGGCTTTTTTAGAGATGTATCAGGAAGATGAGCTGGAGAAACTTCAAGGGGAAGACTGGCTGGATAATAGCCCTGTTTTTAAAGCACTGTGTGAAGGAGCAAGTGAATATTCCGAAAAGGAACGGATAAGAGCCAGAAGAGCATTTTTTGCTCAATGTACCCATATTGATTATCAAATTCGACTTTTAATAGGTACTTTGCGGGAAAGCAAAATGTTAGAGGATACGATTTTGGTATTTGTCAGTGATCATGGAGATATGCTGTTTAGGCATAATATGGTAGGTAAGAGACTATTTTATGAAGAGTCTGCAAAAGTCCCGCTGATTTTTTCGGGAAATCCAGTTATGAAGTGGAAAGGAAAAGTAGAGAAAAAGTTGGCGCAGTTAGAAGATGTAATGCCGACACTGTTGGATTTATGTGGACTTCCTATTCCGGATACATCAGAGGGAATCTCATTGATATCCCAGCAGGAACATCCATATCTATACGGAGAAATTGGAGAGGGAGAAAAAGCGTCGAGAATGATTCGGTGGGAGAACTATAAACTGATTTACTATCCCTGTGGAAATAAATTCCAGCTATTTGATCTAAAAAAAGACCTGGCAGAAACACATGACTGCGTTGGCGAACAAGAATATCAAGCGGTTCTGGCTCGTATGAAACAATATTTGAAGGAGAACTTTTATGGATGTGATTTAAAGTGGCTGAAGGAAACGCAGTTTTGCGGATTTGAGCCAAAAGAAGTTTATAAAAAGGCAGACTTTGGACTTTATAACCAGAGAGGGTATCATTGGCCAACACCATCTGGGTATACCAATTTAGGGAAAAATGGATAAAAGATAACAGTAAGTAGAAAGCAGGCTTTCAATAAATGTCTTCAAAAAGTGGTAAAACAACTCATAATTTATAAAAAATGAGAGATACTACTAACAGAAAATTACAGTTTTTCACACAGTAAGAAACAGATTGTGATTGGTAAAACCATGTATAAGGAGAAGATGACATGAAAGCTACAGGCATTGTAAGAAGAATCGACGATTTGGGACGCGTAGTAATTCCAAAAGAGATCCGCAGAACTCTCCGGCTGAGAGAAGGGACACCGCTGGAAATTTTTACTGACAGAGAAGGCGAGATCATTTTGAAAAAATACTCCCCTATGGTTGAATTAACCGCGTTTGCCGGCCAGTATGCAGATGCGATGGCACAATCAACAGGGATGATGGTCTGCATTACTGACAGAGATCAGGTCGTGGCGGCAGCGGGAGGAGCGAAAAAGGAACTGCTGCAGAAACCAATCAGTCATCAGTTGGAAAGCGTAATCCAGGAGAGAACGCCTGTTATGGCCGGAAAAGACGACAAAGGATTTACCTCTTTGACGTCAGATCCAATGGAGGGTATCACAGCCCAGGTAATTGCGCCCATTATCTGCGAAGGAGATGCCATTGGGGCGGTCATTATTTTAAGCAGGGAACCGAGAGCGCGGTTTGGTGATATGGAGATGAAACTGGCAGTGACGGCAGCAGGTTTTTTAGGGAGACAGATGGAAAGCTGACCCTTTTGCAGAAAGAGACAATATGGACTAAGATTCAGCCATATTGTCTCTCTTTTCATATTTATATAGTCGTTTACATAACGCCTACGCCTGGCGGATAACGCCGCAGCCAATCATAATGCCGGAATCACCGGATGGCTGGGAGGTAAAATCATCCCGATGCTGGTGGATAACGACAGAGCGATTCAGAATATCGGCAATCCGGAACCGTTTGTCATAAAAGGATTCCCAGGCATAACCCTGATTAGCCATTATGGGAAGAAGATCGCCGGCGTGATCTGGATGAGGGCGGTTCCAGGGATTATAATGAGGTCCTGTTTTGGTAAAATTCTGGGAACAATCTCCATATTCATGGATATGCATTCCATAAAAATCAGAAGAGCCGGAAGAGCGGATATTAGGAAGGCCAAACAGCTCGGCTTCTATGAGAACTCCGTCGTAAGGGGTATCATAAAATTTGACAAGCCCGCTTAACTGAGGCGCATCGGGACTGCCTGTAACCCAGGCTGCGGCTTGGGGCTGATTTTTTCTTAAAAGTTCCAAAAAAGTAAGTCGTGGAGTAATGGATGAGAACATAGAAAAACGCCTTTTGATAGAACTTATGATTAGGATATGCGCAGAAATTCAAAATGCCTCTGGATTATTTTGGTTAATATTAGGTAAAAAATAAGCAAAAATTGTCAGCATCTTGTTTACTTTCTCCTTGTAATTGAGATATAATAGAAGCATCCAAGAGTTATTCTCAGAAAAAGGAGGAAGTTGCTATGAAAAATTTGAAACGGCGGATATGGTCTGTTCTTATGACGCTGGCGATGGTAGTTTCCGTAACTGCAGGAGTTACCACAGCGACAGAGATTACCGCCCAGGCGGCGGAGCAGGATATTGTGATTCTGTACACCAATGACGTCCATTGCGGTGTAGATGACAATATCGGTTATGCAGGACTGGCTCTTTACAAAAAAGAAATGCAGGCCCAGACTCCGTATGTAACGTTAGTAGACGCAGGAGATGCGATTCAAGGCGCACCGATTGGAACCCTTTCAGACGGCGGCTACATCATTGACATTATGAATCAGGTAGGCTACGACTTTGCAATTCCAGGCAACCATGAGTTTGACTACGGTATGCCCCGTTTTCTGGAACTGTCCGGCAAACTGAACTGCGGATACTATTCCTGTAACTTTACGAACCTGGCAACCGGAGCTCCGGTGTTTGCGCCGTATAAGATGATGGACTATGGCGACACCCAGGTGGCATTTGTGGGCGTCAGCACTCCGGAAAGCTTTACAAAATCTACTCCAACCTATTTCCAGGATGCAAATGGCAACTACATATATGGCTTCTGTGAAGACGAGAGCGGACAGGCTCTTTATAATCAGGTTCAGGTAACTGTGGATGCAGCCAATGCTCAGGGCGCAGATTATGTGATTTTAGTCGGTCACCTTGGCAACGAAGGCGTCAGCGGCCAGTGGTCTTCGGAAGCGGTAATTAAAAATACCAACGGTATTGACGCAGTCATTGACGGCCATTCCCATGAGACCTATGACAAGACGTTCCCAAATAAGGACGGCGAACAGATTGTTGTTACCCAGACTGGTACAAAGCTGAAAAATATTGGTAAAATGACCATTAAGCCAGATGGAACCATTACCACAGAGATGGTAAACACAGTTCCGGATGCAGGATTTACTACTTATACTGTGCAGAAAAACGATTCTCTCAGCAAAATTGCAAAGAAGACACTTGGTTCCTCCCAGGCATGGACAATTATTTATAATGCCAATAAGGATAAGATTAAAAAGCCAAATCTGATTACTGCAGGTATGGTATTAACCATTCCTGGCGGAGCAGCAGCTACGGAAGACGGCAAGTTTGTAGACGCGGCAGCCGACGCTTATATTAAGCAGATTCAGGCGCAGTACAGCGAAAGCTTAAAGACGGTACTGGGAAGTACCAGTGTGGATCTGACTATTAAGGATCCAGCAACCGGAGAAAGAGCAGTCCGCAGCGCAGAGACGAACCTGGGCGATTTGTGTGCAGATGCATATCGTTACCAGTTAGGCGCAGACATTGGACTGATGAACGGCGGCGGCGTACGCGACAGCATTGCAGCCGGAACGATTACTTACAATGATACATTAAAGGTATTTCCATTTGGAAATATGGGCTGTGTTGTAGAAGCAACCGGACAGCAGATAAAAGATGCCCTGGAAATGGCTTCTAAGGACTGCCCGACAGAAAACGGCGGTTTCCTTCAGGTTTCCGGATTAACGTATACCGTTGACACCTCCATTCCTTCCAGCGTAAAGGTTGATGAAAAAGGCAACTTCCAAGGCGTCAGCGGCGCTTACCGCGTAACCGATATTAAGGTAGGAGAGGAACCGTTGGATGTAAATAAGACCTATACAGTGGCTTCCCATAATTATATGTTAAAATCCGGCGGCGACGGTATGGTAATGTTTAATGGCAGCAAAGTAGTAAAAGACGACGTTATGGTGGACGTAGACGTTCTGTCTTCTTATATCTCTGAAAAACTGGGCGGCGTAGTAGGAGAAGAGTATGCAAATCCAGCTGGACAGGGAAGAATCATCATAAAATAAAGTGACAATAGATATGCTCCTTTCCAGGCGACAAGTCGAAAAAACTTGTTGCTTAGGAAGGAGCATATTTTATTATATAGGAATGCTGCAATTAAAATATGAAAGGCTTGTGAAGAAAAATATTGTAATTGGAATCAGGATGAGGATGGAATATTAGGAGGCGGAACGGTTTTATATCATGGAACCCAAAATAATGTCTCGATTATTTATGGAGATTACTTTTTTATAGAAAGTATAATGCGCCTTTGCGGAAAACACAAATTGCTTTGGTAATAAATTTTCACAAATTATGATATGGAGTTGAATATGGCTTGAGAGTCAATTGTCAACCAAAAAAATAAAATAAGGTTGACAATTGGCGAGGGAAGTTCTATGATAACATCAGCGAAAGGAAAGAGAGGATTTAAAAGCATGACAAAGGATGGAATTTCTGCTGCTGGCCGTTGTTCAGTTTCTGACATTACGCTAATCGGCCTGGTTACTGCGGTTACCTGCGTATTAGGACCGTTGTCTATTCCGATTTTTATCAGTCCCGTACCCATTACCCTGACCAATCTAATTTTATATTTGTCCCTGTATCTCTTGAAAACCAGACGGGCATTTCTTAGCTATCTGGTGTATATGCTTCTGGGAATGGCAGGACTTCCGGTGTTTTCCGGCTTTTCGGGAGGAATTGGAAAGCTGATGGGGCCAACGGGTGGATACCTGATTGGGTTTGCATTTCTGGTTTTGATTGCAGGATATTTTGTTGAGCGCTGGCCGGAGAACCGGATAGCCTGCGCAGTTGGAATGGTGCTGGGAACGGCTGTCTGCTATGGATTCGGAACGTTGTGGCTTTGCCGCCAGCTCAGCATTGGATTTATAGAAGGACTGGGAGTTGGAGTGCTTCCGTATCTGGCCGGAGATGGAGTAAAGATTTTCCTGGCTCTGTGGTTTGGCCCTGTTATAGAGAAGAGAATTTCAAAAGCGATAGGAAAAATCTGAGACACATAAAAACTCCCCTTTTCCCCTGGCAGAAGGCATGGTATACTAATGGCAGAGTGATTGATGGAAGGGAGTTTTCATATGTTGGAATTCATTAAAACCCAGACAAGGCAGGCGGCAGAGCAGTTTTTGGAAAAAGCAGGATTAAAACGCGGACAGATTCTGGTTGTAGGCTGCTCTTCCAGCGAGGTAGGAAGCTTCCAGATTGGAAGTCATTCCAGCCAGGAAATCGGACAGGCAGTATTCCAGACTCTTCAGGAAGTTCTGGCGCCAAATGGAATCTATCTTGCGGCCCAGTGCTGTGAACATTTAAACAGGGCTATTATTATAGAAGAAGCAGCTGCAGAAAAATACGGTTATGAGCCAGTCAATGTAGTTCCCCAGCTAAAAGCGGGAGGTTCCTTTGCAACTGCAGCTTACCAGGGATTTGAACGTCCGGTTGCCGTTGAACACATAAAAGCTCATGGGGGAATGGATATTGGAGATACGCTGATTGGAATGCATTTAAAAGATGTGGCGGTGCCGGTCCGGATTGAAACAAACGAGATTGGAGGCGCCCGTGTGGTCTGCGCCCGCACCAGGCCTAAATATATCGGCGGGGAAAGAGCCTGCTATGACGAGACGTTAGGATAAGAGGGAGCAGAGGGAAAACAATGAAAGAAAAAAAAGCAACCATCAAAGAGGTGGCAGCTTTGGCAGGGGTTTCCATAAGCTCGGTGTCCCGTTATCTAAAGGATCCCAAAAGCATTCAGCCATTGGCGGCATACAATATCAAAAATGCGATACGGGAATTGGAATATGAGCCAAACCTGTTTGCCCAGAATTTGAAGCGGGGAAAGTCCAATATCATCGGCCTGGTTGTTCCTCACATGGAATACTTCTTCGGACGGATCTGCCGCGGCGTCAGCGATTATTTCTTTGAGCGGAATTACGTGACGTTTATCTGCGAAAGCGATAATGACGGAGCGAAAGAAAGGTTTTACATTCAGGAATTGCTGAATCAGAAAGCGGCTGGTATCCTGATTGCCCCAAGCGGCCTGAATACGGCATACTTGAAAAAAGTTGCCAGAAGTTATCGCAATATGGTAATGATTGACCGGAAAGAAGAAGTCGGCTGTGATATTGTTCTGGAGAATCATCGGGAAAATGCCTACAATCTGGTTTCCTGGCTGTTGAAAAACAAACCCTGCTGCCAGGTTCTGATGCTGTTTGGCTGGATAGACAGCTTCAACACCAGGATGTGCATGGAAGGTTCGGATCAGGCATTTGCAGAAGCAGGAAAGCCGGAAGAAGAAATTCTCAGAGTGATAACTTCAAGAAGAATCGATATAGTGGTAGATGCTCTTGCCCAGTTTTCAAAGAGGATCCAGAAAGGTCAGCGTCCGCTGATTGTAGCTTTTGGTTCGGATATTCTGGAATACGTTGCAATGGAGATTCACCGCAGTTATCCAGAGTGGATTGGGAACGTTGATGTAGCTGGTTTTGCTCAGGCCGGAACGGCGGAAAAACTAGGGATGCAGTGTTCTCTGGTTATAAAAAATCCAGAAGCAGTCGGGATTACCGCTGCCGAACTGCTGCATAAAAAAATCGAGGAAGAGAAAAAAGAAGAAGCGCCAAAACTATACGATATTAAAGTACAATACCGGTTTTAATCAGAGAAAAAGTCTGTGAAGGAAACAGAGATAAGCGTATCAGAATGTTTCAGCACAGGCTTTTTTAATTTTATGCATACTGAAAACGTTATCAGTAAAAATCAAGACACAGAATTGAGAAAAGAGCCTAAATATTTTCGGATTATGAAAGCAAAATAAGGCAAATAATACAAATATTCGATTGACAATCGGGAAAACCGTTGATATAATTGCCATATTGGAACAAGAAAAATACTGAAAACATTTTCAGAAGAAACAAAGAAACAGCAAACAAGGGAAAAGGAGAAGAGGAAATGAAAAAGAGAATTGTAGCATTGGTAATGGCAGGCGTTATGGCAGCTTCTTTAACTGCCTGCGGCGGTTCGGATACGGGGGCGACAACGGCAGCAGCGACAGAGGCTGCAAAGACAGAAGCAGCGGGAACAGAGGAAAGCAAGGCCGCAGATGCGCAGCCGGCAGGAAGTGTGACGGCAGATGCATTTAAGCCGAGCAAAGATTTCAATATCCGCGTGCCGTTTGCAGCAGGAGGATCTGCAGATACCATTTCCAGAATCGTTGCCCAGGGACTTTCTCAGACTTACGGAAATTCTGCTGTTATCAATAATCTGACCGGTGCTAACGGCGCAATTGCAGCTGCGGATTTGGACAGCGCAAAAGCGGATGCTACCGAATTGATGGTTGGCGGCATTGCATTGTTTACTCTGGCGCCTCTGTTTAATCCGGATATTAAGACCAATATGGATGATTATCAGTTTGTCTGCAGTCTGGTATCTGAAGATCAGGTTCTGTTTGTAGCTCCGGATAAGACCGGCATCAAAGACTGGGAAGGCCTTCAGGAATATGCAAAGAACAATCGGGTAATATTTGGCGCAAATACCCCAGGCGGCGCTACTCACTTAACCCAGACCATGCTGTTTGGCGAAGCAGGGATTGATGCAGAAGCCGTTACCTCTGATGGATCCGGTAAAGACCTGCTGGCAGTAGTAGGCGGCAACGTAGTCTGTGCAGCGGCAACCACTTCTTTAGGCGCCCAGTATGTAGAAGAAGGAAGTCTGGTTCCGATTATGGTATTTTCGGACGAGCCGTATACTGGATATGAGGGATATGAAGTCCCGACTGCCAAGTCTTTTGGCTATGACGTCGTATTCAAGACCTGCAACTTCTTAATGACCAAAAAGGATACCAATCCAGATGATGTAGCAGCGATTTACCAGGCAATCTTAGACTACAGTGAGACAGACGAATTTAAAGAACTGGCAGCAAATGCAAGCTATATTCCAGATCTGTCGGACGGCGAGACTGTTAAGAAAACCATTGAAGATGCAGCCGATATGTGCAAGGCCGCATATGACAAATACTATGCAAAATAACAGCTGTATGTAGTTTAGCGGAGAACCGTAAATCCCGCCCAGCGCGTCAGGAATAAGGAGAGCGGACTGGGTGGGATTTTTATTATGAGGGGTTTAGGAGGAAAAAAGATGAAGATAACATACCGTTCTAATCTGGTTGCGGGGATTGCAAGCGTGATTTTGGGAATTATCTGCATGGTTATCATTCCTGGACAGATTGGCGAGGATTATTCGGCTACTTATGGCATTACATCCCGTACTGTGCCATATGCAGTGGCGATTCTCTGGATTATCTGCGGAATTGTTCTCATGATTCAGAGCCTGGTTTTAAAAAAAGATGAAGTTAAAACGCTGGATGTTGGAAAGGAACTGAAAGCGCTGGGCTACATGGCAGTTATTCTTATTTATGCACTGCTGTTTAAAAAGAGTTTCCTGGTTTCTACTATGTTTTTGGGAGTGGCAACTCTGGCATTTACCGGATCGAAGAAAAAATCATTTTATGTGATTGTTCTTGCAGCCGTTCTGATATTGTATCTGCTGTTTTCAAAGGTACTGCACGTACAGCTGCCTTAGACAGAATAAAAGGAGGTTATTATGGGACAGGTGATTGGTGCTGCACTGGGCAATCTTTTGACAGTGGAGAATTTTATCTTTGTAAATATTGGTTTATTTATCGGAATTATCTTTGGAGCAATTCCTGGAATGAATGGAAACCTGGCGATTACAGTACTTCTGCCATTCACATTCCAGATGGGAAGCGTTCCGGCGCTTTTGATGCTGACGGCAATCTTCTTTGGATCCAACTTCGGCGGATCTATCAGCGCGATTTTAATTAACACGCCAGGAACCAACGCAGCGGCTGCAACCCTGATCGACGGTTATCCGATGTGCAAAAAAGGACAGCCCAGACGTGCTTTGGATATGGCTCTGGTAGCGTCTACGGTAGGCGGGTTAATCAGCGCCCTTTGTCTGCTGTTCTTTGCGCCCCAGATTAGTAAGGTAGCGATTACCTTCGGTTCTCCGGAGTATTTTGCATTAGCAATTTTCGGTTTGTCCGTTATTGCTTCTGTCAGTGGAAAGAGCCTGGTAAAAGGATTAATCAGCGGCGGGTTAGGAATTCTGCTGGCAACTGTAGGCATCGATTCTGTCAGCGGTCTGACTAGATTTACTTTTGGAAACCTGCGGCTTTACAATGGTATTAAGATGCTGGCTGTTTTACTGGGCGTATATGCCATTGCACAAATGATTGGACGGATTAACAAGACCGAATCCGTTGCTGTTTCGGAATTGAAGGATATTGACAAGAACGACCACATTACCAAAAAGGACGTAAAAAAGACGCTGCCGACCATGTTAAAGTCTTCTTTTATTGGCGCGTTTATCGGCGCAGTTCCAGGAACCGGCGGCGCAATCGCTTCTTTTATTGCGTATAACGAAGCAAAACGATGCGCAAAACCAGATGAAAAGTTCGGCGAAGGCGAGATTAAAGGTGTTGCGGCTCCTGAGTCTGCAAACAACGGCGCTACAGCCGCAACCTTGATTCCACTGTTAACCCTGGGAATTCCTGGAGACGTAGTAGCCGCAACTCTGCTCGGCGCATTTACCATGCATGGTTTAGTAGTCGGACCAAAGCTGTTTACCAACTCCGGTCCAGTGGTGTACGCAGTATTAATCGGCTGCGTAATTGCTCAGATTTTTATGTTTGTCCAGGGCAAATACCTGTTAAGCCTGTTTGTTAAAATTACTCATATTCCCCAGGATTTATTGACCGCTGTTCTGGTGGTAATCTGCTGCGCCGGCGCGTTTGCAATCGGCAGTTCTGAGATGGATGTTTATGTCATGCTGGCGTTTGGCGTGATTGCATACTTTATGCAGAAAATTGACCTGCCTCCGGTTCCGATTGTACTGGGAATGGTATTAGGGCCTACGGCGGAAGCCAATTTAAGGAACTCTCTGGTTATGTCCGGCGGTTCCTGGGATATTTTTATTAAAAGACCAATCTGCCTGTTATTTATTATCCTGACCTTTGTTCTGATTTACCTGTTAAAGAAGGGCGATGCAAAACAGAGAAAAGCAACGGATAAGTTTATGAAAACAGAACAGATGGATTAGGGAGTTGGGATTATGAAGAAATTGTGGACAGATTTACACAGCAATATTCATCACAATCAGATGGATGAATTAGATAAATGGGTAGAACACGCAAAAGCCGTTCTGGATTTCTGGCCGATTGCCTATTATCCATTTCAGATGATTAAGACCGAAAGCGGAGCCGGACTGGAAGATTTATGTCCGGCAGAGGAGATTGAGAAAGACTGGGAACTGGTTCGGGAAAAGGTAAAAGAGGTCAATGCAGAAGGGTATCCGATGTTTATGGGATACGAATGGCAGGGCTGCGGATTTGACGGCGACCATAACGTATTTTTCCTGGACAACGATCAGCCCATGAAGCATCCGATGCGGTATGAAGAACTGAAAAAAGAGTATGAAAATACCGAAGCCATTGCAATTCCCCATCATGTGGCTTATCAGTTAAAGAGCAGGGGAAAAAACTGGGCAACCCACGATGAAGAGTTTTCTCCTTTTGCAGAAATTTTTTCCAGTCATGGATGCAGTGAAAACGACACTGGCATGATGGATATGGAGCGCCATCTTCACATGGGGCCAAGAACGGGAGAAACCTGCTATGAGAGAGGGCTGGAAGCCGGTCTTCGCGTAGGCTGCATCGCTTCCGGAGACAACCATAAGGTACCGGCAGTTTACGATCACGGCAGTATGTGTGTGCTGGCAGAGAACAATTCGAAAGAAGCAATCTGGGAAGCAATGAAAGCCAGAAGAGTGTATGGCGTAAGCAGAAGCCGGATGGACATCGATTTTACCGTAGATGGAAAACCTATGGGATCCGTAGTTCCGGCTGGAAAACATGAACTGAAATTCTCTGTAAAAGCAGCCGATGCCATTGACAGGGTTGAAATTTTAAAGAACAATATTCTGGACGAGATGGCAGTTCATTCCGGCACCTGGGAGACCAGAAAAATTGGCGATGAGGAAGTAATTCGGGTAAAATTTGCCGCAGAATTTGGCTGGGGACCGAATCCAAGATTTTATAAAGATATGCTGGTGCGGGAGTGGGATGGATCGTTGACTGTGCCAGGACGTCTGGTTTCGATTGAAAAAGCATGGAACAGCTATGGACAGAAACTTTACGACGTAACAGAAAATAGCTGCAAATTCCATATGACGACTTATATGTCAACGGCTACTGGACACTGGATGGGGCCAAGCGCCGTAGTAAAAGAAGGATTTGTCTTTGAGGTGGAAGGAAAAATCACCGATGAAATCTGCTTAAACGTAGATTCCTATGAATACCGTTTTACCATTGGAGAGCTGATGAAAACATCTCGTATCCTGCCGCAGTACAAGGAAAGTATCGAGCTGGCAGAGCGGGTGTACGGCCATGTCGAACACTACCGTGACGATTTTTACTGGCATAATGCATATAAGACCAGACTGCGCCAGGCAGTGCCGGAGAGCGCTTATACGATGGAATTTTCCAAGACTATTGAGATGGAGCCAGGCAGCCAGTATCGTCTGAGAGTGTGGCTGAAAAACGGAGATGTGGCGTGGGTGTCCCCGATTTTTGCTGAAAAATAAAAAAGATACTGAAACAGAAGATACCGCAAGGTGGGAAGAACGTTGAGGCGAGGCCGTCAACGCCCATTTTGCGGTTTCCTTTTCTTTCATCTGTTCTTTTGTCAATATATGGAAGTGACGAAAAATTTTTTTGTGTAGAATAGACAAAGAATGAATTATTGGTTATAATGTACCTTATACATTCGCAAAATATGAAAGGAGGACAGGCCTGTGATGCGGCATCAGAAAAGTGTGTTCCGGAGTCTTGCTATGGTAACACAGCTGGGGCTCAGCGTTATGACGCCTGTTTTTTTATGTGTCTTTGCGGGGTATTATATCGACACCCACTATGGAACCAGGCTGATACTTCCGCTGTTGGTTTTAGGAGTTCTGTCCGGCGGCCGCTGCGGTTATGTGATGGCAAAAAACACCTTTCACGTAAATGAAAAGCAGGAGGCTGCAGAAGATGCAGAACGGGCTGCAGAAAAAGCAAAACAAAGGCCCAGATATCAGGAGGTCAGCCGCCCCAAAACAGCCAGCCGGATTACCGGAAGGAGCGGGGGCAGTTCCGCTCCGGAAGATGGAAAGAAGGAGGATGCAGATTGAGTAAAGAGATCAAAAACTTAATCCTTGAAATGTCTGCAGGGATTTTGTTTCATAATGTGGTGCTGGGGATTCTGGCGGCGTTTGTTTGTCCTGCATTAGGTCAGAACGCGATGCCGATTTTCCTGGGACTGGCTGCAGGCGCAGTTTCCGCAGGAGCAATGCTGGTTCACATGGCAGCTGTTACAGAGAGAGCCATGGACTGCGGAGATGAAAGCTATGCCAACAAAACCACTCTGGTACATTCTGTAGGCCGAAAGGCAGTCTATATTGCAGTTCTGCTTTTGGTGCTGTTTCGTGTGCCCCAGGTAAACCCACTGGCAATGGTCATAGGTACAATGGGATTAAAAACCGGTGCGTATCTTCAGCCCATTGTTCACCGTTTAGGCGGCTGGCGCTTATACGGGGCTGAGGAAGGGGGACTGGATCAGAGCGGTGTTTAAAATTTTTTATAAAACTTAAGAAAGGAGGACCTGTGTATGGGAAGTAAGGGAATGCTGGTTGCAAGAGAACCGGATTTTATGATCCATGGGGTGCTTAAATACGAGCTGTTTGGCCAGGAGCTTTGGCTGACGACTACGACAGTTTCTATGACGATCATCACGCTGATCATTCTGGCTCTGGCGTTTGCGGCCAACAGGGCCATGAAAAAAGCTACCGATGTTCCAGGGACGTTCCAGAACATTATCGAGCTGGCAACCGAGATGTTAGACAAGATGACCATAGGAATCTTAAACGGAAATGCATATAAATTTGCCAATTACATCGGCACAATTTTTATCTTTATCCTGTTTAACAACCTGAGCGGTCTGCTGGGACTTCGTGCGGCTACTGCGGATTACGGTGTTACTTTCCTGCTGGGAATGGTTACCTTTTTCATTGTCCAGTATCAGGGTATCAAGAACCGGCGGCTCCATCACTTTACCAGCTTGTTTGAGCCGACGCCGATTCTGTTTCCGATTAACTTAATCGGAGAGCTGGCCAATCCAATCTCTATCTCGCTCCGTTTGTTTGCAAACCTGCTTTCCGGAGTTATCATCATGGGATTGTGGTACGGCATGATGCCGCTTCTTGCCAATATCGGTATTCCGGCGGCGCTGCACGTATATTGTGATGTATTCTCAGGCTGTATTCAGACATATGTATTCTGTATGCTGACCATGGTTTACATCAACGACAAAATGGAATAACAAAGTTTTACAAATTTATTTTTCATTACAGGAGGAATCAATATGAATTTTTCAGGTCAGGATTTTATCTATGGTTGTTCTGCTATCGGTGCTGGTCTGGCGATGATCGCTGGTATCGGACCTGGTGTAGGTCAGGGTATTGCCGCAGGTTACGGCGCTTCTGCAGTTGGACGTAATCCAGGCGCAAAATCTGATATTACCTCCACCATGCTGTTAGGACAGGCAGTTGCCGAGACGACGGGTCTGTACGGCCTGGTTGTTGCTATTATTCTGATGTTCGTTAAGCCGTTCGGTTGATTTACAGGAAAACGGGCAATTATAAGATAATAGCACAAGAGGAGGCGAGATTTTGGATAGGTTAATTGGATTTGACCCCCAGCTGCTGCACGACGCAGTATTGACTGGAATTAATATCTTTATCCTGTTCTTTGCATTATCCTATCTGCTGTTTAACCCAGCCAGAGATTTCCTGGAAAAGCGCCGCAAAAAGATTGCGGACGAGCTGGAACAGGCGGCTCTGGATCAGAAGAGCGCAGCAGAAATGAAGGCAGAGTATGACGCGAAGCTGAAGGCTGTGAACAAGGAAGCAGATGCTATCCTGGAAGAAGCCAGAAGAAAAGCAAAGCGCCGCGAGGCTGAAATTCTTGACGAGGCCAGAGCGGAAGCAGCCAGAATCGTAGAACGCGCCGGCAAGGAAATCGAGCTGGAGAGAAAGAAGGCGTTGGACGAGATGAAGCAGGAAGTTGTATCCATTGCTTCTTTAATGGCAGGAAAGGTTGTTGCAGCTTCCATTGATACCAAGGTTCAGGATGCATTGATTGACGAGACTCTGAAGGAGATGGGTGAGAATACATGGCAAAGCTGATAGCAAAGGTATACGGCGATGCATTGTTTGAGGCAGCTTCGGATAAGCAGAATCTGGAAGCAGTCTACGAAGAAGCCCAGGCCTTATGCAGCATTTTTCGGGACAACCCGAAGCTTATGGATGCGCTGAATCATCCTCAGATTGTAAAGGAAGAGAAGATTTCCGTCATGGAGAATGTTTTCTCCGGAAGAGTCTCGGATGAGATGATGGGCTTCTTGACAATCATTGTTGACAAGGGCAGGCAAAAAGAAATCCCGATGATTCTGGATTATTTTATTCAGGCAGTTCGGGAATACAAAAAAATTGGAACGGCTTTTGTTGCAAGCGCAGTCGCTCTGCGGGATGAGCAGAAAGCTGCGTTAAAGGCGAAGCTGTTAGAAACCACTCCTTATGTGGAGTTTGAGATGGAATATACTGTAGATCCAAGCTTAATCGGCGGTATGGTTATCCGTATCGGCGATCGGGTGGTAGACAGCAGTATTAAAACCCAGCTCTACGAGCTGAAAAAGCAGCTCTTAACCGTTCGGCTGGCTTAGTGTCAGGCGGACATTACTGATAACAGAAAGAAGGTGCGAACCTCAGTTATGAATTTAAGACCAGAAGAAATCAGCTCTGTGATTAAAGAGCAGATTGAGAAATATTCAACAAAGCTGGAAGTCTCTGATGTGGGTACCGTTATCCAGGTCGCAGACGGTATCGCGCGAATCCACGGTCTTGAAAAGGCCATGCAGGGAGAACTTCTGGAGTTTCCAGGAGAAATCTACGGCATGGTTTTAAACCTGGAGGAAGACAACGTAGGCGCCGTTCTTCTTGGTGATACGAAAAACATCAGCGAAGGCGATATGGTAAAAACCACAGGCCGAGTTGTGGAAGTGCCGGTAGGCGACGCGCTGACGGGCCGCGTTGTAAACGCTCTGGGACAGCCTATTGACGGCAAAGGCCCTATTGAGACCAGCAAATTCCGCCGGATTGAGCGGGTTGCCCACGGTGTAATTGAGAGAAAATCCGTAGATACGCCGCTGCAGACCGGTATCAAGGCCATTGATGCTATGATCCCGATTGGAAGAGGACAGCGTGAGCTGATTATCGGCGACCGTCAGACTGGTAAGACGGCGATTGCCATTGACACCATTATTAACCAGAAAGGACAGGGCGTTCACTGTATTTACGTCGCTATCGGACAGAAAGCTTCTACCGTAGCAAACATTGTAAAGACGCTGGATGAGTTTGGCGCGATGGATTATACCACCGTAGTCGTTTCTACTGCATCCGACCTGGCTCCTTTACAGTATATTGCTCCGTATTCCGGCTGTGCAATCGGCGAGGAATGGATGGAAAACGGCGAAGACGTACTGGTCGTTTATGATGATTTAAGTAAACACGCAGCCGCTTACCGTACCCTTTCCCTTCTGCTTAAGAGACCGCCAGGACGTGAGGCATATCCTGGAGACGTATTCTATCTGCACTCCAGACTGTTAGAGCGTGCGTCCAAACTGTCTGATGAACTGGGAGGCGGTTCTTTGACGGCTCTTCCAATTATTGAGACCCAGGCGGGAGACGTTTCCGCTTATATTCCGACCAACGTAATTTCCATTACAGACGGTCAGATTTATCTGGAGACAGAGATGTTTAACTCCGGTTTCCGTCCTGCAATTAACGCGGGTCTGTCCGTATCCCGAGTAGGCGGCGCGGCACAGATTAAGGCAATTAAGAAGATTGCAGCTCCAATCCGTGTGGAACTTGCCCAGTACCGCGAGCTGGCATCCTTTGCCCAGTTTGGTTCTGAACTGGACGCAAGCACCAAAGAACAGCTTGCCCAGGGCGAGAGAATCAAAGAGGTATTAAAACAGGGTCAGTATCAGCCAATGCCGGTTGAGTATCAGGTTATCATTATCTATGCGGCAACGAAGAAGTACCTGTTAGACATTCCCACCGCTAAGGTGCTGGATTTTGAAAAGGAACTCTTTAAATTTATAGATAAAAAATATCCGGAGATTCCGGCAAGCATTCGGGAAACCAAGGAAATCACTTCGCAGACAGAGGAATTGCTGGTAAAGGCAATCACAGAATGCAAAGCGCAGATGTAGATAGGCAGGTGACAAATCATGGCATCCATGAGAGATATTAAACGCAGACGCGCCAGTATCCAGAGTACTCAGCAGATTACCAAGGCCATGAAGTTGGTTTCCACTGTAAAACTGCAGAAATCCAGAACCAAAGCAGAAGCATCCAAGCCGTATTCCGATATGATGTATGCCACCATCGGAGCGATGCTGCGAAAGTCCGGAACTCTTGATCACAAGTATCTGCGTCCCAGCGAGTCTAAGAAAAAGGCAGTCATTGCCATTACGTCCAATAGAGGACTGGCAGGCGGCTACAACAGCAGTATCGTGAAGCTGCTGGCTGGGAGCGGACAGACGCCGGTGGAAGACACATGGATTTACGCAATCGGCCGTAAGGGTCGGGATGGCCTGGTAAGAAAAGGCTATCAGATACGGAGGGATTATTCGGACGTAATCAACGAGCCGATATATCGGGATGCGGTGGATTTGACCCTGGAACTTCTGGATGAATTTTCCAGAGGAGAGATAGGAGAGATTTACCTGGCTTATACCTCCTTTAAAAACACAGTGGTCCATATCCCCAAGCTGGTTAAGCTTCTTCCGGTAGAGATGGACGTTTCCGCAGAGGAACCCAACACGCTGCTTATGAACTATGAGCCAAATGAGGATGAGGTGTTAAGCGCCATTATCCCTAAATATATGAGCAGTCTGATTTACGGCGCACTTCTTGAGGCTGTGGCCAGTGAGAACGGCGCGCGTATGACAGCCATGGATTCGGCAACCAGCAATGCTGAGGAAATGATTGATTCTTTAAGTCTTCAGTACAATCGTGCAAGACAGGACTCCATTACTCAGGAGCTGACAGAAATCATTGCCGGCGCAAATGCGATTTCATAAGATTTACGTAACTATCTAGGACGGCGGGAAATCTGGCGTAAAAAGCTGTGTCAAGCTGGCTTGTAAACAGCTTTTTACACCAGATTTCACATCGGAGGAATCTCCGATGCTTCTTGTTCGGCTTTGCCGGACAAGAAGATTGCCCCGTCCTGAACAGTTACAGTTTTATAACAGTTAGTATTTTTACCATAAAATTAAGTAAGGAGAAACAAGATGGCAGAACAGAACACAGGTAAGATTACCCAGATTATCGGCGCTGTGTTGGATATTAAGTTCAGCCAGGGCAAGCTGCCGGAGATCAATGAGGCCATTCAGGTGCCTCTTGCAGACGGCGGCAAGCTGACGGTTGAAGTATCCCAGCACCTTGGCGATGATACAGTCCGCTGTATCGCCATGGGCACAACAGATGGTCTGGTTCGTGGTATGGACGCTGTGGCTACTGGAGCGCCGATTTCGGTTCCGGTAGGAGAGAACACCCTGGGACGTATTTTCAATGTTTTAGGCGATGCAATCGACAACAAGCCCCAGCCAGAGGTAGAAGAGTATCTTCCCATCCATAGAAAAGCTCCGACTTTTGAAGAGCAGTCTACAGAGACCGAGATTCTGGAGACCGGTATTAAGGTCGTTGACCTTCTCTGCCCTTACCAGAAGGGCGGTAAGATTGGTCTGTTCGGCGGCGCCGGCGTAGGCAAAACCGTACTGATCCAGGAGCTGATCCGTAACATTGCAACTGAACACGGCGGATATTCCGTATTCACTGGCGTAGGCGAGCGTACCCGTGAGGGAAATGACCTTTACCATGAAATGCAGGAATCAGGTGTTATCAATAAAACCACCATGGTATTTGGCCAGATGAACGAACCGCCAGGAGCGCGTATGAGAGTTGGTCTGACTGGTCTGACTATGGCTGAATATTTCCGTGATAAGGGCGGTAAGGACGTACTGCTCTTTATCGACAATATTTTCCGATTTACCCAGGCAGGTTCTGAGGTATCCGCTTTGTTAGGACGTATGCCTTCTGCAGTAGGTTATCAGCCAACCTTGCAGACAGAAATGGGCGCTCTTCAGGAGCGTATTACTTCTACCAAAAACGGTTCCATTACCTCTGTACAGGCAGTATATGTGCCTGCAGATGACCTTACCGATCCGGCGCCTGCAAATACCTTCGCCCATCTGGATGCGACGACTGTATTAAGCCGTTCCATCGTGGAACTTGGTATTTATCCGGCAGTGGATCCTCTGGAATCTACTTCCAGAATTCTGGATCCCCGTATTATCGGCGAGGAACACTACAATGTAGCCCGCGGCGTTCAGGAGGTTCTTCAGAAATATAAAGAACTTCAGGATATTATCGCCATGTTAGGTATGGATGAGCTTTCTGAAGAAGATAAGCTGACCGTATCCCGCGCAAGAAAGATTCAGAGATTTTTATCTCAGCCGTTCTTCGTTGCTGGACAGTTTACTGGACTGGAAGGCCGATATGTGCCGTTAAGCGAGACGATTCAAGGCTTTAAAGAGATTCTGGAAGGCAAACATGATGACATCCCAGAGAATTTATTCTTAAATGCAGGTAATATCGATGACGTTCTTGCCCGCGTGAAATAGGAGGGCTTGATTATGGCAGAGGGATTCCATTTGCAGATTATCACTCCGGATGAGAACTTTTATGAGGGAGAGGCTTCCATGGTGGAGCTGACAACCACAGAAGGAGAGATTGGTATCTACAAAGGCCATATTCCGCTGACCGCCATTATTTCTCCAGGTATTCTTCGAATCCATACAGAAGGAGAAGTTCGGGAAGCAGCTTTAATGTCCGGATTTATCCAGGTAATGCCGGAAGAAATTACAATCATGGCAGAAGTTGTGGAGTGGCCGGAAGAAATTGATGTGAAACGTGCGGAAGAAGCCCGCGTACGTGCAGAAAGACGCCTTAAGAGCCATAGCGCCGAGGTCGATGTGACCAGGGCAGAACTTGCTCTGAAAAGAGCTATGGTACGTCTGGAAGTGCGAAAGTAAGGAGCAGAAAACAGCATAACATTAAGATTTAGAAAACGGCTTTCCAGCCAATCTCTTTTGGGATACGGCAGGGAAGCTGTTTTTCTGTATTGACCAATTATGCTTATGCGGACGCTGGAGAAAATATTGCAAAAGGACAGAAGGCTCTATTTTAAATGCAAGTTTTGAAGATATTGGCGTGGGATGCTATATCGAAAACGGAACCAAGCATTGGGTTTGGCTGTTTGGCGCATAATAGAAGAGCGGAATGTCAAAAATAGTCGGCCCCAGAAAAATCTGGGGCCGACTTTATTGAGAACCTGTTTGAATCATTAAGGACTCATGCTGGGGGAAGAGTTTGCCTGTGGAAGTATAAAGTTATTTAAATAACATAGGAACTACTTCAACGCGGAGCTCATCGCCTCCATCATAGTAGAAATCGCCGACAACCTTCAGTTTAAAACCTGCAGGAATAGTGGTCAGTTCGCTGGAATTTACGTTGCCTTTGCCGTCAACCAAGCCGGCAGCCCAGATTTCGCCGTTTGCCCATACATGATTGGTTTCTTCGCAGAAGTAAACTACGTTAACCATGCCGCCGTAGGTGTGTTCCGGAACTACCTGGATGCGGAGCTCATCGCCGCCGTCATAGTAGAAGTCGCCGACAACTTTGAGCTTGTAGCCTTCGGGGATGTTCTTTAATTCGCTGGAGTTTACGTTGCCTTTGCCGTCAACTAAACCAGCGGCCCAGATTTCGCCATTTGCCCATACGGAGTTGGTCTCCTCACAGAAGTAAACTACGTTAACCATACCGCCGTAGGTATGCTCCGGACGATGGTCATCGTCATCATCGTCGTCATCATCATCGTCATCCCACTTGTCGTCATCCCACTTGTCATCGTCCCATTTGTCATCGTCCCATTTATCATGTCCATGACCATGACCGTTGCCATGCCATTTATCGTCGTCATCATCGTCATCGTCGTCATCGTCATCCCAATCGCCCCAGCGGCCATTGTTCCATTTTTCTTCCCATTTTTCGTTCTTATCATGGGGGCGGGCTTCCGCCTGGATTGCACCTAACTGAGTGCCTGCTAATAAGAATGCTGATGCAAATAATAATCCCATTACGTTTGACTTTTTCATATAAAAACCTCCTTTAAATGTTGTATCAAATTCATGAATTCATTTCCTTTTGTGGCTTCATTATAGTCATAATAAACAACAAAATCAATAGATTTTAAAAGAAGTAAGAAAGTGTAAAAAAAAAGTAAACAAGAAAAAATTTCGTAAGAAACTTTCAAAAAACAGTTAAGAAACAGAGCAGCTTTTCGTGATAGAATTAACATAGACAGGGCTGGAGAAAGGAGAATGTACGTTATGAAAAGAGTTCAGACGGGGGTATTGCTGTTGATGGGAGTTCTTGTTTTGGCAGGATGCGCTCCCAAAAGAACCGGAAGGATGGATGCAGCAAGGGAGACGAATGAAGTTATCCGACAGTCTGATACGATAAAATCTTATGCGTTAAAAACGGATAAGACAGAAGTGATTCCTTGGATTAGTCTGGACGAAGAAGAACAGACGTTTTTCATCCATTATGATGTGCTTTCGTCGTATCTGGCAGAGGGGACTTATATAAAAGATGAGGAACATCTGATATTAAAGACAGAAGATGGAAAATGCCAATATCAATTTGATATTCTTAAGGAAGATACGCTGAAGTTTGAACAGGAAAACTCATCTGGATTTGCAGAGATAAATGAACGGTTAGGAAAAGATATTCCGGACGGCGCAGAATTTATCATGCAGTAGGCTGCAGTCGGATGGGTATAGGAAACACTGGCGGAGTGTGATAAAATATCTGCAAATTGGAAGTTGTCAGATGAGATATTTAGAGTATTCGGGGTGATGGAATGAAAAAGCTGATTCTTATTGGTGCTTTTATTGTATCTATTTGCTTAAGCTTTTTTGCAGGGGATTATGTTTGCGACAAAGAAAATAGTAAACTAAGAGAACAAAGATGTCACATTATGATGGATTTTGCCATAGACAGATTGGACGAGATTAAAACCCAATATGATACAGATATGATGGAAGCTTTAATCAGTAATGTCTATGCTGCGTATGAATATTCCAATAATAGTGAGTTGTCGTCTGCTTTGCATGACTTGTGGAATGCTTTGATTTTTGATGGCGAGAATATTGTTGGAAAAGAGAATGATTTAATCAGCGCTTTAAAGGATAAAAATGCTCAAAGGATAAAAGAGATTGCCATTAGTATGAGAGACAAAAAATAACATATTCTTACTATGAGCGTAGTCCTCGCCCTGTTTGATTCCGGTTTATAGAACAAAACTAAATAGGTAAAATTATTTATAGAGAAACGAAATAACTAGATCGAAAGAATTGTTTGAGAAACATCAAAAACAATCAGATATACACAAACCACGTGACAAATTTCAGCTTGAGAACGCAATTCCGATAGGGGTGGGGACGCGTCCGCAACTTACTCTGGAAGATTTTTGGGGATTGTGATATACTGAATACACTTATCAGCAGAGCCTAACGTCGGTGTACAGGGGCAATACAAAGGAACGTCTAAAAAGACGGACCTGATTTCGAGGAGGTTTGTATGAAAACAACGTTGGTGGTAATGGCAGCGGGGATTGGCAGCCGGTTTGGCGGCGGGATTAAACAATTAGAGCCAGTTGGGCCATCTGGAGAAATCATTATGGACTATTCTATCCATGATGCACTGGAAGCCGGATTTGACAAAATCGTCTTTATCATCCGGAAAGATCTGGAAAAGGATTTTAAAGAGATTATCGGAAACCGGATCGAGAAAATTGCAGAAGTGGCATATGCGTACCAGGAGCTTACAGCTTTACCGGAAGGATTTGAGCTTCCGCAGGGGCGGACAAAGCCATGGGGAACCGGCCAGGCAGTATTAAGCATTAAGGGATTAGTGGACGGCCCGTTTGCAGTTATTAATGCAGACGATTATTATGGAAAAGAATGCTTTCAGAATATGCACCGTTATATGACGGAGAAAATGGACCCCCAGAAACGCCCTTACGATATGTGCATGAGCGGATTTGTTCTTTCCAATACATTAAGCGAAAACGGCGCAGTAACCAGAGGGGTCTGCCAGGCCAATCCAGACGGTACGTTAAAAGAAGTAGTCGAGACTTATGAGATCCGTCAGACCCAGGAGGGCCTGTTTGGTGCAGATGATAATGGAAACAGGATCCGGTTGGATGGAAACTGTCTGGTATCCATGAATATGTGGGGACTTCCGGCATCCTTTTTAGACGAGCTGGAAAGAGGATTCCCAGAGTTTTTACGATCTGTACCAGAAGGAGATGTAAAGAAAGAATACTTGCTTCCGCAGATTATTGACAAGCTGGTAAAATCCGGTCAGGCTTCCGTACAGATTCTGAATACTCCGGATAAATGGTTTGGAGTAACCTATAAAGAAGACAAAGAAGCCGTGGTAAATGCAATTCGCGGTTTGGTAGACGCAGGGGTATACAAAAAAGAACTGTTTTCTTAAAAAGCGGCGGTTGATTGGAAAAGCCTTAGAAACATGAGGAGACCCCGAATGGTACGCAAGGTACACAATCGGGGTAATTATGAAAAATCTATGTGCAATATAACGAATAAATAATATAAAAATCACTTTCTTATATACAAATAATATAAAAAATAATTATGAATAAATTATGAACATCATGTAAATAGATTATGAAAACTAAGAGGAGGACGAGAGTGTGCCAGATGAAATCCAGAGAACTCCAATTGTAATCGGCCATAAAAATCCAGATACAGATTCGATTTGTTCTGCGATCTGCTATGCGAATTTAAAAACCAGGGCAACGGGGATTTTGCATGAACCGGCCAGAGCGGGAAAGGTAAATGGAGAAACCCAGTACGTACTGGATTATTTTGGCCTGGAAGCGCCAAAGCTTGTGGAAGATGTGCGGACCCAGGTAAGAGATATTGAAATTCGCCAGATGGACGGGGTCAACCGAAATATTTCATTAAAAAAGGCGTGGAATCTGATGCAGGCCAACAATGCGGTAACCCTTCCGATTGTAATGGAAAACGGCGCATTAGAGGGACTGATTACCGTAGGCGATATTACAAAATCTTATATGAATATTTATGACAGCAGCATTTTGTCAAAGGCGCACACCCAGTATTCCAATATTTTGGAAACGCTGGAAGGTGATTTGATTGTAGGAGATGAAAATACCTATTTCAATCAGGGAAAAGTATTGGTGGCAGCAGCCAATCCGGATTTGATGGAGTTTTATATTGAGCCGCATGATCTGGTAATTTTGGGCAACCGCTATGAATCCCAGCTGTGCGCCATTGAAATGGAAGCAGACTGTATTATTGTCTGTGAAGGAGCAGGGGCATCCCTGACAATCCGGAAACTGGCAGAACAGCATGGATGTACGGTTATTGCAACTGCCTATGATACGTATACGGCTGCCCGTCTGATTAACCAGAGTATGCCGGTCAGCTATTTTATGACAACGGATAAATTAATTACCTTTGAAGAAGACGATTATATTGATGAGATTCGGGAGGTAATGGCCAGCAAGCGCCACAGGGATTTCCCGATCCTGGATAAAAACGGGCTTTATAAAGGGATGATTTCCCGCCGGAATCTGTTGGGAGCCAGGGGGAAACAGGTCATTCTGGTGGATCACAATGAGAGAAGCCAGGCTGTGGATGGAATCGAGGATGCGGACATCAGGGAAATCATTGATCATCACCGTCTGGGCACAGTAGAGACAATTTCTCCTGTGTTTTTCCGCAACCAGCCTTTGGGATGTACGGCAACGATTGTCTACCAGATGTACCAGGAGGCAGGAATCGAAGTAGAACCCAAGATTGCAGGACTTCTCTGCAGCGCCATTGTTTCGGATACTCTTTTGTTCCGTTCTCCTACCTGTACAGAAGTAGACCGGCAGTCTGCAGTAAAGCTGGCGCAGATAGCCGGAATTGATATTGAGAAATATGCAAGGGATATGTTTGCGGCAGGAAGCAATTTAAAAGGCAAAAACGATTCGGAGATTTTTTATCAGGACTTTAAAACCTTTACCGCTGGGAAACTGATCATAGGAGTTGCCCAGGTCAGCTCTTTAAATGAAGAAGAACTGCTCCGCCTTCGCGGCCGTATGTGCGATTATATCAAACAGGCCAGGGCCGATCGGGGCATGGATATGATGTTTTTTATGCTGACCAATATTATTACCCAGTCTACAGAACTGATTTACGAAGGACAGGGAGCGGAACAACTGGCATTTAAGGCATTCCATATGGAAAACGACAATATTTCCAGGCAAGAGCATTGGATTTGCCTTCCTGGAGTGGTATCCCGCAAAAAGCAGCTGGTTCCGGCTCTGGTACTTGCAGCCCAGGAATAAGCTGCAAATCCGGCTGCATCTGGGTACAGAAAAGACAACAGGAAAACAAGATACGGAAGGATGATTTCAGATGGCAAAACAGACCTGGAGACCAGGAACCATGGTTTATCCGGCTCCGGCAGCGATGGTCAGCGTGGCGGATAAAGAGGGAAATACAGACATTATTACAGCGGCCTGGACAGGCAATATCTGCTCGGATCCGGCGATGGCATACGTATCGGTCCGGCCAGAGCGTTTTTCTTATCACATGATAGAAGAAACCCAGTGCTTTGTAATTAACCTGACAACGAAGGCGTTGGCAAGGGCTACAGATTACTGCGGCGTTCGTTCGGGGCGGGATGTGGACAAATGGAAGGAAACCGGCCTGACTTTGGAGCCGGCTGAACACGTTGCGGCACCCATGATTAAAGAAAGTCCGGTAAATATTGAGTGTCAGGTAGTCAATCATCTAGATTTAGGCACCCATACCATGTTCATCGGAAAAGTTCTGGCTGTCCATGTAGACGAGGCTTATATGGATAAAACAGGCAGGTTTGACCTGGCTAGTACTGGACTGATGGCATATGCCCATGGAGAATATCTGGAGCTGGGCAAAAAAATCGGAACCTTTGGATATTCAGTGAAAAAGAAACCGGCAGGAAAACGCAAAGGCCCGTCAGGGCAGAAGGGACGGAAACGATGACAGAGAAGAAAAAAAGCAATATTACGTTAATTGGAATGCCGTCTTCCGGAAAAAGTACGATTGGTGTCTTGCTGGCAAAGCGGCTGGGCTATTCCTTTGTAGATGTGGATATTGTAATTCAGGAAAAAGAAGGCCGTTTGTTAAAAGAAATTATTGCAGAACAAGGTATGGACGGCTTCATGGAAGTGGAAAACCGGATTAATGCAGAACTGGATGTGACTCATTCCGTAATTGCGCCAGGCGGCAGTGTGATTTTTGGAAAAGAGGCAATGGAGCACTACAAAGAAATCAGCCAGATTGTCTATTTAAAGCTGGGTTTAGAGGAAGTAGAACGGCGGATTGGCAATGTGGTAGACAGGGGCGTGGTGCTGAAAGAAGGCCAGACCTTAAAAGATTTATATGAAGAGCGGATTCCATATTACGAAAAATACGCAGACATTACCATTGATGAGACTGGACAGACAGCGGGCCGTATTGTGGACACTCTGCGGAAACTTATAGAAGAACAGGAAACGGGCTGCGCAAAGTAACGGGCGCAGCCCGTTTTCCCGCTGTTACAGAATGGTTTTTAACCGGTGTACGCCCTGGGGCTGGTAGCTTAAGCAGTCAGCCAGTCCTACGTAATCGCACAGCAGGTATAAAATCGACAGCCACATTTCGGTTCCCATCAGAGTCGGATTGTCGTGAAGCAGCAAGTCGAAAGAAAAGCCTTTTTCATTGTCCCAGTTCTTTAGAATCTTATCAATCCACTGAACAGCCCATTCCATTCCTTCCGTGCTGCGGTAATCCGTCTGCCTGCGGCACAGCCATAATGGATGGATCACGTCTAAAACATTGCAGGAAGTCCCTTCTTTTCCCTGGAACATACGGCCGGAGCTGTGGGAAAGAACTGTATCAATGGTTTTTTCACAGTCCGGAAGAGCGCGCCCGAACTGGGCATAGCTGCCTCTGGTAAGGCGGTAAAAACCGTTGACGCAGTCCAGGCGGTCTCCGCTTCCCCACAGTCCGGTTTGCCGGTCAAAATGTGCATCCAGCCATCCAAACAAGGTGTCCAGATCTGGTTTTATTCCAAAATGCTTTTGATTCTGATAATAAGCTGTGGTCAGGCAGTCGATACAGTGTCCGGCGTGCCAGACATCTCCCTTCCACTGGAATTGTTCCAGCCACTGGATCAGGTTCTGGCCAGTCAGCTCCTGGGCGCTCCGGTAAGGCGATGGGACTGAACTGCCTAAAACTTCCAGCGCATATCCAACGGACAGGACTTCATAATCAATCTCGTCTTTCTGCATCTGGCGCAGGCGGCTGATGAGCTGCTCTCTGCTCATCTGGGAAGGAGTCTTTCCGAACATTCCGGCAATTTCTACGGCGTCGCACCAGGCGCGGACGGGACTCTGATTAACAGAGGTATCGACAAACGATCCGTTTTGGAAATGGCGATCCAGGATGGTATCGAATTGCGCTTCTGCCATCTGGCAGAAGTCGGAAAGAGGTTTGGCAAATGCTTCCCGAAGCCGGTTTTTCAAAAGTTTTGCCGGAGAACCGCCTGCAACCGAATAGGGCGGTACGTCTTTTGTTACGACCGCTCCAGCGCCAATGATGCTGTGGGATCCAACGGTAATTCCGTCTAACAGGCAGGAATTGGCTCCAATCCACACGTCGTCTCCAATGGTAATGCCTTTCCCGCTGGTGCCCTGCTGCTGAATGGGACGCAGGACATCTGCGTGATTGTGATTGTCTGCAATAATGCTGGCTTTCGGCGCGATCCGGACATAATCGCCCATTGTAATCCTTCCCTGTAAATAGGCCATGGGATTGATGGAACAGCGCATTCCCATTTTGACGTCTGCATGACGGATGAGAACATCGGCACAAAATTCACAGTCGTCTCCGGTTTTTAGCGTAACATCACAGAGATTTGCTTTCGGAGAGATGTAGCAGTTCTTGCCAATCTGGCTGCCCTGGTTTTCCAGATATAGCCGGATTTCCCTCTGTTCGCGGGTATCCCGTTCACGGATATTCCAGGGAATATAGTCTTTTGTATGCTCCCACATACGGTTGCTTCTTCCTTTCTGAGTGAAATGTAAGTCGATTGCGGAA
Source organism: uncultured Clostridium sp. (assembly GCA_900542035.1). Taxonomy (GTDB): domain Bacteria; phylum Bacillota; class Clostridia; order Lachnospirales; family Lachnospiraceae; genus UMGS1370. Next base: position 59,229 of record UQMJ01000004.1, read on the forward strand.
TAGTCTGGATTATTCTGGATAAGTCATTCTGGATTCGTCAATATGCTCCAACACAACTTCCAGGAACCACTTTCCCCAGAAATTTGCCATAGGCAGATTCATATCCAGATAATTGCCGCAGTCCCTTGCAGCCGCGCCAGGTACGTCGCCTTTAAAATCTCTGATAAAGGCAAACAGCTCCTTTAACAGTCCGATAATATCCTGGGACTGCAAATCGCCGACCAGCAGCAGGTAGAATCCGGTTCTGCATCCCATAGGGCCAAAGTAGAGAACTTTGTCTTTGAAGTCTTTATGATTGCGCAGGAAAGTAGCTCCTAAATGCTCAATGGTATGGATTTCTGCAGTATTTATGACCGGCTCGTAGTTGGGGCGGGTCATACGGATGTCGAAGGTAGTAACGGTCTGATCGCCTACTTTATCTTTTCGGGAAACATAAACGCCAGGAAGCAGATGCAGATGATCGACAGTGAAACTCGTAATTTTCTCCATAATTAAAATACTCCTTTTATGAAATTTCCTTTTAAGGGTGGTTCCATTATAGCATAAAGCAGGAAAGACGCCCATACATTTTTTACTATCAGATCCTGCTTAGAAAGCTGTGGGGAGGCATTTGATAGGAGAAGGAGAAAAGACATGAAGAATTGGTATGAGATTCCGGAGAGCGAGGTTCTGGATCGGTTCCAGACCAGCAGAATGGGGTTAGAGGACGAAGAGGTGGCCAGAAGGCTGGAAAAATATGGAAAAAACACGCTGAAAGAAACCAGGCAGAAGGCCTGGTGGAAGGTTTTTTTGGAACAGTTTCAGGATCTTCTGGTTCAGATTTTAATAGGAGCAGCGTTGATTTCCCTGGTGTCCGGAAGAAGGGAGAGTACCATTGTGATTTTTGCAGTGCTGATTTTAAATGCCGTTCTGGGGACGGTCCAGCACGAAAAGGCGAGAAAATCCCTGGAGAGTTTGAAATCTCTTTCCGCACCTTCTGCCAGGGTAATTCGAGAGGGAGAGACAATAAAAATACCGGCTTCCAGAGTGGTGCCAGGGGATATTCTGGCGTTGGAAACAGGAGATCTGGCGGCAGCCGACGGCAGGGTGCTGGAAACGTCGTCGCTGTTTTTAAATGAGAGTTCTCTGACAGGAGAGGCGGAAAGCGTAGAAAAGAGCCGGAATATTCTGGAAGGGGAACGGCCTCTGGGAGACAGGAAGAATATGGTATTTTCTGGAAGTCTGGTAACCGGAGGCAGAGGTCTTGCCGTAGTGACCGCTACAGGAATGGATACGGAAATCGGGAAAATTGCAGAACTAATGAATGACGCAGAGGAAAAGAGAACCCCTCTTCAAATGAGCCTGGATCGGTTCAGCAGCAATCTTGCAATGGCGATTATGGGAATTTGCCTGATTGTTTTTCTGCTGGGACTGTATCGGGGAAGCAGAGTGCTGGATGCGATGATGTTTGCAGTGGCCCTGGCAGTGGCGGCGATTCCGGAAGCTCTGGGAACCATCGTAACCATTGTGCAGGCAATGGGAACCCAGCGGATGGCAAAACAAAATGCGATTATAAAAGATTTAAAGGCAGTGGAAAGCCTGGGCTGCGTTTCGGTTATCTGCAGCGACAAGACGGGAACCCTGACCCAGAATCAAATGACGGTTCAGGCGGTGTATGAAAGCGCCGGAGCGGGAAAATCGGGCCGGTCAGGACAGATTTCCTTGCTGGAAGCGGCTGTCCTGGCAAATAATGCAGAAAACGGAGTTTTAGGAGATCCGACAGAAACCGCTCTTTTGCGTATGGCGGATTCAGAGGGAATCCAGATCATGCAGCTTCGGGACAGATGGCCCCGTCTGGATGAAATCCCATTTGATTCTAAACGGAAACGGATGAGCGTTTTATGCAGGCGGCCAGACGGAAAGCAGATGCTGATTGTAAAAGGAGCCTGGGATGTTTTGATGCCCAGATGTACAAAAATTGAAAAGGAGAACGGAAGCCGGAGGATTACTTCGGAAGACGTCTGTAAGATTCAAAGACAGAACGAGGCCTGGGGGAAGAAAGGACTTCGGGTGCTGGCGTTTGCCTACCGGATGGCAGGGGCTGCCGGAGAAGAGAGAACGAAAGAAGAAAAGAATTTGACTTTCTTAGGCCTGGCGGCCCTTATGGATCCTCCGCGTCCGGAGGCAAAAGAGGCGGTCAGACAGGCAGGGAGAGCGGGAATCAAAACGGTAATGATTACAGGCGATCATCCGGTAACGGCTCAGGCAATTGCAGAAGAAATCGGGATTCTCCGTTTGGGCGAACAGGTAATAACCGGACCAGAGTTGGAGCGGATGACAGATGCAGAACTGGAAAACCGGTTAGAAGCCATATCTGTGTGTGCCAGAGTATCTCCGGAACATAAAATCCGGATCGTAGAAGCGTGGCAGAGGAAAGGCAGGGTCGTAGCCATGACCGGAGATGGAGTCAACGACGGGCCGGCGCTGAAAAAAGCGGACATTGGAGTGGCAATGGGGCTGGGTGGAACAGAGGTTTCCAGAGACGCAGCCTCGATGATTCTGGCAGATGACAATTTTGCAACCATTATTTCGGCAGTTGAAAACGGCCGGAATGTGTATCGGAATATCCAGAATGCCATTGATTTTCTTTTGTCCGGCAATATGGCGGGGATTTTTTGCGTACTGTATACATCGCTTCTGGCGCTTCCGATGCCATTTGCTCCAGTACATCTGCTGTTTATCAATCTGGTTACGGATTCCCTGCCTGCGCTGGCCATTGGCATGGAACCGGCAGAGGATGGATTGCTGGAACAAAAGCCAAGAGATCCGTCTAAGGGAATTTTAAGCAAAGCCTTTTTAAAGGATATTCTGATTCAGGGCGGCCTGATAGCGGTCTGTACGATGGCGGCTTACTATGTAGGCCTGACGGGAAGGTGGTCTGGAAAATGGGGACAGAACAGCGGGATTGCCGGAAATTCTGCGGCTGCAGCGACAATGGCCTTTACAACTCTGACCCTGGCCAGACTGTTCCACGGATTTAACTGCAGAAGCCATCACTCTATGTTCTATCTGGGGCTGTTTACGAATTTGTACAGCATTATGGCATTTGAGGCGGGAGCGGTGCTTCTGGCCGCTGTTCTCTTTGTTCCGTCCCTTCAGAGGCTGTTTGCAGTTTCCGATTTAAGCATGGAACAGATTGGGGCTGCAGTCGCATTTTCTCTGATTCCGACGATTTTTATCCAGGGATGGAAAGCCGCCAGAGAATGGCTGAAATCCTGGATGGAGTGTTGACATTTCTTTCCTGTTTATGTTAGCATGGTAGCATCAGTGTACAGGGGGCAATACGGTCAGAAACGTCCAGATGACGCGCCTGCTGCGTTACTTTCAATCGGTGTACGTCCAGTACACCTCATTCAAGTGCCTTGCAGACGTGTCATCTGACCTGTTTCTGACTCTTATGACCTCAAGTGGAGAAAATGGGGAAATTATCCCTCTTTGAGGCGTGTTGCCCCCGTACACTGATGCTAGTAATGAAATACAGATTAAAAAGAAGCGAGGTGGCTAAACGGAAACGTTTATTTGCGTCGCTTCTTTTTATGGGTGCAGCAAGGAGAAAGATTATGAAATTAGTAACGTATCAGCTAGAGCGGGAGCAGAAAACCAGGATTGGAGTGTTAAATTCAGATGAGACCTGGGTTTATCCCATCAGGAGTATTGGCGTAGACTATGGAGAAATGGGAAAATTAATAGAAGAGATTGGAGAATCAGAACTGCAGCTTTTAGAGTATGCAAGTACAAAAGAACCATACGGCATTTCAGGGGCGGCTCCGCTGGGAGAAGTGCGTCTTCTGGCGCCCATCCAGTATCCGAAGCAGGATGTGATTTGCCTGGGAATCAATTATATGGCCCACGCAGAAGAATCGGCCCGTTTTAAAAAACAGGAATTTGACGGAAAGCGCGAGTATGCCGTATATTTTTCCAAGCGTGTCAGCAAAGCCAGCGCAGACGGCGATCCCATTCCAGGGCACTTTGATATTGTAGACAGTCTGGATTATGAAGCAGAGCTGGCGGCCATTATCCGCAAAGAGGCAAAAAATGTGCCGCCGGAGCAGGTAAAAGAGTATCTGTTTGGCTACACGGTCATAAATGATGTCAGCGCCCGTAACATCCAGAATGCGCATAAGCAGTGGTATTTTGGAAAGAGCCTGGATGGGTTCCTGCCAATGGGGCCTTGTATTGTGACTGTGGATTCGATTCCATATCCACCGAAGCTGGCAATTCAGTCTTATGTGAATGGGGAACTGCGGCAGGACAGCAATACCAGCCAGATGATTTTTGATATTGACCATATTGTAAGCGAATTATCAAAGGGAATGAGCCTTCAGGCAGGCACGATTATCGCAACGGGAACGCCGGCGGGCGTGGGAATGGGATTTGTGCCGCCAAAGTTTTTGAAAGCAGGCGATGTAGTAGAGTGCAGGATAGAAGGAATCGGAAGCATTCAAAACAGGGTAGAAGAGTAAAAAATTAAAAAAGGGATTGACAGCAGCGTACTCATTGTATATACTAATATCAGTAATAATTACTAATATTAAGGAGGGATGCTGTTATGAAGACAATCAAATACAGCCGGCAGAGGGAATCTATAAAGGCCTGTTTGATGGCTCGTAAAGATCACCCCACAGCGGATGCAATCTACGCATCAATCCGTCAGGAATATCCGAACATCAGTCTTGGAACGGTATACCGCAACCTGAATCTTCTGGAGGAACTGGGAGAGGTAAGAAAGCTTAGATGCGGAACCGGACCGGATCACTTTGATGGGGATATGGCGCCTCATTACCATTTTCTCTGTAAGAAGTGCGGTCGGGTATCGGATATTCCCATGAGCCATATGGAAGAAATCAATACGCTGGCAGGCCGTTACTGCACAGGCAGGATTGATGGCCATGAGATGGTGTTTTACGGGGAGTGCTGTGAATGCCTGGAGATGAAAAAAATGGAAAATATTTCAGGAAAACCAGTTGACAAAACCAGTTAAGTATGCTACACTAAAACAGTAATAATTACTGATTTAAAAAACAAGAACTTAAACAAATTTAAATTTATAATAAGAAAAGGAGAAATTAACTATGAAAAAATGGGTTTGTACAGTATGTGGCTATGTTCATGAGGGTGAGACTGCTCCGGAGTTCTGTCCAGTATGTAAGGTTCCGGCAGACAAGTTCAAATTACAGGAAGATGAGATGACCTGGGCAGCAGAGCACGTTGTTGGCGTAGCACAGGGCGTTAGCGAAGATATTATTGCAGATTTAAGAGCAAACTTTGAAGGCGAGTGCAGCGAAGTTGGTATGTACTTAGCAATGGCAAGAGTTGCTCATAGAGAAGGCTATCCAGAGATTGGTTTATACTACGAGAAGGCAGCTTGGGAAGAGGCTGAGCACGCTTCCAAGTTCGCAGAGCTGTTAGGCGAAGTAGTTACCGATTCTACCAAGAAGAACCTGGAATTAAGAGTAGCAGCAGAGAACGGCGCTACCGCTGGTAAGACCGACCTGGCTAAGAGAGCAAAGGCAGCTAATTTAGACGCAATCCATGACACCGTTCATGAGATGGCAAGAGACGAAGCTCGTCACGGCAGAGCATTCGCAGGCCTGTTAAAGAGATACTTTGGCTAATTAAAAATTTTGGCATAAAGGCTTTTGAGGAGAATGGGAGAACATCCTGTTCTCCTTTTTTTTGGGCTGAGGCTACAGGAGGCCGGAGTTTTCTGTTGACAAATCCCTTTACTTATCCGAAAATAGAACCCATAGAAATGAGAATAGGCAGGGATAAACATGGATCAGAATACAAATCCTGGGATAACAGATGGAAGAAAATATTCTTTAAATGATATGGTTCGGGTTGGATGCGGAGACTGCAAGGGGTGTTCGGCCTGCTGCCACGGCATGGAAGGGCTGGTGCTAAATCCAAAGGACATTTATAACCTGACAGCACATCTGGGAGTCTCTTTTGAAGAATTGATGGCAGACAAGATAAAGCTGCAGATGGAAGACGGGCTGGTTCTGCCAGGACTTCAAATGAATGGGGACGAAGATGCCTGCGCATTTTTAGATAAAAACGGAAGGTGCGGAATTCATAGCTTCCGGCCTGGAATCTGCCGTCTGTTTCCTCTTGGAAGAGACTATGGAGACGGCCGGATCCAGTATATTTTCCTGGTAAATGGCTGTCAGAAACAGGAACGGACCAAAGTAAAAGTCCGTAAATGGATTGACACGCCGGACGTGGAAAAAGAGGAGGAATTTCTGTTAAAGTGGCATTCCTTCCAGAAAGAGGCCAGGGCTGCGGCAGGAGATGGAAGGGAAGCAGAGAAGGCGAAAGCAGTGAATCTGCAGATCCTGAAAACGTTTTATCTGACGCCTTATAATAGGGAAATGGATTTCTATTCCCAATTTGAGGAACGTCTGGAACAGGCAAGAATGTCATTGACAAATCAGGAAGGTTAGCGTAATATTTTATCATATGCAGCGGCCTGATAAGAGCTGCTGCGGCGTTGAAGAGGATTAGTAAGCACTCATACTCTGCAGAGAGGAAGCTATGTGGTGGAAGGCTTCTGTGTCCCTGGCTGCTGAACCTGCCTTGGAGCATCTTTGTGAAAACAGAGCGTTATCCGGCGTTAACGGAAAAGAGAGAGCAGCCATTTGGCGCTAATCTGGGTGGTACCGCCGAGTCATTCGGTCCCTGCAGCAAGGGATGAATGGCTCTTTTTTTACAGTTTTTACAGTTGCAAAGAAGGAGAGAGAAAATGGCAAACGATAAGAAAATGGTAGAAGCGATTACGTCTATGGAAGAAGATTTTGCCCAGTGGTATACGGACGTAGTAAAAAAAGCAGAATTAATTGACTATTCCAGCGTAAAAGGATGTATGGTAATTAAGCCGGACGGATATGCGATTTGGGAGAATATCCAGAAGGAAGTGGATAAGCGGTTTAAAGCGGCAGGCGTCCGCAATGTTTATATGCCGATGTTTATTCCGGAAAGCCTTCTGCAGAAGGAAAAAGATCACGTAGAAGGATTTGCGCCGGAGGTAGCGTGGGTGACCCATGGAGGTTTAGAGCCGCTTCAGGAAAGAATGTGCGTAAGACCGACTTCTGAAACCCTGTTTTGCGATTTCTATGCAAGGGATATTCACTCTTACAGAGATCTGCCGAAGGTTTATAACCAGTGGTGCTCCGTAGTCCGCTGGGAGAAAACAACCCGTCCGTTTTTACGTTCCAGGGAGTTCTTATGGCAGGAAGGCCATACGGCCCACGCAACAGCAGAAGAAGCACAGGAAAGAACAGAGCAGATGTTAAACATCTATGCCGATTTCTGTGAGGAAGTTCTGGCAATGCCAGTAATCCGCGGACGAAAAACGGATAAAGAAAAATTTGCAGGCGCAGAAGCAACCTATACCATTGAAGCGCTGATGCATGACGGAAAAGCCCTGCAGTCTGGTACCAGCCATAACTTCGGCGACGGATTTGCAAAAGCATTCGGCATCCAGTTCAGCGATAAAGACAACCAGTTAAAGTATGTTCATCAGACTTCCTGGGGTATTTCTACCCGTCTGATTGGCGGAATTATCATGGTACACGGCGACAACGAAGGTTTAGTTCTGCCTCCGAGAATTGCTCCGACCCAGATTGTCATTGTTCCGATCCAGCAGAGAAAAGAAGGCGTCTTAGATAAGGCGTTTGAACTGGAAGGCCGCCTGTCCAACTTCCGCGTAAAAGTGGACGACAGCGATAAGAGCCCAGGCTGGAAGTTCAATGAGTGCGAGATGCGCGGTATTCCGGTACGTATTGAAATCGGACCAAAGGATATTGAAGCAAATCAGGCCGTGTTAGTCCGCCGCGATACTCATGAGAAGATGTCCGTATGCCTGGACGAGTTAGAAAGCAAGGTTGGCGAACTGTTAGACCAGATCCAGACCGAAATGTTAGAGCGTGCAAGAAAGCATAGAGACGCTCATACCTATACGGCGCTCACATTAGAGGAATTAAAGGATATTGCAGAAAATAAACCAGGATTTATTAAGGCAATGTGGTGCGGATGCCAGGAGTGTGAAGAAAAGTTAAAAGAAGAGGCTGGAGTAACTTCCCGCTGTATGCCGTTTGCCCAGGAAAAATTGTCCGATACCTGCGTATACTGCGGAAAACCGGCAACGAAGATGGTATACTGGGGAAAAGCATATTAAAAACAGCAAGACACAGAGCAGAAAGGAGGCAGCCCCATGCAGATAGAACTGCCGGATGCAGTAGAAGAAATTATCTCCAGGCTGAATGAACACGGATATGAAGCCAGCGCAGTAGGCGGCTGCGTCCGTGACAGCCTGTTGGGACGGACGCCGGAGGACTGGGATATTACCACTTCGGCCCGTCCGGAACAGGTAAAGAAAATTTTTCCCCGCACCATTGATACGGGAATCGCACATGGTACGGTTACGATTATGATTCGTAAGGTCGGATACGAAGTGACTACCTACCGGATTGACGGCGAATACGAAGACGGCCGCCATCCAAAGGAAGTTCAGTTTACCTCTAATCTGATAGAAGATTTAAAACGTCGGGATTTTACGATTAATGCAATGGCTTACAGCAGTCGGGATGGGATTGTAGATGCCTTCGGCGGCATAGAAGATCTGAAAGCCGGATGGATCCGCTGCGTAGGAAATCCCATTGACCGGTTTATGGAAGATGCGCTGCGCATTCTTCGGGCAGTCCGTTTTTCTGCCCAGCTGGGATTTGCTATTGAGTCGGAAACCTATCAGGCGCTGAGCGTCATTGCGCCGAACCTGGAACACGTCAGCAAAGAGCGGATTCTGGCAGAACTGGGAAAGCTTCTGGTCTCTGATCATCCAGACAGAATCAGTGTGGTCTATGAGACTGGGATGGCGCCGTTTATTTCGCCGGATTTTGCCCAGGTAAAAAGGCCGCTTCCGGCAATCGACCCGCAGCTTCCAGCTAGAAAGCACCTGCGCTGGGCCGCATTTTTACAGAACGAGACAGACGAACAGGCAGTCCGGATTTTGAGACAGTTAAAATCCGACAATGACACGATCAATAAAGTAAAGACCCTTCTCAGGTTTGTCAAAACGCCGTTGAATCCCCAGAAGGCAAAGCTTCGGAAAATAATGAGCCAGATGACGCCGGAATTATACGACGATTTGATGCTTCTTCGAAACGTCGATCCCTTAGGTGAGATTGCCCGATTGACAGAAGAAATCCGGCAGGACGGGGACTGTCTCTATTTAAAACAGCTGGCAGTCAGCGGACGGGATTTGATGGAGGCTGGGATCGGGCCTGGAAAGAAAGTAGGAGAAACGTTAAACGCTCTGTTAGACCTGGTTCTGGAACATCCGGAATACAACCAGAAAGAAAAACTGATTTCATTTGCATTAGGAAAAGTCTGAATTCGTTCAGACTTTTTTTGCGCCGTTTTGCTGGTCATAATTTCACTTTGGCATTCATACCCTAGAAATAGCTTAAAAGAAAATACAAAAAGCAGAAATTGGAGGGGCAGATATGACAGAGCGGTATACGGAAGTGCTGGAACAGTATGATATGGAGGTTTATGGGGTAAAAAAAGGCCGCGGAGCGTGGATCCTGGATACAGATAAGGGCTGCCGCATCTTAAAAGAATACAGGGGGACTGTCCGAAGGCTGGAGTTTGAAGCAAAGGTACTGGAAGCCTTGCAGGACAGCAGCGGATTAAAAGTGGATCAGTATGTGAGAAGCAAAGAAGACGGGCTGTTTACCAATGCTGGAGATGGGACTTGTTTTGTATTGAAAGACTGGTTTATGGATCGGGAGTGCAATTTAAAGGAATATCTGGAAATCCGAAGCGCGGTTACCAGAATCGGGATGCTGCACCAATTTCTGCGGAGAGTGGAATTTCAGGAAGAGTGGAAGATGGGATCAATTTTGTCCAGGCCCCTGTATGAGGAAATGGGACGTCACAATCGGGAAATGAAGCGGGCCAGAAGTTTTATCCGCCAAAAGCGGGGAAAGAGTGAATTTGAACTGTGCGTAATCGACAGCTATCCTGAATTTTTCCAACAGGCCATAGAAGCGGAGCGGGGGCTGGAAGCCATAGAGAAAGAAGAGAAAATGCCTCTGTTTTTGTGTCATGGGGATTTAGACCACCATCATGTGCTGATGGGCGGCAATTATGTGGCGATTGTAGAATATAACCGGATGCATCTGGGAGTTCAGGCGGCAGATTTATATCGGTTTATGCGTAAGGTTATGGAGAAACACGGATGGAATCTGCGGCTGGGAGCGATGATGCTGGATGCTTATGAGCGGATTTTGCCGATGTCAGAAAAAGAACGGAAATGCCTCTATTATCTGTTTTTGTATCCGGAAAAATACTGGAAGCAGCTGAACTACTATTACAATGCGAACAAAGCGTGGATTCCTGCCAGAAATACGGATAAATTAAAGGCTTTACAGGAGCAGGAAGAAGCCAGAAACGCGTTTCTGCACGAGATAAAATACTGAAAAACACTTTCTTTTTTGTATAGCATATAGTATAATTTGCATAGACAAAGAGAGGGCTGACAGGAGTTTTTTCAGCATCTTTTAGAGACAGAGAAGGGAGTAAAAGTTTTATGAAGGACTACATGAAGATTTACAATGAGTGGCTTTCCAATCCATATTTTGATGAGGAAACCAAAGCGGAGCTGAGAGCCATCGAAGGGGACGAAAACGAAATTAAAGAAAGATTCTACATGGATCTGGAATTTGGTACAGCAGGCCTTAGAGGAATTATCGGCGCAGGAATTAACCGGATGAATATTTATGTAGTCCGTCGTGCGACCCAGGGATTGGCTAACTACATTATCAAGCAGGGCGGCGCAGAAAAAGGAGTTGCCATTGCGTATGATTCCCGTCATATGTCTCCGGAATTTGCTATGGAAGCAGCTATGACCCTGGCAGCCAACGGCATTAAGGCATATAAATTTGAGTCTCTGCGTCCGACGCCGGAGCTGTCTTTTGCAGTCAGGGAACTGGGATGTATCGCAGGTATTAATATTACTGCCAGCCACAATCCGCCGGAATATAACGGATACAAGGTTTACTGGGAGGACGGCGCCCAGTTTACGCCGCCTCACGACAAAGGAGTTACAGAGGAAGTTCTGGCAATCGAGGATCTGTCCACAGTAAAGACGACCGATGAGGCTTCCGCAATCGCAGCAGGCAAATACGAAGTAATCGGCAAGGAAATTGACGATAAATACATTGCCCAGGTAAAGGCTCAGGTAGTGAACCAGAAGGCCATTGACGAGATGCAGGATCAGATTACCATTATTTATACGCCTCTTCATGGAACTGGAAACATTCCGGCAAGACGGGTTATGAAGGAACTGGGATTTGAGCACGTATACGTAGTTCCGGAGCAGGAGCTTCCGGACGGCAATTTCCCAACCGTAAGCTATCCGAATCCGGAAGCAAAGGAAGCCTTTGAGCTGGGTCTTGCTATGGCAAAAGAAAAAAATGCAGACCTGGTTCTGGCAACAGATCCGGATGCAGACCGTCTGGGCGTTTATGTAAAAGACGACAAATCCGGAGAATACATTCCTCTGACCGGCAATATGTCCGGCGCGCTTCTGTGCGAATATGTATTAAGCCAGAAGAAGGCAGCAGGCAAGATTCCTGCAGACGGACAGGTTGTAAAATCTATCGTTTCCACCAACCTGATTGATGCGGTTGCCAAGGCTTACGACGTAGAGCTGATCGAGGTTCTGACTGGATTTAAGTGGATCGGCCAGCAGATTTTGAAGAATGAAAAGACTGGCAGAGGTACATACTTATTTGGAATGGAAGAAAGTTACGGCTGCCTGATCGGAAGCTATGCAAGAGACAAAGACGCGATTTCCGCAACCGCTGCCCTGTGCGAGGCTGCAGCATATTATAAGGCTCAGAATATGACCTTGTGGGATGCTATGATCGCAATGTATGAAAAATACGGCTACTACAAAGACGCAGTAAAATCCATCGGACTGTCCGGTATTGAGGGACTTGCCAAAATTCAGGCAATTATGGAAAACCTGCGCGCAAACACACCGGCAGAAGTAGGCGGCTATAAAGTGCTTTCTGCAAGAGATTACAAGCTGGATACCATTAAAGATATGGCGACAGGAGAAGTAAAACCAACCGGTCTTCCTTCTTCCAACGTGCTGTACTATGATATGGAAGACGGCGTATGGATGTGCGTAAGACCTTCCGGAACCGAGCCGAAGATCAAGTTCTACTATGGCGTTAAGGGAGTTTCCTTAGAGGATGCTGACCAGAAGGCGGCAGATATGGGAGCCGCAGTACAGGCTATGGTAGATGAGATGTTAAAGTAATCAATCCATAAGACAGAAACATGGGAACAGAACTATAAAATTAGAAAAGCTGTGGGAAATGAATTTGACATTTCCCGCAGCTTTTTTGCAAAACGCGCTATTTTTCCTGTTACAGATATTTTTTTAAGTCCTTAAGCGCTTCTCCAAACCGCTTGGAAGTGGCGCTGGGGTTGTTTCTCAGCAGGCTTCTGTGGTAAGAAGTCAGGCGGCGGCCAAGCTGGCGGCGGCGTTCCCGCAGAGTTTCGATTCGTCTGGTCAGATCGGGAAGCTCAGGCAAATCCAGCTGCTGGTATCTGTTCCGGATATCCCGCCTGTGGGAAGCAATTTGTTCTCTGGCGCTCTCCCGAATAGCGGCGGCTTCTTCTCGGATCGAGGATGCCTCCTCTTTGATGGCGGCTGCTTCTTCCCGCATGGCAGAAACCCGTTCGGATGTCTCCGCTTTTAAAAGAGCCAGCTGCACCTGCAGATCTTCCAGTTCGGCTTTGATCTTAGTCAGGGATTCCAGCGTGTGGCCAAGATCCAGGGCAGCCCGTATGGATTGGACGGCGTCTGTAACAAAGAGTACGCTGACAATGGCCAAAAAGGAAAATTCAACGGCGGGGCTGAGGGAGAGAACAAATTTTTCAATAGGCTTGTGGAGAACTTCTGTCATCAGGATAGTTAAAAATCCCCAGGCGATAGAAGTGCCCAGACATACGTAGCCATTGATATTGAATTTCTGGCTGCTGTAATCCCAGTATCTCATTTTAAACAGCCGTTCCATGATCCAGCCGGTAACGTATTCCAAAGCAGATGCGGCGAAAAAGCCGGCAATATAGACCAGAATCAGGTTGTCCTTAACGGGAAGAGAGACCCACAGCATCATAACGGCTCCGGTGCCATAGAGAGGAATCATGGGAAGCCGCAGGAAGCCGCGGTTGACCAGACGGCGTTTTTGCAGGGAAACATAGGTGGATTCTACGATCCATCCTAAAAAGCAGTATATATAAAAGAATGTAATCCAGTGGTACCAGGGATAAGTATACATATTTGCGTCCTTTCTGCTTGCAAGAATCAAAGCTGTCATGTAAAATGAGGGAGATAATGTTGGGGCGGCACATCTTCAGGCAGGAAAACCTGACACCTGTTTCTTTTCCGATTTCCCGCCGTCCTAATGGTTATTGGTATTATAAACGAAAACAGATTGAAGATAAAGAGGTTTTTGAATGAGTATTTTAAATGTAGAACACTTGAGCCATGGGTTTGGCGACAGAGCGATTTTTTCAGATGTTTCCTTCCGGCTGTTAAAGGGAGAACACATTGGTCTGATAGGAGCCAATGGCGAGGGAAAGTCCACGTTTATGAGCATTATTACAGACAAGCTGATGCCGGACGAAGGAAAGGTAGAGTGGGCAAAAAATGTGCGGGTCGGTTATCTGGATCAGCATACGGTTCTGGAAGCGGGCATGACTATCCGAGACGTATTAAAAAGCGCGTTTGCATTTTTGTTTGAGATGGAAGCTCAGATGAACGAAATCTGCGACAAGATGGGAGAAGCTTCCGAAGACGAGATGAACGCCATGATGGAAGAACTGGGAACGATCCAGGACCTTCTGATGGCTCATGATTTCTATATTATTGATGCAAAGGTGGAGGAAATTGCCAGAGCGTTTGAGTTAAATGAACTGGGACTGGACAAGGACGTATCCGAACTTTCCGGAGGCCAGAGAACCAAGGTTCTGCTGGCAAAGCTTCTGCTGGAAAAACCAGACATTCTCCTTCTGGATGAGCCGACTAATTATCTGGATGTCCAGCATATTGAGTGGCTGAAGCGCTACCTTCAGGACTATGAAAATGCCTTTATCCTGATTTCCCATGACATTCCATTCTTAAACAGCGTAGTCAACATTATTTATCACATGGAAAACCAGCGCTTGGATCGGTATGTAGGAGATTACGATAAGTTCCAGGAAGTGTACGCGGCAAAACAAGCCCAGTTAGAGGCTGCCTATAAGAGACAGCAGCAGGAAATTGCCCAGCTGGAAGATTTTGTGGCCCGCAATAAAGCAAGGGTTTCTACCCGCAATATGGCCATGTCCCGTCAGAAAAAGCTGGATAAAATGGAAGTCATTGAGCTGGCAAAGGAAAAGCCCAAGCCGGAATTTCACTTTATGGAAGCCAGGGCAGCCGGAAAATACATTTTTGAGACCCGCGATCTGGTAATCGGATACGACGAACCATTGTCAAAGCCAATTAATTTATCAATGGAACGGGGAGAAAAGCTGGTTTTAAAGGGCGCCAATGGTATTGGAAAGACCACGCTGCTGCGCAGCATTTTAGGAGAAGTGCCGGCTCTTTCCGGAACAGTGGAACTGGGAGACTATCTGTATCTGGGATATTTTGAGCAGGAAATGGCTCCAGGCAATACCACCACCTGTATCGAAGAAATCTGGAAGGAGTTTCCATCCTATACCCAGTACCAGGTGCGGGCGGCTCTTGCAAAGTGCGGTCTGACTACGAAAAATATTGAGAGCCAGGTACGGGTACTGTCCGGAGGCGAACAGGCTAAGGTGCGGTTATGTAAACTCATCAATCGGGAAACCAATGTTTTATTGCTGGACGAGCCTACCAACCATCTGGACGTAGATGCGAAAGACGAACTTCGCAGGGCTTTGACGGCATACAAAGGCAGCATTGTGTTGATCTGTCATGAACCGGAATTTTATGAAGGGCTGGCGACCAGGGTACTGGACTGCAGCGAGTGGTCTCTGAGAGTATAAAGTAACAATCAGGAGGTTTGCTGCCTCCTGGTTGTCTGGAAACAAAAATCCCGCAGGGTGGCGCCTGCGGGATTTTCGGGAATGGTAGGTATAATAAATAAGAAAATGTTTAGGGGGGCCGGACGGCTCGCACCGTCCGGTATGAGTATGAAAAAGCTTTGTGATTTCAAGTAACCACTTGAAACAAAGGCTCGTTATCCTCTCGGATAACTTGTTTATAGTATATCCATAAAATATGTCCGAAATATGTCGGCGTCATAAAAAAAGAATAAACTCTATAAAAAATAAAAAAACCCTTTGAAAACTCTTCGGGATTGTATATAATAAGATAGGAGTCTTACAACTAATTTACAGTTTTGCACATTGATGCTAAATTTGGAGGAAATTAATATATGTTTACCATGATGTCCAATGACATTGGAATTGACTTAGGTACTGCCAGTATCCTGGTTTATATTAAAGGAAAAGGCGTTGTATTAAAAGAACCGTCAGTAGTTGCCATTGACCGTGACAATAATAAAATTATGGCCATTGGCGAGGAAGCCCGTCTGATGATTGGCCGTACTCCAGGCAATATTGTTGCAGTACGTCCTCTTCGCCAGGGCGTTATTTCCGATTATACGGTTACGGAAAAAATGTTAAAATATTTTATCAACAAGGCAGTCGGCAAGAAAACCCTGCGCAAGCCCCGTATCAGCGTGTGTATTCCAAGCGGAGCGACAGAAGTAGAGAAGAAGGCCGTTGAGGATGCAACCTACCAGGCAGGAGCCAGAGAGGTTTCTATTATTGAGGAGCCGGTAGCGGCTGCAATCGGAGCGGGTATTGATATTTCCAAGGCCTGCGGCAACATGATCGTAGACATTGGAGGCGGTACTGCAGATATTGCAGTTATTTCTCTGGGCGGCACCGTAGTCAGCACTTCCATTAAAATTGCAGGTGATGACTTTGACGAGGCCCTGGTTCGCTATATGAGAAAGAAGCACAACCTGCTGATCGGTGAGAGAACGGCAGAGGAGATTAAGATCAATATTGGCGCTGCATACCGCAGGCCGGAAGTCCTGACTATGGAAGTACGCGGCCGTAACCTGGTTACCGGCCTTCCAAAGACGATTGTCGTAACCTCTGACGAGACCTTAGAAGCGTTGAGAGAGCCGGCTATGCAGATTGTAGACGCAGTTCACAGCGTATTAGAGCGTACGCCTCCGGAACTGGCAGCCGATATTTTTGAGAGAGGTATTGTACTGACCGGCGGTGGTTCCCTGCTCAGCGGTTTGGACGCTCTGATTGAGGAAAAGACGGGTATCAATACAATGGTAGCGGAAGATCCGCTGACAGCAGTAGCCATTGGCACTGGCAAATTTATTGAATTTGCTCATGGAGACAAAGAGGATTTTAATTAAAATTTTGTATACGCCCGAAGGTCTTTCCAACCGGCCTTCGGGCGTTGTTTCATCTGACAGGAATAAGGTATGGCAACAGTAAGAGGGTTTGTAGAGCGGATTAAGTTCCGCAACGAAGAGAATGGATATACAGTGTTAAGTCTTGCCGATGGAAAAGACGAGACCATTCTGGTAGGAACCTTTCACTACATCAGTGAAGGCGAGATGGTGGAAGCGACGGGCACCATGATTGAGCATCCGGTGTACGGAGAACAGCTTCAGGTAGAAAGTTATGAGATTAAAACGCCGGAAGACAATGCGGCGATTGAACGGTATCTGGGCTCCGGCGCCATAAAAGGCGTGGGAGCTGCTCTTGCTGCCCGAATTGTAAAAAAGTTTAAGGCAGACACCTTCCGGATTATGGAAGAAGAGCCGGAACGCCTTTCGGAGGTAAAAGGCATCAGTGAAAAAATGGCCATGGCCATTGGCGAACAGGTGGAAGCAAAAAAAGAAATGCGCCAGGCCATGATGTTTCTTCAGGACTATGGCATTTCCATGAATCTGGCTGTGAAAATCTATCAGGAATACGGACACAGAACGTACAGCGTTTTAAAAGAAAATCCTTACCGTCTGGCAGACGACATCCCAGGGGTAGGATTTAAGATGGCAGATGAGATTGCCCAAAAGACCGGTTTGTTTACGGATTCTGATTACCGGATAAAAAGCGGCATTTTTTATACCCTTCTCCAGGCGGTTGGAAACGGACATACCTATCTGCCGGAAAGCGAGTTAAAAGCCAATGCTGCTGAGCTTCTCCAGATTCATCCGGAAGACATGGACAAACATCTGATGGATCTCCAGATGGAGAAAAAAATCATTGTCAAGGGTCAGCAGGAGGGAGAGCGGATTATTTATTCTTCCCAGTATTACTATCTGGAATTAAACACTGCAAAAATGCTGTGCGATTTAAATATTAAGGGAGATATTCCCAGCAAGACCATTGAAAAACGGCTGGAGCAGATTCAGGAATCGGAACAGATTGAACTGGATGAAATGCAGCAGCAGGCAGTGCTGGAAGCAGTCAACAACGGACTTATGATCATTACCGGCGGCCCTGGTACAGGAAAAACCACGACCATTAATGCCATTATCCAGTATTTTGAGATGGAAGGAATGGAAATCCTGCTGGCAGCGCCTACAGGAAGAGCGGCCAAGAGGATGACGGAAGCTACTGGATATGAGGCAAGGACCATTCACCGGATGCTGGAGCTTACCGGTATGCCGGACGAAAAAGAACGTTCCGGAATGCATTTTGAGCGGAATGAAGAAAATCCTCTGGATGCAGATGTGATTATTATTGATGAAATGTCTATGGTAGACATCAGCCTGATGCATTCCCTGCTAAAGGCGGTAACGGTCGGAACCAGGCTGATTCTGGTAGGAGATGTCAATCAGCTTCCAAGTGTGGGGCCAGGTAATGTTTTAAAGGATATTATTGAATCCGGTCAGTTTAATGTGGTAAAGCTGACGAAGATTTTCCGGCAGGCAGCAGAAAGCGACATTATTGTCAATGCCCACCGGATTAACGACGGACTGCCGATTCCATTAGGGAAACCCAGTAAAGATTTTCTTTTTATTAAACGGGATATGCCGGATGCTATTATCAGCGCCATGATTACCCTGGTACAGAAAAAACTTCCGGATTATGTCCACGCAGATCCGATGGATATTCAGATTATGACCCCCATGAGAAAAGGCGCTCTGGGAGTAGAACGGCTCAATCAGATTTTTCAGGCATTTTTAAATCCTCCGGATAAAAAGAAGGCGGAGAAAGAATTAAACGGGACTATCTGGCGTACTGGCGACAAAGTTATGCAGATAAAGAATAACTATCAGATTGAGTGGGAAATCCGCAATCGTTACGGAATTCCTGTGGATAAAGGGATGGGAGTCTTTAACGGGGATATTGGACGGATTCGGGAGGTAAATGAATTTGCAGAGACTATGACGGTAGAGTTTGATGAAGGCCGTCTGGTAGAATATTCCTTTAAACAGGCGGAAGAGCTGGAGCTGGCTTATGCCATTACCATTCATAAATCCCAGGGAAGCGAATATCCGGCAGTCATTATTCCGGTTTACAGCGGTCCGAAAATGCTGATGAACCGGAATCTGATCTATACCGGCGTTACCAGGGCGAGAACCTGCGTCTGTTTGGTGGGAATTCCGGAAATGTTTCAGGCGATGGCGGATAATGCGATGGAGCAAAAGCGGTATTCCGGTCTGAGAGAACGGATTAAAGAAATGTACGCGTTGGCGTAAGGGGGAGCATGGTTAAGAAAATTCAAAAATCAGGGAATGCAGTATGGAAGATGTTTCTGGATTGCCTTTATCCTAGAAGGTGTCCGGTCTGCGGTGAAATTGCAATGCCAAAAGGCGCGCTGATTTGTCCGGATTGTGAAAAAAAGATTTCCTGGGTAGATGGGCCGGTCTGCAAGAGCTGCGGCCGTCAGGTATCAGACGAGACCACAGAATACTGTCCGGACTGTATGCGCCGTCGCCACAGCTTTGACGGAGGGGTTGCGCTGTGCAATTATAATGAAGCGGCAAGGACGTCCATGGGGAAAATTAAGTACCAGGGCCGTCGGGAGTATCTGGATTATTACGGCCAGGTATTTGTGAAGCATCTTGGAAGAAACATAGCCTGCTTTCATCCGGACGTTCTGGTCCCTGTGCCGGTTCATCCGGATAGGAAGAAAAAAAGGGGATTTAACCAGGCAGAGGTGCTGGCGGAGCGGATTTCAGAAGAACTGGAACAACAGTACCATATCCGGATTCCGGTGCGCCCTGATCTGCTTTTCCGCACGAAAAAGACGCTTCCACAGAAAGATTTAAGCGCCGCAGAGCGCCTGAAAAATCTGGAAGGCGCTTTTGCGGCCGGATCCGTCCCGCCTGGGATCTGTCGGGTACTTCTGGTAGATGATATTTATACCACTGGAAGTACGGCAGACGCCTGTGCAAAGGCATTGAAACAGGCAGGAGTGCAAAAGGTGTATGTGGCGGCAGTCTGTATTGGGAATCAGTAAAGGCAGGGCATTCGTGCTGCGGGCGGATGCCTGCCTTGCTTTTTTTTGACTTTTGTGGTATAATAACAGCCTAACAGAAAGATATGAAAAAATATTGACGAATCAATGTTTTTGTGATATAGTAGACGGGCGAATGGAAGAGCTTAGGTCTTTTTTTTATGCTCAAATTTAGCATGGAAAAGACCCCGACAACAACAAGAATATTAAGTGGAGGTGGAAGTCGTGCGCACAAGAATTACACTGGCATGTACCGAATGCAAACAACGTAATTACAACATGACCAAGGATAAGAAAACTCATCCTGACAGAATGGAAACCAAGAAGTACTGCAGATTCTGCAAAACCCATACTTTACACAAAGAAACCAAGTAATTGATCTTAGTAAAGGATGTGAAATTATGGGAGATGCGGTGAAAGAAAAAGCCGAAAAGAAAAGCTTTTTCAAGGGTTTGAAAGCCGAGTTCAAAAAGATCATCTGGCCGAACAAAGACACTATCACAAAGCAGACTGTACTGGTTTTAGTAGTTTCTTTGGCGCTGGGCTTGATTATTGGCGTCCTTGACCTGGTAATTAAGTTTGGTCTGAATCTCATCCTGTAAATTGAAAGGCGGATTAGAATGGCAGATGCACGTTGGTATGTAGTTCATACCTACTCAGGCTATGAAAACAAAGTAAAAGTTGACATTGAAAAGACGATCGAGAACCGAAACCTGCAGGATCAGATTTTGGAGGTCTCTGTTCCAATGCTGGCTGTCACCGAATTGAAAAACGGCGTGGAGAAGCAGGCGGACAAAAAGATGTTCCCTGGCTATGTGCTGGTCAACATGGTTATGAATGACGACACCTGGTACGTAGTACGCAATACCCGCGGCGTTACCGGATTTGTAGGGCCAGGATCCAAGCCGGTTCCTTTGACGGAAGAGGAGATCGCAGCTTTAGGCTTCCAGAAGCCGGAAGTTGAAATGGATTTCGAAGTCGGCGATATGATAGTCGTAACCGCTGGCGCCTGGAAAGATACCGTTGGTGCAATTAAAACCATCAACGAAGCTAAGAAATCCATTATTATCAATGTCGAAATGTTTGGCCGTGATACACCGGTCGAGCTGAACTTCAGCGAAGTTAAGAAAATGTAACAGGAATCGGCCTTTCTGCGTGAAAGGCTGGTGGGAGGGAAATCCCCGACAATACCACATAATTTAGGAGGTGCCTAAAATGGCAAAGAAAGTAACAGGTTATATCAAATTACAGATTCCTGCTGGTAAGGCAACACCAGCACCGCCAGTTGGTCCTGCATTAGGTCAGCATGGTGTAAACATCGTACAGTTTACCAAGGAATTCAATGCAAGAACCGCTGACCAGGCTGGTATGATTATTCCAGTAGTCATCACTGTATATGCTGACAGAAGCTTCAGCTTCATCACCAAGACCCCGCCGGCTGCTGTTCTGTTAAAGAAGGCCTGCAAGATCGAATCTGGTTCTGCAGTTCCGAACAAAACAAAGGTAGCCACCATCAGCAAGGCAGACTTACAGAAGATCGCTGAATTAAAGATGCCAGACTTAAACGCAGCAAGCGTTGAGGCAGCTATGAGCATGATCGCTGGTACTGCAAGAAGTATGGGTATTACCGTAGAAGAATAATTCCCATCTGATGGAGCAAACAAATACGTGGGAGGGAAATCCCCGACAATACCACTAGGAGGTTATTTAGAATGAAAAGAGGAAAAAGATACGCAGAGGCTGCTAAGACAGTAGACCGCGCTATCCAGTATGATACAGCAGACGCAATCGCCCTGGTAAAGAAGAATGCATCTGCAAAATTTGATGAGACTATTGAAGCTCATATCAGAACCGGTTGTGACGGACGTCACGCTGATCAGCAGATTCGTGGTGCAGTAGTTCTGCCTCACGGAACTGGTAAGACCGTTCGTATTTTAGTATTTGCAAAGGGACCAAAGGCTGATGAGGCTCTGGCTGCCGGCGCAGATTACGTAGGAGCTGAGGAGTTAATTCCGAAGATCCAGAACGAAGGCTGGTTAGATTTTGATGTAGTTGTAGCTACTCCAGACATGATGGGCGTTGTAGGACGTCTGGGCCGTGTACTTGGACCGAAGGGCTTAATGCCAAACCCAAAGGCTGGTACTGTAACCATGGACGTAACCAAGGCTATCAACGATATCAAAGCTGGTAAGATTGAGTACAGACTTGATAAAACCAACATTATCCACGTGCCAGTAGGAAAAGCTTCTTTCACTGAGGAGCAGTTAGCGGACAACTTCCAGACGCTTATCGATGCAATTATGAAGGCAAAACCAAGCACCTTAAAGGGCGCTTACTTAAAGAGCGTTACCCTGACCTCTACTATGGGTCCTGGCGTAAAGCTGAACGTAGCAAAGTTAGCAAACTAATTGCTGCAGATTTAAGTGTAAAACTTCACAGAGCATATTATGCACACCGGTCATTCTGGCCGGTGTGTTTTTTACAGTAAGAGTTCAGCCATGCGAAGATGCATGGCTGAACTCTTACAATTCACAGGACAAAACTGCAAAATTCAAGAAAAATCAATTGACAATGTCCAGAATCTATGTTATATTACTTAAGTATTGACTGCCGAAGACAGCAGGTGCTGAAAAGCTTAAGGTGAAAACGCCTGCCGAGGAACGTACAAATCAAACACAGATTGATTTTGTAGCCCTCTGTCTTTGTGACAGAGGGATTTTTTTCGCAGGGGATACTTTCAAAATAATATAGGAGGTAAACCATCATGGCAAAAGTTGAATTAAAGCAGCCTATCGTTGACGAGATTGCTGGCTTATTAGACGGCGCAGCAAGTGCAGTAGTTGTTGACTACCGCGGTTTAACGGTAGAGCAGGATACACAGCTTCGTAAACAGTTAAGAGAAGCAGGCGTAACTTATAAGGTATACAAGAACACCTTAATTAAGCGTGCTGCTGAGGGAACTGATTTCGCAGCTTTAGATCCAAACTTAGAAGGACCAACTGCATTAGCAGTATCCAAGACCGATGCTACCGCACCGGCAAGAGTATTAGCTGAGTTTGCAAAGAAAGCAGACAAGCTGGAGATTAAGGCTGGCGTTGTAGAGGGAATCTACTACGATGCAAAGGGAATGAACGTAATCGCTTCCATCCCATCCAGAGAAGTTCTTCTGGGCAAGTTACTGGGCAGCATCCAGTCTCCAATTACCAATTTTGCACGCGTTCTGAATCAGATTGCAGAAGCAAAAGAGGCATAAATTTTCTGACCGGACATTGTGCGGCATGAAAAATAATAAGAACGAACTAATTATTGAAAATTAAACAAATATTTATGGAGGTAAATAATCATGGCAAAGTTAACAACCGCTGAGTTTATCGAAGCTATCAAGGAATTATCCGTATTAGAATTAAATGAATTAGTAAAGGCTTGTGAGGAAGAGTTTGGTGTATCTGCAGCAGCAGGCGTAGTAGTTGCAGCAGCAGGTCCTGCAGAGGCAGCTGAAGAGAAGACCGAGTTTGACGTAGAGTTAACCGAGGTTGGTCCAAACAAGGTTAAAGTTATCAAAGTTGTTCGTGAAGTTACCGGCTTAGGCTTAAAGGAAGCTAAGGACGTAGTTGACGGAGCTCCTAAGGTAGTTAAGCAGGGCGCTTCCAAGGAAGAAGCTGAAGACATCAAGACCAAGTTAGAGGCTGAAGGCGCAAAGATTACCTTAAAGTAATCCATTCCTTAAAAAATTGAACGATTGCTAATATTCGGTTATCGGGTATTATGAAAAAAAGGGGCTGGGATCTTCGGATTTCGGCCTCCTTTTTTGGCTCTTTGCCAAGAGTTGGGGGAAATGTATAAAAGAGAGGAGCATCGCAAAGCAGCTGTCCAATCAGCTGTTTTGCGATGCTCCCCTTAGATTTTCGCGGTTTAGGAATTTTCGTTTGCTTCTTTTAACAAAACTTCGATTTTTCCGCGCATCAGGTCAAATGCCACATCATTCATGCCGCTGTTGGTAATCACATCGGCAAATACTTTTGTGGGTTCTACATAGAGATTGTGCATAGGCTTTACGGTGGTCAGATACTGGGTAACAATGCCTTCCACATCACGTCCGCGTTCTTTGGTATCTCTTAAAATTCTTCTTAAAATCCGTTCGTCTGCATCTGCGTCTACAAAGACTTTGATGTCCAGCAAATCCCGAATCCGTTCGTCAAACAGAACCAGAATGCCTTCCAGAAGGATAACTGGTTTTGGTTCGATCCGGATGGTCCCCTGCGCCCTGTTGTGGAGAGAATAGTCATAGGTTGGACATTCGATTGCTTGTCCTTCTTTCAAACGGGCCAGATGTTTGACTAACAGTTCTGTTTCAAATGCATCCGGATGGTCGTAATTTAATTTCTTGCGTTCTTCAAAAGAAATGCCGTCATTACAGCGATAATAATTGTCATGATAGATAACGGCAACCTGATCGCCGAACGCATCGTGAAGCCGGTTGGTAAATGTAGATTTTCCGGATCCGGTGCCGCCTGCAATGCCGATGATAATTGGTTTCATTTCAGATTCCTCCTGAGTATGAGATATATTCCTATTATACACGAAAATCCCTCTTGGTAAAACCCCTTCCCATACGTTATAATAGATTTAATAGAATCTGGAAGGAGACCATATGGGGAACGTACATCCAAAAAAAGAGTTGTCTAGGAAAGCGCAGTTTTATCTGTTGTCGCTGATTCCAATTTATTTTATTGCGGCGGGGCTGATTGTCCAGCCTTTTGATGAGATTTTAAGGGGAATTGCCCGTCTGATTGCAGAACCGGATTTTCTGATTACTGACTATTTTGTCATTGGAGGAATTGGTGCAGCATTTTTAAATGCCGGTCTTCTTTCCATTATGAGTATCTGGCTGATTTATAAGCTGAATATGGAAATGAACGGCCACACCATTACATCCGTGTGCCTGATGTTCGGATTTTCTTTATTTGGAAAAAACTTGCTGAATATCTGGGCGATTCTGTTTGGTGTCTTTTTGTATGCCAGATACCATAAAACGTCAGTGTCCAGATACCTTTATATTGGACTTTACGGTACCAGTTTATCTCCGATTTTAACCCAGATTATGCAGATCTGGCACGTACCTCTGGTAATCCGGATTGTTCTCAGTCTTGCAATAGGAAGCGCTATTGGATTTGTGCTGCCGCCTCTGGCAACCCATGTGCATTACGCTCACAAAGGATATTCCTTATATAACGTGGGATTTGCAGCGGGCATTATTGCCACGGTTGTCGTATCGGTACTGAAATCCTTTGGGATTACGACAGAATCAAGGTTGATTTGGTCTACTGGAAACGATCTGCTGTTTTTTGTTATGCTTTCCATCCTGTTTGGAGGAATGATGATTGGGGCTGTCTGGTTTGGAGGCAGTAAAACCCTGGCGTCTTATCGGGAACTTTTAAAATCCTACGGTCTTTCCGGAACAGATTACGTAAAAGAAAATGGAGGGCCTGCGGCGGTTTTTAATATGGGGCTAAACGGCCTTTTTGCGGTAATTTTTGTGCTGGCAGTAGGGGGAGATTTAAACGGTCCTACCATTGGAAGCATTTTTACCATTGTGGGATTTTCTGCAACCGGAAAACACATCCGCAATATATTTCCAATTATGGTGGGGGTATGTCTGGGAGGAATTACAAAAAACTGGAATATTTACGATCCTTCTGCAATCCTGGCGCTTCTGCTTTCTACCACGCTTGCTCCCATTGCAGGAGAATTTGGATGGGGGGCAGGCATTCTTGCCGGATTTTTACATTCTTCTGTAGCGCTGAATGTGGGAATCGTCTATGGGGGCATGAATCTGTACAACAATGGCTTTGCAGGAGGTCTGGTAGCGATATTCCTGGTGCCTGTCATCCAGTCGGTGCGGGACAGAAGGGCAAGGGCAAGGGGAGGAATTTCCCTGTAGACTTCTTGGAGATGCAGACAGAAATTTTTGTGTTCTGGCAGCAGATATGATATACTCAAAAGAGCTGGATAACAGAAAAAATGCAAAGGAGAATACGTATGAAAAAGTTTATTGCAGAATTCAAAGCGTTCGCCCTTAGGGGAAATGTTATGGATATGGCGGTCGGCGTTATCATCGGCAGTGCGTTTTCCGGCATTGTCACATCCTTAACAGACAACTTTATTAATCCGCTTCTGGATTTTCTGATGGGTCATGCGGCCTATACCTGGGCGGATATTTCCGGATTTGCTTCGGCATTCCTCTCTTCAATAGTCAACTTCTTTTTAATGGCCTTTATTCTGTTCTGCCTGATTAAGATCATTAACAAGGCCATGTCTTTAGGAAGCAAAAAAGAAGAGAAAACGCCGGCAGCGCCGACAACAAAGATTTGTCCGTACTGCAAAAGTGAAATCCCGATTGACGCGACAAAATGCGCGCATTGTACGTCGGATGTAGATTAAATATATAAGATATTGGCAATCTATGAAATGTTTCGATAACTGATAGATAGAGATTGACGAGAGAATATAAGTTTGTTAAGCTGAACTTAAGCATTACAGAAGAGTTGAAGAGCAGAGTAAATGTGGAGACACAGTTGCTTTGCTCTTTTTTAATGCTTAAGTAATGTTTAGTTTCAGGAGAAAATATGGGGAGCGCAAAGGAGGAAAAAATGAAACTATCAACAACAACTTTATTTTATGGACCGAGACCCGATGGAAGCGTAGCGCCAGTTATGGATAGTATTCGAAGGATTCATAAAGCGGGATTTCGGGATGTGGATCTGAATTTTGCATGGACAAGGAGACGAAAAACAGAACTCTATTTTGATAATTGGAAAGATTGGATAAAGCAGTGCGGGGAATTAATTGAAGAATTAGGAATGACGGTTAGCCAGTCTCATGCGCCTTTTTATAATGTAATCGATTCCTCTTATCCTTACAGAGAAGAAGAGGAAGAGATGGTACGCCGCTCAATTATTGCAGCAGCAGAGTTAGGAGCAGAAATTGTAGTGATTCACGGGGGATCAGTGCCATATTGCCCAGATTATAAGAAGAATAAGATGGAAAATATGGAGTATTTTAAACCTCATTTAGAACTTGCCGCAAAATATGATGTAACGATTGCGATTGAAAACCTATTTGATGAAAATGATCTTCAAAAGAGAGTGCGCGTACCGCGTTATTTAGCGGATCCAGAGGATTTAATTGATTTAGTAGACAGCCTTCACGCTTCTTATGATAATGTAGGGATTGTATGGGATTTTGGCCACGCAAATTTAATGAACTGGAATCAGCCGGAGTGTTTAGAAATGATTGGAAAGAGACTGATTGCAACTCATGTGCAGGATAATTATGGAGTTGTAGATGATCACTTGCTGCCATATTTGGGGAATGTAGAATGGGAACCAATTATGAAAACATTAAAGAAAATAGGTTATGAAGGGGCATTCGCATATGAAACCCATAAGATGACAGACAGGCTTCCAGATCCTATGGTTGACGCAATGCTTCGATATGCGTTCGAGTTGGGGAACTATCTGCTTTCATTAGCAGAGTAAAGGGAAAACATATAAAGGAGGTTACAAGTAATATGAAACAAAGGTTATTAGCGGCAACAATGGCAGCGGTAATGGTACTGGGTGGATGTTCAGGAGGAGGGCAGACAGCTCAGACGACAGCTTCTGAGTCAAAAGAAACTACTGCAGCAAAGGAAACAGCAGAGGAAAGCAAAAAAGAAGAAACCAGTATAGCAGAGAATACAGAAGTGATTGAGATCGAGTTCTGGCATGCACTTGAAACACAGTATGAGCCAACACTAAACAAAGTGGTAGATGAATTTAATAAAACCCATGATAATATTGTGGTAAAGCCGATGTATATTGGAGCATA
The DNA here is from genome assembly GCA_900542035.1 of uncultured Clostridium sp. Taxonomy (GTDB): domain Bacteria; phylum Bacillota; class Clostridia; order Lachnospirales; family Lachnospiraceae; genus UMGS1370. The sequence goes on from UQMJ01000004.1 coordinate 86,686, forward strand.
TGCGGCGTTAAATGAGGCCATTGTAGCTGCCCATGCAGCAGGAGCAGGTCTTCCAGGTGTTGCAATGGCAAATATTCCGTTTGTAGCAGGATATGGAGCAGGCGGTGTTTGTGAAGATTTAGGGCCATATATCGAACGGGATGGATTTGAACTGGAGGACTTTGGAGAAGGACTTAGAAAAGCTGGCGAGTATGAAGGGGCCCAGATAGCGCTGCCGTTTTTGGTGTCTACAGAAGTCGTTTATTATAATAACGATTTGATGAAAGAGTTAGGACTGGAGATGCCAGAAAAATGGGCAGATATGACCGAATTCCTGGAAAAAGGATCGATTGTGGAAAACGGAGAAAGCAGCCGCTATGGTATGGTTATTCCAGGATGGAACACATTTTATTATGGGCCATTTTTTGTAAATAACGGAGTAGAACCTTTAAAAGAAGATGGCACAACTGGATTAGGTGATGAAAGCGCAGTAAAAGTAGTGCAGCAGATGAAAGACTGGTGTGATGCCGGATATACATATTTAGCTACTGGAAAAGACGCTGCATCTGTTATGCGCCAGAACTTTGTAGATGGAAAGGCGTTGTCTGTAGTATATACCAGTTCCCTGTACAATACGATGGTAGATCTGTGCGATTTTGAAGTCGGAATGAGCTGGCTGCCTAGCGGGGACACAAAAAATCAGGAGTTAGGCGGAAATGTTTTATTTATTCCATCTAAAAATAGTCAGGAAGTAAAAGATGCATCCTGGGAATTTTTAGCTTATCTGATGAGCAAAGAAGTAAACATGATTTGGGCTTCTGAAACTGGATATTTACCAACTAGAAAATCGGTACAAGAGACAGAAGAGGGAAAGAAATTCCTGGAGCAGAAACCAGCATTTGAAACAATTTTTGAAAATCTGGATTTGATCAGCCCAGGTATCCAGCATTCCGCTTGGAATCAGGCCAGTACGATTTGGGTAAATTATATAGATGAAATTATTACAGAAAATTTAGACGTAAAAGAAGCAATGGAGAATATGGCGGCAGAGATTAATGAAGTGCTGGAGGATTTCTAGAAACAATAGTATCTCAAAAATCAAGATTACAGCAACGGATAAAACTGCAGTCAGTTGACAAATCCTTCCAGAGCCGAGGCGGCCAGTTTATGCCATTTCTAAATGGTTTACTGGCCGTCTCGCCTTTTTACTTCTGCAGCATGATTTTTACAATTTCTTTATCGGTTTCCCTCATGCCGTCATGGCCAAGCTGTCCGATGTTGCGGATGGTATTTTCCACACCTTTGGTTACGATTCCGTCGCCGGCGCGGAACTGCTGGCCGTTTTTATACATATGGTAGCCAAGGATGCCTGCCTCTACGCTGGAAGCGATTTTGGCGGCGCAGCTTGGTTTGGCTCCATCGCAGATAATGCCGGATACGATAGCAAGGGAATTGACCAGGGTATGGGCGATCGCCGTATAGTCAGCGCCCTGCAGATAGGCGATGCCGCATCCGGCCGCACAGCCAGCGCTGACGGCGCCGCAGTAGGCCGATAACCGGCCGATACCGGTCTTTTCATGGATTGCGATTAAGTTGGAGACTGCCAGGGCGCGGTACAGCCGGTCTTTTGGGATTGCCAGTGACTTGGCATATTCAATAACCGGTACGGATACGGTAATCCCCTGGTTGCCGCTGCCGGAATTGATGACAACCGGAAGTTCACAGCCGCTCATTCTGGCGTCAGCGCCGGCAGCAGCTTTGGCAATGGCTCGGTTGCGGACGTCGTCGCCATAGAATTTCAGCATGGTGGAACCGATATTCGCGCCGTAATCTCCCAGCAGACCTTCTTCGGAAATCTGCGTATTATATAAGATTTGAACGTCTAAAACCGGACGAATATCCTCTAGCTGGCAGGTGTCTGCAAAATCCAGAATATCAGCGATGGTCAGAAGGCTTTTATCGGTCAGCCCGCTTTCCGGTACAGTGTTTTCAAAACATCCATGAGAGACGGCATCCTGTTTGTCCAGTAAGACGGAATCATCCTTCTGAATGTAAACAAGATTGGTATGGTATTGGCAGATTCGTACGACAGCGGAAGAATCCTTATGAAAGACAGAAACAATAATATCAAAAATAATGCCGTTATCCACTGCCTGGACCTGAATAGGAACCGTTTCGAGAAACTGGCGCATCTGTGCTTTCTGCTCCATGCTGACCTGGGAAATGACTTCTAAAGCTTTATCTGCCTGCCCGCCCACAATTCCTGCGGCAGCAGCAGCTTCGATGCCTTTCATGCCGCCGGTATTGGGAACGACAACGCTTTTAACGTTTTTAATAATATTATTGCTGACGCCAATGGCAACCCGATCTGGCATACAGCCCAGAACCTCTCTGGCCTTTGCGGCGGCATAGGCAATGGCAATGGGTTCGGTACATCCCATGGCAGGAATCAGCTCTTCTTTTAAAATCTGTACATAAGCTTTGTAAATATGACTTGTGCGTTCCATGTATTTATCCTCCGTTTGATCTTAAAATAACTATACACGTTTCTGAAAAACATGGCAACTGTCTGTCGGAAAATGAAGGGATTTCCTGGTATTTTCCGGCGCTTTCCGGCGATAAAAAAACCTTTGCAATTTTTTTCGGTATCATATATAATGGCTTTATTAACCAAAGATGTCAGAATTTCATTTTCTGGCAGCACGTCCCTGATTCTGGAAGAATTCCCCAATATTATACAAACAGAATAGACCGATTTTACATGAAAGAAAGGCGAGGAATTGTTTATGCGTGAAAAATTAAATACGCTGCCACTGGCAGAATTAAAAGAATTGGCCAAAGCACAGGGAATTAAGGGCGCCAGCGTAATGCGGAAAGCGGACTTAATCGAATTATTGTGTCAGACGGCAAATAAGACAGAAGAAAAAGGCAGAACAGAAGAAAAAACGGTTCAGCCGGAGCGTATGCGTCAGCCAAGAAACGTTCGTCAGGGAAGCAAAGAGGGAGTATCCGGAACTGGCAGACAAGAACCGGCCTTCCAGGAAGAATTGTCCGATTTGGACAGCGGGCAGGAAGCAAATGGGATTTTGGAGGTAATGCCGGATGGATTTGGTTTTATCCGCTGTGAAAATTTCCTTCCAGGAGAAAATGACGTGTATGTTGCGCCGTCCCAGATCCGCCGGTTTAATATGAAGACCGGAGATATTGTACGGGGAAACCGGAGAGTGAAAGCCCCTACAGAAAAGTTTGCTGCTCTATTGTATGTGACATCTATCAACGGCTATCCGGTCAGCGTTGCAGAGAGACGGCCAAACTTTGAAAACCTGACGCCGATTTTCCCGAATCAGCGCCTGCATATGGAGACTCCAGGAGGGAAAAATACAGTGGCAATGAGGGTGCTGGATTTGCTGGCTCCTATTGGAAAAGGGCAGAGAGGTATGATTGTATCTCCGCCAAAGGCTGGAAAAACCACCTTGTTAAAGCAGGTTGCCAAGGCAATTACCACTAACCAGCCGGATATGCATCTCATTATTCTGCTGATTGACGAGCGTCCGGAGGAAGTAACTGACATTAAAGAAGCTATTACAGGGCCAAATGTAGAAGTGATCTATTCTACGTTTGATGAACTGCCGGAGCGCCACAAGAGAGTTTCCGAAATGGTAGTAGAACGTGCAAAACGTCTGGTCGAGCATGGAAGAGACGTTACCATCCTGTTAGACAGCATTACCCGTCTGGCAAGAGCCTACAACCTGGTGGTTCCGCCTTCTGGAAGAACGCTGTCCGGCGGTCTGGATCCGGCGGCTCTCCATATGCCGAAGCGGTTTTTCGGCGCGGCAAGAAACATGAGAGAAGGCGGCAGCCTTACGATTCTGGCAACTGCCCTGATTGATACCGGAAGCCGTATGGATGATGTAATTTACGAGGAATTTAAGGGAACCGGCAACATGGAACTGGTATTGGACAGAAAGCTTTCAGAAAAGAGAATCTTCCCTGCTATTGACATTTTAAAGTCCGGAACCAGAAGGGACGACCTCCTTCTGACCAGGGAAGAGGCCGAAGCGGTGGATATTATCCGCAAGGCTACCAATACTGTAAAGCCGGAAGAATCTGTAGAAAGGGTGCTGGAATTATTTGCAAAAACCAGAACCAACAAAGAGTTTGTAGAGATGGCGAAAAAAACGCGTTTTTAGCCGCAAAATCCCTGGAAAAGCAAGAGAAAAGTGCTTGCAATCGTTGATTTTGTATGTTATACTTACTAAGCTGTGCATACAGTATAAATCGTAAGGAAATGCAGAAATGCATTTTTGCGGTCGGAAACCGCACAATAAGAATAGAGAGGTGAAAATCATGAAAGAGGGAATCCATCCAGCCTATTATCAGGCAAAGGTAGTTTGCAACTGTGGTAATGAATTCGTAACTGGTTCTACCAAGCAGGACATTCACGTTGAAGTTTGTTCCAAATGCCATTCATTCTATACAGGTCAGCAGAAAGCTGCCGCTGCTCGTGGACGTATTGATAAGTTCAATCGTAAGTACGGCGTTAACGCTGGCAAATAAGTTTGAGCACATAGGGTTGAGCTTAGTGGAAACACTTGCTCAGCCCTTGTTTTTTGCGCGGATCTAGGAGGAATTATATTTGAAATATTCAGGTATTGGCGGTCAGGCGGTCATAGAAGGAATTATGATGAAAAATGGGGACGATTATGCGACAGCAGTCCGCAAGCCTGATGGAACCATTGAAGTAAAAAAGGATACCTATGTAAGTCTGACAGAAAAGGTAAAGATTTTATCGCTTCCATTTGTGCGCGGAATCTTTAATTTTGCAGATTCCATGGTGCTGGGAATGAAAAGTCTGACCTGGTCTGCCAGTTTTTTCGAAGATGACGAGGGCAGCGAACCAGGAAAGTTTGAATTGTTCCTGGATAAGGTATTCGGGGAAAAACTGGAAAAATTCCTGATGGCGTTTGTAATGGTGTTTTCCATGATTCTGGCGATTGGGATTTTCATGGTGCTCCCGATGTTTCTGTCCAATTTGTTCCGGACCTTTATCCCGTCGGAGACGGTAATGGCCGTATTAGAGGGCGTGATCCGGATTGTAATTTTTATTGTATACATTAAGCTGATCTCCCATATGGAAGACATTAAACGAACCTTTATGTACCATGGAGCAGAGCATAAGTGCATTAACTGCGTAGAGCATGGAATGCCGCTGACGGTAGAAAACGTGCGGAAAAGCTCCAAAGAGCATAAGCGGTGCGGAACCAGCTTTTTATTAATTGTCATGGTAATCAGCATCCTGTTTTTCATGGTTATTCGGGTAGAAAACGTATGGCTCAGAGCTGCCAGCCGTATTATTCTGATTCCGGTAATCGCAGGCGTTTCGTATGAATTCCTGAGGCTGGCAGGCCGCAGCAATTCCTGCTTGATTAACGCGTTAAGCCGCCCAGGTATGTGGATGCAGGCGCTTACCACCACAGAGCCGGATGATTCCATGATTGAAGTAGCGATTGCCGCAGTAGAGGAAGTATTTGACTGGAAAGCATATCTGAGAGAGAACTTTCCGGAATCGGAGGACAGAGGATGACCCTGGGACAGCTTTTGGAGGAGGGCGCATCCAGGCTTTCACAAAAAGGGATTGAGGAAGCCTTGCTGGACGCCAGATATCTGCTTCTGTCTGTGACGGGCATCCGTCCGGCCATGTTTCTGATTCAGAAAAACGAACCTGCAGATAGGGAAACTGCGGAGCGTTTTTTTGAGCTGATTGAACAGAGAGGCCAGAGGATTCCGCTCCAGTACATTTTAGGAACCCAGGAGTTTATGGGACTGGAATTTATCGTAAGTCCGGATGTGCTGATTCCCAGACAGGATACGGAAACACTGACAGAACGGGTGCTCGCGGACCAGAAAGATAAGAAACTGTCCGGAGGCGCTCTTTTGGATATGTGCACCGGTTCCGGATGCATCGGATTAAGTCTGGCAGTAATGGGAAGTTTTCAGACGCTTCTGGCTGTCGATATTTCAAAAAAAGCTTTGGCAGTAGCAGAGAAAAATGCGGTCCGTCTCCTTCCGGAGCAGGTACGAAAAGAAAAAGGACTGGACGTGCAGCTGTTGGAAAGCGATTTGTTCCAGAACATTCCAAGCGGCCGGAAGTTTGACGTAATTGTATCTAACCCGCCATATATTCCCAGCCAGGTAATCGAAGAACTGGAACCGGAAGTAAGAGATCATGAACCAAGGATCGCCCTGGACGGTACCGGAGACGGGCTGGAATTTTACCGGAGACTGGCTGCAGAAAGCGGCAGTTTTCTAAATCCGTCCGGCCGCATTTATCTGGAAATCGGATATGACCAGGGGCCGGCAGTAAAAGAGCTTTTGGAAAGAGCTGGTTTTATAGAGACACAAATAATCAAGGATATCCCCGCCCTGGATCGGGTAGTAACGGCAAAATGGCCGAAGGAGGACCCCCATGTTTGATAGATTAGAGGATATTTTAATCCATTATGAAGAACTGATGCTGGAACTGAGCAGTCCGGATGTAACATCTGACGCGAAAAAGTTCCAGAAACTGATGAAGGAACAGGCAGACCTGGCTCCTATTGTAGAAGCATACAAAGAATACAAGCAGGCAAAACAGGCCATTGAAGACAGCCTTGCAATGCTGGAAGAAGAGTCTGACGAAGAGATGCGGGAACTGGCAAAGATGGAGCTTTCTGACTCTAAGAAGAAAGTAGAAGAACTGGAGCAGACCATTAAGATCCTGCTTCTGCCCAAAGACCCGAATGATGAAAAGAACATTGTTCTGGAAATCCGCGCCGGAGCAGGCGGGGACGAGGCGGCCCTGTTTGCCGCCGAGTTATACAGAATGTATGTAAACTATGCAGAAAGCCAGAGATGGAAGATTGAGCTGGTCAGCGTCAATGAAAACGGTATCGGCGGATTTAAAGAAGTCCAGGCTATGATCAGCGGAAAAGGCGCTTACTCCAAGTTTAAGTACGAATCCGGCGTACATCGGGTACAGCGTGTGCCGGAGACAGAATCCGGAGGCCGTATCCATACGTCGACTGCAACGGTTGCCGTTATGCCGGAAGCAGAGGATTTTGACGTTGTAATTGATGACAAAGACATCCGGATTGACGTTATGAGAGCGTCTGGAAACGGCGGTCAGTGCGTTAACACCACAGACTCTGCAGTGCGTCTGACCCATATTCCGACAGGAATCGTCATTTACAGCCAGACAGAAAAGTCCCAGCTTCAAAATAAAGACAAGGCATTCCGTCTGCTGCGTGCCAAACTGTATGATTTAGAGATGGAACGCCGTCAGAATGAAGAGGCAGATGCCCGCCGCAGCCAGATTGGTACAGGAGACCGTTCAGAAAAAATCCGTACCTACAATTTCCCACAGGGAAGAGTGACGGATCACAGAATCAAATTAACCCTGTATAAGATTGACGACATTATGAACGGCGATCTTCAGGAACTGTTAGATGCGCTGATTACTGCAGATCAGAGCGCCAAACTTGCCAAATTGAATGAAAACTAGGGGAATCTTAAAGAAATCTTTCGATTCCCAGATTTGCAAAAACCTTGATTCTATGGTATTATTAGCACTAGCATGATGATTGTTCGTTGCCAGGAGGATATGATGAAAGGAATTATTTTAGCCGGAGGAAGCGGAACCAGACTGTATCCGCTGACCAAGGTAACATCCAAGCAGCTATTACCAATTTATGATAAACCAATGATTTATTACCCCCTTTCCGTACTGATGAATGCCGGAATCCGAGATATTTTACTGATTTCCACACCGGATGATACGCCAAGATTCCAGGCGCTGTTAGGGGACGGAAGCCAGTTTGGCATTAACCTGTCCTATGCAGTCCAGCCAAGTCCGGACGGACTGGCTCAGGCCTTTATCATTGGCGAAGAGTTTATCGGAAACGACTCGGTAGCCATGATTCTGGGAGACAATATTTTCCACGGACAGGGATTAAAGAAGCGTCTTCGTGCCGCTGCTGCCAAGGAAAAGGGGGCGACCGTATTCGGCTACTATGTAGACGATCCGGAGCGGTTTGGTATTGTGGAGTTTGACGAAAACGGACGCGCCATTTCCATTGAGGAAAAACCGGAGCATCCAAAGTCCAACTACTGCGTAACCGGTCTGTATTTCTATGACAACCGAGTAGTGGAGTATGCCAAGAACTTAAAGCCATCTGCCAGAGGAGAACTGGAGATTACGGATTTAAACCGGATTTATCTGGAAAATGGAGAGTTAGACGTAACGTTAATGGGACAGGGATTTACCTGGCTGGATACAGGAACCCATGAGTCCTTAGTCGATGCGACCAATTTCGTTAAGACGGTAGAAACCCATCAGCACAGAAAGATTGCCTGCCTGGAGGAAATTGCTTACTTGAATGGCTGGATTACCAGGGATCAGGTGCTGGAAGCTTATGAAATATTAAAAAAGAACCAGTACGGCAAATATTTAAAAGACGTATTGGATGGAAAATACGTGGACAAACTGTATAATTAAGAGCAGACCAGGAGGAAGCTATGAAAATTATCGTAACAGGCGGAGCCGGATTTATCGGCGGCAACTTTGTACATTACATGGTAAATAAGTATCCGGAGTATGAGATTGTAAATCTGGATTTACTGACCTACGCAGGCAACTTAGAGACCTTAAAGCCGGTAGAGGACAAGCCGAACTACAAATTTATCAAAGGAGACATTGCAGATCGCGATTTTATCTTCAATTTATTTGAGACCGAAAAGCCGGATGTAATCGTAAACTTTGCGGCAGAAAGCCATGTAGACCGTTCCATTACGGATCCGGAGATTTTCGTGCGTACCAACGTAATGGGAACCACCACCCTTCTGGACGCCTGCAAAAAGTACGGAATCAAGAGATTCCATCAGGTATCTACCGATGAAGTATACGGAGATCTGCCGTTAGACAGACCGGACTTATTCTTTACCGAGGAAACCCCTCTTCACACATCCAGCCCATATTCTTCTGCAAAGGCCAGCGCAGACCTGTTTGTACTGGCATACCACAGAACCTTCGGACTGCCTGTGACCATTTCCAGATGTTCCAATAACTACGGCCCATATCAGTTCCCAGAGAAGCTGATTCCGCTGATTATCAGCCGCGCTCTGGCAGACGAGGAACTGCCGGTATACGGAACAGGAGAAAATGTAAGAGACTGGCTGCACGTAGAAGATCACTGCGAGGCCATTGACCTGATCCTGCACAAGGGAAAAGAAGGCGAGGTCTACAACATCGGCGGGCACAACGAGAGAACCAACTTAGAGGTGGTAAAGACCGTATTGAAGGCGTTAAATAAGCCGGAAAGCTTAATCCGTTTTGTAGCAGACCGTCTGGGCCATGACAGAAGATACGCAATTGACCCAAGAAAGATTGAGACCGAACTTGGCTGGGAGCCGAAGTACAACTTTGACACGGGAATGGCGCAGACCATCCAGTGGTACCTGGACAACGAGGACTGGTGGAAGCACATCATCAGCGGCGAGTACAGCCAGTATTTTGACAAAATGTATGGAAATAAGTTAAATTAAGAATATAACCGCGCAACGGGGCGCCTGGAAACAGAAGAGGAAGGCCGCGCAGCAGGGCTTTTCCTGCTGCGTGGAAAGTTCCCGAGTTTTCGGGCGTTTTTATGATTAGGAGGAGACGGAAAATGAAGATTCTGATAACCGGTTCTAAGGGCCAGTTAGGACACGATTTAATGAATGAGCTGGAAAAAAGGGGAATAGAGTATATTGGCGTAGATGTGGAAGAGATGGACATTACGGATGCAGACGCCTGCCGCAGAGTCATTACCGAGGCGGCGCCGGACGCAGTTATCCACTGCGCTGCATATACTGCTGTAGATGCCGCAGAAGACAATGTGGAGCTGTGCCGCAAGATTAATGCAGAAGGTACCAAAAACATTGCGGAAGTCTGCAGGGATTTAGATATTAAAATGATGTATATCAGTACCGATTATGTGTTTAACGGAGAAGGCACCCGCCCCTGGGAGCCGGACGACCACAGAGAACCTTTAAACATTTATGGTCTGACCAAGTATGAGGGAGAAGTTTACATCGAAAGACTGGTAAAGAAATTCTTTACAGTCCGGATTGCCTGGGTGTTTGGCGTCAACGGCAAAAACTTTATTAAGACCATGCTTCGTCTGGGAAAGGAAAGAGGGGCAGTCAGCGTAGTAGACGACCAGATTGGGTCTCCTACCTACACCTACGATTTAGCCCGCCTTCTGGTGGATATGATCCAGACGGAAGAATACGGCCGCTACCATGCGACCAACGAGGGACTGTGCAGCTGGTATGAATTTGCCTGCGAGATTTTCCGTCAGGCCGGAATGGATGAGGTAACAGTAACTCCGGTGGATTCTTCCCAGTTTCCTGCAAAGGCAAAGCGTCCGAAGAACAGCCGGATGGATCGGTCAAAACTGGTGGAAAAAGGCTTTACCCCGCTGCCAACCTGGCAGGATGCCCTGGGACGGTATTTAAAGGAAATCGAATATTAAGCGGCAGAAAAACAAGGCTTGGAGGATAAGAAAATGGGAAAATATTTTGGAACAGACGGCTTCCGCGGAGAGGCAAACGTAACGCTGACAGTAGAAGATGCATTTAAAGTAGGACGTTTTCTGGGCTGGTATTATGGACAGAAAAAGCCGGAAGTGCGTACCAGGGTCGTAATCGGAAAAGACACCAGACGCAGCAGCTATATGTTTGAATATGCTTTGGTTTCCGGACTTACCGCATCCGGAGCAGACGTTTACCTGCTTCACGTTACGACTACCCCCAGTGTGTCCTATGTGGTCCGCACCGAGGAGTTTGACTGCGGAATTATGATTTCTGCCAGCCACAATCCGTATTATGATAATGGAATTAAAGTCATTAATGAAAAAGGCGAGAAACTGGAAGAAAGCGTTATTACAGAAATTGAAAAATACCTGGATGGAGAACTGGGCGAGATTCCGTTAGCCAAGAGAGACCAGATTGGCCGTACCGTAGACTTTGCGGCTGGAAGAAACCGCTATATCGGCTACTTAATTTCCATTGCTACCCGATCCTTTAAAAACATGAAGGTTGCTCTGGACTGTGCCAACGGAAGCGCGTCTGCCATTGCCAAAAACGTATTTGATGCGTTAGGAGCAGAAACCCATGTGATTTCCAATGAACCCAACGGTTTAAACATTAATACCGGATGCGGTTCTACCCATATTGAGAACCTTCAGGCCTTTGTGAAGCAGGAAGGCTGCGACGTAGGCTTTGCTTACGACGGCGATGCAGACCGGTGTCTGGCTGTGGATAAGGACGGCAACCTGGTAGACGGAGATAAAATCATGTTTATCTGCGGCAAATATATGAAAGAGCAGGGAACCCTGTTAAATAATACGGTTGTAACCACTATTATGTCCAACTTCGGTCTTTATAAGGCATTTGACAGAGACGGTATTTCCTATGAAAAGACGGCAGTAGGCGATAAATATGTGTATGAAAATATGTCTGCCAACGGCCACTGCCTGGGCGGCGAGCAGTCCGGCCACATTATTTTCAGCAAGCACGCTACTACAGGAGACGGTATCCTGACTTCCTTAAAGCTGATGGAAGTGATTCTGGAGAAGAAACAGCCATTAGATAAGCTGGCTTCTGAGGTTGAGATTTATCCGCAGGTTCTGAAAAATGTGAGGGTAAAAGACAAAACGGCAGCCCAGGACGATCCAGACGTTAAGGCAGAGGTAGAAAAAGCAGCAAAGAGTCTGGGAGATACTGGACGCATTCTGCTGCGCCAGAGCGGTACTGAGCCGGTAGTCCGCGTTATGGTAGAAGCTCCGGATCTGAAAACCTGCGAAACCTATGTGGATCAGGTCATTAAAGTGATGGGCGATAAGGGACATTTTGCAGAATAAAATGGATTGATATGTAAAAACGGTTGTGATATAATACAAAAAATATTGCAGCCGTTTTTTTTTCATAAGAAAATGCGTTTTAAAAATAATCAGCAAAGGGATGATGAAAGATGGGGTTAGACCTGTAAAAACCACTCTGTTCATTGTAATTCGATACGGTGTGATTTACCGACTCCAGTGCCCAGAACAGGCAGCAGGATAGAAACGTACAAGATGAATGAGCAGGACATGGAAATAAAAATGTCGGAAAATGGAGGAAAAAATCATGTTAAATTATCAGAGATATAAACGGGTTCCAGTGGTAGATTTTCCAGAGCGTACCTGGCCGAACCAGGAGATTAGGAAAGCTCCGGTTTGGTGCAGCGTTGATTTAAGAGACGGCAACCAGGCGCTGGTAGAGCCGATGGTGGTAGAGGAAAAGATAGAGATGTTCCAGCACCTGATTAAGCTGGGATTTAAGGAGATCGAGGTTGGATTTCCGGCCGCTTCCCAGATTGAGTATGATTTTCTGCGTCAGCTGGTCGAGCGCAAACTGATTCCGGACGACGTAGTGATTCAGGTATTGGTTCAGTGCAGGGAACATTTGATTAAGAGAACCTTTGAGGCGATCCAGGGCGTGAAAAAAGTAATCGTACATATCTACAATTCTACCTCAACCCTTCAGAGGGAAGTGGTGTTCCACAAGGACAGGGAAGAAATTAAGGATATTGCAGTAATCGGTACAAAGCTGGTGCAAAAGTATGCCAGGGATTTTGACGGGGAGCTGCAGTTAGAGTATTCTCCGGAAAGCTTTACCGGTACAGAGTTAGACTATGCCCTTGAGGTATGTACCGCAGTTCAGGAAACCTGGGGGGCAACCAGGGAGAATAAGGTCATTATCAACCTTCCGGCTACTGTGGAAATGAATACGCCGAACGTATATGCAGACCAGGTAGAGTGGATGAACACCCACTTTAAAAACCGTGAGAGCATTGTTTTAAGCATCCATCCCCACAATGACAGAGGTACGGGAATCGCAGCTACAGAGCTGGCTTTGCTGGCTGGTGCTGAGAGAGTGGAAGGTACCCTGTTTGGCAATGGAGAGCGTACCGGCAACGTAGACATTCTGAATATTGCATACAATATGTTCTCCCAGGGAATTAATCCGGAACTGAATATTGAAAATATTACAGAAAGCATCGATATTTATGAGCGCTGCACCAAGATGGCGATTCATCCCAGACATCCGTATGCAGGCAAGCTGGTATTTACCGCATTTTCCGGTTCCCATCAGGATGCTATTAATAAAGGAATGCAGGCGCTTCACGAGAGCCAGAATCCGTATTGGGAGGTTCCATATCTGCCAATCGATCCCAGCGACATTGGCCGCAAATACGAGCCGATTGTCCGGATTAACAGCCAGTCTGGAAAGGGCGGCGTAGCCTTTGTTATGGATACGTTCTATGGATATAAGCTTCCAAAGGGAATGCATAAAGAGTTTGCAGAGATTATCCAGAAGATTTCTGAAAAACAGGGCGAAGTTGCTCCGGAACAGATTATGGATGAATTCCGCAGCAACTACTTAGACCGTAAGGAGCCGATGCATTTTATTAAGTGCCGCATCAGCGATACAGATGTTGGAAACGGCGAGTTTGCCACCCTTGCGAAAGTTACCTTTACCGATCATGGAGTGGAAAAAACATTTGACGGCGTTGGAAACGGCCCGATTGACGCAGTTCAGAGAGGCTTAGAGGAAGCTTTAGGAATCCAGATTCGGGTTATGGACTACAACGAGCACGCATTGTCCATCGGTTCCGGCGCGCAGGCAGCTTCTTACATCCATCTGGTAGATCTGGCAACCGGAAAGGCCACTTATGGCGTCGGAATCAGCTCTAATATTACCAGAGCATCGATCCGAGGCATCTTTAGTGCAGTAAACAGATTGTTCTATTAAAGATTCGATAGGTTTCATGCGCCAGCCTGCAAGGAGGTTTGACATTCTTGTACGCTGGCGCTGTAAGTATGTATTGTTTTCCTGGCGGAAAAAACCACTCAGTTTATACAGGCTCATTGGCGCTGAAAGATAAAATTAGTTCTGTATGTAAAAATCCGGAAAGATTCCCAAAACAAACGGGTTCTTTCCGGATTTTTCAATATATACAGAGTATATTATAAACTCTTTACTGCTTCCGCAATATGTCTGGAAGTAAGGCCGTATTCTTCTAACAGAGCAGCCGGAGTGCCGGACTGTCCGAACCGGTCATTGATTCCAACCTTTTTAAACTTGAAATCGCCGTTTCCAATCAGAACGTCTGCAACTGCATCGCCTAAACCGCCGATGATGGAGTGTTCTTCTACAGTAAGGACTTTTCCGCATTTGGAAGCGCTTTTTAAAACAGTCTCTCTGTCGATTGGCTTAATAGTATGGACATTGACAACCTCAGCATGGATGCCTTCGGTTTCTAATGCCTTTGCAGCTTCCAGCGCTTCGTTTACCATAATGCCGCAGGCAAAAATGGCAACGTCGCTGCCTTCGCGAAGCACGTTTGCTTTGCCGATTTCAAAAGGCATATCTTCTTCAAAGACAACGGAAGGCATTCTGGCTGTTCGCAGGTATGCAGGTCCCTTCATATCTACTAACGCTTTTACAGCCCGCTTTGCCTCGTTTGCATCACAGGGAACTACGACGGTCATGCCTGGAATCACTCTCATCAGGGCGATGTCTTCGATCGCCTGGTGGCTTCCGCCGTCCTCGCCCAGGGTCACGCCTGCATGGGAAAAAGCGAATTTTACATTAAAGCCAGAATAAGCGCAGCCGTTGCGCATCTGATCGTAAGCGCGGCCAGTACCGAAAATGGCAAATGTACTTACAAACGGGATATATCCCATAGTAGATAAACCGGCGGCCATATCTACCATGTTGGCTTCTGCAATACCAGCATTAAAGAACCGTTCCGGAAATTTCTCAGCAAATTTATAGGTCATGGTGGAGTGGGAAAGATCCGCGTCCAGAGCCACGATTTTGTCATTGACTGCGCCTAATTCTTCCAGGGCCTCACCGTAGGCAACCCGAATGGCTTTCTTCTCACTCATAGTTAATCCTCCAATTCTTTCAATGCTGCCTGACGTTCTTCCTCATTAGGGCCTTTGCCGTGCCAGCCAACCTGATTTTCCATAAAGGAAACACCCTTGCCTTTTACTGTGTGAGCCAGGATGCATTTTGGCTTGCCGGAAACCGGAACATGGAACGCGTCGCTGACAGCCTGCAGATCATTGCCGTCAATTTCAATGACTTCAAAACCAAACGCTTTGAATTTATCAGCAATGCTGCCCAGACTCATAACCTGTTCGTTAGCGCCGTCAATCTGAAGGCCGTTGTTATCAATGATGACGGTTAAGTTGTCCAGCTTGTAGTGAGCTGCAGCCATAGCAGCTTCCCAAACCTGTCCCTCCTGAAGCTCGCCGTCGCCTAAAAGAGTGTAGACCTTAGCGCCCTTGCCTTGAAGCCTTGCACCTAAAGCCATACCGACAGCAATAGAAACTCCCTGGCCTAAAGATCCGGTAGAAGCTTCTACCCCAGGACAGCGTTTGCAGTCTGGATGTCCTTGAAGCATTCCGTTGATTCTGCGGAAGCTTTTAAATTCACTTTTGTCAAAGAATCCGCACTCAGCCAGAATCCCGTACAGTGCAGGAGCAGCGTGGCCCTTGGACAATACAAAACGATCCCGATCTTCTTTGCGTGGATTCTTGGGGTCGATATTCATCTGATCGCAATATAAAACAGTAAGGATCTCAACTGCAGATAAAGAGCCGCCTGGGTGTCCGGATGCTGCGTCAGCGGTTAAATTAATAACATCGCGGCGTACAGCGCGGCAAGTCTTTTCTAAACTTGCAAGATTCATGATCTACCTCCTAAATTTTTACGCATAGTCGTTTTTAGGATATCAGAAAATGCAGGAATTGTCAACGAGCCGTTAAAATTTAGAATACTTTTAGAAATAAACCCTTCGAACTATGTTATACTAAAAAAGGATGAGTTTGTATTGGGGGAAACAGGAAAAATTCTCTCACGAGAAAGGACGTTACAAGATGAAATTAAAAACTCGACTGGTCGTTGCGTTTGTGACGATTACCCTTATGCCGATTTTTTTGATGTATATGGTAGCAGTAGGACTTTCCAGCTATCAGACCAAGGCGTTTAGCGAACAATATGGCCTGACCGAGCAGATTGACCTGTTTTCCGGAAACTCTGTTCAGGCATTTAACCGCCTGACCCAGAGCTTTGAAGAAAAAATCAAAAAAGTTGCCAAAGCGACACCGGAGAAGTTTGAAAACCAGGAGTATTTAACGGTTCTGAACAATGAACTGAAAAATTATTACGCTTATTTAATTGTAAGAAAAGAGAATCAGATCCTTTTTGCGGGAGACGAGGATCTTTCCATCGATGAAGAGATCTTAGAACAGCTTCCAGATTACGGCAATGGCCAGGACAGCAAGGAGGGAGGACTGTATCTGGACGGCGAAAGCCAGCATCTGGTCAAGCAGATGGACTTTACCTTTGCAGACGGCGAAAATGGCAGCATTTTTATTATATCCCAGGTAGACGAGCTGCTTCCGGAAGTAAAAGCAATGCTTCAGGAAATGCTGGCTGCAGGGATTATGATTCTGGTAATTGCCGGAACCGTTCTGGTAATATGGATTTACCGTTCCATTATCCAGCCCCTCGGCAAACTGGAAGAAGCAACGAAGAAGATTCGGGACGGCAACCTGGACTTTTCCCTGGAAATCGAAGAGGATGATGAGATTGGACAGCTTTGCCAGGATTTTGAAGAAATGCGCATCCGCCTGAAAGAGTCTACAGAAGAAAAGATCCAATATGATAAGGAAAGCAAAGAGCTAATCAGCAATATTTCCCATGATTTAAAGACCCCGATTACAGCAATTAAAGGCTATGTGGAAGGAATCATGGACGGTGTGGCTTCTTCACCGGAAAAACTGGATAAATACATCCGTACGATTTATAATAAAGCCAACGATATGGACCGGCTGATTGATGAGCTTACCTTTTATTCCAAGATTGATACCAATAAAATTCCATATACGTTTTCTAAAATCAACGTCAGCCGATACTTTAGGGACTGCGCAGAAGAAGTGGGACTGGATCTGGAAGCACAGAACATTGAACTGGGGTATTTTAATTACGTAGAAGATGATGTATGCGTCATCGCCGATGTCGAGCAGCTTCGCAGGGTTATCAACAACATCATCAGCAATTCCGTAAAATATCTGGATAAGAAAAAGGGAATTATCAATATCCGGATTAAAGATGTGGGAGATTTTATTGAAGTCGGGATTGAGGACAACGGCAGAGGCATCGCGGCCAGGGATCTGCCCAATATTTTTGACCGGTTTTACCGGACAGACGCTTCCCGCAATTCCCAAAAGGGCGGAAGCGGAATCGGTCTTTCGATTGTAAAAAAGATTGTCGAAGACCACAACGGCCGGATATGGGCCACCAGTAAAGAAGGAATCGGAACAGAGATACACTTTGTTCTTAGAAAATACCAGGAGGTTGTTCAAGATGAGCAGAATATTAATCATTGAAGATGAAGAAAGCATCGCAGAGCTGGAAAAAGACTATCTGGAACTGTCAGGATTTGAAGTGGAGATTGAAAACGACGGTGCCGACGGCCTGGAAAAGGCTCTTGGCGAGGATTTTGACCTGATCATACTGGACTTAATGCTTCCTGGCATGGATGGGTTTGAGATTTGCAAGCGGTTTCGGGAAAAGAAAAACACACCGATTATTATGGTATCTGCAAAGAAAGAAGACATTGATAAAATCCGCGGTTTAGGTCTGGGAGCGGATGACTACATTACAAAGCCGTTTTCCCCAAGCGAGATGGTCGCCCGCGTTAAGGCGCACATGGCCCGTTACGAACGTCTGATTTCCAGCGGACTTCCGGCTAACGACATTATTGAGATCCGAGGACTGAAAATCGACAAAACTGCCCGCAGAGTGTGGATCAATGGAGAAGAGAAAAACTTTACCACCAAAGAGTTTGATCTTCTGACCTTTTTGGCAGAGCATCCGAACCATGTATTTACGAAAGAAGAGCTGTTTAATAAGATCTGGGATATGGAATCTATCGGCGATATTGCTACCGTTACGGTACATATCAAAAAAATCAGAGAGAAGATTGAATTTAACACGGCTAAACCTCAGTACATTGAGACAATATGGGGAGTTGGGTACCGGTTTAAAGTATAAGAAAGAAAATCTTGACAGCACTTTCACTTGCTGATATAGTTATTTTCTGTACGAACGAGAGGAGGAAAGGCCTGAGCGTGGCTGACCGCCTCTCGTTTTTGATGGAAAAAAGAGTGAGAGACAGAGAGGATTAAGGAATTAATATATGGAGACAATTAAATTTGAAGATTTGAAACTGGATGATCGGATTCTTCGGGCAGTTGCGGATATGGGATTTGAGGAAACTTCTCCCATTCAGGGAAAAGCGATTCCGCTGGCATTAGAAGGAACTGACATTATCGGGCAGGCGCAGACCGGAACCGGAAAGACGGCAGCATTTGGGATTCCGCTGCTGGAAAAGGTAGATCCCAAGCTGAAAAAGCTGCAGGCAGTCGTACTGTGTCCCACCAGAGAGCTGGCCATCCAGGTAGCAGAAGAGATTCGCCGTCTGGCAAAATATATGCATGGAATTAAGGTTCTTCCCGTATACGGCGGACAGGAGATCGTAAAACAGATCCGTTCTTTAAAAGACGGTACCCAGGTCATTATCGGTACTCCAGGCCGTGTCATGGACCATATGCGCAGGAAAACCATACGGGTGGAAGAAGTCCATACGGTTGTGCTGGACGAGGCAGATGAAATGCTGAATATGGGATTTTTAGAGGATATGGAAACCATTCTGGGACAGCTTCCAGAGACCCGACAGACCATGATGTTTTCTGCAACCATGTCTCCGGCCATTCTGGAAATTGCCCGCAAGTTCCAGAAGGATCCGGAAACGGTAAAGGTGGTAAAAAAGGATCTGACTGTTCCGAAAGTAACCCAGTACTATTATGAAGTAAAGCAGAAAAACAAGGTGGAGGTGTTAAGCCGTCTGCTGGATTTATATGCGCCGAAACTGTCCGTCGTATTCTGCAACACCAAAAAAGGCGTAGAAGAGGTGGTAGACGCGCTTCAGGGCCGAGGATATTTTGCAGAAGGCCTTCATGGAGATTTAAAGCAGATCCAGCGTGACAGAGTAATGAACAGCTTCCGCAATGGAAAGACAGACATTCTGGTGGCAACCGATGTGGCGGCAAGAGGAATTGACGTAGACGATGTAGAAGCCGTATTTAACTACGACATTCCCCAGGATGACGAGTATTATGTTCACCGCATCGGCCGTACCGGACGGGCAGGACGGGAAGGCAAAGCGTTCAGCCTGGTAGTTGGAAAAGAAGTGTACAAGATGAGGGACATCCAGCGTTACTGCAAGACCAGAATTATTCCCCAGGCCATTCCGTCATTGAATGACATTACTTCTATTAAAGTAGATAAAATCCTGGATCAGGTACGAGAGACAATCGAAAGCCAGGAATTAGACGATATGATTGACGTCATTGAAATGAAATTGATTGAAGAAGACTATACGGCAATGGATCTGGCAGCAGCCCTGTTAAAAATCGTAGTAGGCGATGAAAACGAAGAGATTGCAGAAAGCAGCCGTCCGGCCCGCTCGTTAGACGATCTGGATTCCTGGGGCAGACGGGGTTCAAAGGACAAAGGCCGCAGAGGAAGAAACGATGCTTCCGGCAGAGGAAAAAGCCGCAGAGTGAAAGCGTCTGAAAAAGTCTATGACTATATTGCAGGCGAAGGAAACAGTATGGCCAGATTGTTTTTAAATATCGGAAAGGCACAGAAAGTAACGCCAGGTGATATTTTAGGAGCAGTTGCAGGAGAATCCAACATTCCAGGTAAAGTGGTCGGCAGCATTGATATGTATGACGGATATACATTTGTAGAAGTTCCAAACGAGTATGCAGATACCGTGATCCAGTCTATGAAAAATGCCAGAATAAAAGGGAAAGGTGTACACGCAGAAAGAGCCAACGGCAGGAAATAATAGCGGATAAAGAAATGCTGGCTGTACACAGAGGCTAAATATGGGATTTTAATGAGCTGTTCTGGCAAGAAACTGCCAGGCAGCTTTTTTTAAGGAGGATGAATCATGACAAGAAAACAGCTGTTAAAGAAGCAGAAAATGGCATTTGCTGCAGGAAAAACCCTGGAACTTTCTTTCCGCAGAGCTGCACTGCAGCGTTTGAAAGGAGCTATCGAACAGTTCCAGCCGGAGATTGAGGCCGCGTTAAAGGCAGATTTAAATAAGTCGGAATTTGAGACTTATATGACGGAAACAGGACTTACTTTAAGCGCACTTTCTTATACCTTGAGCCGTCTGGGAAGCTGGATGAGACGCCGGATGGCGCCTACGCCTCTGGCGCAGTTTCCGTCTCTTAGCTTTACCGTAAGGGAACCATATGGAACGGTATTGATTCTGGCCCCCTGGAATTATCCATTTTTACTGGCAATGGAGCCGCTAATTGGAGCAATTGCGGCTGGAAACTGCTGTGTGGTAAAACCGTCCGAATATGCGCCGCATACGGCTGCCGTCGTTAAAAAAATTGTAGAAAAAGCGCTGCCATCCTGGCTGGCGGCAGTGATTACGGGAGATAAAGCCGTAAGTGAAGAATTGCTGGACTCCCCATTTGACTATATATTTTTTACGGGAAGTCCGGCAGTCGGAAAAGAGGTATTAAAAAAAGCCGCCGCCCGCTTAACGCCGGTTACCTTGGAATTGGGTGGAAAAAGCCCTTGTATTGTAGATGAAAGCGCCAATATTCCCATAGCGGCAAAACGGATTGTGTTTGGTAAGTTTTTAAACGGGGGACAGACCTGCGTGGCGCCGGATTATATTTTAGTCCAGTCTGGTGTAAAAAAAGAACTGGTCTGGTGGATAAAATATTGGATACGGAAACAATTTGGGGAAAATCCGCTGCAGAATGAGAATTATCCGAAAATTATCAATCAGAGACATTATACACGGCTTCTGAAACTGCTGGAAGGACAGAAACTGTTGGAGAAAGGCCAATGGAGAGAGGATACGCTTCAAATTGCGCCGGTTCTGGTTGACGAGCCGTCGTGGAACAGTCCGATTATGAATGAAGAAATTTTTGGACCGATTTTGCCGGTTCTTTCTGTTGCGTCTGTCGAGGAAGCGGGACGAATTATTAAAAAAGGAGAAAAACCGTTGGCGCTGTATCTGTTTACCTCCAGGAAAGCAGCAGAAACGTATATTTTAAACCGGATATCTTTTGGAGGCGGCTGCATCAATGATACCGTAATCCATTTAGCCAGCAATTACCTGCCTTTTGGAGGAGTAGGAACCAGCGGAATGGGTGCATACCATGGAAAGTATACATTTGAAACCTTCAGCCATGAAAAGGCGGTTGTGAAAAAAAGCGTCCGGATTGATTTGCCGGTGCGGTACCAGCCTTATACAAAAAGAAAAAAGAAGATTTTAACATTAGTTTTGTAGTATGTAAAGATGTAACAAGTCTGGTTATTTACTTTAAGTAAAATTTGTGCTAAAATCAACAAATAAATAATGTGAAAACGTTACCCTATTTTTCACGGGATTCACGGAAAAGAGGACGCTATGAAGAAAAAAGTAATCGTATTCGGGAGCTTTGTGGTGGATCTGATGGGACGGACCCCTCATCTGCCAGCACCAGGAGAAACGGTAAAGGGCAGTATGTTCCGGATGGGGCCTGGCGGAAAGGGTTTCAACCAGGGGGTGGCTGCCCACAAGGCAGGCGCAGATGTTACAATGCTGACAAAACTGGGACGCGATACCTTTGGCCAGGTAGCTCTGGATACTATGAAAGAGCTGGGAATGGACGACAGCCATATCTTGTTTTCTGAGGACAAGGAGACAGGCTGTGCCCTGATTATGGTAGATGAGACGACAAGCCAGAATGAGATCGTGGTAATTTCCGGAGCCTGCAGTACCATTACAGATGAGGAGGTGGATCGGCTGGCTCCTCTTCTGGATGGAGCCGCCTATCTTCTGACCCAGCTTGAGACAAACCTGTCTTCCATTGAACGGGTAATTGATCTGGCGTATGAAAAGGGGGTTCCTGTGATTCTGAATCCGGCGCCTGTGCAGCCAGTAGATGACGTACTGCTAAGTAAAGTGGCCATGGTCACACCAAATGAAGTAGAAGCAGAGATTATGACAGGAATACCTGTAACAGACGAATGTTCTGCGGATCGCGCGGCAGCCTGGTATATGGAACGGGGAGTGAAGCAGGTAGTGATTACCCTGGGAGGCCGCGGCGTATATGTAAATGACGGAGTGAAAAAGGGAATGGTTCCAGCTTTCAAAGTAAAGGCTCTCGATACTACAGGGGCAGGAGACGCTTTTAACGGAGGCCTTCTCACAGCCCTTTCGGAAGGAAAAGATATCTGGGAGGCTGCAGTGTTTGCCAATGGCCTTGCGGCCCTTTCTGTGCAAAAGATGGGGACAACGCTTTCCATGCCGCTTCGGGAGGAAATTGATGAGTTCTTACAATGTAACCATTTGTGATATTGCGAAAATGGCTGGCGTTTCTGTGACGACAGTATCCAGGGTATTAAATAACAAGGGATACGTAAGCGCAGAGACAAGGGAGCGTATAGAAAATCTGATTAAAGAATATAACTACCGGCCGAACGCAGTGGCCAGGAGCTTGATCCGCAAGGATACGGAGATGATTGCCGTAATTCTTCCAGGCAGGCTAAATCCATTTTTTGCCCAGATTCTGGATGCTGTGGACACAAAGGCCAATCGGGAGAAGCGGAGCGTACTGTTTTACAATACGGCAGAAGATCCGGAGAAGGAATACAATGCAGTAACCCAGGCGATTGAACATCGGGTCAGGGGGATACTGATCCTTCCGGTAATGGATTCCCAAATGCGTACAGCAGAACTTCTGACCTATGCGGAGACTTCCGGCATTTCCGTGGTGCTGATAGATCGGGATGTGCCGGCCGGTTCCTTTAGTTCAGTATTTATTGATAACAGCCAGGTGGTATATGATGCCATGCGGATACTTTTTGAAGCCGGACACAGGGATATGGGGATTATTAACTGTCCCGAGACTTTGACAAAAGGAAGAGGACGTCTGGACGGATGCCGGCGCTTTTTACAGGAATATGGCATTTCCGAGAAACCGGAATATATTTATGACGGAAAATTTGATGAAGAAAGCGGATACGATGCCATGCAGTATTTTTTCAGCCTGGAGAAACCGCCAACCGCCGTATTGGCTACCTGCAGTTCCGCTACATTAGGCTGTATCCATTATCTCAATGAGAACGGGCTGAAAGGCGGCGAGGATATCGGACTGGTCGGTTTTGACGATATTGCGCTTCTGAATGTCATTGGCTACCAGATAACGGTGGCAGACCGGCCTATGCGGGAGATGGCCGATCTGGCTTACGATATGCTGATGGATCAGATGCAGAGAGCATCAGGGGCTGCTGGGGAAGCAGGGAAGATGCAGGAGGCTGGCTGGAAAGAAAAACAGACACAGAAAAAGGTGCTGCTAAAGCCGCAGATCCTGCTTAGAGGAAGCGAAAAAATGAAGACAAAAGAAAGGATGTACAGCTATGAGTGATACAGACAAGCGTCAGTGTGACCTGCTGATTAAAAACTGCAGAATGCTGACGCCAGGATTTGAGATCCTGGAGCACGCTTCTGTAGCTGTTGTGGGTTCACAGATTGGAGAAACAGGCTTATCTTGCCAGGTAGACGACCATTGGGAGGCAAAAGAAGTTCTGGAGGCAGACGGCAACCTGCTGATGCCTGGTTTTATTGATGGTCATACTCATACCTGCCAGCAGCTTCTGCGCGGCAGAACGGCAGACGAGTACCCTATGATCTGGACACGTTTTTTAGTGCCTTTTGAAAGCAATTTAAGTCCAGAGGATGTACGGGCTTCCGCAAGACTTCATTGTATCGAGATGATCAAAGCGGGCTTTACGGCATTTGCTGATGCCGGAGGCGTTCATATGGATCAGGTAGCGGAAGCGGTAGCGGAGACTGGTATGCGGGCGGCGCTGTGTCCTTCCACGATGGATATGGGCAATGTAGTATGCAAAGAGATGAAACGGAATACAGAGGACTGTATTAAGGCAACAGAGGAACTGTACAGTCAATATCAGGGAGCCGGAGATGGAAGGGTTGAGATATGGTTTGGCATCCGTCAGCTGATGACCTGCTCAAAGGAGTTAATTGAACGGATTGTGGAAAAAGCAGAGGAATTTGATACCGGTATCCATATGCATCTATGTGAGCATAAGGACGAAGTCAGCTTCTGTCTGCAAAACTACGGCTTAAGGCCTGCAGAGTTTTTAGAATCGCTGGGCGCTTTAAGCCCCAGGCTTCTGACTGCTCACAATGTGCTTCTGACCGAGCGGGATATTTCTCTTATGGCACAGAGGGGAGTTCATGCCATCCTATGTCCAATGGCGAATTTTATTAATCATGGATTTCCGAAAGTTCCTTCCATGCTGGAGAGAGGGCTGTCTGTGGGAATTGGCTGCGATGGCGCATCCCACATCGGACTGGATATGTTTACCCAAATCAGATCACTGAAAGCAGGTACTATGGCTCAGTGGGGACTTCCCGTATTCGATCCGGTAGCAATCCCCAATTGGGAACTTCTTAAGATGATTACTCTTGGAGGGGCCAAGGCTCTCCGGAGAGAAACAGAGTTTGGGACGATTGAAGAGGGGAAAAAGGCAGATTTGATCCTGATGGATGTAAAAGGGCCTCATATGCGTCCTACCCAGCGTCTGCAGAACACAGTGGTATCTGCGGGAACCAGCCATGACATCCTACATACAATTATTAACGGAAAATTTGTTATGCGCGACCGGAAGCTAGTGGATCTGGACGAGGAAAAGATAATAGCCGATGCAGAGCAGCATATGGAAGAAATCATCAGGAAGGCAGGAATCTGACCATGGAAAAGAAGATTTTATACAGCTGCGATACAGGAGTGGACGACGCTTTGGCGCTGGCATATTTGGCAGCTCAGAAGGATTGCCAGGTGGTGGGAGTTACCTGCTCTTATGGCATGAGTTATGTAGGAGACGTATTCCGGAATACCAGAACAGCTTTGGAATTATTTGGTCAGCCGGATATTCCGGTGGTTATGGGAAGCGAGACGCCGCTGAGCGGTGAAAAGCTGGATTTTTCCGGAGGCAGCAAGTTCCATGGGATGTCCGGAATTGGCGGCGTACTGCCGCCCAGTACGAAGGCAGACTGGGGAAAGGCAAAGCCGGAGGACGCCACGGATTTTATCATCGGGATGATTGAACGGTACGGAAAAGAACTTTGCTGGGTAACCAGCGGCCCAATGACGGATATGGCCAGGGTTCTGAGGAAAAATCCTCATATAGCAGAAAAGGTGGGGGCTGTGTACGTTATGGGCGGAGCGCTGGCTACCCCAGGCAATATAGGACCTGCAGCAGAGGTGGTAACAGAGGCCAATGTACGCCTGGACGTAGAGGCCTGCAAAGAGGTATTGGAATCTCAGCTTCCGCTGACCCTTGTCGGTCTTGATGTGACCAGAAAAACGCTATTTACCTATGAGGATCATGAACGGTGGCATCAGATTGGCACAAAGAGCGCCCTGTTCCTTTACGAGGCGCTGAAGCATTATCTGGGAGCATATAAGCAGAACCATCCTTATTTAAACGGCTGCGGACTTCACGATCCTCTGGCGGCAGTGGCGGCGATTCATCCGGAAATCCTGACTTCCATCCCTATGCATCTGACCTGCTTTACAGAAGGACCTCTGAGGGGAAGAACCACAGAAGATGTATGGAAGTGCAACGATCCGGAATACCATATGCAGGCGGCCATGTTTGTAGATGGAAAGGCATTCCAGAAGGAGTTTTTTGGTAAGGTGGAAGCCATGCTGAAGGAACATTAGGGAGGAAGGCCATGGAACAGATTTATGTTGCGGGATTTGATGTGTTTTATCCAGATTGGAAAGAGAGACGCTATTTTGAATACAGGGAGCTTTGCGCCAGATACGGCTTTGAGATGCAGGCTCAAAAGGCGGCTCCCAACGAAGGAAAGACTCTTGGAGAACAGATTTTTTTGAAGAACATACAGGCTATCGAAAGCTGTCAGTATGTGGCGGCCAACTTAAACACATTTCGTGGGAAAGAGCCGGATAGCGGTACCTGCTTTGAGATAGGCTATGCATATGCGCTTGGAAAGAAAATATACGGATATCTGGAGGATGACCGGACCATGCTTGAAAAGATGGGAGCGGCAGCAGATGAGAACGGATTTGCAGTGGAGGATTTTGACCTTCCGGTAAATCTGATGCTGGGCTGTACGGCTGTCATTGTAAAAGGCGGGCTGGAGGATTGCCTGAAGGAGATGCGGAGAAGGGAAGGGAGAGACTGATGGCACATCTGCTGGAAGTAAAAGACGTGACCAAGATTTACGAAGGCGGCGTACTGGCGAATCACAATGTGAATTTCACTGTAGAGGAAGGGGAGATTCACGCCCTTGTGGGAGAAAACGGAGCGGGAAAGAGTACGCTGATGAAGATGCTTTACGGATTGGAAAGCATTACATCGGGTCACATTTATATGAATGGGGAGGAACTGAAGCTTTCCTCCAGTAAGGATGCGATTGCTCATGGAATCGGAATGGTGCATCAGCATTTTATGCTGGTGGATTCCTTGACCGGAGCAGAAAATATGATGCTGGGAATGGAAAAGACCAGCTTTGTCTCGAATAAAAAGCGGGACATCCAGATTACTAATGAAATAGCAAAGAAGTATAATTTTGATATTGACGCTTCCAGGCGGGTGCGGGATATGAGCGTCGGTATGAAGCAGAAACTGGAGATTTTAAAGATTTTATACCGCAGCGCAAAACTGATTATTCTGGACGAGCCTACGGCAGTTTTAACGCCTCAGGAGACAGAGGAATTGTTTGAAAAGCTTCTGGATTTGAAAAAGAGGGGCATGACGATTATCTTCATTTCCCACAAGCTGAATGAAGTAAAACGCATCAGCGACCGGATTACCGTATTAAAGGGCGGAGAGACTCAGGGAACCCACCTTACAAAGGATGTAACAGAGGAAGACATTTCCAATCTGATGGTAGGCAGGGAGATTACCTTTGATTATGACAAAGCAGCAGCAAAGCCAGGAGAAGAGGTGCTTCGGGTAGAGGAACTAAGATACGTAGATAAGTTTAAGATTCCCAAGCTGTCAGGCGTAAGCTTTGACGTACATAGGGGAGAAATCGTAGGCATAGCAGGCGTAGAAGGAAACGGCCAGAGCGAACTGATTTCCATTATTACTGGAAATATGCGGGCGATTTCGGGAAAGGTATTTTTAAATGGCAGGGACATTACCAGAGAGTCGGTAACTGCGATCCGAAAAGCAGGAATGTCCCACGTACCGGAGGATCGGATGGCAGACGGCTGCGCTCCAGAGATGAGCGTGCAGGAAAACCTCGTAGTATCCAATATCGATACCTTTACCAACAAGCTGGGCATGATCCAGACCAGTAAAATAAAGGAACACTGTACACAGCAGATCGAGGAATTTACGATTAAGACAAAAGATGAGAACCAGTCTATCGGCAGCCTGTCAGGGGGAAATATCCAGAAGGCTATCGTGGCCAGGGAGTTTAAGGCAAAAAGCGATCTGCTGGTGCTGAACCAGCCCACCAGAGGCGTAGACGTAGGAGCAATCTCGTTCATCCACTCCAAGATTCTGGAGATGAGAAACCATAACAAAGCGATTCTGTTAGTATCTGCAGACTTAAACGAGCTGATTTCCTTAAGCGACCGGATTATGGTTATGCATAAGGGAAAAGTGGTTGCCTCCCTTAAAAATGAGCCAAAGGTTACAGAACAGGAACTGGGACTGTATATGCTGGGAATCAAGAAGCAGGAGGGATTGGAGTAGGTCATGGAAAAGAAAACGCAGAAGACGAAAAAATTTGATATCATGAATTACTTTGGAGTAATTCGGATTGCGGCAGCGCTGCTTCTGTCCATGGTTTTGGTGTTCGTTATTATCTTTTTTGTCAGCGAGACACCAGGAGTGGCGATTCAGAAACTGATGCTGGGCCCGCTGGAGACCAAGAGAAGCTTTTTTAACGTGATCGTGCGGGCAATCCCGCTGGTGTTTACGGGGCTGGGACTGACTCTGTGTTTAAAGAGCGGCATCTTTAACATCAGTTCCGATGCATCTTTTTACATGGGAGCTGTAATTTCCACAGCGATCGCCATTTCTGTTCCGCTGCCCAATATTGCCCATCAGACGGTGCAGATTCTGGCAGCTGCAGCAGTTGGAGGATTGATCTCCATGCTGCCGGTTATTATCAACAAATATACAAAGGTTAATCCGGTAGTTCTTGCCATCATGGCAAACTCCATTTTTTACTACTTTGGCCTTTCTATTATCAGTACCTTCTTTTTGGAACCCAGCGGAAGCTGGGGAAGCTATAAGTTTCCGGATGATGCGAGACTGGGAACCATGATTAAGGGGACAACGCTTCACTGGGGATTTGTGATTATGATTGTGGTAACGCTCCTGGTAATCTTTTTGATGAACAAGACTTCTTTTGGTTACAAGGTGCGTGTGACGGGAAGTAATCCGGCATTTGCCAAAGCGTCGGGTATCAAGACGGGATTTGTTATCCTTATGGCCCAGTTTTTAGGCGGCGCTATTGCCGGTATGGGCGGCGCCATTGAGATCGTAGGCGTATATAAACGGTTCCAGTGGCAGACCCAGACAAATTATGTATGGGACGGTCTTTTGATTTATATGCTGGCCAATGGAAATCCCATATACATTCCGCTTACCGCTTTTTTTATCGCTTACCTGAGAGTAGGCGCAGAGATTATGTCCAGAGCGTCGGATCTGGATCCGGAGATCGTCACCTTCCTTCAGGGTATCATTATTCTGCTGGTGGCATCCCAGAGATTTCTTTACTTTATAAAGCAGAGGCATGACCAGAAGATGTCTCTGAAACAGGCAGAGGAAGGAGGTGCAGCAGCATGACAGAATTTTTCTTATCCCCTACCTTCTGGAAGACGGTGCTTGCCAGTACCACTCCGGTTATGCTGGCTACGCTGGCAGCCAATATGATGACCAAGTCAGGGATTTTCAATCTGGCGATTGAAGGAACTATGCTGATCTGCGCCCTTACCGGCGTGGTCATAAGCGCTTTTACCCAGAATCTCTGGGCAGGCTGTCTGGTGGCTGTCCTTATGGGCGTTTTGGTTTCCTTTATATTTGGTTACTTTGCATTGATTATGAAAGGCGCGATGAATGCCTGCGGCGTTGCTATGAATCTGATTGCTTCGGGCGGTACGGTATTTGTACTGGTTATGCTTACCGGCAGCAAGGCCAATTCCAGCGCATTAAAGAGTCTGACGTTTCCGGTTGTGGAGATTCCATTTATCAAGGATATCCCAGTTCTTGGAACCATTATTTCAGGACAGAATCTGGTAACCTATATTGGATGGGGCATTGTGGCGCTGACCGCATGGATGCTTTATAAGACCAAGCTGGGTATCAATATCCGAGCAGTAGGAGAAAATCCAGAAGCCGCCAGAGCAGCTGGAATCAACGTGATTTTCCATCAATTTGTAGCGCTGGCCATTTGCGGAATATCCTGTGCATTTGGCGGTATGTATCTGTCCATGGGAGCTTTGCGCTCCTTTACTACCGGCATGGTAGCGGGAAGAGGCTATATGTCTCTTGCTATGGATGCTATGAGCCAGGGAAATCCTGTGGTAGGGTGTTTGAGTTCCCTGCTGTACGGATTTTCGGACACTATTACCGTGTACCTGCAGCTTTACAGTAAGATTGACTTAAAGCTGATTGAGGCGTTTCCATATCTGTTTATCATAGCCGTACTGGTCGTGATCCAGGGAATCCGCAAGATGATAGCCCGAAAGAAAGAAAAGCTTGCAAGCCTGAGTCAGGCTGCATCATAAATCAATTGTAAACTGTCCAGGACGGGGGTATCTTCTTGTCCGGCTTTGCCGGACAAGAAGCATCGGAGATTCCTCCGATGTGAAATCTGGCGCCCTGAATAGTTACAATATATTTTACTAAAAGGAGGAAAAAAATATGGCACAGGAGTATTATGATCCATGGTCTAACACAAAGACCGTCAACGGTCTTGACGCGGATTTAGTGATTTCCGCACTGCAGAAATGTATTCGTCGGGCAGAGGAGGATACGGCTCTTCGTATGGCCTACGAGCTTTATATGACGTCCACCTTCCATGAAGAGAAGATGTGGAATCGTCTGCTGGTAATTTCCGTAGAAGATATCGGTTTCGGAAATGAGCAGGCGCCTATTTTCGTAAAGACCATGTACGATCTTCACAAGGAATATGCGTACAAGGATGGAGACCGGCCAATTTTCTTCATGCACGCCATCCGTTATTTGTGCAAGAGCCAGAAAGAGCGTTCTACCGACCACATCAAGAACATCATCATGAAGGAATTTGACGCCGGTTACGTTCCGGAGATTCCGGATTACGCCATTGATATGCATACCATTCAGGGAAGAGCAAGAGGCAGAGACGTATTCTATTTCCTGGATGAAGCAAGCAAGGTTCAGCCGCTCTGGGATGGCTACGATGACTCATACCGCTTAAAGCTTTATGAAATGTGCAAAAAGGAAGCAGAGCAGAATAAGGAGGAAGAGTAAGATGAAAAAATTTAACCGTTTTGCTGCAGCGGCGATGTCTGCTGTGATGGCAGCAAGCCTTCTGGCAGGATGTTCTAAGTCAGCAGAGGAATCCCAGGCTGTAACTACCGCAGCAGAAGGAAGCCAGGCCGAGGAAACCAAGGCAGAAGAGGGCGGCGCAGAAGAGACTGAGGCGCCAAAGGAAGAGGATGGAGAACTGAAAGAAATTTACGTGTTTATCCGCGACAGAGGCGATTTGTCCTACTGGGACAGCATGGCAGAAGGCGCAGACAGAGCAGTTAAGGATTATGCAGACAGAGCCAATGTCCATGTAGTAGAGACTACTGCCGATCTTCAGGCAAACCTTCAGGCTATGTACGAGGCAGCTGATGCAGGCGCAGACCTGATTATCACGGCTTCCGACTTTAAGGACAATCTGGTAGAGGTTGCCAACGAGTTCCCTGATATTGCATTTACCATCATCAGTGAAGACGTAATCGATCAGTGCGAGAACGGCAATGCTTACGGCGTGGATTTTGCTACCAGTCAGGCAGCTTATCTGGGCGGTATTGCGGCAGCCGATTTAGCAAAGAGCGGAGTAATTGGTTTCATCGGCGGCATGGATGAGTCCCTGGTTATCCAGGAATTTTTATGGGGCTATATCCAGGGGGCAAAGGCTTACAATCCGGATACCAAGATCGTTTACAATTATGTAGGCGCATGGAACGATCCGGACACTGCAAAAACTCAGGCTATGACCCAGTACAATGATGCAGGCGCAGACGTAATCTTCGCATGTGCAGGCGGTTCCGGCAACGGCGTGCACAATGCGGCAGGCGAAGCAGGAAAATACGTATTCGGCGTAGACAGCGACCAGTCCGTACTGTACAAAGATGATCCGGCTATCAGCGCCCAGTTTGCTACTTCTATTGTAAAGGAAGTAGGAAATGCTGTTTATACAGTAATCGGCCAGTATCTGGATGAAGGAACTCTGCCTTTTGGCGAGTATGAGATTCTGGGACTTGCAGACGGCGCTGTCGGCATTGTAGAGAGCGACATTTTAATGAACGCGTTGTCTGATGAAGGCAAGGCTGCCCTGGAAGAGGCAAAGGCAGGTATTGCAGACGGTTCCGTTGAGGTTCTCAGCGCTATCGGAAAGAGCCAGGATGAGATAAAGGCATTTATTGATGAGAATTGTCAGTAATGAACAATAAAAGATAGATGGCAGCAGGTTCCGCGGTTTCCTGAATAGGGAAGCCGCGGGATTTTTGTTATGGGCTTCTTAGAGAAGGTTGCCAATCGGGAAAAAACAGGTTATACTGATTTTTAGAATCAAACAATCAGGAAAGAGAGGGGTTTGCAATGATAATACAAAGTAGAAGGATCTGGATTGCCGGACAGTTTATTCCGGCACAGCTGGAAGTAAAGGATGGCGTAATTGCCCGTATTTATCAGTATGGGGAAAAGCCGGCGGATGAAGACTATGGAGACAAACGGATTGTTCCTGGATTTATTGATATTCATACACATGGCGCCTATGGATTTGATACCAATGACGCAGAACCGGAGGGCCTCAGAAACTGGATGAAGCGGATTCCGGAAGAAGGAGTGACTTCCATTCTTCCCACAACGGTAACCCAGATGCCGGACGTTTTGACAGCGGCAGTAGCCAACGTGGCAAAGGTCATTGAGGAAGGCTATGAAGGAGCAGAGATTTTAGGAATCCATTTTGAAGGCCCCTATCTGGATATGGAATATAAGGGAGCACAGCCTCCGGAAGCCATTGCAAAGCCAAGCGTGGAACAGTTTGCAGGCTATCAGGAAGCTGCAAAGGGTTGGATCAAATACATTACCCTGGCTCCGGAACAGGACAAGGACTTTGCTCTTACCAGATACTGCAGCCAGAACGGCGTAGTGGTCAGTATGGGGCATTCTGCAGCAACCTATGAAGAGGCGCTGATGGGGATTGCCAATGGAGCTGTTTCTATGACTCATGTATACAATGGCATGACCCCTTACCATCACCGCAAGCCAGGGCTGGTAGGAATAGCCATGAGGGTTCGGGATATTTACGGCGAAGTAATCTGCGACGGATGCCATTCCCATCTGGCTGCATTAAACAATTATTTTACTGCAAAAGGCAGAGATTATGCAGTGATGGTCAGCGATTCCCTGAGAGCTAAGCACTGCCCTCCAGGCGGAAATTACCAGTTAGGCGGCCATGATATTGAGATTGGGGAAGACGGACTGGCAAGGTTAAAAGGAACGGAGACCATTGCAGGCAGTACGCTGTATATGAATCGGGGATTAAAGATTCTGGTAGAAAAGGCGATGATTCCATTTGACGCCGCTTTAAATTCCTGCACCATTAATCCGGCGAAAGCCCTTCGGGTAGATGACAGAAAAGGCCGTCTGGCGGCAGGATATGACGCGGACATCGTAGTTTTAGAGGATAACTACGATGTGGTTCAGACTTATTGCCGCGGAACTGCAATGCTATAAGGAAAACAGCTCCCCATTCCTGCCGTATCAGGAGGCAGGATGGAGAGCTGTTTTTTTGGAACGTTTTTTCAAGGAAATGTGGTATTCCCTGCAGATTTGACGAATGGTAAAGAATCCGATAACAGCAGATAAAACGCCGACCGCAATGTTGCTGAATGCCATAACGATCCCAACGCTGACGCTTCCAAGAGAAGTAAACTGCTGAAGGGCCCAGAGTACGGGAACGCGGAAGGCGAATACCCGACAGAAGTTGATAAACAGGGTGGATTTGGTTTTTCCAAAGCCGTAAAGCATTCCGACAACTGCTGAGTTGATTCCCAGAGGAATGGCGCCCCATGCTTCAAACCGGTAGATGGATATAATCAGCTCCTGAAAAGCAGGGTCGTTCTGGGCAAACAGCCAGGTAATCTGACGCAGAAAGACCAGATTGAGGACCATGGTAACGGTACTGATGGCCATATTAATAGCAGCTGTCCAAAAGAAGATTTCCAGCGCCCTGGCCGGTTTTCCGGCTCCTAAATTCTGGCTGATGATGGCAGAACTTCCATCCTGGAATCCGATGTGGGGAGTGGTACTGATTCCTCCGATGTTGTTTGAAATACCAAGAGCGCCTACGGTCAGGGCGCCGTAAACGGTGCTCATGGAATTGACCAGGACTTTTCCCAGGGAGAAGGCCGCTTTTTCCACAATAACCGGACCGGACAGAGTTAAAATGGGCAGAACCACTGTCTTTTTTAAGGAAATGCTGGAAAAGGAGAATCCAAAAGCATTGCCTGGCTGGCAGATGTTGACGACAGCGGCGGCAAACATCAGCGCCTGGGAGATGATGGTGGCAATGGCAATCATGTGAATCCCGCCGTGGAATCCATATACGAATACTGCGGTCAGAATTAATTTTACAGCAATGACGGCGACATTGAGGATCAGAATCCATCTGGAATGCCCCCTGGCCCGTTCGACAGAAATATAGACATTGTTAAAAAACATAATGACCATGCCGATTAAGTCCAGGCGAAAATAAGAAACGCCGTCAGCCATAAATTCTTCCGGAGTACCGGCGAATCTTAAAAATTCTTCTGTGAAAGGGAGCAAAACGCCCAGAAGAAGGATACTGACGGCGGCGCACAGCGAGTAAAGGGTGCTGACCCGTTTTTTTACCAGGTCAAAGTCTCCGGCTCCATAGGCTTCGCTGATTTTAACGCCTGCGCCAACTGCCAGACCGCCGCCTAAGGCCGACAGGGTCATGTCCAGCTGGGACAGATAAGAGATGGTGGACACCGCAGAAGAGCTGATGTGGGAAGCCATCAGGGAGTCCAGAATCTTAAACAGCTGATTTAAGCTCTGATAGAGAGCCAGAGGAACGCTTACATATAAAATTACTTTCCACGCCGAAGCGTTTAAGGAAAACTCACGGAATTTCCGGTCTTTTTCTGATAGTTCAGCTTGAGAACCCATAATATAAAATCCTTCCTTTTTTCTTTCCATGAATATGACTGAATGAACTGCTCATGGAACGTTTCCATCATAATACAAAAATAAATGGTTTTCTACGATTTTTCTGTCTTATTTCAAGAAAACTACTGATTTTTTGTTTTGTTTCGGATAAAATGAAGAGAGAAAAAGAAGGTGCGGAAGGAAGGAAAACAGGATGGAAGAAAAAAATTTTATGCCGGAGGCATATGGATGGCCGCCGGAAGCAGAGCTTACCAGGAAAAAGAGGGAACAAGGATTTTCGATGGGAGACGCCCATTCCCATCCGGTTTACGAGCTGTTTTACCTGACTTCCGGTACGTGCAGGGTATTTATCGGGCATTCGATTTATTATGTCAATGCCGGAGATTTTATTTTAATCCGGCCAGGACAGCTTCACAAAACCACTTATGAATCCAGTCCGGTAGCTGAGCGGGTAACCATTGGATTTTTAGAGCCGGCAGCAGAACTGATGCGGAAATTATGTCCAGGGGCAGATGTGGATCAGCTTTTTCATACCGTGAAAATCGGAATTTCCGCAGAACGCCGCCCATATGCAGAAGAACTGTTCCGGAAAATAGAAGATGAAGGGCAGAGGGCAGACGGCTATTGTGCCATGCTGAAAGGCGGATACCTGCTGGAACTGCTGGCATTTTTAGGAAGGGAAGGGAAAAAAGCGGGAATTTCGGAAAGTCTGGACGAGATAGAGATGGAGATTCAAAAGGCGGCCGATTATCTGTACATCCATTATCCGGATCCGTTAAGCCTGGAAAAGATGGCAGAACAGGCTCATATGAGTCCCGCTTATTTTTCTAAAAAATTCCATAAACTGACGGGATTTGGATTTAAGGAATATCTGACCCATGTCCGCATTGAGGCGGCAGCAAAGATGCTGGCCCAGGGCGAAGAATCCATAACAGAAATTGCTTTAAGCTGCGGATACAGCGACGGCAATTATTTTGGCGACGTTTTCCGCAAATTAAAAGGGATGTCTCCCAGGCAGTACCGGAGCAGGGTCAAACGTTTGGATAAAAGTCTCTTGAATAAAAGTATATCAGCCCTTACAATAGAAGGGAAATAGATTTGTAGAATAGGAGTGGTAAATTATGATGTATCTGTTGTTCGTGCTGGTAAGTTTCGGTGCGTCAATTGTTGGAGCAATTTGCGGAATCGGCGGCGGAGTAATTATTAAGCCGACCCTGGACGCATTTGGGGTGTTAAGCGTGGCAACCATAAGCTTTCTGTCTGGCTGTACGGTATTGTCCATGTCCTGTTATTCGGTAATAAAGGCAAAGATGGCAGGAGATTCCAGCGTAGATACAAAGACGGGCACGCCGTTAGCAATCGGCGCGGCTGCCGGAGGCATTGTAGGCAAGATGATGTTCCAGTATCTGTCCAATCTGTTTGCAGATAAGGATATGGTAGGGGCAGTCCAGGCCGGATGCCTGATGATTATTACGCTGGGAACCTTAATCTATACGATTAATAAATCTAAAATCAAAACCCGCAGGCTGACCAATGCAGGAGTATGCCTGATAATTGGTCTTGTACTGGGAATTATGTCTTCTTTCTTAGGAATTGGCGGCGGCCCGATTAACCTGGTGGTTCTGTTCTATTTCTTTTCTATGGACACCAAGACGGCAGCAGCAAACTCTCTGTACATTATCCTGTTTTCCCAGATTACCAGTCTAGCCAATACCCTGATTACCAGAACGGTTCCAGAGTTCGACGCAGTTTTGTTAGTTCTTATGGTAATCGCAGGAATCGGCGGAGGCATGGCTGGCCGTTCCATTAATAAGAAAATCGATACCGATACCGTGGACAAGCTGTTTATCGGATTGATGGTCGTACTGATTTTAATCAATATTTATAACATTTACCGTTTTATGGCATAAGGGAAAAGAAACCGCTGCTTACCAGTTTTTCTGGCAGGCAGCGGTTTTTTGCGGAGATTTACATTTTTACATAGCGCTGATTTCTGCTGTTTGGTTTATCCGGTATGGTCATCTGTATCAGACCTGCTGCAAGAGCCGGCTTTAGATAATGTTTCCTTAACGTTTCTTTGGACTTTAAGCCTAGTCGTTCCATAATGGCAGATGAGGGGTAGGGTATATCATATTCCATACACGCGAGAAGGCGTTTCACATATTCCGAGGATTCGGCGGACGTTTTGTTTACCTGAAGAATGACCTCATCCAGAATCTGGTCTATCATTTCAAGCATAAATTCAATAAATACATTGGAATCTCCATTTACATGGCATTTGGCGATCGCATCATAGTAACGCTCCTGAAATCGCTCAATCTGGCTTTCCAAGGGAATATATTCAAATACGCTTCTCCAACGGTACAGCAGAACAGTGTGCCACAATCTTGCCATTCTGCCATTTCCATCTGAAAATGGATGAATAAATACAAATTCATAATGAAAAACAGCCGATGCAATCAGAGGATGAACCGTTTTTCCGCTTGTTTTTACCCAGTCCAGTAAATTTTTTACCAAATCCGGAATCAGATTGGGCGGCGGGGCAATAAAAATACAGGTATCTCCTGAAAATACTCCTTCATCTCCCTTCCGGAATACGCCAGACTCATTGACAGTCCGGTAAGTCATGATTCCATGGATTCTTTTTAAATCGGAAATACTGGAAGGCTCAATTTCCCCAATCTTTTCATAAGCGGCATAAGCGTTTTTGACTTCCTGGATTTCTTTTTGATCCCCTAATACCACACGGCCATTAATCACATCCCTGACCTGGGATAATGACAGGGAATTGGCCTCGATTTTTAAAGAGGAATGGATGGAAGAAATCCGGTTGTTTTTCCTTAAATGCGGTCTGGATTCCAGTTCTTTATGAGTGGTTATTTTTCCGACTTTTTCTGAAATTGTTGAAACAAGTTCCAGCATTCTATTGGTAATGGTATAGGGCGGTATATAATTACTCACAGTTTCACCTCATCTTGCTTATTATCTTACTTATTATCTTACTTACTATCTTGCGTATTATCTTACACTATTCTACAAAGGAGTGGCTCATAATATAAAATTCATCCTGGCTGGGAAGGTGCTTTTTCTCCATTTTTTCCAGGGTATCGTCAAATTTCTGGGCATCTTCTTCGGAAACTGCCATGACTGGACTGTCGTAGTAAAACCATTTTTTTCCATCTAATGCGCCGGCAATCAGTTCTTTTACCATCATGGCAGACGGGAATTTGCCGCCTTCTACGCAGACATTAAACTTTTTGCAGCTCTGGAACCCGCGGCTTACATAGTTTGCCGGACTTCCGAAAATGACGATAACATCATAGCCGAGAGCGGCGGCTTTCTCAAAGGAATGCTCCAAAAGAAGCTTTCCAAGGCCCTTTCTCTGATGGGCTGGGTCGATACAAACAGGACCGAAGGTCAGAATCTGTTTTTCTGTGCCCTGTTCGTCGATCAGGCGGGATTTGGTATACATAATGTTTCCGATGATTTCCCCATCCTGTTCCATTACAAAGTCCAGTTCTGGAATAAAGTCTTCATGCTCCCGCATGATGCGGACCAGGTAATGTTCGGAACAACCTGGGACATAGATGTTATAAAATGCTTTTCTGGTAAGAGTTTCAACGGCCTGGTAATCTTTCGGCTCTTCATTTCTGATAATCATGGGATACCTCCTGAATGTGTGTGATTGTCTGTGTATTGGTTTCAGTGCGCCGGAAAGCGCGTCCCCGTACAAATATTCCAGAATGCCTGACCGGCCAGGGACATTGGATACTGGGGATTCTGGACTGCGCAGATACGGCGCGGCGGGACCGGAAGATTGAAATCCAGTTTTACCAGACGGCCGTTTTTTAAAAAAGGATCGGCAAAATTTTCCGGCACAAGAGCCAGGCCGAGATTTTCGGCTGCCAGCGGACAGAGCAGATCCGTAGTGGGAAGTTCAATATCCGGCTGCAGATGAAATCCTTCCGCAGAAAACTGCTGTTCCCAGAATTCTCTGGTAGCGGTACCGCTTTCTGTACAGATAAGAGGATAGGACAGCAGATCTTTTAAGGACAGCTTCCGGCCCTGTAAAAAGGAAAAGGCGGGGCCGGCCACTACAATATCCTGGAAGCTGTCTAATGGACAAATAACAAACTCCTCTTCTTCAGGAATGGGAGAAATGACCACTGCAAAATCCAGATCCCCATTTTTCAGGGCGGCAACTGCGCTGATGGCATTGTAGGACTGAATCCGGAACTTGATGGAAGGAAATTCTTCGTGGAACCGGCCAAACCGCGGCAGCAGGTAATGGTGAAGCGTCATTTCGCTGGCGCCCAGCCGGATGGTTCCGGAATCCAGAGACTGGAGACTGCTCAGTTCGCTTTCCGCCGCAAAAATCTGCTGGCAGGCCTTGGCAATGTGCTGGTAGAGGATGTTTCCCTCCGGCGTCAGGAGAAGCCCCTTTTTTGTTCGGATAAACAGAGAGCATCCCAAATCATTTTCCAAGTTCTGGATTAGGCGGCTGACCGTAGGCTGGGACAAAAACAGTTCCTTTGCAGCCAGGGTCATGCTGCCAAGGGATGCGGCGTAGTAAAAGATTTTGTAATAATCAAAATTTGTGCTCATAAAGCCCCTTCTATCCATAGATAAAACGTATGGATAAATGCAAAAAATATCATTATCAAAAAATATTTGAATATAGTATAATCAATTACGAAAAATTTGACAAGAGATATGATAGGAGCATAAGAAAATGAATAAGGATTTAACACAAGGAAGTCCGTCCAAGGCGTTGTGGATGTTTTCCATTCCCATGTTTGTCAGCGTGATTTTCCAACAACTGTATAATATTGCAGACAGCGTGGTAGCCGGAAAGTTTGCAGGAGAAAGCGCCTTGGCAGCGGTAGGAGCCTCTTATCCCATTACTATGATTTTTATGGCAGTAGCGGTGGGAAGCAACATTGGATGCGCAGTAGTCATTTCCCAGCTGTTTGGGGCAAAGCGGTATGGGGAATTAAAAACAGCAGTGTATACGACGCTGATTTCCAGCAGCGTGATCAGCGCGATATTAATGGCCCTGGGCCTGATTTTCTGCCGTCCTATGCTTTCTGGACTTCAGACTCCGCAAAATATCTTCGAGGATGGAGCGCTGTATCTGAATATTTATATCGGAGGCTTCTTATTTCTGTTTCTTTACAACGTCAGCACAGGTATTTTTACCTCTCTGGGAGATTCCAGAACGCCTCTTTACTTTCTGATTGGATCGTCTCTGGGAAATATTGTGCTGGATCTGGTATTTGTCATTGTATTTCACTGGGGAGTGGCAGGCGTTGCCTGGGCGACGTTTCTGGCTCAGGGTGCGGCTTGTATTCTTGCCCTGTTTGCATTAAAAAAGCGGATGCAGTCCATTCCGGCAGAAGGAGAAATTGAACTTTTTTCCTGGGGAATGCTTCGAAGAATCAGTACGGTGGCCATTCCAAGTATTTTACAGCAGAGCTTTATTTCAGTGGGGAATTTATTTATCCAGAGCTTGGTCAACAGTTTTGGTTCTTCCGTCATTGCCGGTTATTCAGCAGCAGTAAAGCTTAATACATTTACCATCACGTCATTGACCACTCTGGGAAATGGTTTGTCCAGTTTTACTGCCCAGAACATCGGAGCCGGAAAAGCAGATCGGGTAAAGAAAGGATTTCGGGCCGGACTGGGAATGGGGCTTTTCGTAGCGTCTGTATTTTTAGTCATTTACTGGTTCTTTACAGAGCCGGTCATTCATATTTTTATGGAGGAAACAGGCGGTCTGGCTATGGAGACCGGAGTGGAATTTTTAAAGATAGTATCTCCATTCTATCTGGTGGTCATGACAAAACTGATTGCGGACGGAGTGCTTAGGGGAGCCGGATGCATGAAGCAGTTTATGATTGCAACATTTACAGATTTGATTCTTCGTGTTATCCTGTCTTATATACTGGCCGTACCAATGGGGGCAGCGGGAATCTGGCTGTCTTGGCCGATTGGCTGGAGTATTGCCGCAGTCCTTTCCATTGGATTCTATCTTCAGGGAGGATGGAAGAAATCTGGCCTGGTTTAAGGA
This sequence comes from uncultured Clostridium sp., assembly GCA_900542035.1. Classification (GTDB taxonomy): domain Bacteria; phylum Bacillota; class Clostridia; order Lachnospirales; family Lachnospiraceae; genus UMGS1370. The sequence goes on from UQMJ01000004.1 coordinate 127,415, forward strand.
GGAACAATTTATGATACATCAGGTAATTCCGGTATCTGCCGGAGTGGGAGAACCAGAGGGAAAACTGTACACTTATTTGTGGGATGCATCAGAAGAACTGGAACTTGGGAAAACCAGACCCCTTATTTTAATGTGCCCAGGAGGCGCTTATAAGAGGACGTCTGACCGAGAAGCAGAGCCGATGGCCCTTACCTTTATGGCAATGGGATACCATGTGGCAGTCCTGCGTTATTCCTGCGGAGAAGGAATCCACTATCCAACAGCGCTTTTACAGCTGGCTAAATCGATGAAGATCATACGGGAACACGCAGAGGAATGGGGAGTCCGGAAAGACAAGATTATCGTTCAGGGCTGTTCTGCTGGGGGACATCTGGCCGCCAGTCTGGGCGTATTCTGGAAAAAGAAGGAAAACCTGTGGAGAATGATTGGCGCGGATGCAGAAACCGTAAAGCCTGACGGCCTTCTTTTGTCCTATCCGGTCATTACTGCAGGAGAATTTGCAAACCATTCCAGCATGGAAGGGCTGTTAGGGGAAAATCTGTTAAACTGTGAACGGCTATTAGAAGAACAGTCATTAGAAAAGCACGTCAGTGAAGACGTGCCGGTAACATTTTTGTGGCACACCTTGACAGATGAGGCTGTGCCGGTACAAAATTCCCTGTTATTTTTATCCGCTCTCTGCAGCGCTCATGTGCCGGTAGAGTTCCATCTCTATCCGGAAGGCAGGCATGGTTTAGGCCTTGCAAACCGCCTGACCATGGGACCAGGAGGAAGAGGAATCGAAGAGGGCTGCGAGAGCTGGATTGATCTGGCGAAAACCTGGCTGTCCCGCTATTTCCCATGGGATGGGGACGCACAGTAACCCGACTGGAATTTACCAGTACAGGTTCCAGTCTTTTAAAGTCCGGATTAATGCTTCCATGTAGAAGTAGTCGCCCCAGGTGTTGCACTCGTCTACGCCGCGGTTTTTACAGGTGTTTTCCTTAGAATCGCGGGCGTAGGTTCCGTGAAGGAGAATACCGTTGGACTTGTTATAATCGCCGTTTGCGCAGTGATCCATCAGCGCGCGGAGCATCTTATCAGCAGCTTCCAGATAGGGGGCTGCTTTTTCTTCATCCAGATACTTACACATCTCTAAGATTCCGCAGATTGCGATAGCGGAAGCAGAAGAGTCTCTTGGCTCGCTGCTGCCGGTATCAAAATCGAAATCCCAGTAAGGAACCAGATCTTCTGGCAGGTGCTCAATAAAGTAATCGGTAACTTCAAAGAACAGATCTAAGTACTCTGGATTTTTTACATAACGGTAGCTTAACGCTGCGCCGTAAATGCCCCAGGCCTGTCCTCTGGCCCATGCGGAACCGTTGCGGTTGCCCTGATGGGTTACGCCGTAGGTTGGCTCTCCGGTGTTGACGTCAAAGAAGTGGGTGTGGTAGGTGGAATGATCCGGTCTTACCAGACACTTCATAGCAGTCTGGATATGGGCTTTTGCCTTATCTGCATAAGAGCTGTCTCCGGTCACTTCAGAAGCCCAGTAAAGCAGAGGAAGGTTTAAAAGGCAGTCAATGATTAAGCGGTATTCTTTCGGTTCGCCTGGATTTCCCCATGCCTGGAGGAAATTGCCGACCGTACGGAAACGCTCAGCCAAATGATCAGCAGCTAAAAGAGCGGCTTTTTTGCCGACTTCGCTGCCGGTCAGCTTATAAGCGGCAACACAGGACAAGCTGTATAAAAATCCCATGTCATGATGGTTGACATCGATTTTCTGTTCAATCCGCTCTAAAAAGCTCTGAGCCTGGATTAAAGCGGCCTCTTTGAACGCCTCGTCGCCAGTATGTTCATAAGCAAGCCAGATACATCCGGTCCAGAAGCCAGTGGTCCATTCTACATTTTCAGTAGGCTCAAAAAAGCCGTCAAAGGAGTTGGAAGACTTGAAGCTGTGAGTAAACTCTCCCAGACTGTTGCGGACAATGCCAACGGCGCTGTCCATAGCAGAACGGCGCATAGAATCATCCGTTCCTGGATATTGTTTAATAGAGGTAAAGGTTTGAGACATAATAATCTCCTTTCGTAAAAGATATACACTCGTGTGTCTAACAGTTAATATAATATAAAATCCAGCAAAGATCAAGGGAAAAGAAGGAGAGGTTTGGTTCCTTTCCGGCAAAAAAAGAAAGACCCATTCATTTTTAGAAAAAAATCAATGAATCTTTCAAAGAAAATGGCTTTTATTAGTTTGACTTTACTTCTTTCCACATATCGTTATAGATGGAATCCGCCTCGTCTCCCAGGTACTGGAACACTTCGCTGCCTTCCAGCTCATCCATGTCTGGGAAAATGGCTTTGTTGGTCTGGATGTCTTCCTCCAGCAGCTCTTTGGCGGCATTATTCGGGGTCGAATAGGTAATGTATTCGAAGTTCATTTTTGCAATGTCCGGACGGCAGAGGAAATCAATCCATTTCTCTGCATTTTCTTTGTTGCGGGCATTGGCTGGAATGACCCAGGAGTCAAACCACAGGTTGGTTCCCTCTTCTGGAATGACGTATTCCAGGGTGTAGTCCAGTCCTAAATTTGCAACCTCATCCTGGATATACAGCATTTCTCCAGAATAAATTACGCCGACAGCGGCTTCGCCGCCGATCATTTTGTCACGGACCTGGTCGATTACATAGGCCTGAACCAGGGGCTTCTGGGCGATCAGCAGGTCGCGGGCTTCCTTCAGTTCTTCCGCATTTTCTGTATTCATGGAATACCCGAGAGACTTTAACGCAACCATAAAGGCATCGCGTACAGAGTCCTGCATGAGAATTTCGCCTTTGTAAACCGGATTCCATAGATCCGACCATTTGGTCGGGGCTGGCGCTCCCAGTTCTTCAATCCGCTTGGTATTGTAGAGAATTCCTACTGTACCCCAGGTATAGGGAACAGAGTAGCGGTTTTGCGGATCAAAGCTTCTGGATTTTTCCAGAAACAGCGGGTCAATATTGGAAATATTCGGAATGTTGTCAAAGTTGATTTCGGCCAGCAGACCGTTTTCCGCCATTTTTTGAATCATGTAGTCAGAAGGGCAGACCACATCATAGCAGGCGGCTCCGGCCTCAATAACCGGATACATTTCCTCGTTGGTTTCAAACATATCGTAGGTAACATGGATGCCGGTTTCTTCTTCAAAAAGTTCAATTACTTCCGGATCAATGTATTCTCCCCAGTTGTAAACGTAAAGTTCGTCAGAATGACTGGCAGAATACTTTTTATAAGCGGTAAAGGAAACGGAAGCCACAATGGCAAATGCGGCAAATACCAGACAGACCTTCCGGATATTATTGTTTCTGCGCCGCTTTTTCATGGTCTCCTGAACTTTGTCAGCAGGAATGCCGGACTGGTTTTCCGGAGAAAAGTTGGAGATTAAAAGCAGGGCCAGAACCGTAACAAAAATGACGGTAGACAGCGCGTACATGGACGGCTGGATTCCGCGGCGTACCTCGCTGTAAATCAGGGTGGACAGCGTGTTGATGCCGGCGCCTCTGGTAAAGTGGGTAATGATAAAGTCGTCCAGAGACATGGTAAAGGCCATTAAAAATCCGGACAGGATACCAGGAAGAATATCCGGAAATACCACTTTGAAAAAGGCTTTTGCCGGAGTTGCGCCGAGATCCTGGGCCGCTTCATACGCATACCGGTCGGTCTGCCTAAGCTTTGGCATGACGTTTAACACAACATAGGGAATGTTAAAGGTAATGTGAGCTAACAGGATGGTTTTAAATCCCAGGGAAATGCCAAAGGCAATGAATACCAGCATCAGGGAAATACCGGTTACAATCTCTGAATTCAGCATGGGGATGTTGTTGACGCCCATGACAATGGCTTTTGGAACTTTTTTCATCTGTTGGATGCCCATGGCCGCAATGGTTCCGATAATGGTAGCAAAGAGGGCAGATAAAAATGCAATTACCAGGGTATTGTAAAGTGCGTCCATAATGGCGGGGTTTTCAAACATCTGGGTATACCATTTTGCAGTAAAGCCGCCCCACTGAGTTCTGGATTTGGAATCGTTAAAGGACAGAACCATCATAGTAAAAATCGGCGCATATAAAAACAGAAGAATCAGCACCATATAAAAATCTTCTAGAAATTTCCTGAAACTGTACTTTTTCATCACACTCTGCCCTCCCCGTTGCTGTCATATTTGGCAATCAGCGCCATACTGATGAGGATGAACACCATTAGTACCAGGGAAAGTCCGGATCCTAAATTCCAGTTGCTGCCCTTGGTAAATTCCTGTTCGATGACGTTTCCAATCAGCAGGATTTTGCTTCCTCCGAGAAGATTGGAGATAACAAAGGTGGTAAGGGCCGGAACAAACACCATGGTAATTCCGCTGACAATGCCAGGAAGGCTTAACGGAAGCCATATGTGCAGGAACGTCTGCAGATTGCTGGCGCCCAGATCCTTGGCGGCATTGATAGTATTGTCGTCAATTTTCATTAAGATATTATAAATGGGCAGTACCATAAAAGGCAGGAAGTTATATACCATGCCTAAGATAATGGCCCAGGGCGTATTGATAATGGCAATGTTTGGAAGATGAAGCAGGTTTAAAATGCCGTTTATGACGCCGTTTTTCTCCAGCAGCGTCTGCCAAGCCAGAGTCCTAAGCAGAAAGTTCATCCACATGGGGAGGATAAAAATAAATACAATAAAGCTTCCCGAACTGACGCCTTTTTTTCTTAAAATCATAGCCAGGGGATAGGCTAATACCAGGCAGATCAAGGTGCTTAAAAGGGAAAGACCCAGGGACAGAAACAGCGCCTTTGCGTGCTCCGGTTCCGCGATGGAAAGCACATTTGCCAGAGTAAACGCGCCTGATTTATCGGTCAGGCCGTAATAAACGATTAAGGCCAGGGGAATGATGGTAAATCCCACCATCCAGACAATATACGGGGTGGCCAGCCACTTGTTTTTCGGATTATTCATTGACGCCCAGAGCCTCCTCATCTTCGGATGCCGGCTTATTCATAATCTGGATTTCAAAAGGTTCGATGTGAATGCCGACTTCTTGGCCTACGGGGAACATATCGGTGCTGTGAACCAGCCATTCAAATCCATTGGGGGTGGTTACTTCCATTTCATAGTGCACGCCTTTAAAGATCAGATGGGTAACCACGCCGGTCAGAGTACCTTCTTCCGGTTTTACTAGGTCAATGTCTTCTGGCCGGATGACTACGTCTACCGGTTTGTTGTGTCCAAAGCCTTTGTCTACGCAGGGGAACTTAGCGCCGAAGATTTCAACCAGCTCATCCTGCAGCATGATGCCGTCTACAATGTTGCTTTCTCCGATAAAGTCTGCAACAAAGGCATTTTCCGGCTCATTGTAAATCTGTTCAGGAGATCCCATCTGCTGGATATAGCCCTGGTTCATAACTACGATGGTGTCGGACATGGTCAGCGCTTCTTCCTGGTCGTGGGTAACGTAGATAAAAGTAATGCCCAGCTCGTTTTTCAGACGGATCAGCTCGTACTGCATATCCTGACGGAGCTTTAGATCCAGGGCGCCTAACGGTTCGTCTAAAAGAAGGAGCTTCGGTTCATTTACAATGGCTCTTGCAATGGCGATCCGCTGCTGCTGGCCGCCGCTTAAAGAATCTACGCTTCGGTTTTCAAAGCCGTCTAAGTTTACCAGTTTTAAGGCATATTTGATTTTGTCGTCAATATAAGACTTGGATTTCCCCTTGATTTTTAATCCAAAGGCAATATTTTCTGCAATATTCATATGAGGAAACAAAGCGTATTTCTGGAATACCGTATTTAACTGCCGCTTGTTGGGCGGAAGTTTGGTAATGTCGCTGCCTTCAAAGATTACCTTTCCGGAATCCGGCTTCTCGAAGCCGCCGATAATGCGCAGGGTAGTAGTTTTGCCGCAGCCGCTGGGGCCAAGAAGGGTAACGAAGGTGTTTTCTTTTACGGACAGGCAAAGGTCGTCTAAAACCATATCCCCGTCAAAACTTTTGCTGATATTTACCAAATCAATTAATGACTGATTCATAGCGTCCTCCTAAAGTAAGAATGGTTTAAAAACTTGGCGGAGAGCTGACCCATAGGACAGAAGCTCCGGTTTTGCTGGTCAGGTAATGGGGTTTTTCGCAGCTGTAATAAAAGGCGTCGCCCTTTTTGGCTTTGTACACGGCAGAACCCACATGGATGGAGATGGAACCCTGAAGCACATAGCCGAATTCTTCTCCTTCATGGGGAACGTCCTGGCAGGTAGAACCGCCGGCTTTCAGTGTGAGAAGAATCGGTTCCATAGAATTTTTCTGGGCGTTGGGAATCAGCCAGCGGACAGAATTAGAAAGCTCTGGATCTTCTTTCTCAAAAAAATCGTTTTTCCCAAATACAATCTGTTCTTCGTCTGTTTCGTTGAAAAACTCGCCGATGGATGTACCCAGGCACTGCAGGATATCCATCAGGGTGGCAATGGAAGGAGAAGTTAAATCCCGCTCCAGCTGGGAGATAAATCCCTTTGACAATTCCGTACGGTCTGCCAGCTCTTCCTGGGTAAGGCCATTTAAAATACGGAGTTCTTTTAATTTTGCACCGATTTGCATCAGATGCCTCCTTGTAAAATAAAAGTTTAGAAATACTAACTGACGATAAAAATAAAGAAAAAGTTTACAAATAATAAACTACCAAAAACACATTATACTCGCATATACAGGGGTGTCAATACTTTCTGATAGATTTTTGTTAACAAAAAAGAATTTTTATGTTATGATAGCATCAGTGTATCTTGATGCTGATTAGAAGGGAAAATTTAGGAGGAAGTTTTACCATGGAAGGGAAATATATGGCTTATGTAGGCTCCTACTCCTACACAGGCAAAGCGAAGGGAATTACGGTATATGATGTAGATGTCGAGAAAGGTACCTTTATAGAGCGCTGCGAAGTAGATGTGGACAATTCTTCATATGTGATTGCGTCCAGCGACGGCAAGACGCTGTATTCCATTGCAGATGAAGGCGTTGTATCATTCCGGATTTTGCCAAATGGCGCGCTGACCCGTTTAAACAGCGCCAATATCAAGGGAATGAGAGGCTGCCATCTTTCTACGGACGCGGCGGATAAATACGTATTCGTTTCCGGCTATCATGACGGAAAAGCTACCATATTAAAACTGAACAAGGACGGATCCGTAGGAAATATTGTAGACGGCGTATTCCATAAAGGCTACGGCAGCGTGGCAGAACGTAACTTCCGTCCTCATGTCAGCTGTACCAGAAGGACGCCGGACAATAAATACGTTATGGCTGCCGACTTGGGAATTGACCAGGTAAAGATTTACCGGTTTGATGAAAAAGAGGAAAAACTGGTGCAGGTAGACGCAATCCGCTGCGAGAGAGAGTCTGCGCCCAGACATTTCCGGTTCAGCGCAGACGGCCGGTTCATCTACCTGATGTATGAGATAAAAAATGTAATTGACGTATTTACTTACGAGACAGGAGACAGAGCGCCCAGAATTGAGAAAATCCAGACGATTTCTACAGTTGCGGAGCAGAAGGACAATGGCAATCTGACTGCGGCCTGCGCAATGCGTCTGTCTCCGGATGAAAAATATCTGTACTGCACCAATGCAGGAGACAACGTGGTAACGGTTTATTCCAGGGATGAAGAAACCGGTCTTCTGGAGATGCTGTTCAGCCTTCCAGTCAGCGGCGATTATCCAAAAGATCTGGCTATTTTTCCGGATCAGAAGCATATTGCGTCATTAAACCACGACAGCGGCACCATTACATTTTTTGCCATGGATTATGAAAAAAAACAGATGGTAATGAGCAGCAGGGAAATCCTGGTCAATGAGCCAAACTGCTGCGTCATTGTAAAGGTTCAGTAAGAGAAGGAAAACAAACAGCGAGGAGACGGCATTATGGCAGGTTCCACACTGGGAACAATATGGAAGATTACAACTTGGGGAGAATCTCATGGGGCAGGCGTCGGAGTAGTCATTGACGGCTGTCCGGCAGGACTTCCCTTAGCAGAAGAGGACGTCCAGGCATATCTGGATCGGAGAAAGCCTGGCCAGAGCCGCTTTACAACCCAGAGACAGGAAGGGGATAAAGCGGAGATTTTGTCCGGCGTATTTGAAGGGCGCACCACAGGTACGCCCATTGCCATGTTTGTACGCAACCAGGATCAGAGATCCAAAGACTACAGCAACATTATGGACATTTACCGTCCAGGACACGCAGACTATACCTTTGACCAGAAGTATGGTTTTCGGGATTATCGGGGAGGCGGCCGTTCTTCTGGACGAGAGACCATTGGAAGAGTGGCGGCCGGAGCAGTGGCGGCCAAATTTCTGGAAAGCCTGGGAATTACCATACGGGCGTTTTCCAAGTCCATCGGTCCGGTATCGGTAAGTCTGGAACGGTTTGACTGGAGCGAACGGGAAAAGAACCGTCTGTATATGCCGGATGCCCAGGCGGCAAAGGATGCGGAACACTATCTGGAAGAACTGATGAAACAGAAAAATTCAGCCGGAGGCGTAATCCAGTGCGAGATAGACGGCCTGCCGACAGGGATTGGAGAGCCGGTATTTGATAAGTTAAACGCCAGTCTGGCAAAAGCGGTCATGTCCATTGGAGCCGTAAAGGGCTTTGAAATCGGCGATGGATTCCAGGCGGCTGCATCCAATGGAAAAGACAATAACGATCCGTTCTGCCTGGATGAACATGGACAGATTTCGAAAAAGACCAATCATTCCGGCGGCATTTTAGGTGGAATCAGCGATGGAAGCAAACTGACTTTTCGGGCGGCCTTTAAGCCGACTCCTTCCATTGCGGCTGTCCAGGAGACGGTAAACCGTCAGGGACAGGAAAAACAAATAGAGATAAGGGGCCGCCACGACCCGATTATTGTCCCCAGGGCAGTGGTAGTAGTAGAGGCAATGGCGGCGCTTACCATAGCAGATTTGCTGCTGGTATCCATGACGTCCAGATTGGACAGAATCCAGGCGTTTTTTGCTTACTCGGAAGCGCTGGCAGAAGAACAGGAAGAGAGATAATAGAAGAAATACAGGAAAAAAAGGAGAATGAATCATATGAAAATTGCAATGGGAAATGATCATACAGCGGTAGAACTGAAAAACATCATTAAGGAATTTGTAAAGGAAAAGGGCTATCAGGTTCTGGATCTGGGAACCAACTCTTCTGAGAGCTGCGATTATCCGGTATACGGCGAAAAGGTGGGAAGAGCAGTCGCCTCCAAAGAGGCAGATCTGGGAATTGTTATCTGCGGCACCGGCGTGGGAATCTCCCTGGCAGCCAATAAAGTGAAAGGAATCCGCGCGTGTGTATGCAGCGAACCATACACTGCAAAATTGTCCAGAATGCATAACAATTCCAATGTATTGGCCTTTGGAGCAAGGGTTGTAGGCAGTGAAATGGCCAAAATGATTACCGAAGAATGGCTGAACGCCCAGTATGAGGGCGGACGTCACCAGCGCAGGGTAGATATGCTGATGGAAATTGAAAATCACGCGTAAAAAAATGGACGTGGAATCGTTAGAATATTGTAAGGTTTTCGAAGGGTCGCCGCCTTGAATTTGACAGATAAAAATGCTAAAATAAATTACACAGAGAGAAGAGAAAGGGAGCGATTACCATGAGAAAAAAGTTATGGGTGCTGCTCACGACGGCAGTTCTCTTCGTTGGTATTTTAGGTACGACGACTGCATTGGCCGCTGATGCGTCAGGCAGTTTCAGCTCAGACGGTGTGGAGATTTCCATTAATGAAGAAGCCGCGCCGGTACTTTCCGAACTGGGAAAGGCTGAGAACTACTACGAGGCAGAGAACTGTAGCTATCAGGGCAAAGAAAAAGTATACGTTTATAAGGATTTTGAGATTTCCACATATCCGGTAGACAAGAAGGACTGCATTAACTCCATCTATTTTAAGACGGGAAATGTGGCGACTGCCGAAGGCATTGCCATTGGATCTACAATAGCGGAAATGGAGGAAGTGTACGGCTCAGATTACACAGAGTCCAAAGGCGTTTACAAATATGACTGTGAGGGATTTACCCTTACATTCTACAGCAGCAGGGAAAACAAGATTAATGGAATTGAATACACTTCCGCTAACTAGGACAGCGTGAAAAAGAAGACGGACTCTTGGGAGTCCGTTTTTCTTTGCCCGTTTTCAATCGGAAAAAATGACAAAAAAAGAACTGCCGCCAGCAGAGCAATCTCTGCTGACCGGCAGTTCCAACTTTAATGAATTACGCCCATTTTGTTAAACGGATAGTAACGGAACAGCACTTTGGCAATCAGCTTGTCTTTCGTTACCCAGGTGTTCTCCCAGAAGCGGGCATCCCAGGAATCGTTGCGGTTGTCGCCCATCATAAAATAACTGTCTTCCGGCACTTCGAAGTGGAGCGGATGATTGGGATCCGTTTCCATAGGTTCCTTGATATAAGGCTCGTCTAACGGAGTATCCGATCCGTTTAAGTAGACGCCGCCGTCGTGGATATCAATCACATCTCCTGGAAGTCCGATGACACGTTTTACATAGTACGTATCTCCTGTCGGATCGTCCGGATAATGGAAAATGATAACGTCCCCTCTTTCCGGTTCCGAAAACAGATAAGACAATCGGGAACCAATGACCCGATCGTGGGCCATAATGGTGTTTTCCATGGATTCGCTGGGTATCTGGCTGTTGGCAATGATGCAGCTGTTTAAAAACAGGGCGATGACAGCAGCCGCTATAATAATCTGTATCCAGCTGATTAGCTCGGATTTCCAGTTGACCGTTTCTTTTTCATTTTTAGTTTCTAATTTATCTGAATTCTGACTCATAATTTCCTCGCTTTATTATAAAAAATACATTGATGCTAGAGATAGAGTTTAAACGAGATTTCCTATTTGTGCAAGGGTTTTTATAAAAATATAAGAAAAAACAAGAAAACCGTAGAGATCCTTCTATGGCAATTTCTGCAAAAATACAGTAAAATAGAAAGAAAAGTTGCTGGAGAATGTCTTATGATAGAAAAAATGAAAAAATTCTGGCAAATAATCGCAGCAATCCTGCTGTTTTTGGGGGCATTTGGGGGAATGTCGGCCGCCAGGACGGTATCGGGATTTGCAGACTGGTACGGAACCAGGATTTATCCGGTTCTGGCCGGTATATTGGGAAGGATTTCCGGTTTGTTTTCCTTTTCCATTGTGGAAGCAGGAATCTATGGACTGGCAGTGCTGATAATATTCTATGGAATCCGTCATATCAAAAAGCCGTGGCTTTTGATAAAAAACGGGTTGTTTCTGGCGTCCTGCCTTTGCTTTCTGTATGTGGCCGCGTGCGGGATCAATTATTCCAGAACGCCGTTTTCCCAGGTAATTGGTTTCGATACCAGGGACTCTTCTGAGGAAGAATTGTACCGGCTCTGCGAATTTTTGATGGAACAGGTCATTCAGGTTTCAAGAAAAGAAACAGGACAGGCATCCCAGAATCAGGCGCTGACGTTTAAAGAAGCCTGGAACATGGGGAAAGAAGGGGTAAAAGCCATGGAAAAGCTGGGAAAAACCTATCTCAGCTGGCCGGATTTTATCCAAATCCGAAACCAGTGGGCATTTCCTGGATATTATCGGTGCAGCAGCTGTCAGGCGTATATTCTCCGTTTACGATTGAGGCAAACTTTAACCGGACCATGACGCCTTATAACATTCCCCATACGGTTTGCCACGAGCTGTCCCATTTAAAGGGATTTATGCGGGAAGATGAAGCCAATTTTATCGGCTATCTGGCCTGCATTGGTTCCGATTTGCCGGAATACCAGTACAGCGGCTATCTGACAGGCTGGATCTATGCCACCAACGCCCTGTATAAAGAAAATCCAGAACAGTATTTTGAACTGTATGGCAGACTGCCGGAAACAGTGGCAAACAATCTGGCGGCCAATACCCTGTTCTGGGATAAATACGAAGGAAAAGTGGCGGAGACAGCCACAAAGATTAACGATACCTATTTGAAATTAAATGAACAGGAGGAAGGGGTAAAAAGCTACGGAAGAGTTGTGGATCTGATGCTGGCCTACTACCGATTGTCATTGTAATTTATAGGGAAAAATGGTAAACTGTTAAAAGGAATTTGTGTAGAAATACTACTAACAAGGGGGAAGTATTATGGATAGAAAATTATACGATTTAATGGATTGGGCAGGGATTGAAGAGCTGGTTTATTCGGAGTCTGCAAATCCCCATGAGCTGCTGGGCCCGCATATTACAGAGGAGGGAGTACTGGTTCAGCTTCTGATGCCGACTGCGAAGGAAGCCCTGGTAGTAGTGGGAGATAAAACCTATCCAATGGAACTGGCAGATGAGGCAGGATTTTTTGCCGCCCTTCTTCCCAGAAAGACCATTCCGGATTATAGGCTTAGGGTTACGTTTGATAACGGGGTTACAGAAGATTTAAAGGATCCGTATGCATTCAGACCTCAGATTTCCGAAGAAGATTTAAAGAAGTTTGAAGCAGGAATCCACTATACGATTTACGAGAAATTAGGAGCGCACCCAATGACAGTAAATGGGGTGTCCGGAGTTTATTTTGCGGTATGGGCGCCATGCGCCATGCGCGTCAGCGTAGTAGGAGATTTTAACCTGTGGGACGGCCGCCGCAATCAGATGCGCCGCCTGGGCAATTCCGGCGTGTTTGAGATCTTTATGCCGGATCTGACAGAGGGAACTCTTTACAAATACGAGGTAAAATGCAAAAACGGGGATCCGATTTTAAAGGCGGATCCTTATGGGAATTATTCTGAACTGCGTCCCCACAATGCATCGATTGTCTGGAACACGGACAAGTACCAGTGGAAGGATCAGGACTGGATGAAAAAACGGGCGGCAGAAGATTCAAAAAGTAAGCCGATGTCCATTTATGAAGTCCATCTGGGTTCCTGGATGCGCAAGGACATTGCCCTGGATGACAATGGCAATGAAATTCTGGGTTCGGAGTTTTACAATTACAAGGAAATCGCAGTAAAACTGGCAGACTATGTCAAAATGATGGGATACACCCACGTGGAGCTGATGCCGGTAATGGAACACCCGTTAGACGCTTCCTGGGGCTATCAGGTAACCGGATATTATGCGCCGACCAGCCGTTATGGTACGCCGGACGATTTTATGTATTTCATGGATTATATGCATGAGCAGGGAATCGGCGTAATTCTGGACTGGGTACCGGCTCATTTCCCAAGAGACAGCTATGGACTGGCAGCATTTGACGGCACCTGCGTCTATGAACACGCCGATCCAAGACAGGGATCCCATCCTCACTGGGGAACCCTGATTTATAATTACGGAAGACCGCAGGTTTCCAATTTCCTGATTGCCAATGCCTTGTTCTGGGCCAAAAAGTACCATGCAGATGGAATTCGTATGGATGCAGTCGCTTCCATGCTGTATCTGGATTACGGAAAAAATGACGGCGAGTGGGTTGCTAATATTTATGGAGGCCATGAAAATCTGGAGGCCGTAGAGTTTTTAAAGCATTTAAACTCGGTCTTTAAAGGGCAGATGAAAGGAGCGGTTCTGATTGCAGAGGAATCAACTGCATGGCCGAAGATTACGACTGACGTAAAAGAGGACGGACTGGGATTTGATTATAAGTGGAATATGGGCTGGATGAATGATTTTCTAAGCTATATGAAATGCGATCCTTATTTCCGGAAAAATAATTATGGCCAGCTGACCTTCTCCATGCTGTATGCATACAGCGAGGATTTTATCCTGGTATTTTCCCATGATGAAGTAGTTCATGGAAAAGGCTCAATGATTGGAAAGATGCCTGGAGAGACTTTAGAGCAGAAAGCGGCCAATTTAAGAGCTGCCTATGGATTTTATATGGGACATCCTGGCAAAAAGCTGCTGTTTATGGGACAGGATTTTGCACAGGTGGATGAGTGGAACGAAAATGCCAGCCTGGAGTGGAATCTGCTCCAGTATCCGCTGCACAGCCAGATGCAGGAGTTTGTTAAGGACTTAAATGGCTTGTATGCAGGACATCCGGCATTATCTCAGTTAGATTACGATCCAGACGGATTTGAATGGATCAACTGCTCCTATCATGAATTAAGCATGGTAATGTTTGTGAGAAAGACAAAGAAGCCGGAAGAAACCCTGCTGTTTGTCTGCAACTTTGACAATATGGCCCATCAGAAATTCAGGGTAGGTGTTCCGTTTGCAGGAAAATACAAAGAGATTTTAAACAGCGATGCAAAGAAATACGGCGGATCCGGCATGGTAAATGCAAGAATGAAGTCTTCTAAGAAGATGGAATGGGATGAAAAAGAAAATTCGATCGAAATTAATATTGCGCCGATGAGCGTCAGCGTATTTACCTGTACTCCGGCTCCTGAGAAGGCAGCAAAGAAGACAGCGGCCAAAAAGGAGTCCGAGCCAAAGAAGAAGACGGCGGCTAAAAAAGCGGCTGAGCCAAGGAAGACAGCGGTGGCTAAGAAGGAGTCTGAGCCAAAGAAGGAGACAGCGGCCAAGAAAGCGGCTGAGCCAAAGAAACCGGCGGCAGCCAAGAAAGCGCCGGACAGAAAGACAAAGGCAGCCGGAACAAAGTAGGAAACTTTGCGGAAGGCTGACCATTAGGAGGATGATGGATGGAAGAAACGACACAGGCAGTGGTTCAGGAGACGCTGGAAGTGGGAGCGGAGCTGGCAGAAGACATTGCCCGTCTGAATCCCGATGTGATTATTGAAACCATGAAAGGGTGGATTCCAGGGCTGATGAGTTTTGGTTATCGGCTGTTTGCAGCCGCAGTTATTCTGCTGATTGGAAGCAGGGTAATTAAATTTACCAGTAAGTTCCTGAAGCGTACCCTGGATAAGATGGGGCTGGAGATTGGAATCAGCCGTTTTCTGGTATCTGTGGCAAAGGCCTTCCAGTATGGAATCCTGATTTTTATAGCAGCGGAGAAAATTGGAATCAGTTCGGCATCCATTATTGCGCTGTTAGGTTCTGCGGGTATTGCCATTGGTTTAGCCCTTCAGGGAACCCTGACCAACCTTGCAGGCGGCGTACTGATTCTGGTAACAAAGCCGTTTAAAGTGGGAGATTATATTATTTCACAAGGAGGGGAAGGTCAGGTTTCCAATATCGGAGTGGTATATACAACCCTGGTTTCTGCAGATAACCGGAAGATTGTAATTCCCAACGGCACTTTGTCCAACGAGCCGATGACTAATGTAACCGGTATGGGAAAGCGGAGAGTGGATATTTCAGTTGGAATCAGCTATACGGCAGATTTAAAGAAGGCAAAAGAGATTTTACAGAGGCTGTTTGAAGAACATCCCCTGGTGCTGAAGGAAGAACCGATTCAGGTATTTGTAGACAGTCTGGGAGACAGCGCGGTTCTGATTGGCGGAAGAGCCTGGGCGGCCAGTGAAAACTACTGGGAATGCCGCTGGAACATTACCGAAGCGGTAAAGCTGGAGTATGACAAGGCAGGAATTGAGATTCCATTTAACCAGATTGATGTACACATGGTTTCTCAATAATTTGACAATAACATAGAAAATCATAGTTTATGGCATATGACAATTATAATATTGACATATGCCATAAACTGCGTTATACTGCAATTAATAAATGACATATGCCATAAATGAAAACCGGCAGGCCATGCCGGACGAAAGGAGGCAGAACACCTATGCCGAGGCCAAAGAAATGCAGAAAAGTATGTCAGATGCCGCAGACAAGAGCGTTTCTGCCAGCGGGCGAAGTTTCGCCGGATGAGACGGTTATTTTAACCGTTGATGAGTATGAAGCGATCCGCCTGATTGATAAGGAAGGATTTTCCCAGGAAGAATGCAGCGCTTATATGCAGGTGGCCAGAACGACAGTCCAGCTCATTTACAATTCAGCAAGAAAAAAGCTGGCAGAGGTACTGGTTGACGGCCTGCCGCTGCGGATCGAGGGCGGAGACTATCAGCTTTGCGATGGAAGGGAAAAAGACTGCGGCTGCGGAGGATGCAGGAAACACCGGCGCAGCTGCAGGAAGGTGACAGTGAAGGAGGGAAAAGGGATGAAAATTGCAATTCCGTTAGACGAAAATAAGCAGGATGTCTGCATTGTACTGTCCCGCGCGCCATATTTTCTGTTCCATGAGGATGGAACGAATACGATTTTAGAAAATCCGGCTGCCCAGGCCCAGAGCGGCGCAGGAATACAGGCTGCCCAGTTCCTGGCAGACAGCAATGCGGATGTGCTGATTACCGTCCGCTGCGGGGAAAATGCGGCAGAGGTTCTGAAAGCCGCAGGGATGAAGATTTATAAATCCGTAAATAAAGCCGCTGCAGATGATTTAGCCGCATGGGGAGATGGAAGGCTGGAAGAGCTGACCAGATTTCACGGCGGATTCCATGGCATACAATGAAAATTGCGTGTTTAAGCGGGAAAGGCGGAGCGGGGAAAACGATGGCGGCAGTGAACCTGGCGGCGGCAGCGGAAAATGCCAGTTACATTGACTGCGATGTAGAAGAACCCAACGGCCGTCTGTTTTTAAAGCCGGAGAACGTCCAGGAAACGCAGGTTTGCACCCTGCTTCCAGAGTTTGATTTGGAAAAATGTACGGGATGCAAAAAATGTGTACAATTTTGTCGTTTCCATGCCCTGATGCACGTCAGGGGAAAAACAATGGTGTTTCCAGAGGTCTGTCACAGCTGCGGCGGCTGTAAGCTGGTCTGTCCGGAAAATGCCATTACAGAGAAAGAAAAGCCGGTCGGAAGACTGGAGATTGGCACAAGAGGATCGATTCGCGTCATTACAGGCGTGCTCAACCTGGGAGAAGCTTCCGGTATTCCCGTTATCCGAAAAGCCCTGAAGGAGGCAGAAGGGCTGACGATTATCGACTGTCCGCCAGGAAGCGCCTGCAGCGTTATGGAAAGCATTATGGATGCAGACTTCTGCATTCTGGTAGCAGAACCGACAGCCTTTGGCTTTCATAACTTTAAAATGGTTTATGAGCTGGCGTCCCTTCTTGGAAAAAAATGCGGAGTAATCCTGAATAAAGAAACAGAACCTTATCAGCCGTTAGAAGAGTTCTGCAGGCAGACTGGTATGCCGGTTCTGGCAAAGATTCCCTATCATCCGGAATTTGCAGAGTGTATTGCCAAAGGAACATTGATTACAGAAAGGTTTCCAGAGGAAAAAGAACGTTTTCGTGCCATTCTGGAACAGATAGGAGGCATCCGATGAAGCGATTGCTGGTATTAAGCGGTAAGGGAGGCACTGGAAAGACGACGGTATCAGCAGCATTTATCCGCTTGTCCAAGGCAAGGGCGGCTGCAGACTGCGATGTAGACGCGCCCAACCTCCATCTGGTTATGGAACAGGAGACTGAACCGGAAGTAACCGAGTTTATGGGAGGAGACAAGGCACAAGCAGATCCGGATATCTGTACCGGCTGCGGAAAATGCGAAGCCTCCTGCAGGTTTGAAGCCATCCGTCTCTTTGATGGAAAGGCAGTTGTAAATGAATACGCCTGCGAGGGCTGTGGGGTGTGCCAGTTTGTATGTCCGGTCCAGGCAGTTTCTCTGGTTCCGGATATTGCCGGAAGGAGAGAACTGTACCGTGGAAATCAGGTGTTTTCTACAGCAGCGCTGAAAATGGGACGGGGCAATTCCGGCAAACTGGTAACAGATGTAAAAATGGCGATGCTAAAAAATGCGCTGGACTGTGACCTGGCCATTGCAGATGGGTCTCCTGGGATTGGATGTCCGGTCATTTCTTCTATCAGCGGAATGGATCTGGTACTGATTGTGGCAGAAGCCAGCGAAAGCGGATACAGCGATCTGGGCCGTCTGGTAAAAACTGCAGAGACCTTTCAGGCAAAGCTGGCGGTATGCGTCAATAAATGGGATGCCAGTCCGGACTACACCAGAAAGATAGAAACGTTCTGTCAGACACAAAACCTGCCGTTTGTGGGGAAAATCCCATTTGATCCTGAAGCGGTAAAAGCAGTCAATACAGGCCGCTCTATTGCAGATATAGACTGCGCGGCCGGAAACGCAGTAAGGGAAATCTATAAAAAAGTAATGGAACTGCTGAATCTACAATTCAGCAGTTTATCATAGAAATAAAAAAGGAGAATCAAACTATGAAAATTGCAGTTTCTTGTAACGGAAGCCAGATTTGGCCACATTTTGGACATTGTGAAAACTTTATGATTTATGATGCGGAAGATGGGAAAATCACGTCTGAACAGTCCGTTCCCAACCCAGGACACAGACCAGGATTCCTTCCCAACTTTCTGGCGGACATGGGTGTAGAAGTGATGATCGCCGGCGGTATGGGAGGCGGCGCCGTAGATATTTTTAATGAGCGCGGCGTAGAAGTGGTATTAGGCGCACAGGGAGATGCAAAATCTGCTGTAGAAGCATACTTACGGGGAGAATTAGAGTCTACCGGTTCAGTCTGCCATGAGCACGAACACGCTCACGAATGCGGCGAACACTAAGGTTTTCGGAAACAGAAAAATAAACAGAAGAAAACAGGAAGGGGGCTTTTGGCCCCCTTTTTATTCGTCCCAACCGTCCCGCAGGCGGATGGTAGCAGTAACATTGCGGATTACGTCCCCTTCTTCTGTCGGAATGTCGACTTCGCGGCTTCGGGCCGGCAAATCAAAGGATTCTTCCAGTTCTAACGCGATCCAGTCTATTTCTGCTTCTTTGGCCTTTTCTAACGCGTCTTCCATCGTGGGGCCTTCTGCATAGCAGCCTTCTAAATCTGGAAAGGTTACATGAATCATGCCATCTTCCTTCTTTTTAAAGACCGCCGGATATACAAATTTCATACGTCTGTCACCTCAATTCATTTTTCCCAGACAGGGATTTGTCTGTTATTGTACTATGAATTTTGCAAATTCACAATCCTGAAGGGGAAAATATTGCATTGAAATGTGGAAACTGATATAATTAAGTATTGCCGGAACGGTCTGATTTATAAGTGTTTTCCGGCGTCAGAAAACGTTCAGGGGAGAGAACAGATATGAGAGAGTGCGGAATGCTGCTTCCGGTTTTCAGTCTGCCGTCCAGATATGGAATCGGCTCGTTTTCCAGGGAAGCATATGAATTTGTAGACATCCTTGCCCAGGCAGGACAGAAATACTGGCAGATACTGCCGTTAGGACCCACTGGATATGGAGATTCCCCTTACCAGTCTTTTTCTGCATTTGCAGGAAATCCGCTGTTGATTGATTTGGAGCAGTTGGTAGAGGAAGGGCTTTTGACAGAAGAAGCGTGTCTGGAAACGGATTTTGGAGACGATTTAAGAACTATCGATTACGACAAAGTCCATGCAGGGAAAAAGAGCCTTTTCAAAATAGCTTATGAAAACTGGAAAGAAAAAGAAAACCTGGATTCTCCGGAAAAAATCCATGAAAAAGCCAGACAGGGGTTAATGGAAGATACTGTAGAATACTGCTTTTATATGGCGCTTAGAGAAGCATTTGATGATAAAGAGTGGACAAAATGGGAAGAAGGAATCCGGCTGCGCCGTCCGGAGGCTTTGGATCATTACCGGAGGGAGCTGGCAGATGAGATTGGCTTCCATGAGTTTTTGCAACTGACATTTACAGACCAGTGGACCAGGCTGAGAAACTATGCCAATGAAAAAGGGATCCGCATGATTGGCGACATTCCGATTTACGTTTCATTTGACAGTGCAGACGCCTGGGCGCATCCGGAAATGTTCCAGTTTGAACCCGACGGGACGCCGAAAGCCGTTGCAGGCTGTCCGCCGGATGCATTTTCGGAAACCGGACAGCTGTGGGGAAATCCGCTGTACGACTGGGACTACCATGAAAAAACCGGATTTGGCTGGTGGATCCGCAGAACCGACTACAGCTTCCGTCTGTATGATGTAGTAAGAATCGACCATTTCAGAGGCTTTGACGAGTATTATTCCATTCCTTATGGGGAAGAAACCGCGATGAACGGCCATTGGGAAAAAGGCCCTGGAATGAAGCTTTTTAATACGCTGAAAGGCTGGTTTGGAAGCCTTCCGGTAATCGCGGAAGATTTGGGAACCCTGACTCCAAGCGTCTATGAACTGTTGGAAGCATCCGGTTTTCCTGGAATGAAGATCCTGGAATTTGCATTTGACGCCAGCGGTTCCAGCGCCTATCTGCCCCACAATTATAAAAATCCAAACTGTGTCGTTTATACAGGAACCCATGATAATGATACGGTTCAGGGCTGGTTTGACAAGCTGGAAGGAGCAGATTTGGAATTTACTGCCGATTACCTGAATATAAATCCGGAGAAGGCAGAAAACGTAAACTGGGAATTTATCCGTCTGGCGCTATCAAGCATTGCAGACCTGGCGATTATTCCGGTGCAGGATTATCTGGGCCTGGATTCCAGCGCCCGGATCAATGAGCCTGCAACAGTTGGAACCAACTGGAAGTGGAGAATGCTGGATGGGGAACTGACTGGGGAAATTGCGGATAAGTGCCGCAGGATGGCCAGACTTTATGGAAGGTATTAGATATGAAATATAAAAAAGGAAACTGTCTGCGGGCAGTTTCCTTTTTGCAATTCAGAACCGCTAGCATCCGTGTACAGGGGTAACACGCCTCAAAGAGGGAGAATTTCCCCATTTT
>UQMJ01000005.1 GCA_900542035.1 uncultured Clostridium sp.
CTCCTGCTGTTTCACAAGAAAGGAAAAGCATAGATTTTCTGAAAAAATAAGAATAACAAGACGGCCAGATGACCAGAAAAGGATAGAAGAAATATATGCTTTACGTTGATATGTTTAGCATCAGTGTTATTGATGCTACCTAAAGTTTAGCACTGGAAGGAGAAGGTAACAAGATCCAATCGAACGACACTTTTCGACATTATAAAACTGCGGAAAACGGTTATGACGGCTGGAGGCAAGCCGCCCTGCCATAAAACTGCGGTCAAGCTGTTTTGCTGCCAATATCCATTCCTGCATTTCACAAAAATTTCACAATTTGCCATCTTGAAATTTCAAAAAAACCAGATTATAATACTGACCGTTAACTAATTAACAGTTGCCATATTAACGATTAACTAGTAGATAGAAAGGAGAAGCTATGACAACCCCTTACAAAGATTCCAATCAGGGAGAGGAAGCGTTGGCCAGTCACCAGTGCGTATGGAAGTATATGGAAATAGTAAAACTTCACCGTACAGTTCTGGAACACCGCTTCAGCAATACTGGAGTATACCGGAGCCAGCACCAGATTCTGATGTATGTTGCGGATCACCCCAACGCCTCCCAGAAGGAAATTGCAGAGCAGTATAAGGTATCGACAGCGGCAATTGCCGTTTCCTTGAAAAAATTGGAAAAAGGAGGTTATATCCTTCGGGAAGTAGACGAAAAGGATAACCGGTATAATCAGATCGATTTGACGGAAAAAGGGCGGAAGCTTGTGGATATCAGCCAGTCTATTTTCTGCCAGGTGGAAAAAGAGATGTTTTCCGGATTTTCAGAAGAGGATTTCAGCAGCCTGATGGGATATTTAGAAAAGGTCAGGGAAAATCTGGAACGGATTTTAAAATGACAGAATAGGAAGACAGAAAGAGAGGAATTAGCTTGAAACGCTACAAAAAGTATATTATGCCGTATAAAAGCGCATTTATATGCGGCCCGATTTTAATGCTGACAGAAGTGGCGGGAGAGATTGCGCTTCCCAAAATGATGTCCTTGATTATTAATAACGGCGTGGCAAACAAGGATATGGGCTACATTATCTGGATGGGAATCGCCATGGTATTAACAGCCTTAGTCATGGCAGGCGGAGGCATTGGAGCTGCCTATTTTGCTGCAAAAGCATCGATCTGCTTTACGACTGATTTAAGAAGAGACGTATTTGCCAAGGTTCAGCAGTTTTCTTTTAAAAATATTGATGATTTCAGCACAGGTTCTTTGGTAACCCGTCTGACCAATGACATCCAGCAGATGCAGAACGTGATTATGATGGCGCTGCGCATGATGCTGCGGGCGCCTGGAATGCTGATTGGCGCTCTGATTATGGCATTTGTGATGAATGCCAAGCTGGCGCTGGTCATTCTGGTAGTAATTCCGCTTCTGACCGCAGCCATTGTTGTGATTTTAAGAACTGCATTTCCAAGATTCCAGGTCATGCAGGAGGCCATTGATAAGTTAAACTCAGGGATTCAGGAAGCATTGACCAATGTCCGCGTGATTAAATCATTCGTAAGAGAAGATCATGAGAAAGAGAAATTTGCCGCAAATAACAGCAACCTGATGGATAAGAGCTTAAAGGCGATGAACATTGTCATTGCGACTATGCCGGTTATGATGCTGGCGATGAATATTACCACCCTGGCAGTGGTCTGGTACGGCGGAAACATGATCATCGGCGGAACCATGCAGGTAGGGGATCTGACTGCATTTACGACCTACATTGTCCAGATTTTAATGTCTTTAATGATGCTTTCTATGGTATTTCTTCAGAGTTCCCGCGCCATGGCATCTGCAAAACGTGTCAATGAAGTGATGGATACGGAGATTGACTTAACGGACGATCATGCAGCAAGAAAAGACGCTCTGGTTACAAAAGGAAAAGTAGAATTTCAGGACGTCAGTTTTCATTATGGAGAAGAAGAAAAGGGAATGGTTCTGGAGCATATTACGTTTACGGCCAATCCAGGCGAGACCATTGGGATTATCGGTTCAACAGGAAGCGGAAAAACCAGTCTGGTACAGCTGATTCCAAGACTGTATGATGCGACTGGCGGACGGGTGTTAGTAGATGGAATAGATGTGAAAGACTATTCGCTGGAGCATTTAAGAGAAGGCGTGGGTATGGTTCTGCAGAAAAATGTGCTGTTTTCCGGAACCATTGAGGAAAACCTGCGCTGGGGAAATGAAGACGCTTCCACAGAAGAAATCCGTCAGACAGCAGACAGCGCCCAGGCAGACGGATTTGTCACTTCCTTCCCGCAAGGGTATAAAACAGAGATGGGACAGGGAGGCGTTAATGTGTCCGGAGGACAGAAACAGAGGCTTTGTATTGCAAGGGCCTTGTTAAAGAAGCCGAAAATCCTGATTTTAGACGATTCCACCAGCGCAGTCGATACTGCTACAGAAGCCAGAATTCAGGAATGCTTTAAAACTTCTTTAAAGGATACGACGAAAATCATCATTGCCCAGAGAATCGGATCCGTAGAAAATGCAGACCGGATTCTTGTACTGGACGATGGAAAAATCGAAGCAATCGGAACCCATCAGGAACTGCTTCAAAACAGCCCTGCTTATCAGGAGATTTACTATTCACAGAGAGATAAAGAGAAAGAAGCGCAGGCTCAGGAGGTGAAGGCATGATGGATCAGAGACGAGTAGAAAGCCTGAAACGGCGTTATGGAAACCATGTATCTGCCTCACAGCCGGCTATGGGAGCAAGAGGACACGGACACAGACATGGAGCGCAAAGAATGGCAGGAAAGCCCCAGAATACCAAAGCAACCGTAAAACGCCTGATGTCTTATCTGGAACAATACAAATTGGGCATGGGACTTGCATTTTTCTGTGTCATTATCAATACCGTTGCCAGCCTGGCAGGATCCTATATGCTGCGGCCGATTATTAACACTTATATTGCGCCTACGGACGGAAGCAGGGGAGATGCGGCAGGCCTGGCGAGAGCCCTGATAGTTCTGGGAATTGTTTACGTGCTGGGAGTACTGGCCAACTATTTCCAGGCCAAAATTATGCTGACCATTGCCCAGAAAGCGCTGGTACAGTTAAGGGAAGATCTGTTTACAAAAATGCAGAAACTTCCAGTACGGTTTTACGATACCAATAATAACGGCGATTTGATGAGCCGGTTTACCAATGACGTGGACACGGTAGGACAGATGCTGAGCAGCACTTTAGTCCAGCTGTTTGCGGGGGCTTTAAGCCTGGTAGGAACCCTGGCTCTGATGCTGTATACCAACATCTGGCTGACCATTATTACCCTGATTATGATTCCGCTGATGATGAAGGCAGGCGGCTTTGTGGCAGGGAGAAGCCAGAAATATTTCTCTGCCCAGCAGTCGGCTCTCGGTGCAGTCAACGGTTACATTGAGGAAACCATTACCGGACAAAAGGTAGTTAAGGTATTTTGCCATGAAAAAATTGCAGAAGAAGAATTCGGATATTTAAACGATGAACTGAAGAAAAACCAGATTCGGGCCCAGTTTTTTGGCGGAATTATGGGGCCGGTTATGGGCAATTTAAGCCAGGTCAATTATGCGCTGACTGCCTGCGTAGGAGGACTTTTATGCGTATTAAAAGGATTTGACGTCGGCGGCCTGACGGTATTTTTAAACTTTTCCAGACAGTTTTCCAGACCAATTAACGAGCTGTCCATGCAGGTCAGCACCATTTTCTCCGCCCTTGCCGGAGCAGAGAGAGTGTTTGCAGTCATGGATGAAGAGCCGGAACCGGAAGATGATAAGGACGCAGCAGTTTTAAATCCAATGGAAGGCCATGTAATCTTAGATCACGTTACCTTCGGATACAATCCGGATAAGGTGATTTTAAACGACATCAGCCTGTATGCAAAACCAGGTCAGAAGATTGCCTTTGTCGGATCCACAGGCGCAGGAAAAACTACCATAACCAACCTGATTAACCGGTTTTACGATATTCAGAGCGGAAGCATTACCATTGACGGAGTGAATATCCGCCACATAAACCGTGATAATTTAAGAAGCAACATCGCTATGGTGCTTCAGGACACTCATTTATTTACAGGAACGGTTCGGGAAAACATCCGTTACGGAAGACTGGATGCTACCGATGAAGAAGTAATCGAAGCTGCGAAAACCGCGTCGGCTCATTCCTTTATCATGCGTCTGCCAAAGGGGTATGACACCATGCTGGAAGGAGATGGATCCAATTTAAGCCAGGGACAGCGGCAGCTCTTAAACATTGCAAGAGCCGCCATATCCAAAGCTCCGGTACTGATTTTAGACGAGGCTACCAGCTCGGTAGATACCAGAACAGAAAAACATATTGAACACGGTATGGATCGGCTTATGGCAAACCGTACTACCTTTGTGATTGCCCACCGTTTGTCAACAGTCCGCAATGCCAACGCCATCATGGTATTGGAAAACGGAAGGATTATCGAGCGGGGCGATCACGATGAACTGCTTGCCATGAAAGGCCGGTACTACGAGCTGTATACGGGAATGAAGGAGTTAGACTAAATCAGGATAACCGTTTCAGCATCCTTCTTACCATAAAGATACAGTATAAAAGGGCAGTCCCCCAGGCGATAGGGTTAGCAAAACATACGGCAGTATAGCCGAATCCGGCCACAGCCAGGAAGCCGCCGAAACTTCTGCCAAACAGTTCTCCTACGCCAGACAATACGGCGTGGACGCTGTAGCCCAGTCCCTGCAGGGTATTGCGGAAAATCATCAGCGACCCGTGGATAATAAAAAGGGCGCTCATAATGGTCAGATACTGGATTGCCATGGCAGTTACTTCTGGGGAACCATCGCCTAATACCAGATGGACAAAAGCCCCTTTTAAGAAAAAGATGGCAGTCCAGGCGAAGACACAATAAAGAGCCTGAATGGCCAGGCCGCTTTTTATGCCGCTTTTAATCCGGTCAATCCGGCCGGCGCCGTAATTTTGCCCTACATAGGTAGCCATGGCCATTCCCACGCTTTCCATGGGAAGTGTAAACATCTGGCGGATTTTTTCGCCTGCAGTCTGTCCGGCAACGGCCAGACTTCCTAAAGAATTAATGGCATTCTGCATAACGATAGCGCCAATGGCAGAAACCGAATATTCAAACCCCATGGGAAGGCCGACGATGCAAAGACGCAGGAGATGAGACTTAGAAAGTTTCATTTCCTGTTTTTTGATCCGGATTTCCCTGGTTTTGCAAAGAAGCCACCAGGAATTGAGAAGTCCGCTTACAAGCTGGCTGGCAACCGTCGCCCAGGCAGCTCCTCCCACTCCCATGTGGAAACAGGCAATGAGCACATAGTCCAGGACGATGTTTAAGACGCTGGAAAACAGAAGAAAGTAAAACGGATGTCTGGAGTCCCCTAAAGCTCTTAAAGCGCTGGCAGAGTAGTTATATAAGATGCTGGCCGGAATCCCCCAGAAGATAATCACAACGTATTCTACAGCCATTGGAAAAATTCCTTCCGGAGTGTGGATAAGGGACAGAAGAGGAGCGGCCGCATTGACCATAACAAGGGTAAGAATCAGGGCCATAAAAGAGCAGAGCCAGAAGCCGTTCCACAGATACCGGTGGATTTGTTCAGGAGATTTTGCGCCGGCGCTCTGGGCAATGGGGATGCCGAAACCGATGCAGGCGCCCTGGACGAATCCCAGAGTCAGAAAGTGCAGGGAATAGGTGGTTCCAACAGCTCCCAGGGCGTCTACCCCTAAAAAGCGTCCGACAATTACGGTGTCTGCAAAGCTGTACAGCTGCTGGAATAATGTCCCGAATACCAGGGGAAGAGAAAACAGAAGAATTTGTGTGAAAGGGCGGCCGGAAGTGAAATCTGCGGCCGCCGGTTTAGTTTTATTCATGTTGCTACCAACCTTTTGAAATTAATTGCGCTGGAACCTGTCAGGCAGCGATAACAGCAGTCTGCATAAAGGCTCGTAAATCAAATGGTAGATGGGAATGGAGATTCCAAGAGCCAGACAAAAGGACAGGAGGGAAAGGAGCAGCCAGGCCCCGTATCCGGCAATTCCAGGTTCTACCAGATAAGTGAAAATAAAATTGTGCGTCAGTCCATGGAACAAATAGATAAAAAACGTATACCTGCTGATAAAATGAATAGGCTTTTCCAGATGTCTGGTAATAACCGTTCCATATCGGGTTACCAGAAGGTAAATGGCCATACACATAAAAATCATGGACGGCGCATAGTTAAAGAGGGCAGGATTTTGTCCGGTAAAGAAGATTTCTTCAATAGAAGAAAGGAACAGTCCGGCTGCGCCCAACCCTAAAAAAAGAAATACCTGGGCTCGGCTTAGTTCCAGTTTGTCTAAAACAAATCCCAGGATGCAGTAGATGACCCAGCTATATAAAATATAAGAAGTAAGCATCTGCTCCATGTGAAAAATCTGATACAGGTTCTGAATGACAAAGTAAGCCAGACTGACTGTTAGCAGCCACCACAGTTCTTTTTTAGTCATATCTTTTAACATACGCCAGAGAAAAGGAACTGCCAGATAAAAACCTGCCAGGGCAAGGATAAACCACAGGTATCCAACAATCTGGGCCTGTAAAAACCCTTTGATAAAGTCTTTTACATAAACAGCCGATAGGGAGAGACCATGGTTCTGGGCGTAATAGAAGAACGAAACAAAAAGGGCGGGAATCCCGATTTTTACCAGACGTTTCCAGTAAAAACCAGGAATATTCCCGTCAAATTTTTCTAAAATAAACCGGCCGCTGAGCATGAAAAACAGGCCGTTGCTGGTTAAGGTCACTGTACGGATAATCTCCCGCATATGCCATGCCATAGGCTGGGTCTGGGCGTCTGCAATCCAGACGCCCGCCAGCATATGAGTCGCAATGACGAAAAAAATAGCCAGAATCCGCAGCAGGTTGTAATTAACAAGAAGGTTCTTTTTCATAGAGGCAGTTATTTAGAAGCCTGTGCGAGACAGTCGTTGACAGCATTATAAAATCCGTACAGGTTAATGCTGACAGAAGCCACTGCCTGGGTATAGCCGTTTTCGTCAATCAGTCCGTCAATACTCTGGTTGGAAATGACATAAGATGCCGCCGCATCCGCCTGCTCCGTCCATGTAGGGCCGTTTTCCGTCATGACATACTGACCGTTTAAGGTCAGCTGGCGTTTGGTCGTGCCGTCCGCTCCGATGCAGTCCCAGGTAACGGAAGTGATATAGCCGTCAAATACGGTTAATGATACCTGGTTTTTAAAGCCGCTCTCGTCCGCTTCGGTATCGACATAGGTATAAGTTCCGTCTGTCAGTTCCATGGCCGGCTCTGGAAGATCGGCTCTGGTCATTCGGTGAATCGCAGAATAAGCCGGAGTAGAAATCAGGATTACCAGTACAGAGAAAACAGCCATAACGGCCAGACCAATTATATTTTGTTTTTTGGGATTTGAATGATGCATAAAATCGCTCCTTTGATTATTTTAATAGACTATTTGATGGTATCATATCGGACGGTTGTATGGAAGAACAGAATTGAAAATATTTATTATAATTTCTTATAAAGTTCATAAGATTTATTTGATAATAATTTCACAAAACAAAATCAAAAGAAAAGAGGAAATTCTTTGATGAAATCAGTGGAGAGAAAGGGGAAAACTTTTTTGTGAATCTTTCTGTCTGGAACAGAAGAGAGAAAAGTGTCAAAAATTTAACGGACAATATAAGGACTTTTTCGTCAAAATATAAAATGTATGGAAAAAAATACAGCAAATTCCTGCAAATTGCCGCAGTTCCGGCAGGAAAATACAATTGTATACAATATCAAATTATGTTATAATGACAAAGATAAACTGGAGTGATTCTCTGCTTCAGTAAAATGCTTATAGAAAGAGGGTTAGTTTGATGGGTTTGGCTACATTTAAAGGCGGCATTCATCCCTATGAGGGAAAAGAAATGTCTGAGAACAAGCCAGTACAGGTGCTGATTCCCAAGGGAGAGATGGTATTCCCTATGGCACAGCACATCGGCGCACCGGCGAAACCACTGGTAAAAAAGGGCGACAGAGTATTAGTCGGCCAGAAAATCGGGGAAGCCGGCGGCTTCATTTCTGCCAATGTAATCTGCTCAGTATCCGGAACCGTAAAGGCGGTAGAGCCTCGTCTGATGGTAAACGGAACCATGGTAACTTCCGTAATTGTAGAAAATGACGGACTGGATGAGAAGATTGAACATTTTGGCGAAGACAGGGATTATACAAAACTGTCTAAGGACGAGATCCGCAGCATTGTGAAAGAAGCAGGCATCGTAGGCTTAGGCGGCGCAGGCTTCCCAACCAATGTAAAGCTGACGCCAAAGGATGACAGCAAGATCGATTACATTTTAGTAAATGGAGCAGAGTGCGAGCCGTACCTGACTTCTGACTACCGCATGATGTTAGAAGAACCGGAAAAGATTGTAGGCGGTCTGAAAGTTATTTTAAGTCTGTTTGACAATGCCAAAGGCGTGATTGGCATTGAGAACAACAAGCCGGAAGGCATTAAGAAACTGGAAGAACTGGTAAAGAATGAGCCTCGTATTGAGGTACGTCCCCTTCTTACCAAATATCCGCAGGGCGGCGAGCGTTCTTTAATTTATGCCATTACCGGACGCAAGATAAATTCTTCCATGCTTCCAGCAGACGCAGGATGTATCGTAGACAACATTGATACGGTAATTGCCATTTACAATGCAGTATGCAAGCAGACTCCATTAATCCGCAAGATTATCACGGTTACCGGCGACGCCATTGTAAATCCGCAGAACTTCAGCGTAAGACTGGGAACCAATTATCAGGAACTGTTAGAAGCAGCAGGCGGCTTTAAAAATGATCCGGAAAAAGTAATTTCCGGCGGTCCTATGATGGGACAAGCCCTGTTCAGCTTAGACCTTCCGGTAACCAAAACATCCTCTGCCCTGACTTGCTTTTCCAAAGATATGGTAGCAGCCCAGGAGCCGACTCCATGTATCCGCTGCGGACGCTGCGTTTCTGCGTGTCCAAGCCACCTGGTTCCTCCGCTTATGATGAATGCGGCTATGAAGAACAACTGTGAAGCATTTGAAAAATTAAACGGCATGGAATGTATGGAATGCGGAAGCTGCGCTTATGTCTGTCCGGCAAAGAGACCTTTAACCCAGGCATTTAAGGATATGCGCAGACAGGTAGCTGCAAACCGGAGAAAGAAAGCGTAAGGAGGCGGAAGAGAAAGAATGAACAGATTATTAAACGTATCCTCATCCCCTCATGTTAGGGATCAGGTAACCACCAGCAACATTATGTTTGATGTGGCGATTGCCATGCTTCCGGCAGCTGCATTCGGCGTATATCAGTTTGGCTTAAAGGCTCTGGTTATTATTATCGGAACCGTTTTAGCCTGTGTAGCAAGTGAATATTTATATGAAAAAGGCATGAAAAAGCCGATTACCATTGCAGACGGAAGCGCCCTGGTAACCGGTATGATTCTGGCTCTGAATATGCCTGCTGACATTCCGGTATGGATCCCGATGCTTGGCGGCGTATTTGCCATTATTGTAGTAAAACAGTTATACGGCGGTTTAGGACAGAACTTTATGAACCCTGCCCTGGCAGCAAGATGTTTCCTGTTAATTTCCTTTACCGGCAAGATGACGACCTTTTCCTTAAACGGCGTGACCGGAGCAACTCCGTTAGCCGTGTTAAAGTCTGGCGGAAGCGTAGACGTAGCGGCTATGTTTGTTGGTAAAATTCCAGGAACCATCGGCGAGGTATCTGTTATCGCCCTGTTAATCGGCGCAGCTTATATGCTGTGGAAAAAGGTTATTACCATCCGGATTCCGGCGGCTTACCTGATTTCCTTCAGCTTATTTGTAGTGATCTTCGGCGGCCACGGACTGGATATGAACTACCTGTTAGCACACTTATGCGGCGGCGGTTTAATCTTTGGCGCGTTCTTTATGGCAACGGACTATGTTACCAGCCCGATTACGCCAAGCGGCCAGATCGTATATGGTATTTTAATGGGATGCCTGACCGGACTGTTCCGTTTATTCGGCGGTTCTGCAGAAGGCGTATCCTATGCAATTATTCTGAGCAATATCCTGGTGCCGTTAATTGAGAAGGTAACCCTTCCGAAGGCATTTGGAAAGGAGGGCAAATAATGATGAAAAAAGGCGGATTTATGAAAGACGCGGTAATTTTATTTGCCATTACCCTGATTGCAGGTCTGTGCCTGGGCGGCGTTTACGGCATTACTAAGGAGCCGATTGCCAAGGCAGAAGCTGCTGCAAAGATTGCAGCCTATAAAGAGGTCCTTCCGGAAGCCAACGATTTTGTAGAAGACGGTATGGCAGACAAAATTGCCGCTTCTGCAGAAGAGTTAATGGCTCAGGGCTTCGGCAATGTGTACATTGATTCTGCTGCACAGGCAGTAGATGGATCCGGCAATCCGGTCGGATATGTAGTTTCTTCTACTTCTAAAGACGGATTTGGCGGCGAAGTAAAACTTTCTGTAGGTATTAACGGCGAAGGCAAGGTAAGCGGCATTGCATTTTTATCCCTGTCTGAAACTCCTGGTCTTGGTATGAATGCAACCGGCGACGAGTTTAAGGGACAGTTTACCGGAAAGAATGCAGAGACCTTAGCAGTCACCAAAACAGGCGCTCCGGCAGAAAATGAGATTCAGGCAATGTCCGGTGCGACGATTACATCTGAGGCAGTTACAAACGCAGTAAATGCAGCCATTTACTTTGTAAATAACTGCGCAGCGAACTAGGAGGTGGGACGCGATGAATAAGTATACAGAACGTATTTACAATGGTATTATCAAAGAAAATCCTACCTTTGTCCTGATGCTTGGTATGTGTCCGACTCTGGCAGTTACCACATCTGCCGTCAATGGTCTGGGCATGGGCTTAAGTACCACCGCGGTTTTGATTTTCTCCAACCTGCTTATCTCAGCACTGAGAAACATTATTCCGGATCGGGTACGTATTCCGGCGTTTATCGTAGTTGTAGCATCCCTGGTAACCATGGTTCAGCTTCTGATTCAGGCGTATCTTCCGTTCTTATATGATGCGCTGGGAATTTACATTCCTCTGATCGTAGTAAACTGTATCATCCTGGGACGTGCAGAGTCCTATGCATCCAAGAATACCCCTCTTGCATCTGCGTTTGACGGTATCGGTATGGGACTTGGATTTACCGTAGGTTTAACCCTGATCGGTATCTTCCGTGAACTGTTAGGATCCGGCTCTTTCTTTGGAATGACCATTATTCCGGAATCCTTCCATATCTCTATTTTTGTACTGGCTCCTGGCGCATTCTTTGTACTGGCAATGCTGACTGCACTGCAGAACAAGTTTAAAGCTCCTTCCGCTACCAATGGTTCTGTATCTGGATCCAAGCTGGCCTGCGGCGGAGACTGTTCCCACTGCAGCGGTTCTTCCTGCATGGCAAACCATGATATTTTAGAGACCCGTCAGAGACAGGCAGAGGAAGAAGCCCTTGCAAAGAAGAAAGCAGCCCTTGCAGCAAAAGAAGCAGAATTAAAAGCAGCAACTGCTAAGAAGGATGAATAGGAGGAAGGATTAGATGCAAGAATTATTATTGATTGCCATTGGTTCCGCCCTGGTAAACAACGTTGTATTGAGCCAGTTCTTAGGCCTGTGTCCCTTCCTTGGAGTTTCCAAAAAGGTAGAGACTTCCGCCGGAATGGGCGCAGCCGTTATTTTCGTTATTACACTGGCCTGTATTGCAACCAACCTGATTTACAGCTATGTGCTGGTACCTTTAAAACTGGAATATCTGCAGACTATCGCGTTTATTCTGGTAATCGCAGCCCTGGTTCAGTTTGTGGAGATGTTCTTAAAGAAAAATATGGTTTCCCTGTATGAATCTTTAGGCGTATATCTTCCTCTGATTACCACCAACTGCGCAGTATTAGGCGTTGCATTAACCAACGTTCAGAAAGAGTACAATTTCATTGAGAGCGTGGTAAACGGCATCGGTATTTCCGTAGGCTTTACCATTGCGATTGTTATGTTAGCCGGTATCCGTGAAAAGCTTGAGAACAATGATATTCCTTATAACTTCCAGGGATCTCCCATTGTCCTGATTACCGCCGGACTGATGGCAATTGCATTTTTCGGATTTTCCGGATTAATTTAAAGGGGGAGACGAAGGATGAATATTATCGGAATCGTAATTGCCTCAGCAGCAGTTGTAGGAATTATCGGTATTGTAATTGGCGTGCTGTTAGGCGTTGCCAGTGAAAAGTTTAAAGTAGAAGTAGATGAGAGAGAAATTCTGGTCAGAAACGAGCTGCCAGGCAATAACTGCGGCGGCTGCGGTTATGCAGGATGCGACGCTTTAGCAAAAGCAATTGCAGCAGGCCAGGCAGATGTAGGAGCCTGTCCGGTCGGCGGAGCGCCGGTAGCAGAAAAAATCGCTTCCATCATGGGAGTAGAAGCAGGCGCTGGCGTAAAGAAAGTAGCCTTTGTAAAGTGTAAAGGTACCTGCGACAAGACCAGAATGCAGTACCGCTACTACGGAATCGACGACTGCCGCAAGGTGTCTGTAGTTCCTGGAACCGGTGAAAAAGCCTGCTCTTACGGATGTATGGGTTATGGCTCCTGTGTAAAGGCCTGTGAGTTTGACGCAATTCACGTTGTAGACGGCGTTGCAGTCGTAGACAAGGAAAAGTGCGTTGCCTGCGGCAAGTGTACAGAAGCGTGCCCGCTGGGTCTGATTACTTTAGTTCCTTACAATGCAGAGCATCTGGTACAGTGTAATTCCCATGATAAGGGCAAGGAGGTCAAAGCAAAATGTGACAACGGCTGTATCGGCTGTACCCTGTGCACCAAGCAGTGTGAATTTGACGCCATCCATATGGATAACAACGTAGCGGTTATTGACTACGAAAAGTGTACCAACTGTGGAAAGTGCGCAGAAAAGTGCCCGACAAAGGTAATTTTGTAAAGGTAACAAGGCAAATAATATGGCGAAGAGGATGCTCCCAGAGGGCATCCTTTTCTTTGTCTTGCGGTGGATAAGAACTCGTGATACAATGATACAGTAGTAAGAAACAAAAGAAATAGCTAATAACGAAGGGGAATGATTCTATGAAAAAGCATAGATGGATAAGAAAAGGCACGGCTCTTGCGCTTCTGGCGGCGACTGTAATGAATGTGCAGATGATGGTGTATGCAGATAGTTTGGACACGTCGATGATACAGGAAATCTCTCTGGAAGAATTGAAAAGCATTGGAGAGACTACAAAGGAATTTGAGCTTTTCGATAAAGACGGCGATGGAATCTGGGAGACCTTGCGTCTTTTTGATGGATATGAAACGGCCACTCCAGCATTTTATCGCCCTGTTTGGAGCGACGAATTGGGCAGTATCATTACGGAAGTAACTTATGAGTGGAAAGGGGTAGAACGCTATCTGGAGATTGCAAGAAAATATCCGGGGGAGCTGGCGCTGTGGGAAGAGTATCAGGAGAAAAGTGATAAGCTCTCAAATGAACTGTTTGCAACACAGAACTCCATGCAGGAAACCTTGCTGGCGGAGAGCCTGAAAAGTTCTTCCCAGCCGGTAGAACAGTTCGCTTATTTGGTCAATCAGATAGACGCCACGTACCGTCCGCATGTTGATCCTAATGCGCAGGGCTTTACAAAATATTCAGCGATTGCGGATGAGTCTCATTACGCCCAGTACATGAATGCGCTTTGGTATTATACAGAAACCTCGGAAAAACTGGCATGGCTTCGGGGAGAATTTTCTCTGCCAGAGGAGGAGTATAATGCCTGGAAAACTGGGCTGCTATGGTCTTATGTGGAACCGCTTCTGAAAAGAAACGGAACCTCATCTTATGAAAAGATAATTGTTGGTTCCTATGGCTATTATGGTACTGGAATACCAATTTGGTATGTAAACGGCGAATGGTATGAATACGATTACTACAATATAAAATTAACTAAGGGGCTGTCAGAAAAGACAAAGCAGATTATCATTGATGAGGCCAAAGATGAAAATTTGTCAGAATATGGCATTCGTATGATTCAGTTTTATCCAGAAGACGTTAGGGCTGCAATGCCGGATAAATATAAGTAATATAGTTCAAGGTGAAAAGGATTATAAGTTTATGTTGATAAGAGGTTGGTAGGCAAAATAAGCCTATCAACCTCTTTGCCAGAATAGCAGTATGCCACAATCTTGCCATCTGTAAACGGAACAGATTTTCCGTCAGCTGTGGTACGAGGCGGGCTGACGGAGCTATGAAGATACATGGGTCATCGTTGAAAACACCTTCGTCACCCAAACGAAATTTTCAAGGTGTTTCCATAAGGTACTTTGTCATAATTCCGTGGAGTCGTTTCAAGTAAAGCAATAAAGTGGTTTCAAAAAATGAAAAAAATTTCGACTTTTGAAAGTGGGTGTCTGTATGAAAACCATTACAAGAATAGAATATCACTGCCCAGGCTGTAAAACTGCTTTGGGATATGAGGGACTTTGCTGGACAGGATCTGCGGAAGTGGGTTAGTAAAAAAGCAATGCGGGATTTTGATTTTTCCGAAAAACAGGCAAAGGAATTTGCTGATATTGAGATTGGTTTTCAGCAGCTGGTATTTGCGCGAAAACCGGAGCATTTTCGAAATGGGCTGTTTCTCTTGGAAGAGAATGGAGATGAAGGCCAGCGTTACATAGATGCGTATCAGACACTGGCGCGGCGTTCGGAATTTCTTCAGCAAAGCTTAGAGGAAGATGCGAAAGCTGCCTTTTTCCAGCTTCAGTTGTATCCTCTTCGTACCTGTGCAGATACGGCTGCAAAGTTTATTTATGCAGATAAGGCTGCGCTTTATGCGGAACAGAAGAGAGGCGGCTGTGTGAACTGGTATGCGGCAGAGAGCGATGCTGCATATTATAGAACTGTACAGGATACGCTGCAATATGAGAAGCAACGTCAGGGAAAGTGGCGTTGGATCATGGATCCATGGCAGTCAGCCTTCCGAAAACGGGGAGCGGTTTTACCGAATCTTCTCTCAGCAGGCAGAGTAGCATCCCTTGATTATGCAGATCTTGGCATAGCTTCGGAAAAACCATTTCATGTTTTTCGAGGTGCTGCTGAGAAAAGATTTCTGGATTTATACAATAGGGGAAGCGGATTTGTAGAGTGGTGGATTGAGTCTGCGCCAGAGTGGTTAAAGTTTAGTGAAAGGCAGGGAATTGTATGTCGGGATCAGCGAATTTGGATTAGTTTGGATTGGGAACGGGTTCCGCAGGGCAGTTTTGATACCCAAATTGCAATCTGCTGGTATAACAGTGAAAAACGTCTTTGCAAAAAGATAGAGGTATTTCATGTGGAGAATATCCGGATAGAAGAATTTCCACAGAAAACATATTTTGAGACAGATGGAAAGATTTTAATTCCAGCAGCCTTGCCGTCACAGACTTTTAGGGATCCAGATGCTGAAGTTTTGTGGTTAATACAGCATGATCTGGGGAGAATGGGGATTTCCCTGAGATCAGAGAAGGCAGAGTTTGCAGATGATGATGGCCGAAAAGCAGTATCTGCATCTCAGGCAAGATACTCTGTTTGGTTTGCTTCTTCAGGAAGTTATCAGCTAAAACTCTACCGTCTGCCAACGTTAAATGAGCGCGGAATGCAGCGGATGGAAATCGGACTGGATAATCAGAACGGCAAAACGCTATTTGGAAATGCAGTAACTGATACAGAAAAATGGACAAAGGGCGTTTTGGAAAATGTAGAAGTTCTGGAAACAGAGATAGCTGTTTCATCGGCAGGATATCACGAAATTACATTAAATCCAATAGACTCCGGATGTGTTATAGAGAAGATAGAATTGCGGCGAAAGAATGGTAAGGATGTTAGGGTGAATCCATAGACTTTGGCAAGACGCTGTCTGATTGTCAGTTGACGATCAGGCGGCGTTTTTTGCTTTCTGGCAATTCGGATAGGGGGATGTGATTGCTGTTTCAATAGGTTTCTGCTTGACAAGGAAGCGATTGTTTTCTATACTATCTTGGTAAACAATCGTTTACTAGAGGGAGGTACGATGATGAATACGAAGGAAAAGATATTGGTGGCTGCCTTGCGGCTGTTTGCTGTCAATGGATACGAGGCAGTATCTGTCAGTCAGATTGCAGGAGAATTAGGCATAACCAAAGGCGCGTTATATAAGCATTACAAAAACAAAAGAGATATTTTTAATTGCATATTTGAATACGTCTGTCAATTGGACGTAGAGCGTTCTCAGAAAAACGGCGTGCCGGAAAAGGATTATTCGGAAATGCCGGAAGCGTTTTCCAATGTATCAGCAGAACGTTTAGGAGACTATATGAAAGAGCAATTTTACTATTGGAGCGAAGATGAAATTGCCTGCAATTTCCGTAAAATGCTTACTTTGGAACAATACAAATCTCTGGAAATGAACGCTTTGTATCAAAAAGTTCTTGTCAGCGGACCTTTGGATTATATCGAAAATCTGTTTCGTGAAATATTAAAGAAACAGGGAAAACCGCTGCCATCCCCCCATGCGCTGGCAGTTGAGTTTTATTCCCCCTTTTATCTTCTGCTTAGTATGTCAGATGGAGCAGACAGTAAAGAGAAAAAAGATGAAATAGCCAGAAGCTATGTGCATTATATCGACGAGTTCTTTCGAAAATATTTTTCATAAACACCACAGCAGAAAGGAATGAATAGTGAAGAATTTGATTAACATAAAAAAATACGGATTCTCCGAAGTATTTTCAAACGAAATTCCAAAAGACAGTCCATTAGAAACGGCCCGTGTTCTTTCACAGGAAAAAGGGTTCTATCGAGTTGCAGCAGATAAAGGGGAGAAATTGGCAGAATTATCTGGAAAGTTCCGCTTCCAGGCTGAGGCTTCTTCCGAATACCCTGCCGTTGGCGACTTTGTATTGGTAAATTGGAACGAGTCTGGCAGCAGCGCGATCATAGAGTCGCTGCTGCCGCGAAAAAGCGCGTTTATCCGGAAAGCGGCCGGCGAACCGCAGCAGGAGCAGGTTGTTGCTGCAAATATTGATACGGTATTTCTCTGTATGGCATTAAACAATGATTTTAACCTCAGGCGATTGGAACGATATATTTCCATTGCATGGGACAGCGGAGCCAGTCCGGTGGTTGTACTGACAAAATCGGATTTGTGTGATGATTTAGAAAACAAACGTTCAGAAGTATCTTCGATTGCGTTTGGCGTAGATATTCTGGTTACAACCTCAATGGAAGAAGATGGGTACAAGGAACTTTTACCATTTATTTCAGAAGGAAAAACGATAGCATTCATTGGCTCTTCGGGGGTAGGAAAATCTACCCTGATCAATCGGCTTTTGGGCAAAGAGTATCTAAAAACAAACGGGCTTCGCAATGATGATAAGGGCAGACATACCACTACCCGAAGAGAATTGTTTCTGCTTCCTTCAGGCGGCATGGTAATCGACACTCCAGGGATGCGTGAATTTGGAATGTGGGATAACGATACAGGAATTGACAGAACCTTTGCGGATATCGAAGAACTGGCTGCCCAGTGTAAATTCCGCAACTGTACCCACACAAATGAGCCTGGATGTGCCATTCAGAAAGCGCTGACAACGGGAGAATTGGAGACAGACCGCTGGCAGTCCTATCAGAAGCTAAAGGCTGAAAATGATTATATGGAAGATAGGGAAAGCTACATGATTGCAAAAGGAAAGCGGGAAAAAGAAATTTCAAAACTGATTAAAAAAATGCCGATCAAACGGTAACAGAATGGAGAACAATCGTGGAACAGAATATTATTATCAGAAGAGAAGAACAAAAAGATTATGACCTTGTGGAGAAACTCACAAGGCAAGCCTTTTATAATCTTTATGTGGAGGGATGTGTGGAACATTACTTGGTACACGTCATGCGGGAACATGAAGATTTTATTCCGGAGCTGGATTTTGTTTTGGAACGGAATGGCCATGTGATTGGCAATATCATGTACACAAAAGCGAAATTAGTAGATGAAAATGGAATTGAAAAAGAAATTTTAACATTCGGACCGGTCAGCATCCTTCCGGATTATCAGAGAATGGGCTATGGGAAAATGCTTATGGAACATTCCTTTCAGGCAGCCATGCAGCTGGGGTACGACGTGATTGTTATCTTTGGAAGCCCCAGCAACTATGTTAGCCGCGGTTTTAAAAGCTGCAAAAAGTATGGTGTCTGTGTTGAAAATGGAAAATATCCTGCCGCAATGATGGTAAAAGAACTGTGTCCTCATGTACTGGACGGTCATAAGTGGATTTATCATGACAGTCCTGTTATGGCAATCAGTGAAGAAGAAGCAGAACGCTACGATGCCACGCTGGAACCGATGGAAAAAAAGTATCTTCCAAGCCAGGATGAATTTTACATTATGAGTCATTCTTTCGTGGAGGAATAGCATTAATGAAAAAATCGGCACAGAGCAGCCGATTTTTTTGCCCAATTTTACTGTCTGTACGTTGTATGATGCCGCAGTTTTTGACAAGAGATGCGTTATCTGCTGAAAATATAACAAAATAGTATAGCATAAATTTTGTCTATTGTAATAAAAAGATAAAAATGTATAAAAAAAGCGTAGAAAAATACATATAGTAAGTTTTTTTGAGGATATATTGTTAAAATAGTACAGTTTTATACGAGAATTATCAATGTTATAGGTCACAATTTGCTGATAAAATTTCCGATAAAAGGAAGTATTTTGTAGCAAATCACAACGCGCAGTGCAGAAAGGCAGGGGAACATATGTGGAAGAAAAAGCGGATTGCCAGTGTGGTTTTAGGGGTTAGCGTTACATTGACCAGTGTAATGCCGGCAGTGCCAGCATATGCAGTAAATGGCAAGCAAACGCAGGAAACAGAGAGAACCAGTTTCAAACGGGCAAAAAATTTATCGACACCATCAGATGCAGAGGAAGAATTCGAAGACGAGGAATTCGAAGACGAGGAATTGCCGGAGGAGGATTTTGAAGCACCGGACTGGGAGGAAGAAGAGCCGGAAGAAGACTTTGAAGCACCGGATTGGGAGGAAGAAGAAATACCGGATACAGAAGGGACTCTGGCAACACCATCTGACGCAGAAGAGATGGAAGAGCAGAATCAGGAAAAACCCAAACCAGGGAAAGTACCGACTGCCACGATGTCGAATGCAGAGCAGCAGCAGACCCATCTGGCTGTCTTTACTGGAGAAATTCCGGAAGCAGAAGGGGTAGAATGGGATGAGACTGTAACGGCTGATGATTTTGAAAAGCCATATAGTACGGTTACCATAAAATCCGTAGAAGGCGAGACGTATAAAGTTGAAGTTGTTCCAAAAGATATTGTATATTTTATTGACAGCGGAGCAGGAGAAAGTACGCCTGCTTATGAGGCAGTCGCACAGATAACTGGAAATCTGGGAAATGATGCAGCAGATGCAGAGTGGACAGAGGAAAGAGGCTGGGGATATACCGGAAAAGATAAGGATAAAGGGAACTCGAATACGGAAGATAAAGATGACACCGGATTTTATGGTCACAATGCTGCCAATAATCCAGTTTCCTACATTTTATCGTTAGATGCAGGAACCTATAAAATCACATCCTGCCATAAAGACTGGTGGAATAAGGATCGGCCGATGCAGATTCAAATCAGCTATGGCGATACGGTGTTAAATGCGGGTACCTTAAATGGAAGCGGAATCAATGAGTATGTATTCACATTAGAGCAGCCGGAAGAGGTTCGCTATGAAATCAACAATACTGCAAATCAAGGCTCCGTTATCAGCTGGCTGGCGGTAGAAGAGGCGGATGAAGACGAAGTCGATCAGGTTCCTCTGGAAGATTGCGGAAGAGTTGAAGCGAGAAATGGAGCTGCATTAGAAGCGGATTATGGCGACGGATATATGCTGAACGTAAAAGAAGGCTGGATTTCAGGCGGAGACAGCCCGAAAGACGGCGGCGGCATTATTACGGATGCAGAATCTTTATTCCAGGCAGAAGAGTTTACCTGGTATACAGATTTTTCATTTAATGGAACTCATGATAATACATCAGCATTTTTGCTTGGAAATGAAGAAAACCACATTCGTCTGATTCCGGCAAAAAATGATAACAGCGCTGTTTTAAGAGTAACAGCTGGAGGAACGGAACAGGATTATGCGCTGAAAGAAACTATGAAGAAAGAAGCATGGCATTCCGTTGCAGTTCTTTATTCGGAAGACGACAGCCAGGGCTATGTGGAATTATATGCAGATGGCAAAAAAGTCCTGGATAACGTAGAAATCGGTTTTAAATTCAGTGATCAGGACTCCATTACGGCAGGATACGGTATTACCTATAAAACCGGTTTTATGAGAGATGGAAAATATGATAATATTGTAGTCCTGAACAGATGTGCAGACGGCCAGGAGGCGGCAGAAGAAACCAAAGCCAGATTGGAAGAAAAAAATAGTCATAACCAGAATTTAACGGGAATTGTGATTAACGGGGCTGATGTAGAAAAAGCAGCAGAGAATATGAACGGCCTGACTTTCAAAGGTTTCGGAGTGCTGGACTGCAACAGTACCAACGCCCTTCTTCTGGATTATAAGGCGCAGCATCCGGAAAAGTACTGGGAGATGCTGGAAATCCTGTTTGGCGGGGAACGTCCCATTATGCAGCACATTAAGATTGAAATGGGAAATGATAAGAACACCTCTACTGGTTCCCAGGCCTGCACCATGCGTTATGAAGACGAATATCCAGATGTAACCAGAGTAACCGGTTTCCAGCTGGCTGCCGATGCGAAAAAGATCAATCCAGATGTGAAAGTAAGTCTGCTGTACTGGTGTGCTCCTGGGTGGGTTGGAACTGACTGGAATAATATTTACAAATGGCTGAAAAATACGACTCTTGCAGCATACCGTGAATATGGCTATATGATCGATATTATCAGTCCTGGCGTAAACGAACAGAAAGACGATCCGAATTGGATTAAGCAGTTTAATAACTGGGTAGAAACAGATACCGAAGGTATGTTAAGCAGCGATGATTCTGTAAGCGGCTTTCGGGATGGAGAAGCAGAACTGTTCCATCAGATTCAGGTATTGATGTCGGATGAGGTTGGAATTGCATCCTGCGGCCCGCAGATGACTTCAGATGAAGAGCTTAGAAATGCAGTCGATATTGTAGGATATCATTACAATACAGACGACGACAGCGCAGGAAGCTTTAAGCGTCTGGCAGAGGAATTCGATAAAGAAATCTGGAACAGCGAAGCGCAGGCAACATTTGGCTCAACGGCAGATCGTCCAAACAACAATATGGTGGATAATGCTGATCCAGGCACCGGAATCGGCGGTAACGGAAGTCCGCTGGAAATGGCCAATACGGTTATTAAGGGCTTTGTAAACTCACGGAGAACCCATTTCGTCTATCAGCCTACATTTGGAGCATTCTATGAAGGAACGCAGTACAACTATAAAGACGTTATGGCGGCAAGAGATCCCTGGTCCGGTTATGTAAACTATGATGGAGCGTTAAGCGTCATGCAGCATTTCTCCAAGTTTGCAGTAACAGGCTGGGAATACGATACTCCGGATGAAAACGTAGTATGGAGAGCGATTCCAAGCGCAAGCAAGAGTGAAGCAACCGGAACCAATCCGGTAAATGGCAGAAACGGAGGAGACAATTATATTACCTTAGCATCTCCGGACAAGAAAGATTTTTCTGTTGTTATCTGCAATGACAGTGGAAAAACCAAGGAGTTTTCCATTAGACCGAGAGACTTGGATCTGGCTGAAGGAATGCAGTTAAAAGTATGGGAAACCAGAGCGGCAGAGGATGGACAGCTTTACAATGAAAATTACGTAAAACATATTGGAAATCTTTCTGCGGCAGAAGACGGAAGCTATACGCTGACCGTAAAGCCGTGGTCAATTGTAACCGTAACGACGTTAGATATGGAAGGAATGGAAGAAGAACTTTCGATTCCAGCCGCTACAGAAGATGGAAGATACGTTCTGGATACAGATGAAACAGGAAAGACCCAGAACACGGAAGATACCTATCTGTATGTGGATGACTATAATTACGCGGATATGGGCAACGTAATGACTTATGAGGACGGGCAGATTGTAGAATCGGATCAGAGCTTCATTGAAAGCAGAGGCGGAAAAGATGGATTTTATCCTCTTTACACACAGGATACCAACGGAACGTTTGAGGTTGTCATGGATGAAACTGGTAATGGAGCTTTGGAAATGACCGGACAGACAGGCGGCGGTTGGTGGAACGGCGGCGAACCGTCTACGACCGTTGGAGATTATCGTTGGACGAATTACAAAGCAAGCGTAGACTTTGATCTGACTTCAACCAGCGAACACTTACTTCTTGGAGTACGTCAGAGAGGAGCTGCAGGCGGCGGAGACAATAAAGTTTCCATGTCTGCCTACAATATTGGAGTAAACAGCAGCGGCGAATGGATTTTCCGCAGATACGGCACAGAAATAGCCAGAGGAGAGGCAGAAATCACAGATCCAGGGGCGTGCAATGTAGCAATACGTGCAGCGGAAGATACCATTACTGCCTATGTGGACGGAAAGGAAGTATATACGTACACAGACGAAAACCCACAGTTGGAAGGAAGAGTCATGCTGGGCGTAGGAATGCCAGGCGCTTCATGGAAGCGAGGAAGATTTGACAATCTAAAAGTCGAGACAATTCCAGGCTATACTC
Source organism: uncultured Clostridium sp. (assembly GCA_900542035.1). Taxonomy (GTDB): domain Bacteria; phylum Bacillota; class Clostridia; order Lachnospirales; family Lachnospiraceae; genus UMGS1370. The sequence continues at coordinate 22,761 of UQMJ01000005.1, forward strand.
CTTACTTTACTATGGTACATGATAATCTTCACATGGACGCATGGGATGGAGAAAATGCAGGCGAACAGACACTGGTTTATGAAGGAAGCTGGAGCCATGTGAATCAGAAAGGTTCCCAGTATTCCCAGAGAAGCCTTTCCAGCACCAGCCAGGCGGGAGCAAGCGTAAGCTATACCTTTACCGGCACCGGTTTTGCTCTGATTGGACAGAACAGCTCAAATGGAGTAGTGGATGTTTCTGTAGATGGAGAAACTCTGTACCAGAACGTATCGCTCATCCAGACCAGTTCCCATCAGCCGTATCTGGTTATCCATGGTCTGAAAGACGGCGAACATACCATTACGGTAACGTTGGCAAGCGGAAAACTGGATGTAGATTCTATTGGCTATATCAGCGCCAGTGAGACCGTCAGCAGCCAGATCGACACCAGCAGCCTTCTGGAGGTAATAAAAAAAGGCGAAGAGCTGAAGCAGGAAGACTATGATGCAGACTCCTGGAATGACTACCAGGAGGCATTAACCAGTAAAGGACGCTGGACAACCGAACTGGTAAATGAAATTCTGGCAGATCCAGTCAGCTATGGAGCCGATCAGGAAACCATAAATGAAATTACGTCATATTATGAAACTTTGCAGGATAAGCTGCTGAAAAAGGATGCGCCGATAGAGATTATCTCTCCGGAGAAGATTCCTGAGATTCTGGCAGTTCCGGTAGGAAGCACCCTGAAAGACATCGTAGGAAAAGAACTTCCATCCACAGTTGCAGTTAAAAATCAGGATGGCACAACTAATGATGCTGCAGAGATTTCCTGGAAACTTTCCGGAAATACCAACACAGCATACAGCAGTATTACTGCAACCGGTACCGTTGTTGGAGGAAAAAATCTGTCCGTAACCGTTGCAGTAGAAACAGTTCCGGACAACCTGGTATACTTTATTGATTCTGGTACCGATGATACAGGCATTTATTCAGCGTACCAAAAAGTATCTCCGGAACTTAAAAATGAAGCGCCGGATAAAATTTTCACAGATGGAAGCTGGGGACGAAACTCCACCTGCGCTGTAAAGAGCAATACAAATGCACTGGATAAAACAGATACAGGACTTTACAATGATACAGAACCGATTGTGTATAAACTCCCTCTGGAGGCAGGAATCTATACATTAACAGCTGGATTTACAGAGTGGTGGGGATATGGAAGAGACATGAGCCAGACGATTACCTACACCCTGTCTGATGGAACAGAAAAGACGGTAAATGGAGATTCGGTAAGTTTTGGAGAAAGAGGAAAAGCAACCGGAACAGTCTCATTCATCCTTCCAGAAGATGCAGTTGTTACTTATACGGTAGCCAAGACAAAGAGCCAGTCTCCGGTTATCAGCTGGTTGGCAGTTGCTTCCGTTGATGCGGATACAGAAGCCAGCTGGAGTCCTGTTTTCCATTCGAACGAGGACAATCAGTGGGATGGTCTGATTACAAAAGGAACCGTTGTCAACAGAGAGGATCCGGAACAGGGAGAAGTAATTCATATGAATGCAGCCGGAACGACCTACATCCAGCTGGATCCGGAATCTGTGAACATAACGGGATATGAAAACATGACCATGAGTTTTGACCTTAAGTCAGAAACAGCAGACGGAAACTTCTTTACTGTGGCGATCGGTCAGAACGATCAGAAGTATTTGTTCTTACGTACCAGAGAAAATGAAACCTATACGACTATTACAAAAGGAAGCTGGGGAGCAGAACAGGGAGCATCTGCACAGGTTAATACCCTGAACAAATGGGTGCATATTGATATTGTAGTGACTCCGGAACAGCTGGTTACCTATATGGACGGCGTACCGGTAAGCACAGTGGACAAGACGATCCTGATGGCGGATCTTGGCACAGACCCGATTATTTATCTGGGAAAATCGTTCTACAGCGGAGATAAGTATTTTGCTGGTGCGTTTGACAACATTGAGATTTACAATAGAGCCCGCAGTGCGTCAGAATTAGAGCTGGCTTATGAAGTAGGACAGGCGCGGAAATTAGAAAGACAGGAATACAGCGAAGAAAGCTGGAAGGTATTTGAAGAAGCTCTGGCTGATGCAGAGTCAGTATTAAACAGCAGTACAGCAGAAGACGGTCAGAGGAAGGAAGCGCTGGAGAACTTAAAAGAGGCAAAATCACAGCTTGTCAAAGAAGACAAGCCGGTAGATCCAGACCCAGATAAGCCGGTAGATCCAGACCCAGATAAACCGGTAGATCCAGACCCAGATAAACCAGTGGATCCAGACCCAGATAAGCCGGTGGATCCAGACCCAGACAAACCGGTAGATCCAGAGCCAGACAAACCGGTGGATCCAGACCCAGATAAGCCGGTGGATCCAGAGCCAGACAAGCCAGTAACTCCGGATAAGCCAGATTATTCCGGCGGCAGCGATTCTGGAAGCAGTGATGGCGGATCGGATAGTGGAAGCCAGAAAGCAGATGAAATAAGAGTAGACGCTAAGAAAGGTTATGTGAATACGGCTACTGGTATCATTACAGGGAATAGAAAGGGCTATTCTTCCTGGATTTCAGAAAAACATACGGATCTAGAGAAGAAAGAAGAGATTCAGGTATGGAAGCTCCAATATGCAGACGGAACCTTTGCTTCCGGTAAGATGAAAACAAGAGAAGATGGCACTGTATATGAGCAGGTTGCCTGGGAGCAGATTAATGGATCCTGGTATGCATTTGATGCAAATGGATATGCACTTGCCGGATTCATTCAGGATGTGGAAGCAGGCGAAACGTTCTATGTAGATATTAATCGGGGTATGCTGACAGGATGGCAGAAAATCAATGAACAGTGGTATTACTTCCAGGAAGCTTCCGATGGAAAGAAAGGCCGCATGATACACTCCTCTGCTATGAATGAGATTGCCTGGGAGCAGATCCATGGATCCTGGTATGCATTTGGATCAGATGGACACGCACTTTCTGGATTTATCAGGGATGTAAAGGCAGAAGAAACCTTCTATGTGGATATCAATAAGGGAATGCTGACTGGAAAACAGGAAATCGACGGAAAATGGTATTACTTCCAGGAGGATTCTGATGGGAAGCAGGGACGTATGCTTGAAAAACAATTAGTGAAAAGCGGCGCTGCCGTATGGAGAAAGGAATGCGGTCAATGCTAACTATCCGATAACATCCATTGCCTTTTAGGAGCAGATCGTACAGAATGTATGATCTGCTCTTTTTATAGTACGGGTCATGGGTGCGCCAGTACGGGTTTTGAATAATATTAGATTACAAATGGAATGCGTAGCAAAATTCAAGGAGAAAAAGACATGGCTGTAAACGAACGGAAGAAAAGAACGAAAGCAGTAATAGATTCCTTTCCCAAATGGGTTGTCAGGGTGTATGTAGTTGTTCTGACTGTTATATTTCCGTTTTATGAAAGGAATCAGTATTTTTCCCTTTTATCGGACAGGACGAAATTTTTTAAGTACTGTACAAGCCTGATGATACTGGCTTTGTCTGTTTTTTGCATCATACAGATAAAAAAACAAGGAACTGTTTTTCTAAGGCATATCAGGCAAAAGGCAGAGAATAATAAAACGATATTGGCTTTTTTGGGACTGTTTTTACTTGTATTTGCTTTTTCGACGGTATGTTCTGAGTGGAAACTGCTGGCATGGACAGGGGAAGCAGGCAGATATCAGGGATTATATATGTGGCTCCTGTATGCGGCGGCGTTTTTATGTATTTTGCTGTACTACAGACCTGGAAAAATAGATTTTGCCATATTTTTACTAGCCGGAATGGTGGTCTGTTCCTGGGGGATTTTCGACTATCTGGGATATGACTGGTTTGAGTGGCATAAAAAGGTAAAAGTGGGGCAAAGGGCAATGTTTATGTCCTCTATTGGAAATATCAATACATTTACAGCTATGGCAGGGATCTATTTTTCGACAGCAGGTGGATACTTTATTGCTGCAAAGGAAAAATTTGAATATACAGATATTATTTGTATCATTTCTTTTATCCTTTCTGGTACAGCAATGTTTATAGGAAGTTCGGATAATGCTGCAGTTGGAGTGCTGGCATTTTTCCTGCTGCTGCCTTTTCTTGCATTCCGCAAGAAAGAAAGCTCTGGCAGGTATTTTTTGTTAGCGGCTATATTTTGCTGCATCTTTATAATCGTATATCAGATTAATATTGTTTCCGGCAGTCCTTACATAGATCGTCAGGGAGGAGTTTTGTTAAGGCTTTGTTCGATAGGGGGCTTAAAGTATTATGCAGGAGCAGCAGCTATATGTTTCTTTGTTTCCGTCTGTATTTATCAATATAAAAAATCCTGGAATAAAAAAATTGTATTGTGGGGATACGGCGGTTTGCTGTTTGTTTGCGGCCTGTGCTTTTTACTGGTACTTTATGATGCTAATTTTGGAAAAAATCCAGATAAATATGGCGCTTTGGGCCGGTTTCTGATATTCAACGACCAATGGGGGACAGCGAGAGGGATGGTCTGGAGGCTGGCATGGGAATCGTTTGACAAATTCCCATTTTGGCAAAAACTGATTGGCACAGGGCCAGAAACGTTTGGACTCCTTATGGAAAAAAACTGCTATGAAGAAATGGTGTCAATATCTGGTCAATTTTATGATTCCCCTCATAACGAACTGCTCCAATACATAGTATGCATGGGAATTCTGGGAGCTGCCGGCTATTATGGCTTTTTGATATGCTGTTGTGTAAAAGGTTTCAAAGGAAAGCCCATTCAAATGGCATCCGCTGTGGGGATTATGGTTTATACGGCCATTTCCTTAGTAAATATTTCGGTACCGATTACACAGCCGTTTGTGATACTGCTTGCTGGATTCTGCGCTGCCTCCTGTGACACAGCGCAGCCGTTATAAAAAACTATTGACAGAACACCGGGAATCAAGATAATAATAAAGAGAGGCATTACGCCCTAGAAAATATGGAAGATGAGGGACATAAATGAAGATTGCAGTAACGTATGACAATGGAAACGTATTTCAGCATTTTGGAAAGACCGAATTTTTTAAGATATATCAGGTGGAAAACAATCAGGTGGTTTCCAGCGAAATAATTAGTTCCAATGGCAGCGGTCATGGAGCATTGGCTGGTATTCTGGCTGAGCAGGACGTAGACGTACTGATTTGCGGAGGTATTGGGGGCGGCGCCCAGGCAGCCCTTGCAGAAGCAGGAGTAGAACTGTGCGCTGGCGCCCAGGGTGACACCGATCAGGTAGTCTGCGCTTATTTATCTGGCGAATTGGTATCTACCGGCGCCAACTGTGATCACCACCATGAGGATGGTCATGATTGCGGCCACCATGAAGACGGCCATTCCTGCGGAGGCCATTGCGGAGGTTCCTGCGGTTCCCGTCCTGCATTAAGCGGACGGAATGTAGGAAAGACCTGCCGGACTCACTACAGGGGAACCTTCAATGATGGAACACAGTTTGATTCTTCTTATGACCGTGGAGAGCCGCTGGAATTTATCTGCGGCGCAGGCCAGATGATTCGCGGATTTGACGCAGCAGTAGCAGATATGGAAGTAGGACAGATTGCAGATGTTCATCTGATGCCGGAAGAGGCTTATGGAATGGCAGATCCCAACGCTATATTTGCAGTGGAAATTGCACAGCTTCCAGGCTCCGAAAATCTGGAGGTAGGCCAGCAGGTATATCTGACCAACCAGTATGGCCAGCCATTCCCGGTAAAGGTAACAGCAAAAGATGCAGAAACCATTACCTTTGACGCAAACCACGAAATGGCAGGAAAGGAATTAAACTTCCGGATTGAGCTGGTAGAAGTCAGATAAATAGTAACTATAGGAAAACAGGACTTGCGGAAGAGGCCGGAAAGGGGCGCAAACTATGAAGAAAAAGGAAAGAACAAAGAGAATGAAAAATATAGGATATATTCTGGCTGTTTTTGGACTTGGAATTCTGCTTTGCGCCTGCAGTCCGAAACATTCCGGGACGGAATCTGCTGCAAAGACACCAACTGGCTATCCAAGTGATGAAGTGCAGCGGCAGACAGTTTATTATGATGGAAGGCTGTACTGGTATCAGTTTGATGGTTTTGACAATCCTTTAGAAGAGGGATTTGAACTGGCTGGAACTGTCGAAGAAGTTTTTACGAAGGAGTATCCATCCAGCGAGTATGGCGGAACCAGGGTAGAAGCTGGACAGGAGATTTATGCGAATCCATCGGAACCGTCCAGGATCTATGTCAAATATGAAAAAGGCTATGCCAGATTTGAAGATACAAAAGATCCAAAAGAATAGAAGCTGGACAGAAACAAAGTTTTAAGGTAAATAACAGGAAATAACATACACTCGTGTGTATGGCAGGGGAGAAAAGGGGATAAGACGATGGAGATAACGTTCGTTCAATGTATTTTGATAGGGGTGTGGACGGCTTTTTGCATGACAGGAATGCTGATGGGGACGTATCTTACCCGCTGCCTGGTAATGGCTGCAGGGGTTGGAGTGATTTTGGGAGATGTAAAGACGGGACTTCTTATGGGGGCGGTAGGGGAACTGGCCTTTTTAGGATTTGGGGTTTCTTCCGGTGGATCTGTTCCGCCTAATCCGGCCGGACCAGGCATTATCGGCGCAATTCTGGCGGTTACAATGAAAAATCAGGGGATGGACGTGGAAGCAGCGCTGGCTTATTCTATACCGTTTGCCATACTGATTCAATTTGTGATTACCGGAATTTATACAGTGGCAACGGGACTGGTGCCAAAGGCAGAAGAGGCAGTCGAACAGGGAAATTACAAGAAATTTCATCTGGCTGCCAACAGTACGATCCTGATGTTTCTGGCAGCAGGATTTCTCATTGGTTTTGTGGCTGCGTCACAGAACCGGAATTTAGAAACCTTGATCCAGTTGATTCCTACATGGCTGACAGAAGGCCTGGGAACAGCGGGCAAGATGCTGCCGGCAGTAGGATTTGCAGTGATTTTAAGCGTAATGATGACGCCGGATATTGGACTGTTTGCAGTGCTAGGATACGTTTTGGCCGCATATTTAAACAGTCCGGTCATTGTAAATTTCCTGATTGCCTTAGGCGCAGCGGTCTTTGCAACATTTTTTTGGAAAAAGAAAAAAGGTGATGATGGAACCGGTAAAAGACCATCAAAAACCGAATTCGTAAAAAGAGAGAGTCAATATCCGGAACGGATCCCCCAAAAAGAACTCCGCCGTATTTCCAGAAAGACGGCGCTAAAGGCTTATTTTCTTCAAAACGGATACAACTACGGTAACTATGAGGGGCTGGCTTATGCAGAGATTTTGTATCCGGCGTTGAAGCGGATGTGTAAAAATGACAGAGAACTCCGGCAGGAATTAAAAGACAGCCTGGGATATTGCAGCATAAATCCGAATTTTCTGCCTATTTTAACGAGTTTCCATCTGGTTTCTTTTAACAAAGGAATGCCTGCAAAAGCGACGAATGATATACGGCTTGCATTGATGGGGCCTTTAGCAGGAATCGGAGATTCTCTGGTACAGTTTTGCTTTGCGCCAGTGTTTTCGACAATTGGAGCAGAAATGGCCCAGAAAGGGATGATAGCTGGTCCGATTGTGTTTTTACTGGGAATGAATTCCTTGATTTTAGGTTTGAAACTGCTAAACGAAGAACTGGGATTTCGTCTGAGCACTTCCCTGGCAGATAAAATGAAAGGCAGCTTACTTCCGGTTTCCAGAGCAGCCCGTATGGTTGGAACGTCGATAATTGCCGGACTTGTTGTTACCAGCGTAAAAATAGAACTGGCAGCATTTCCGTTCCAGGAGATGGCAGACGTTATTTTTCCAGGAGGGGAGGCTGTAATCCTGACAGGTCTTTTATTTTACTTTATAAAGATCCGGAAATGGAATATGTACCGCCTGGTAGGCGTGGTGTTAACGGCTGGAGTTATTTTAAAAACAATGGGAGCGATAGTTTAAAATAATCTTGACAAATCAGCAAAGAATGATAATATAGCTATATACATACGTGTTTACAAAGGAAAAGTTGTACAAAACAAATAATGGTTTGACGGAGGGGAAAAGATGAAGCAGAAATTAAATGTAGGATTTGTGACAACTTACTCAGGGCGCTGGCCAAAGGAACTGCCAGAGCAGCGGGACAAGGAATATGGAGCCTGGCTGGAGGAACAGTTTCCACAGATCAATGTGGTAAAGGCTTCCCAGATTGGCTGCACGAAAGAAGCTCTGGAAGAGATTGCAGGAGAGTTCAAACAGGCCTCTGCAGATATCATGGTACTGGTATACGGTGCGTTTACAGGGGACGACGCGGCTGCATATCTGACGGAGACGTTAAATATTCCGATTATTTTATGGGCGCCGTATGAGGTTCCGTTTGAGAAAAATACCAGACTGTATGCCAATGCCCTTTGTTCCATGACCATGAATGCTGCATCTTTGCGCAGATTAGGAGCTGTTTATCATACAGTATACGGAAGTAAAGAAGATGAGAGAGCCGCTTCTAAGATCCGATCCCTGATTCTGGCATACCATACTGTAAAAGCTATGAGAAATACCAATTTAGGACTGTTGGGATACCGACCGACTGCATTTTATAACTGCGCATTTGATGAAGGCCTGATTCGCCGGACATTTGGAGTGAAAATTGAAGAGACTGATTTAAAAGTAGTTTTTGATAAAATGGCAGAGCTTCCGGAAGAATCCTGGAAGGTCGATATGGAGAAGATGGAAAAGACCTATAATATGGATACGCTTCCGGACGGACATCTGGAAAACCATTCTAAGCTTTACCTGGCATTAAAAGACGTAATGGCAGCGCAGGGTTATGATTATGGGGTAATCAAATGCTGGCCGGAGATGGGAAATCTCCACACCACTCCATGCGCAGTTTTAGGAAGGCTGGCAGATGACGGCGTCAACATCGGATGCGAAGGAGACGTGGACGCAGAACTGGCTCAGATTGCCGAAAACTATCTCACCGGACTTCCTACCTTTATTACAGACATGATCAATATCGACGAAGAGAAGAATACCATGACATTCTGGCACTGCGGAAATGCTGCTCCGTCCCTGGCAAATCCAAACTATGAGCTGCTGATGAGAAATCATCCGTTAGCAGGGCAGGGGACTGCATTCTGGGGAGCGTTAAAGCCAGGAGATGTAACCATTGCCAGATTCTGCAACATTGACGGAGCGTATAAGCTGTTTTTGATGAAAGGCACGGCGATTGATATGGACCGCTATACCAGAGGAATTATGGCAAATGTGAAAGTGGAGCGTCCAGTCAGGGAAGTAATCGAACAGATTATTGAAGAAGGCGTCCCCCATCATTACAGCCTGGTATGGGCAGATGTGGCAGAAGAGTTAAAACAGGTATGCCAGCTACTTCAGATTCCGGTAATTGAATTATAAACGGAAAAAGACAATAAAAAAGTCGACAAAATCACTTGACAGAATATCTCTAATGTTGTACTATTTAGATAATACATACGAGTGTATATTTGAATTCGCGGACAATAAGGAGTTGCCAGAATGGCAGAAAACAAAGAGCGGGTTACCCGCGCAGACGTAGCAAAAATGGCGGGAGTCAGTGAGACAGTTGTTTCCTATGTAATTAATAATAACCGCTATGTAGCAATGGATAAGCGCAAAAGGGTAGAAGAGGCAGTCAGGGCTTTAAATTACCGTCCCAATAATATTGCCAGGGCCCTAAAGGGCAAGCAGAGTAACCAAATCTTATTTATTGCAGATCACATTACCAACGAGTACTTTGCAAGTATTGTTAGTGAGATGGATAAATATGCATATAATTCGGGGTATCTGATTTCTCTTTGCGCAAACCGCAATACAGAAGAATTTGTTTCCCAGGTAATCAGCAGACAATATGATGGCATTATTGTCAGTTCTGCCAGTTTCCCAGCGGAATATGTAGAGCAGTTTACCCAGGCTGGGATTCCGGTAGTGGTATTCAGACGGCTCCGCCATCAGAAGACAATTGAACAGGTTGCATATTTAGGAACAGGCCTTTATACAGGGGCCAGATCGGCAGTCAGCCATCTGATTGAGAAAGGCTGCCAGAATATTGTTTATATTGACCGGATCAGCGCCAGGGGACACATCAGCCCTCCGGATGATATGCGGTTTGGCGGTTTTGTAGATGAGATGGAGGCCAATGGATTTCTGGTAGGTCCGGAAAATATTATCTGCGGGTGCCGCAGCAGGGAAGAGCTGGAAGAAGATGTAAAACGCAGGCTTCGGACAGGTTCCCAGGTAGATGGGATATTCGGCCGGAATGATATGATTGCCTGTATTGCGATGACGGCAGCATCCCAGATTGGATTTAAAGTTCCGGAAGAGATAAAAGTGATCGGGTTTGACGATTCCAGTATCAGTAGATTTTGTTCGCCGAAGCTGAGTACGGTTAGTTTAAGAAAAGCAGAGATTGCAAAGACGGCGATTGATATGCTGACCCAGATGATTGGCGGGAGCCAGCCGGAGAATGTGGATTTTGATACCACACTGATAGAAAGAGACAGCACAAGAAACTAAAAGGAAAAAACTGCTGTATGATAAATTTTACGGAATTTATTTTGCAGCAGAGCTTTTTCTCAAAAAGTACACACGAGTGTACATGAAAAAACCATAGGCAGGGATATGGGGCAGAATACTTTATAAAAAGCACAGAAATTTCTGTGTGAAATATAGCGTCGATATTAATCGGGGTTAAAAACAATTAAGAAAGCGAGGAAAGGTTATGAAGAAAAAAGGATTACTGGCACTGGGGTTAGCGGCTACGATGGCGTTTACTACTGCTTGCTCTGGAGGAGGTGCAGAGAGTACGACTGCGGCGCCGGCAGCAGAGGAAAAGACGGAAAGCGCACAAGCAGAAAGCGGAGAGGCTGCTTCGGGTGAAGAAATTACATTAAAAATTGCAAACTATGCAATTCTGGAAGCAGGATATGATACATTCTGGGGAGAGGTAAAAGAAGGTTTTGAGGCAAAATATCCGAATATTAAGATTGAGTGGGTTTCTGCTCCTTATGGTGAGATTTTGAATCAGGTTATCAATATGGCAGGCGGCGGTGATAAAGTAGATGCCATTTTTAGTGAAATGATTTGGATTCCAGCTCTGGTAGATGCAGGTCTGGCAGCTCCTATGGATGAGATTTTAAGTCCGGAATTTTTAGCAGATTATTATCCGAATATTTTGGAAGCACATTCAGTAGACGGAAAAGTTTACGGAGCACCACTTTATGTATCTCCATTTGTTTTATTCTACAATAAGGATTTATTTGAAAAGGCTGGATTAGATCCAGAAAATCCACCAAAAACATATGATGAAATGCTGGAAATTGCTCCTAAGCTGGCAGCATTGACTACAGATGATGGAAATCAGGTATATCCATTTGGACAGCCAACAGCTTCTGTAATTGTAATTGGTTCTTCTATTCAGTCTTTTGCCCAGACGTTTGGCGGTACAGTATTTGATGAGAATAATCAGTTTAATGTAGACAATCAGGGATTTACAGACGCTATGAATATGCTTCAGAAGCTGGATGAACTGGGATATAATCCTCAGAACTGTAAACCAAAGGATCTGAGAAACCTGTTTGCATTAGGTCAGGTAGCAATGTATTACGATAATACCTGGGGATATAATGGTGCAAAATCTATTAATCCGGAAGTGGAGAATTTTGCAGCAACTGCAATGCCGTTATCTGGTGGTTCTGGTGATGGAGCTTCCACTTTACAGTCTCATTGCTTTGTAGCAGTTGATAATGGACCAGAAAGAGTAGATGCAGTAAAGAAATTTATTGAGTATGTAATTACTCCAGAAGTATTAAATGATTATATTGCAAACATTGCTCCTGCTTATCCAGCAAAGAAAGCAATGGAAAATATGGACGCTGTTGTAAATAGTGAATTCTTAAAGGGCGGCCAGGGGGCTGTTGAGAAAGCAGTTCCAGTATATCAGTTCCCAACTCTGTCTGATTTTAACTTAGAGCTGTGTGCTTTAAGCCAGGCAGTTACTGTAGGAAAAGAAGATGTAGCAACTGCAATCGAAAACTTTAAGAGTACGGTACAGCCGTTGCTGCCATAACCTGAGATACAATATTGAACTGAAGGGCGGGGGCATAATTGAGGTTCCCGCCCATTAAGAGAATGGATAGGACAGTCAAAAAATTGGGAAAAGAGAAAGACAATGGGGGAAAATTATGGATAAAAAAATGGATGGGAAGCATATAAACAGGCCGAACATTGTATTTATTCTGACAGATGATCAGGGATATTGGTCACTTGGGTGCTATGGAAATAAAGAAATACATACACCAAATCTGGATCGATTGGCAGAACGGGGAATCCGGTTTGATAATTTTTTCTGTGTTTCTCCAGTATGTTCTCCGGCCAGAGCGTCTCTGATGACAGGAAGAATTCCATCCCAGCATGGTGTCCATGATTATTTGTGCGGCGGCAACGGAGGTTCTACACAGACAGCAATTGAATATCTGAAAGGACAGACTGGATATACTGATATTTTAGCAGAGAATGGTTATGTATGCGGACTTAGCGGAAAATGGCATCTGGGTGATGGTATGCATCCGCAAAAAGGTTTTCATTTCTGGTATACACACCAGAAAGGCGGCGGTCCTTATTACAATGCTCCGATGATCCGGGACGGTAAATATGTAGAAGAAAAAGAATATATTACAGATGTAATTACAGATGAAGCCTTAAAGTTTATTGACAATGAAAAACATAAAGACCATCCATTCTATTTAAGCGTTCATTATACAGCTCCGCATTCTCCATGGATTGATTGCCATCCAAAAGAGTATACCGATCTTTACGAAACCTGTGAATTTAAGAGCTGCCCACAGGGGGAACCGCATCCTTGGGCAAAGCTGGGAGTAATCTCTGGATATGACAGACCAAGAGAGAGTTTGATTGGCTATTTTGCAGCAGTTACAGCGATGGATGCAAATGTTGGAAGAATTTTAGATAAGCTGGAACAAGAAGGACTTACCGAAGATACGCTGATTATTTTTTCTAGTGATAATGGATTTAACTGCGGACATCATGGAATTTGGGGAAAAGGAAATGGAACCTTCCCATTAAATCTTTATGATTCTTCTGTAAAAGTTCCGTTTATTATCAGCCATAAGGGTCATTTGGCAGAAGGAACTGTATGTGAGGATATGTGCAGCGGTTATGACTTTATGCCAACACTTCTGGATTATCTGGGACTGGAAAATCCAGAGGCAGAGGGACTTCCGGGAAAAAGCTTTTTAAAATCTCTGCGGGGAGAAAAACAAGAAGACGATGGAACCGTAGTTGTATTTGATGAGTACGGACCGGCCAGGATGATTCGCAGCAAAGAATATAAATATATTCATAGATGTCCGTTTGGACCAGATGAGTTTTATGATTTAAAACAGGATCCAAACGAGGAGAAAAATCTGATTGAAAATGAAGAATATCAGGAATTGGTTCAGGCAATGAAACGTCGTATGGACAAGTGGTTTCTGCAATATGCAAATCCGGAAATTGATGGAAGCAGAGAACCTGTATTAGGCGGAGGACAGAAAGATTTGGCAGGAATGTGGGGACCTGGTCTCCATGTTTATAACGAGAATAAGTAATGGGGAACCAGGTGGGAGAGGAGGAAACGTTTTGAATACAGAGGTTAAACGTTTTAAGCTAAAAAGGCATACAGCAGATAAGCTGTTTTCACTGATGTTATTGCTTCCTGCAATCATCACAACGACCATGTTTATTTTAGTTCCGGTAGTAGACTCTATTTATCGAAGCTTTTTTGACTATCGGGTACGCAATATTATTTCTGGAGAACCAGGAGTATGGAATAATTTTGCCAACTATATTAAATTATTTTCGAATGGAAAATTAGTACCTTCCATGATTAACACACTGGTTTTTGTATTTGGTGTTGTAATTGCTCAGTTTATACTGGGAATGGCTCTGGCATTGATATTAAATACCAATATGAAAGCTTCCCGTTTTATAAGAAGTATTATGATGGTTCCATGGGTAGTTCCGACCATTATTTCCGGTCTGGTATGGCTGTGGATGTTCCAGCCTCAGTATGGCCTTGTAAAGTATATTGTTGGAGTGCTGACTGGAGGAAAAGTTACCGATTTTGCAATTTTAAATAATCCTGCAACTGCAATGTTTGGTGTTTCTGTTGCAGCATTGTGGAAGCAGATTCCATTAGCAACCCTGCTTCTTCTTGCAGGACTGGCTAATGTTCCGGATGATATGCTGGAAGCAGCAAAAATTGACGGAGCAAATTCTGTACAGAGATTTTTCCGGATTACCATGCCTTATATGAAGAGTGTTATTAAAGTAACAGTATCCATGTCTATTATTGAAAACTTTAAACAGTTCCCATTATTCTGGACAATGACCGGAGGCGGACCAAATAACTCTACAACAACAATGGCAATTCTCAGCTACAGAGAGGCGTTCGTTTCTAATAACTTTGGTTCTGGTGCTGCAGTAACAACGGTATGGATGCTGATGATGATTGTTGTGGTATTCTTTTACAACCGCATCTTTAAAGAGTCAGACGTATAGGAAGGGGGAGAGGAAAGATGAAACGAAATCGGTTAATTGGAAATATTGTAAAATATGTGGTTTTGGCACTGATTCTTCTGTTCCTGTTGTTCCCATTGCTGTGGGTATTGCTGACATCTTTTAAAACAAACATGGAGGCATATAAATTTCCTCCAACTTTAATTCCAGAAAGTCCGACGGTTCAGAGTTACATTGACTTATTTACAAAAAATAATGAGTTCTTTATCTACTATAAGAATAACTTTTTAGTTGCTGGCGGAGCCGCTTTGATGACAACATTAATTGCAATCATGTCCGGTTACGCGCTTTCCAGATTCCATTTTAAATGGAATGGATGGATAGTAGCAGCATTTACATCTGCACAGATGTTTCCGATTATCAGCCGTTTGATTTCTCTGTATAAGATTATGGGTGATGTCCATTTGATTAATACCCGTATCGGTTTGGTATTTGCAGTAGGTGCGTCGATGCTTCCGTTTACGATTATGTTGATGTCCAGTTTTTATGATGGAATTCCAGTGGAATTGGAAGAAGCTGCCCAGATTGATGGTGCAGGCCGTTTCCAGATATTATTCAGAGTAGTTGCTCCATTAATTAAGCCAGGTATGCTGGCAGTAGGAATTTATGCATTCCTGCTTTCATGGGACGATTATCTTCACTGTTCCACTTTGATTCAGACAGACTCTTTGAGAACATTATCCGCAGGTGTAGCACTCCGGTACTTAGGAGAATTATCCTATGACTGGTCTTTAATTAATACAATTTCTATCGTAGGAACTCTCCCAATGGTCCTTTTATTCTTCTTCTTCCAGAAATACATGGTAAAAGGCCTGGTAGCAGGAGCAGTAAAGGGGTAAGGGTAGAAAAAACAGGAGGAAAGATATGTTAACGACAAGTAAAGAAATGCTGTTAGACGCAGCGAAAAATGGTTATGCAGTTCCGGCAATTAACACGCAGGGTGGAAATTATGATATTATCTGGGCGATCTGCAAAGCAGCAGAGGATCTGCATTCCCCGATTATTCTTGCTCACTATGTAAGCACAGGCGCATATTCTGGCCATGACTGGTTTGTAAATGTGTGCAAATGGTGTGCGGATAAGGTGTCTGTTCCGGTGGCAATTCATCTGGATCATGGCGATGGATTTGACATCTGCATGGAAGCGTTAAAACTGGGATTTACCTCTCTTATGATTGATGGTTCTACAAAGCCAATCGAAGAGAATGCCGCTATGACCAATAAGGTACTGGAAGTGGCAAAGTGCTTTGGCGTTCCGGTAGAAGCAGAGATTGGAGAGCTTCTCCGTCTGGACAATATGGGTACGGTTATGGAGAACAAAAATATTGTAGATCCAGAAGAAGTACGCCGTTTCTTAGAATTATGTACACCGGATTCTTTAGCAATTGGAATCGGCAATGCCCATGGATATTATAAGGGGGAGCCGGATATTCATCTGGAAGTTATGGAGGCAGTCCGGAAGTTTACGGACATTCCATTGGTTCTTCATGGCTGCACCGGTATGAAGGAAGAAATTATTAAAGAAGCGATTCAGCTGGGAGTAGCAAAGATTAACTTTGGTACCGAAATTCGTTATAAATATGTGGAGCATTATGAAGAAGGCTTAAAGACGCTGAACCATCAGGGACACTCATGGAAACTGTCCCAGTATGCAAATGAAAAGCTTCAGGAAGACGTAAGAAAAATCATTCGTCTTGCAGGATCAGAAGGAAGAGTTTAAGAAGGAAACCAGGAGGAATAACGATGAAAAACAGTGAACTTACTTACAAAGAAATTTATGGCCAGCCTGCTTCATTTCAGGCAATTAACGATACTTTAGAGGATATTTATAAAGTTCTGGATGAAGTTTTTGCAGAGGAGTATGATGAATTAATCTTTACAGGCTGCGGTACGTCCCTGTATCTGGCACAGGCTGCTGCCCACGCATTTGGAACCTGTACCAAGATTCCTGCAAAGGGAATGTGCTGTTCAGAATTATATTATTTCCCAGAGACTTATGTCGGCAATGGAAAGAAGGTTCTGGTGCTTCCAATTACCAGAAAGAGCTATACCACAGAAGTCCGTATGGCAATTGACAAGGTAAGAACCTTTGAAGGCGTAAAGACTCTGGCGATTACCTGCGATCCAGACAGCGCAAAGTACAATGATTACATGATTCTTTCCCCAGAAACTGCAGAAGACAGCGTTATTATGACCCGTTCTTTTACCAGTATGATTTATCTGTCCGCAATTTTAGCATTCTATGCAGGCGGAAAGAAAGAGAAGATTGAGGAAATGAAGAACTATGCTTCCCAGTCTGAAGAATTTTTAAAGGCAACCGACGAGCTGGCAAAGAAACTGGTTGCAGAACATCCGGAATTAAACCTGTTTATTACATTAGGCCAGGGAATTTATTACGGCATTGCAAATGAGTGCATGAACAAGATGAAAGAAATGAGCTTAAGCAATTCCGAAGCATATTATACATTAGAGTACCGCCATGGACCAATGAGTCTGGTAGACGACAAGACCCTGATTATCCTTCTGGGACATGAGGATACCGTAGACGGAGACGCAAAGCTGCTGACACAGATGAAGGAATATGGCGCAGTAACGCTGGCAATTGGAAATACCGCTTCTAAGGACTTTAAGGACGCGGATTACACTCTGGACATGGGATATGGATATGACAGCCTTCAGAATGCTGCAATGATCGGATTTATTGGTCAGATGATGGGGTATTATCTGGCAGAATTAAAGGGATTAAATGCAGATACCCCAAGACACTTATCCCAGGCAATTGTTATTAAATAACAAATAAAAATGATTGAAACCAGACAGGCAGGAAACTGATCGTAAGATGGGCTTCCTGCCTGAATGTTTATAGGTTCATAAAAGATTTAGATTACCTGATACTTGAATACGTAGAATGGGTACGTATCGGAGCCTTTTACATCCTTGCCGGCGGAAATGGTAACATTTTTGTCGGTAATCAGGTATTCCACATGGGCTCCCTCTCCAATAACCGTATCCTGCATCAGGACACAGTTCTTTACCACTGCGCCTTTTGCAATTTTGACGCCGCGGAACAGAATGCTGTTTTCGACTTCGCCCTCGATGACGCATCCGTCTGCAGCCATGATATTTTTAGCTTTTGCGCCTTCAATATAGCGGGTCGGGTTGTCATCGCGGATTTTGGTGTAAATGGGATTCGGGCTGAACAGGGCGTCCAGATTTTCATCTTTCAAAAGCTTCATATTTTCGTCAAAATATGCTTTCATATCGCAGATACGGGCGGTATATCCCTTAAATTCAAAGGCCTGGACATTTAATGTCTGAATCTGCGGAGTCAGAATGTCGCGTTCATAGTAAACATAGCCGTGGACATAGGCATTGCGGATCTGCTCGATTAACAGAGTACGCTCGATGATATAGATGTTCATGGAGTAATTCTGGATACCGTCTGCTTTTTCGTTGATGTTTAGTTCGGTTACCCGTCCGTCTTTAATATCTAAGGTATAGTACAAATCCTGATGGATATTTTTGCTGTCTATCACGCTTCTTGGCAGTTCTTCCGCTTTATAGGCAACGGTTACGTCTGCACCGCTGGCAATATGAGCGTCAATCATGGACTTGAAATCAAAATTGACGGCAATATTCGCGTCGGACATTACAACGTATTTTTCCTTCTGATCCATTAAGAAATCCAGAATACTTGCCAGAGCTTCTACCCGTCCGTTAAATACCTTAACCGTTTTTTCTGCAAAAGGAGGAACAATGTTTAAACCGCCGTTTTTGCGGACCAGATCCCACTCGCGGCCAGATCCTAAGTGATCCATGAGAGAGCGGTAGTTTTTGCGGACAATGATGGAGATGTTGTCAATGCCGCAGTTGACCATACTGGATAAAATAAAATCTACCATACGGTAACGTCCGGCAAACGGAATAGACGCCATCAGACGTTCGCTTACCAGTTCCGGTACCAGACTGTCATAACTATTTGGGAAAATAATGCCAAGAGCATTTGCATTGGAGTTTACCATTGTTCTTCACCACCTTTTACATTTTCATTTACCATTGCATTCGGGCCAATCTTTGCACCATCTCCGATGTATACGCCTGCGCCTACAGTTGCTACGCCGCTTTCTTCTCCAGAAGGCATTGCGCCGACTACAGCATTTTCTCCAATTACGACATTTTCCGCAATGATACAGTGCTGTACCACAGCACCGGCCTTGATGACGGTTCCGCCCATAACAACGGCATCTTCGACTACGGCGCCGGCTTCTACCTTAACGCCTGCAAACAGGATGGAGTGCTTTACATTGCCTGCAATCCGGCATCCGTCGGTAATCATGGAATTTTCTACGACGGCATCTCCCGTAATCCGGTGTCCGGTCATACCGCTGTTCCGGCTGTAAATTTTCCAGTTTTCATCAAATAAGTTAATGCCGCTGTTTTCCGGATCCAGAACTTCCATATTGGCTTCCCAGAGAGAGGGAATGGTTCCAACGTCTTTCCAGTATCCGTCAAAGTGGTATGCGTACATATTGCGTCCGTCTTTCAGCAAGTTGGGGATGATGTTGTTTCCAAAGTCATTTTCAGAATTGAGATCTGCTTCGTCTTCGATTAAGTACTTTTTGAGAATATCCCAGTTAAAGATATAGATACCCATAGAAGCAAGATTGGATTTTGGATTTTTCGGCTTTTCTTGGAATTCCGTAATCTTATCATTTTCGTCTGCAACCATCAGTCCGAAACGGGATGCCTCATCCCAGGGAACTTCCATGACAGCTACGGAAAACTCGGCATTTTTTTCTTTGTGGAATCTTAAGAAATCGCTGTAATCCTGTTTACAGATCTGGTCTCCAGAAAGGATGATAACGTACTGGGGATTGTACCGTTCAATGAATGGAATATTCTGATAAATAGCGTTGGCAGTCCCTTTGTACCAGTTAGAGCCAGAGGCCTGCTGATAAGGTGGGAGCACATGGACGCCGCCGTGAAGGCGATCCAGATCCCAGGGCTGTCCGTTGCCAATGTATTCGTTAAGAACAAGGGGCTGATACTGGGTAAGGATCCCAACGGTATCGATACCGGAATTTACGCAGTTTGACAGCGGGAAATCAATGATACGATATTTCCCCCCGAAAGGAACTGCAGGTTTTGCCAGCTTCTGGGTCAGCGCATAAAGACGGGAACCCTGGCCGCCGGCAAGAAGCATTGCAATCATTTCTTTTGCCATTTCATTTCCTCCCTGATATGTATAAATACTAGCATCAGTATAGTTTGATACCAATATATAAATTGTACCACAAAAAAAGAAAATAAGGTAGGGAATTTGTGTAAAAACACGGAAAAAACATTGTGAAAAATGAGAGAATGGTAGGTAATCACCAGTTAGAATTTATGCCATTCCAATTAACAGACTTTTCAATTCTCTGCGAATCATAAGTTTTAAATATTCTTCTGTAATGGTCATGGCTCGGGCTTCAGTTGCAGTCTGCTCTGCTTTGATGTTTTTGTAGAGACTCATAAGGGATGCGGAAGAGTTGCAGTTAATAAAACCAATATATTTGTTTACTTCATCGACGTTTCCGTTCTTTCCGCGCACTGATTCCAGGGCGCTGCGGATAGCCCGTTCAACGCGGGATTCAGTGGTATTATTCATTTTTCCAACAGTGTGATACAAAGCGGTCCACTTCGGATCTTTCCAATCGTCCTGATCTAACAGCATGATAGCGTCAACAATATAGCGAAATCCTTTTACGGATCCAGGAATCCCCATCTTTAGTAATGTCATTTCGATTTCGTTTTGATTCATTGTGTTTCCTCTTTTCCTTTTTATTACCAAGATAATTTAACGTATTTCTATTATATAGTCAATCCAAACTATGTTTTTTTGTTGAAAATACAGTTTTTCTGTGATATAATCGGAAATCCGTGCAAAAAAATACAGTTTTAGGGAGTAAAAATGGGATTTAGTGAACGATTAAGAGAACTTAGAAAGGGAAAACAGTATTCTCAAAGCGAACTGGCCAGCCTGGTCAGCGTATCCGTGAATGCGATTGCAAATTATGAAAACGGGTTAAATTATCCGAAATTTCCAGTCATGATTGACCTGATGGACGCCCTGGACTGCGATGCGAACTATTTTTATCAGGATTATATTGCTCTTGATCATACAAAAGAAATGTCGGAAGAAGAAAATCAGATTATTGAAAAATTCCGCAAATTAAACAAGCATGGAAAACACGCGGTAAAAGTGATCCTGGATGCAGAGTACCAATGTGCGGCAGAATGGCTGAACAGCGGAAATTTAAAAGACATTATGATGTATACGCCGGTAATGAAGTCAAAAGGATATGTGCTTGCGTCCAAGCCAAAACATATTAAAATAGTTCCGACATCTGTAAATGAACAGGCAGAGTTTTGTGTGAAGATGGTTTCCAATATGGCAAAACCGATGTTCCGTCTGGGAGACGTTCTTTTATTCCGAAAAGAACCCGTTCCTCACAATGAGATTGGCCTGTTTCAGGTAAATGGAAAAATTCACATTAAAAAGCTGTTTCATGTAGAAAATGAGATCATGCTGATGCCGTTTAATACGTCCATGGAGCCGGTTGCAGTCAGCGATTCTGATAAATATGAAGTATTAGGAAAATTTATCGGAAAACTGGAGCGGAATTATATTGAATAACCGGCCGGAAAGTAGGAGAGCGATTCTTGACATGGGGGCTGTTTTCTGCTAGAAGTATAAGTAGAAATTGGTTTGTTCAGGCCAAAATAGACAAAAAAGGAAGGAACCGGTATGCCGCCGCTGCAATTATTAATAAAACCTGCGTCAGGAATGTGCAATCTCCGCTGCAGGTATTGCTTTTACTATGATGTAACACAAAACAGGGAACAGGAAAATTATGGGATGATGTCCGGAAAAACCTTGGAAAATCTGGTTCAGAAATCGCTTTCTTACGCAGAAGGATCCTGCGGGTTTGCATTTCAGGGAGGCGAGCCAACTCTGGCAGGACTGGATTTTTATAAGGATTTGATCCGCTTGGTAGAACAGTATAATACCAGAAAGATTGCGGTTTCGTATTCCCTCCAGACCAACGGTTACAATCTGGGAGAAGAGTGGGCAGAATTTTTTGCAGAACATAAGTTTTTAGTAGGTGTTTCTTTGGATGGGGTAAAGGCTACCCATGACGCCTTAAGGCCGGATGCCTATGGAGAAGGAAGCTTCGGCAAAATTATGAAGACAATCGAGCTGTTTAACAGGCATAAAGTGGAGTATAACATTCTGACTGTGGTCAATGCAAAGACAGCGGCAAAAATCCGCAGGATCTACGAGTTTTATAAGAAAAACGGCTTCCATTACCAGCAATACATTGCCTGCCTGGATCCGTTAAATGAAGAACCTGGAAGCAGGGACTATTCTTTGACGCCGGAACTGTACGGCCAGTTTTTAATTGATTTGTTTGATTTGTGGTACCTGGATTTGCAGCATGGTACGCAGCCTTACATCCGCCAGTTTGAAAACGCCATAGGAATCCTGGCAGGATATGCGCCGGAATCCTGCGAGCAGAGGGGAATCTGTTCTGTCCAGCACGTGGTTGAGGCAGACGGATCCGTTTACCCATGCGATTTTTATGTACTGGATCAGTTCCGTCTGGGCAATATAAATGAAACGGGATTTGAAGAGATTGACAAGGCTCCGGCAGGAGAAGAATTTGTGAAAGCATCTCTGGATCGGTCAGAAAAATGCCGCCGGTGCCGGTATTTTGCGGTATGCCGCGGAGGATGCCGAAGACATAGGGCGCTAGGAGACGGGACGGTTATGGGAGACAATTATTTCTGCAAATCCTACGAGATGTTTTACGATGCCGTAATGCCAAGGATGGAGCAGGTTGCGGCCGTTCTCAGAAGAGGAAGATAATATCTGTGTACACGGATGTCAACCGGAGATTTTACAGGATATTTACCGGAATTTCCAAAAATCCTATTGACATTATATGGGAGATCAGCTAAACTTAAAATGCTGTGAATAAGCGAATGAGGGTTATCCAGCAAATATTTTCTCTGACCACTCTATTTTTAGGGTTAAGGCCATACGGACAGCCGGGTCAACTGCCGATGGGCAGCAGATGCTGCCATTATTGATTGAGCAAAACGCTCAAATTTATAAGTTGGTTACTTTATAACCAGGCGTCTTAAAAGGCACCCACAACTTGTAAACGGTCAATAAGAGTAGTAAAAGTAAGTATTTGCTATATAGACTCTGGGATATATAAATATTTCATTGACGAGAGAAAAGCAAGTATTGTGCGTGCGCATGATACTTGCTTTTTTATCGTATAGAAATTGTTTCCTATGCAATAAAAAAGGATTGTGCAAAGCAGACTGCCTGAAGGGAAAAGAAAGGATTTAGGCATGGGGGAAAAATTACAGCTTTACGGATTTAATAATTTAACCAAAGCCTTGAGCTTTAATATTTATGACGTTTGTTATGCAAAAACGGCAAGAGAGCAGAAAGACTATATCGCGTATATTGATTCCCAGTATAACTCGGAACGGTTAAAGACCATTTTAACCAATCTGACCGATATGATTGGGGCGAAGGTGTTAAATATTGCCATGCAGGACTATGAGCCCCAGGGAGCGTCGGTTACCATTCTGATTGCAGAAGGTTCCATGATACCGGCGGGAGATACGATTTTGGCCCATTTGGATAAGAGTCATGTAACCGTCCATACCTATCCGGAGTACCATCCGGAGACAAGCCTGGCGACCTTTCGGGTGGACATTGACGTAGCGACCTGCGGGGAGATTACGCCGTTATCGACGCTGGATTATCTGATTGGATCCTTTGATTCCGATATTATTACCATGGATTACAGAGTCAGGGGATTTACCAGAAATGTCAATGGGGAAAAGGTCTTTCTGGATCATCCGGTAACTTCTATCCAGGATTACATTTCCAGGGATATTTTAAACCGCTACGACGCAGTAGATATTAATGTATACGGCGCAAATATGTTCCATACGAAGATGATGGTAAAAGACATTAATCTTCAGGATTATCTGTTTAAGACCGATGCTTATGAACTTCCGCCGGCTCTTAGGCTGGAGATTATGAATAATTTACGAAAAGAAATGATAGAGATTTTCAGCGGACGAAATGTTTACTGAGGTCTGGATTTGGAGGAAATGTTATGAGATCCTTATCCCAGGAGCGCGCTCCAATCTATGAAGCGCTGGAAGAATTTAAAAAGATGAGAGTAGTTCCCTTTGATGTGCCAGGACACAAAAGAGGACGGGGCAATCCGGAACTGACCAGGCTTCTGGGGGAAGCCTGCGTATCCATGGACGTCAATTCCATGAAGCCTCTGGACAACTTGTGCCACCCCATTTCCGTAATCAGGGAAGCAGAGGAACTGGCTGCCCAGGCATTTGGGGCCGCCCATGCATTTTTAATGGTAGGAGGAACCACGTCTGCCGTACAGAGCATGGTTTTGTCTACAGTAAAACGGGGAGATGAAATTATTCTTCCACGCAATGTCCACAGAAGCGTAATGGGAGCTCTGGTGCTGTGCGGAGCGGTTCCCGTATATGTAAATCCCGAATGTGACGAACGTCTGGGGATTCCGCTGGGAATGAGCGTTTCCGCTGTGGAAAAGGCAGTAAAGGAACATCCGAATGCAAAAGCCATTCTGGTCAACAATCCGACCTATTACGGCATCTGCTCAGACTTAAGAACCATTGTAAAAATTGCCCATGACCACGGAATGCTCTGTCTGGCAGACGAGGCCCATGGAACCCATTTTTATTTTGGAGAAGGGCTTCCGGTTTCTGCCATGGCAGCAGGAGCGGATATGGCGGCAGTGTCCATGCATAAATCTGGGGGAAGCCTGACCCAGAGTTCCCTGCTTCTTACAGGTCCTGCGATGTCAGAAGGCCATGTGCGCCAGATTATCAATCTGACCCAGACGACCAGCGGTTCCTATCTGCTGTTGTCCAGTCTGGATATTTCCAGGAGAAATCTGGCTCTTCGGGGAAAAGAAGCTTTTGGAAAAGTTGTTGAGATGGCAGAGTACGCCAGAAAAGAAATCAATGCCATTGGCGGCTATTACGCCTATTCCCGTGAACTGGTCAACGGCGACAGTATCTTCGATTTCGACGTAACCAAGCTGTCGGTCAATACCTTAGACGTGGGGCTTGCAGGGATAGAAGTGTACGATTTGCTGCGGGACGAGTACGATATCCAGATTGAGTTTGGAGATCTGGGAAATATTTTAGCGTATCTGTCCATTGGGGATCGGCCAAGGGAAATTGAGCGTCTGGTCTCTGCCTTATCCGAGGTACGCCGCCGGTTTGGAGGCGCCGGAACCGGACTTATGAAACAGGAATACATTGACCCTAAGGTGGCAGTTTCTCCTCAGGAAGCGTTTTATGCGGAAAAAGAATCCCTTCCTATCAGAGAAACGGCAGGACGGGTGTGCAGTGAATTCGTCATGTGTTATCCGCCTGGAATTCCCATTCTGGCTCCAGGAGAACAGATTACAAAAGAAATTTTAGATTATATTTTATATGCAAAGGAAAAGGGCTGTTCCATGACTGGTCCGGAGGATGCGGGGATTGAACGGCTGAATGTGTTGAAAACAGGCTTTTAAAGGAGAAATGCAATATGGATTATTGGTTTTCAGAGTTTCAGACTCCAAATGTGAAGCTGTCCATCCGCATTGACAAGCAGTTATTCAGCGGACAAAGCGAATTCCAGCGGATTGACGTGTTCGATTCGCCGGAGTTTGGGCGTTTTTTAGCCTTGGACGGCTATATGATGCTGACGGAAAAAGACGAGTTTATTTACCATGAAATGATTACCCACGTCCCCATGGCAGTCCATCCAAAAGTGAAAAACGTACTGGTAATCGGAGCCGGAGACGGAGGCGTTATCCGAGAGCTGACCCGCTATCCGGAGATTGAAACCATTGATATGGTAGAGATTGATCCTCTGGTAGTAGAAGTCTGCAAAAAATACCTTCCCCAGACTTCCTGCCGCTTAAATGATCCAAGACTTTCGATTCATTATGAAGACGGATTAAAATTTATCCGGACCTGCAACGACTGCTACGATTTAATTATTGTAGATTCCACGGATCCGTTCGGACCAG
Source organism: uncultured Clostridium sp. (assembly GCA_900542035.1). GTDB lineage: Bacteria > Bacillota > Clostridia > Lachnospirales > Lachnospiraceae > UMGS1370. Next base: position 48,521 of record UQMJ01000005.1, read on the forward strand.
GAGAAGGGCTGTTTACCAGGGAGTTTTACGGCAACTGCTACAAAGCGTTAAGAGAAGACGGAATCATGGTCAACCAGCATGAAAGTCCATTTTACAATCAGGACGCGGCAGCCTGCCAGCGGGCACACAAGCGCATTGTAGAGTCTTTCCCAATCAGTAAAGTGTACCAGGCCCACATTCCTACCTATCCGTCCGGTCACTGGCTGTTTGGATTTGCTTCTAAAAAATATCATCCGCTTCGGGATTTAGACGAAGTACGCTGGAATATGAGAAGCTTATCCTGTAACTATTATACGACCACACTGCACAAAGGGGCGTTTTATATCCCTGCATATGTTGAGGAGCTTTTGAAAAATGTTGAACAGGAATATTGAAGTTTATATGGGCTGTGAAGCGGATTTTGACGAGGCAGATACGGTGCTGTTCGGAGCGCCCTTTGATTCGACGACTTCGTATCGCCCTGGAACCCGTTTCGGCGCAGGCGCCATCCGCCGCGAATCTTATGGGATCGAATGTTACAGTCCTTATCAGGACAAGGACTTAGAAGATGTGTCTGTCATGGACAGCGGAGATTTGGAACTTTGTTTTGGAGATTCCAGAAAGGCTCTGGATCAGATTAAAGAACGGACGGAAGAGATTTTATCTGCAGGCAAGCGCCCCTTTATGCTGGGGGGAGAACACCTGGTAACCCTGGGAGCGTTTGAAGCGGTATATCAAAAGTTTCCAGACGTCCATATCATCCATTTTGACGCTCATGCCGATCTCCGTCAGGAATATCTGGGCGCAGAACTTTCCCACGCCTGCGTGTTAAGACGGTGCTGGGATCTGGTGGGGGACGGAAAGATTTTCCAGTTTGGAATCCGTTCCGGAGACCGAGAGGAATTTCTCTGGGGAAAAGACCATGTGTTTACCAACAAATTTAATTTTGACGGGCTGAAGGAAACTCTGGATCAGCTAAAAGGAAAACCGGTATATTTTACGCTGGATTTAGATGTTTTAGATCCTTCCGTATTTCCAGGAACCGGAACGCCGGAGCCGGAAGGCGTCAGCTTCGGCGCGCTGCGCCAGGCCGTAACCCTTGTATGTGAAACGGCGGACATTGTGGGCTGTGATGTCAATGAATTAAGCCCGCACTATGATCCGAGCGGAATTTCGACAGCAGCAGCCTGCAAGATAGTACGGGAAATACTGCTTGCTTTACACAAATAAGGAACATAATGTAACAGTTCAGCCATGCTTTCAACGCTTTTTTCTGTCTGAATTTTCGCATGGCTGAATTGTTACCAAATCATAATAATCAGGAGGAAATGAAAATGGGAAAAGTATTAATTATCGGATGCGGCGGCGTTGCTTCAGTAGCAATTCATAAGTGCTGCCAGAACAGCGACGTATTTGAGGAAATCTGCATTGCCAGCCGTACCAAGTCCAAATGCGACGCATTAAAAGAAAAATTAGAGCCAACCACCAAGACCAAGATTACCACAGCGCAGGTAGACGCCAATAACGTGGAAGAGCTGATCGCATTAATCGAGAAAGAAAAGCCTCAGGTGGTATTAAACCTGGCTCTTCCGTATCAGGATCTGACTATTATGGACGCGTGCCTGGCAACCAAGACCCATTATGTAGACACTGCCAACTATGAGCCGGAAGACACTGCAAAGTTTGAGTACAGCTGGCAGTGGGCATATAGAGAGCGTTTTGAGAAAGCCGGAATTACCGCTCTTTTGGGAAGCGGCTTTGATCCAGGCGTTACCAGTGTATTTTCCGCTTATGCATTAAAGCATGAGTTTGACGAAATCAACTATATTGACATTTTAGACTGCAATGGCGGCGACCATGGTTACCCGTTTGCGACCAATTTCAATCCAGAGATTAACATCCGAGAAGTTTCCGCAAAGGGATCTTACTGGGAAGACGGCCACTGGGTAGAGACAGAGCCAATGGAGATTAAGAGAGTATACAACTTTGAAGAAGTAGGAGAAAAGGATATGTACCTGCTTCACCATGAGGAAATCGAAAGCCTGGCGTTAAACATTCCTGGCATTAAGAGAATCCGCTTCTTCATGACCTTTGGACAGAGCTATTTAACTCACTTAAAGTGTCTGGAAAATGTAGGCATGACCTCTATCGAACCCATTATGTTTGAAGGAAAAGAGATTATTCCGCTGCAGTTTTTAAAGGCAGTTCTGCCGGATCCTTCTACCTTAGGCCCAAGAACCAAGGGAAAGACCAACATTGGATGTATTTTCCAGGGCAAGAAAGACGGCAAGGACAAGACCTATTATCTGTACAATATCTGCGACCATGAAGAGTGCTACAAAGAAGTGGGATCCCAGGCAGTTGCCTATACCACAGGCGTACCGGCCATGATTGGCGCCATGATGCTTCTGACTGGCGTATGGAACAAACCAGGCGTTCACAACATTGAGGAGTTTGATCCGGATCCATTTATGGATGCATTAAACAAGTGGGGACTTCCATGGAGAGAGAGCCACGATCCAGTGCTGGTGGACTAATGGGACAGACCGGACAGATTGCCACCCCTTATTTTCTGGTGGATGAGGGGCGGCTGATTCATAATCTTGAGATCTTAAAAGAGGTGGCAGAAAAAAGCGGATGTAAGATTTTGCTGGCCCAGAAGGCATTTTCCATGTTTTCCTGCTATCCGCTGTTAAAAAACTATCTGGCAGGAACGACAGCCAGCGGCCTGTATGAGGCAAGGCTGGGCAGGGAAGAGTTTGGCGGGGAAACCCATGTGTTTTCCCCTGCTTATCGGGAAGAAGAGTTTGAAGAACTGCTTTCCTATGCAGACGATTTTGTGTTTAATTCCCCCGCCCAGGTAAAGCGGTACGGCGCCAGGGCAAAGGCGGCTGGAAAATCCATCGGCCTTCGGGTAAATCCGGAGTGTTCTACCCAGGAGGGCCATGAAATTTACGATCCCTGCGCTTTTGGTTCCAGACTTGGCACGACAGCGGCTAATTTTGACGAGACCATCCTTCCTATGCTGGACGGACTTCATTTTCATACGCTGTGCGAGCAGAACTCCGATGCCTTGGAGGTCACGGCGAAGGCCTTTGAAGAAAAATTCGGCCCGTATTTAAAAGGAATGAAGTGGTTAAATATGGGCGGCGGCCACCACATTACCAGGGCAGACTACGATATGGAAAAACTGATTTCCGTTATCCGGCATTTTAAAGAAACTTACGGCGTAGAGGTGTATTTAGAGCCAGGAGAAGCAGTGGTGCTTAACGCCGGATTTTTGATAGCAGGAGTGCTGGAAGTAGTGCACAACGGCATGGATATTGCCATTTTAGATACCTCTGCCGCCTGCCATATGCCGGACGTTTTAGAAATGCCTTACCGCCCTCCGGTAATGGGAAGCGGACAGCCACAGGAAAAGGCGCATACCTACCGTCTGGCCGGACCCACCTGCCTGGCTGGGGATGTGATAGGAGATTACTCGTTTGATCAGGCTCTGGAAGAGGGAAGTTGTGTGGTATTTGAAGATATGGCATTATATACCATGGTAAAAACCAATACCTTTAACGGGATGGCGCTTCCATCCATTGCTTATCGGGATCTGGAAGGAAAGATCCGCCTCATTAAAAAATTTGGCTATGAAGATTTTAAGGGCCGCCTGTCTTAAAGGCGGCCTTTCTGGTTCTTGGGCCTGACAGAAAGTTGTAAGAAATTCGTCGAAAATTCGGGTTTCCGGCGGGAGTAATTTATGGTATACTTTCTACTATGTGCAATGAGATTTACGGACGAGATGGGAGAAAGATGAAATGATAAAGTGGAAGCGCATCGTCTGCCTGGGAATGGCAGCGGCCATGATGTGGAGCAGCACTGCCTTTGGCAGCCAGATTATTGACTTTAAAGGACCGGAAGGACAAAACAGCGGAAATTATACGTCTGGATCCGGAGGGCCTGCAGGCGGAAATGGCCAGACAGCGGGGCCGTCTGGCGGAAGCGGGACTGTCAATGGAGGCAGTACAGGAAATACGGGCAGTACCCCAGGCGTTTCTGTGACAAAGCCAACGATTGCTTCAGAAGGAGCGGTGTTGCTAAACGCCAGTACCGGAGAGGTGCTGTTTGAGAAAAACGGGACGTCCCGTTTTTATCCGGCCAGCATTACCAAGCTGATGACGGCTCTTCTGACAGCGGAAAACTGTGCATTAAGCGATACGGTTACCTTTTCTAAGAGCGCTACGACCAATTTAGAGTCCGGAGCCGTTACCTTAAATCTGGTTGAAGGAGATAAACTGACGGTTGAGCAGTGTCTGTATGCACTGATGTTAAAGTCTGCCAACGAAGTGGCCAACGGACTGGCAGAGCATATCTCCGGAAGCGTGTCTGCGTTTGCCGATAAGATGAACGCCAGGGCAAAGGAACTGGGATGTACAGATACCCATTTTGTAAATCCCAACGGTCTGAACAATGAGCAGCATTATACGACCCCAAGGGATATGGCGCTGATTGCCAGGGCGGCTTTTCAGAATCCGACGGTGGTAAAGGCGGCCTCTACGTTGTCTTATCAGATTCCCGCCACGAAAAAGGCGGCGGCAAGGACCATTTCCATGGGCCATAAGATGCTGTATCCCAACGATTCCAGATATTACCAGGGAGTGGTAGCCGGTAAGACTGGTTATACTTCTAAGGCGGGCAACACGCTGGCGACCTGTGCAGAGAAAAACGGGGTCAGACTGATTGCAGTGGTCATGAAAGGAAAGCAGACTCATTATACCGATACCAAGGCGCTGTTTGACTATGGATTTGCCCTGGCAGAGGCTGGACTGACGTCCGGTTCTTCCGGCAGTACAACGCCAGGCGGTTCCCAGAACGGAAGCCAGAGCGGCTGGCAGAAAGACAGCAATGGCTGGCGCTACGTCAAGCAGAATGGAACCAATGCAGCCAATGAATGGCTGACCATTGACGGGAAGGAATACTGGTTTGATTCCAACCAGTATATGGCGACAGGCTGGCGTCAGTTTGTCGGCGGTATCTGGTACTATTTTGAAAACGACGGTTCTCTCGCTAAGAACAAGTGGGTGCAGAACAGCCAGAAACAGTGGTTTTATGTTGGTTCAAACGGCGAAATGTTAAAAAATACTACAACTCCGGATGGCTTTTACGTAAATGCTTCCGGCGTGTGGGTGCAATAAGAAAACAAGGCTTTGACACACTTCAGACTGGAGCGGTCAAAGCTTTTTTTCCTCTAAGATAATAAAAAGAAAGGATGGCAGAGAAAAATGCTGTTAAATCATGAGAGAATATGGATTGCAGGAGCGCAGGGCCAGGTAGGCAGCGCCTTTGCACAATTGTTAGATACGGTAGAGCTGGAGGTATTGCTGACAGACAAATCCGATGTGGATGTTACCAATATGGACGAGGTACGCAAATACGCAGAAATGAATCGTCCGGATGTGATTATCAACTGTACGGGAATCGGCGGAATCGAATATTGCCAGCAGCACAGCGACCTGGCGTATAAGGTCAATGCCATTGGAGCCAGAAACTTAAGCGTTGCAGCCCGCAGCGTTCATGGAAAAATGGTTCAGCTGTCAACGGATGATATTTTTGACGGAAAGGCAGCCGAATCCTATAACGAATTTTCCATTCCGACGCCAGTCAGTATTTATGGAAAATCCAAGCTGGCAGGGGAAGAGTTTGTAAAGACCATTGCTCCCAGATATTTAATCATCCGCAGTTCCTGGGTATATGGAAAGGGAGAAAATTTTGTAACCTGGCTGTTGCAGGAGGCAAAAAAATCCAAAGAAATTTTCGTGGCAGAGGATCAGTTCGGTTCCCCGACCAGCGCCAACGAGCTGGCGAAGGCGATTTACCGTCTTTTAATGGAAGACGCTTACGGATTATATCATGTAGTCTGCCAGGGAGTATGCAGCCGCAGGGAATTTGCAGAAAAAATCCTTGCTCTTGCAGGAGAATCCAGCAAAATCGTGCCAGTGTCCGGCGCCAAGAAGGCAGAAGACGGACGTCCTGCCTATGCGGTTTTAGACAATCTGATGCTGCGCCTGGAAGGAATGGAACTTCCGAAAAACTGGGAAGAAGCGCTGAATGAATATATGATGGAAAGGTAGAGGGAAGATACCGGTATGAAAAAGAAAAAATTAAGTCTGACAACAGTTATTTTTATTGCATTGCTGTTAGGAGCCATAACAGGACTGGTATTGAACCTCTGGGTTCCGGCAGGATTTGTCAGGGATCAGGTGTTTGTAGAGGGGATTTTTTATGTATTCGGGCAGGGATTTATCCGGCTGATGCAGATGTTAGTCGTACCGTTGGTCTTCTGCTCCCTGGTATGCGGAAGCATGGCCATTGGAGATACCAAAAAGCTGGGAAAAGTCGGAGTAAAAACCATGGGCTTTTATCTTTTGACAACCGCTATCGCCGTTTCCGTTGCAATTTTTATTGCCTTCTGCATCAACCCAGGAGTTGGACTGAATATGGGAACCATGGAGACGGCGGAGGCAGTGTCGGTAGAAAAGACAAGCTTTGCGGAAACCCTTTTAAATATCATTCCAACCAATCCAATCGCGGCATTAGCCAATGGGGAAATGCTTCCTCTGATCTTATTTGCCCTGATTATCGGCGTCATTCTGGCCCATCGCGGGGAGCGGGCCGATACGGTTGCCAATTTTTTCAGCCAGTTTAACGATATTATGATGGATATGACCACAGGGGTTATGAAGCTGGCCCCCATCGGAGTCTTTTGCCTGATTGCCAGAACCTTTGCAGGCCTTGGACTGGACGCCTTTTTGCCGTTGTTAAAGTATATGGGGGCAGTTCTGTTAGCGTTAGCGGTACAGTGTCTTGTGGTATATCAGGTGTTTTTAAAAGTTTTTACCGGATTAAGTCCCATTAAGTTTTTGAAAAAATTTGCTCCGGTTATGGCGTTTGCATTTTCTACCGCCACCTCTAACGCTACGATTCCTCTTTCCATTGATACCCTGCACCGGAAAATGGGAGTATCAAAAAAGATTTCTTCCTTTACGATTCCTCTGGGCGCTACCATTAATATGGATGGAACCGCGATTATGCAGGGAGTAGCGGTTGTGTTTGCGGCCCAGGCCTTTCATATTGACCTGACCATGGCTGATTTTCTTACTGTCATTGCGACGGCAACCCTGGCTTCTATCGGAACAGCCGGAGTTCCAAGCGTAGGACTGATTACCTTATCCATGGTATTTAATTCTGTCGGCCTGCCAGTGGAAGCCATTGGACTGATTATGGGAATTGACCGGATCCTGGATATGACAAGAACAGCGGTAAACATTACGGGAGACGCAGTCTGCACCGCCATTGTGGCAAAGCAGGACGGAGCGTTAGATCGGACAAAATTTGATTCTGTTTCCTAGCAGTTCCCCCACTTGACGGCGGCCCTGCCAGCGTGTATGATGGAAGAAATATAGGGACACGGAGGGGCAGGCATGAAGGAAAAACTATATACGATAGAAGTTATGGATGCGATGAAGGCAGGAGATGAGTGCCCCTGCTGCTATCTGGAGCGGAAGCTGGAACAGGATGCGGTCAGTTTTGCCCTGGGTTCTTCTTACATGGAAGATGATATACGGGCGGAGACGGATCGGACCGGCTTTTGTAGAAAGCACACCAAGATGATGTACGATTACGGCAATTATCTTGGAAATGCCTGGATTTTAAAAACCAGGATGAAGTATTTACGGGAACATTTTAAGGAAACGGTGGAAGCAGACGGCAAAAAGACCGGTTCTTCTAAGAGCGCGCTGTTTGGCTGGATGAAAAAAGGTTCTTCTGGAAGCGGGACGCCATCCGAGAAGGAAAGCTGTTATATCTGCCAGAAGATAGACGATACTTACGAGCGGATCCGCAATACCTTTGTCCATCTGATGAAGAATGAGCCGGCGTTTCTCGAGATGCTAAAGGAGTCAAAAGGCTTCTGCCTGCCGCATTTTTACGATATTTTAAATAGCTGCAGGGAAAAATGCAGGCCAGAAGAGGCACAGAAGATGGAAGAGCTGCTGTGCAGTCTGATGGAACGGGAATTGGCCAGAATTCAGGAAGATATTGACTGGTTTGTGGAAAAATATGATTACCGCAATAAAGACGCAGATTGGAAAAACTCAAAAGACGCGGTGCCAAGAACTATGCAGAAAATTACCGGAGGCTATCCGGCAGATCCGGTATTTAAGCAAAAATAGGAAAGGCTGGTGGGCTTATGGAACTGTGGGATGTGTATGACAAAAACCGGAACAAAACCGGAAAAACCCATGTCAGGGGTGTGCCGATGGCAGAGGGAGAGTACCACATTGTAACAGACATCTGGACGATTAACCTGGAAGGAAAGCTGCTTCTGACCCAGCGCCATCCGGACAAAACGTTTGGATTATGGTGGGAATGTACCGGAGGTTCTGCAAAAGTGGGGGAAAGCAGTCTGGAAAGCGTGTTAAGGGAGCTTTCCGAAGAGGTAGGGATTCATCCTGCTCCAGAAGAAGTCAGTCTGATTCATACTACCATGCGTCCGGATCGGTTTGTAGATACCTATGTGACAGTCCAGGATGTAAAAAGAGAGGATTTGCGTCTTCAGAAAGAAGAGGTCGTAGACGCCATGTTTGTGACCTTTGAAGAGGTCTGCCAGTTATGGGCACAGGGGAAAATGCTTCCCAGGGAGCGGTTTCCTATGTATCGGGATGTGCTTTTGCAGAAGGTGCATCAGGTTTTAAAAGGGCAAAAGAAATGACAGGGAAGGAATGATTTGTTCGGCTGTCGGGTATACTGAAAGGGAAATCCAGGAAACAGCAAAAAGGAGGAACCTTACATGACAGATTTAAAAAACAGCAGAACAAAGGAGAATTTAATGCGGGCATTTGCCGGAGAGAGCCAGGCGAGAAACCGGTATACGTTTGCGGCAGGAATGGCAAAGCAGAAACACCTTCCGGCGCTGCAGGAAATTTTTCTTTATACGGCAGATCAGGAAAAAGAACACGCAGAAATCTTTTACAAGTTTCTCCAGGAGATGGACGGAGAGACCATTGAGATTACCGGCGGTTATCCGGTAGACTTGGGAGAAGAGATTCTGGAACAATTAAAAAAAGCTGCCCATAATGAAAAAGAAGAACACGAGGTTATCTACCAGTCTTTTGGAGATATGGCAGAGCAGGAAGGCTTTCTGCAGATTGCCCAATCATTCCGGATGATTGGAAAGATAGAAAAAACCCACCAGGAGCGGTTTGAACAGCTTGCCAAATGGATGGAAGAAGGCAGGTTATTCGTATCTGATACAGAAGAGGGCTGGGTGTGCTTAAACTGCGGACATATTCACTACGGAAAAGAGGCGCCTGCCAAGTGTCCGGTGTGCAGCCACGAACAGGGGTATTTTATCCGCATGAGCCTGGCTCCCTGGACAAAGGCAGAGTAAACAACAAAAGAAACGAGGAACAGTTAAAATGGAAAAAGGTGTGACGGCAGCAGAACTTACTGCGGCAGGACTGGCGGCAGCAGGGTTGGGAATGGCGTTCTGGCTTCGATCCGAATATGAAAAAGATTGTCTGTCTGTGGAGACGGTTCAGGTGTTCTCTCAAAAGATTCAGAGCCGGAAAAAGCTGGTTTTTTTATCGGATCTTCATAACAAGGAGTTTGGTGAAAAAAACCATCGGCTGCTGTCCGCCATTGACCAGGTAAAACCAGATGCAGTTTTAATTGGCGGAGATATGATGGTCAGCAAGGGGAATGCCCAGACTGAAGTTCCCTTACGGTTGATTTACAACCTTTCAAAGCGTTATCCGGTTTATTACGGCAATGGAAACCATGAAAACCGTATGGTCTGGGAGCGTCATATTTACAAAAATCAATATGAAACCTACAAAGAGAAGCTAAAAGCCATGGGGGTTGTGTACCTGGAAGACGATTCCAGCAGTTTTGGGGACGACCTTGTGATCAGCGGTGTGGATTTGGGAAAACGGTATTACCGCAAGCTTTTTTTTGAAAAGCCGGAACCTCTTCCCAAAACCTATTTCCAGAACCGGCTGGGAAAAGCCGACGAAAGCCGTTTCCAGATTCTGCTTCTTCATTCTCCCATGTATTTTAAAGAAGCAGCGGCCTGGGGAGCCGATTTAACCCTGTCCGGTCATTTTCATGGAGGGACAATCCGGATTCCGGTGCTTGGAGGGGTTATGACCCCCCAGTACCAGTTTTTCCTGCCCTGGTGCGCCGGAACTTTTGAGAAGGATGGAAAAATGATGGCAGTCAGCCGTGGACTGGGAACCCATTCCATCAATATCCGGATTCACAACAAACCCCAGCTGCTGGTATTGGACTTACAACCAGAGGAAGCTGACAGGCGATTACAAAGGAGAACGGACAATGAGAGTAAAATACGAAGAGATGGTAAGCGAGTTTAAGCGGGTACTGGAAAAGTATGGATTTGACGGGAAACGTGCAGAAGAAGCGGCGGAGATTTTTGCCCAGAACTCTTTGGCAGGCGTATATTCCCATGGCTTAAACCGGTTTCCAAGAGTGGTAGAGTATTTGAAAAAAGGCGAGATCGACCCGAACATCCAGGCGGAATGCACCTTCCGGTTCGGGGCTTTTGAGCGGTGGGACGGTCATCGCGGATTTGGACCCTTAAATGCGCGTCAGGCGATGAAACGAGCAGTGGAACTGGCAAAAGAATCTGGGATCGGCATTGTGGCTCTGGGCAACAACAACCACTGGATGCGGGGAGGTACGTATGGATGGCAGGCTGCCGATGAAGGCTGTATCGGAATCTGCTGGTCCAATACCTGTCCCAATATGCCGGCCTGGGGAGGAAAAGACTGCAAGCTGGGCAATAATCCGCTGATTATGGCGATTCCCAGGAGCAATGGCGAGCACGTAGTCGTAGACTGCGCTATGTCCCAGTTTTCTTATGGAAAAATGGAGGACTGCCGGTTAAAGGGACAAAAGCTTCCGGTTCCAGGTGGATATGACAGCGAGGGAAACTTAACGGACGATCCAGGAGAAATCGAACAGACAAGACGAGTACTTCCGATGGGATATTGGAAGGGAAGCGGCATTTCCATTGCCCTGGATTTAATTGCTACGGTCCTTTCTGACGGAAATTCGGTGAAGACCATTGGAACCTTTGAGGACGAAGTAGGACTGAACCAGATTATGATTGCAATCGACCCAGGAAAGGCGAACCCGTCAGAACTGACAGACAGCATTGTGGATCAGATTGTAGCAGATATAAAATCTTCCACTCCGGAAAAAGAAGGCGGAGAAGTCCTCTACCCTGGAGAACGGGTCATTCGGAGTATCCGCGACAACAAAGAACATGGAATCCCAGTGATTGAAGAAAAGTGGAACCAGGTTCTTAATATGTAATAAAGCGAAAAATCCAGAGCCAATCCTAAAACAGGAAGGTTCTGGATTTTGCTTTATAAGAACATTTACAGGCGCTGCCTTTTAAGCCTGCCGATCCTCTACCACCAGGGTGCGGATGGCATCCCTGGAAGAATTCCAGTTGAAAATATAAAGAGTATAAGACGTGTTTGGCCGCACATACAGAGACGAAGATACCAGGGAGTTTCCGCTGAAGGACGGATTGTTAAATACCTGAATCAGATAAGAACCCATGGGTAAGAATACGGCGCCGGTAATCTGCTTATAAGCCAGACCCTGGAAGGTCATATAATTGCGGTTTAAGGAAACGTTCAGACTTTGATTGGTAACAGACAGGTTGCAGGCTCTGAAACATCCGGAACCGGAACCGGCCTGGCAGGAATTGTCTGTGATTTCCATTAAGTCCAGTCCGGATGCAGTGTTAAAAATGGCGATGGTCATAGCCTGACCGGTGCGGACGGTAATGGATTTCTGGATGTATACATAACCATTCTGACCGGAAACGGTAACCGTCTGCCTTCCGGCAGAGACCCTGCCATACTGGCTGATTTCTGAATTGCCCAGAGAGTTGACAACCAGCTGGTTTCCGATATAGATAAGAAATGGATTATATCCAGAGGCAGCATTTAAGAAGCGGACAGTGCCATACTGGGTAGAATTGCAGAAGTAGCATGGAATAATGGGGCGGGGAATAACGGTAATAATCGATCCAAGGATACCTCCGGTAATGCCGCCGGTATTGTTATGATTGGGGAAGGAGGGAAGAGGCCCGCCTTCACCTGGATTTGGAAGGGGGATAACCGGTACGTTTCCGTTATCCAGCTCTGGGCCTGGCCCTGGTTCCGGTTCCGGAGGAAAATCAAAATCAGGAACTGGTCCGCCTTCTCCTGGGTTTGGCAGAGGAGGTACCGGATATCCATCTCCAACAGCCATAGCTGTGTAAGTAGATTCAGCCATAGAAAGACCTCGCTTTAATAGATGTTATAATCTATCTTATTGGGAAAAAATGACTTGGTGCCTGTACGAAGAGAAATTTGAAACCAGGAATCCGGAAAAACAGGTAGACAAGCCAGAAAAAGTTTGCTATATTAATATTTAATTAAATTAAATAAAAAATATAGGCAATTAAAAATGGAGGGGTTTTATGGTTGACTTATATGGAAATCCGTTTTATCTGGATGAGGAAGGAGCCTGTTGGGTAAAGGATACTATTCGGGGAATGAGCCGGCATGAAAAGATTTGTCAGCTGTTTGCAGATCCGCTGATGGGGATGAGCAGGGAAGAATTGATTGGATTTTTAGAAAAATACCCGATTGGAGGGATTCCGTTCCGCGCAGCCCTTTTTGGAAATGAAGAGGCACAGGAGATTATGGCGGATCTCCAGGAATGTGCAAAGATTCCGTATTTGTATGCCGGAAACTGTGAATCAGGTCCCAACGGGGCGTTAAAAGGAGGGACGTTAGTAGCTTGCGGAGCCCAGGTACGGGCGTTAAGAGATCCGAACTATGCTTATGAAGTAGGCCGTATTACAGGAAAAGAAACTTCTGCGGTTGGATATAACTGGTCATTTGGACCGGTAGGCGATATTTTGCTGAACTGGAGAAACAGTTTAATTAACACCAGGGCCTATGGAGAAGACGCAGACTTTGTCAGCCAGTGCGTAGAAGAATATAACAGGGGATGTATGGAGTACGGAGTGGCGCCCTGTTTAAAACATTTTCCAGGAGATGGCTGGGAAGAACGGGATCAGCACCTGGCCATTGGAAACAACGGGCTGACTTGTGAAGAATGGGATAGCACCTATGGAAAAATTTACCGCAATGCCATTGAACAAGGGGTATTAAGCATTATGGTAGCTCATTTTACAATGCCATCTTACCAGAGAAAGCTGAATCCGGATTTAGAAGACAAAGATATGCAGCCGGCCTGCACGTCCAAAGAACTGGTAGACGGGCTTTTGCGCAGACAGTTGGGATTTAACGGCCTTGCAGTAACGGATCAGACCAAGATGATGGGATATTACGGAATGAGTCGTTTGGAAGCAATTCCCTGGAGTATTGCCTGCGGATGTGATATGATATTAGGAATCAATGATATGGAAGAAGATTATCAGGCGATGAAACAGGGCATCGAATCCGGAATCATCTCTCCGCAGCGTCTGCAGGATGCCCTGGAACGGATTCTGGCCTGCAAAGCGGCCATTGGACTGCATAAAAAGAAACAGAATCATCAGTTTTATGCTGGAAAAGAGGCGCTGCAGGTAATTGGCTGTCCGGAACATCAGGAAATTGCCAGAAAAGCGGCCGCAAAAGCAGTAACCCTGGTTAAAAACACAAAGGGCCAGATTCCGCTTTTACCAGAACGGTATAAAAAAATCGGCGTGTTTGTCTTTTCTGGGAATGTCGGAAACCAGAGAAGCATTTACGGCCAGGGCGTGCAGTCAGGAGGAAGCGGCGCTACAACGGGGCATATTCTGGAAGCACTGAAAAAATACGGGTATGAGCCGGAATTAATGGAATCTTCTATGAACAAAGGGCCGGTTGAAGCGTTAAAGAATAAATACGACGCCATTATGATTTTTGCAGACATCAGCGGATTTGCCCAGACCAATTCGGTCCGTCTTATGTGGCCGGATCCCATGTCCAGTTGTTATCCGTGGTATATCCATGACGTTCCGACGGTTTTTACGTCTTTTAATTATACCAATCATTTGATTGATGTATCCAGAGTTCCGGCATTTATTAATGCCTATAACAACCGTCCGGATACCATCGAAGAAACTATAAAAAGAATTGCAGGAATCGAGCCGTTTGAAGGAAAATATGAAGAAAGTGTCTGGTGCGGAACCTGGGACACCAGATTTTAGGAGGGAGAAATTTGAGGAAACAACCCCATATTATTATTTTTAATCCAGATGAAATGCGTTGGAATACCATGGGACATATGGGAAATCCAGCGGCAGTCACTCCGTTTTTAGACGAATTTGCAGCCAGGGAAGGGGTCTCTTTTTCCAATGCTTTTTGCCAGAATACGGTCTGCGTCCCCAGCCGGTGCAGTTTTTTTACCGGACTGTACCCCCATGTCAACGGACACAGAACCATGAGCCATCTGCTTCATCCAGGAGAGAGCAATTTGTTTTCTGAATTAAGGGAAGCTGGATACTATGTGTGGATGAATGCAAGAAACGACTTGTTTGCCGGCCAGATAGAAGGGTGGGCAGAAAGCAATGCCGATGAGATTTTTTATGGAGGAAACGTGCCGGAAGCGCCTGGCCCTGTCCATCCGGCAGACCATCAGGGAAAAGATAAGTATTCCCATTTTGAAGGAAAGCTGGGGCTTGATCAGAATGGACGCAATTACAGCAGAGATGACGAGGATGTAGATGCTGCTGTCCGTAAGATTCAGGAATACAAAGGAGAACAGCCGCTGTGCCTGTTTCTGGGATTAAACGATCCCCACGTGCCTTATCAGGTAGAAGAGCCTTATTTTTCAGCCATTGACCGGACAAAGCTTCCTAGACGGATTGATGCAAAGCAATGTACCGGAAAGGCGAAGATGTTGGATTTGATCCGCCAGTATCAAGATATGGGAGATTATACAGAAGAAGATTGGGGAGAACTTCGGGCAACGTATCTGGGAATGTGCACCAAAGTGGACAGCCAGTTTCGCCGCCTGTGCCAGGCGCTGGAAGAAAAGGGAATTTATGACGACTGCCTGATTTTCTTTTTCAGCGACCATGGAGACTTTGCAGGAGATTACGGCCTGACGGAAAAGGCCCAGAATACCTTTGAAGACTGCCTGACCAGGATTCCATTTTTGATAAAGCCGCCAAAAGAGAAGGACGATCCGAAGCTGGCTATGGGAGTTAGCAGCGCTCTGACAGAACTGGTGGATTTTTATGCAACTGCCATTGATTATGCAGGAGTGGATCCAAAGCGAACCCATTTTGGAAAAAGTCTGCGGCCAATTCTGGAAAAGGAGACCTCTGAAAACCGTTCCTATGTGTTCTGCGAAGGCGGGAGGCTGCCGGAAGAGACACATTGCGATGAATTCCACAGTTCCGGACCTGCTGGTCCTCCGGAATCCTTTGTATACTGGCCGAAGATGAAAGCCCAGTCAGACGGAACGGCCCATGCAAAAGGAACCATGATTCGGGATAAACGGTATAAATATGTAAGCCGGATTACTGGGGAAGATGAATTTTATGATATGGAACAGGATCCGGACGAAATGCACAACCAGATCCAGAATCCGGTCTATAAAGAAAAACGGATGGAAATGCAGATAGAGCTGATGCGCTGGTACCAGCGGACCTGCGATGTCGTTCCCCACACATACGATAATCGGTTTACCAATGAAATGCTCTGGGCCAGGGTAAGACCCCTTTGCCCGCCGGAGCATGAAGAAGAAGTGAAAGAAAAGATCCGCGGCGGCATCAAACAGGGAATTTTAATCCAGTATCTGAAAACTTTGAAAAAGTAAAGACTGAGAAACAAAAATCCGAACCGGAATCCAGATGGAAACCGGTTCGGATTTTCAGATCAATCAGTGGAGCATATGGGATTCGAACCCACGGCCTTTTGAATGCCATTCAAACGCGCTCCCAGCTGCGCCAATGCCCCGTAACAGAACAACCAGATTATACCATAAAAGAAGAAAAATAGAAAGTACCCAAATGAAAAAAATTGCCAGTTAAGGAAATTGTAAGAGAATGTAAGAGGATAGAACCTTTTCTTTTTTTTAATTCGTCAGTATAATAGATACGATCGGTATGGGAGGACCCAGAAGAAGAGAAAACATAAGGAGGCAGAATTGTGACAACAAAAATGATTACGAGGATGAAGACGGCAGTCTGGGTTGTTCTGGCAGCCATATTGTGTCTGATTAACGCGGGAGCAGCTTATGCAGACACCGAAGGCGGCCAGGCAACGGAAAACGTACAGATTACCTCGTGTGAGATTACAGATGATGGAAATGTCCGGATTACCGCAGTGAATACAGGGACGATTTCAGGAGAGGACAATCACTTTTATCTGAAAGAGTTAAAACCCTATGAGGATTCTGTGCGGACCAGAGGATATGTACAGGCAGTGGACAAAGGAAATGAAGTGACATTTACGTTTCCATTAAATGCCGGTACAGCAGACAGCCGTCTGTATTCCAAGTTTGTGGTAACAGTATGGGACGGCTCCAATTACGTAGCGGTCAGCCAGCCGCATTACATTACCAATCCGGAAAAGATTGCAAAGAACCAGAATCCGTTTCACGATCCGTTAAGCAAAAAAGGCCTGCTGATTGAGCACGATATGTTAAATGATGCCTTTGCCCTTGGCGTAAAGCATACCATTGTCAACATTCCGTTCCAAGCTATGCTGGGTACTGGTATTGACTATGAATATGAAGGCAAAACCTATCATTTCAGCAAAGAGTTTTTTGATATTTACGACAAGACGATTTTTGATTTCTCGGCAAAGGGGATTTCGGTTACCGCCGTTATTTTAAACAGCTGGAATGAGACGACTCCCGATTTAATTTATCCTGGAACCAAGAAAAATGCATCTGCAAATTATTATATGTTCAATGCTGCTACGGAGGCCGGTTATGAGGATATTAAGGCCATGGCTTCCTTCCTGGCAGAGCGTTATGACGGAACCTATGGAAAGATTTCCAACTGGATTATCGGCAATGAGATTAACAATCAGCAGTGGAATTACATCGGTCCTATGGACGTAACCAGTTATATGACAGAGTTTGAGCGGGCGTTCCGCGTATTCTATACTGCCATTAAGAGCACCAATGCCAATGACCGAGTATACTTTTCCCTGGATTACAACTGGAACAACGAGATTAACGGGACAACCAAGTATGGCGGAAAGGAAGTCGTGGACACGTTCAACAACCTGGTACAGGCAAAAGGACAGATGGACTGGGGACTGGCGTACCACCCATATTCGGTTCCGCTGACGGAGCCGGAATTCTGGGACGACAGCCAGACCGGACTGATTACCTGGGATTACAATTCTCCGATTATTAATTTTGCCAATCTGGAACTTCTGACCAACTATTTCAGCCAGAGCCATCTGCTGGACAGCAAAGGAGAAGTCCGTCCGATTATCCTGTCGGAACAGGGATTTACTTCTAAGAGCGCCAGCAGAGGAGAGTGCGAAGATCTGCAGGCCGCGGCATTCGCCTATGCCTACTACATTGCAGACAGCAATCCGCACATCGATGCGTTTATTATGAGCCGTCAGGTTGACGCAGTATCGGAAGCAGAGCTTTCCTGTGCGTTTGGGCTCTGGAGCTGCGATATGAAGGCTGGAAACCGAGTTGTGCCAACCGGCCAGAAAAAGATCTGGGAAGTATACCGCTATATTGATAAAGTCAATAAGACCCTGGAAGTGACCGATTTTGCAAAAGACATTATCGGCATTCAAAACTGGGGCGACGTGATTCCGAACTTTAAGTACCGGAATCAGGAAAAGCGCAGATAACAGAACGGTTTTTGTTAAAAGGGGAACGAAATGCCAAAAGTGGCTTATTCAGAGGAAGAACGGGCAGATATCCGGAAAAATCTCATTGCGGCCGGATTGGATCTGATGGCAAAGCAGGGGATTCAGCATACCACCATTCAGCAGATTTATGAGAGGGTGGGAATTTCACGTACGTTTTTCTATACGTTTTTTTCAACAAAAGAAGAATTTGTTGTTGAAATGCTGTACGTCCAGCAGCCAAAGATCATTGCGTATACGGAAACACTGATGCGCGATCCAAATTTAAGCTGGCGCGATGCAGTGAAGAAATTTCTGCATTCCTGCTGTTATGGCGAGAAAAACGGAATTGCAGTCCTGACGATAGAAGAACAGCAGCTGATATTTCGCCGGTTATCCAAAGACCAGGAACAGATCTTTAGGGAAAAGCAGAGATGCCTGTTTGGAAACATCCTGGAAAGCTTTGGGATAAAAGCAGAACCGGAACGAATTGCCGTCTTTACCAATTTGTGCCTGACGGTGCTTGTAATCCGGAGGGCGATTCCCGATACGCTTCCATTGTTTGTTCCGGAAGCAGCAGACAAAACCATTGAGATTCAGATAGACGCCATTGTCGATACGTTAGAAGGGTTTCGAACACAATAAAACCATGTAAGTCCGTCTTATATGCAGCAGGGATTCATATCAGACGGACTTATCAACACAAAAAATAAAGACAAATTTTTTGAAATGTCTTTATATAAACAAATAGGAGGATAACACTATGGGATTTTTTAGCAAACTTTTTAAGGGACCGGAACCAGACATGGAAAAAAGCAGGGCCAATGCGGAAAAAATGAGGGCGTTATTTAACCAAAAGGTGGACAGAGGGGACGATTACCGGCTGATTTTTGGATATACGGAGGATGTAAGCCGGTTTAATTATGGGTTTGTCCATGGCAGCAAGACGAAAATCGGCAATCTGATTGTGGGATGGAAAGAAGCAGAACCAACGATTGTAGTGGTTCCGACCATTCCGGATCTTTCAGGCTGCGGCGAGGCGGTTTTCTACCGCCGATCCGATATTTTAAAGGCATACCGGAACAAATATCCTACCGATGCCTTTGTCATTTATCCGGATAAAAAGGGCTATATCGGAATCAATGCCTATGAATGGCTGGAAGATGAAAAGCTATATGTATATGTATCGCAGAAAGAAGAACTGGAAGCTTTTACGTCCTTCTTTTTAAATCAGTTTGCGAAAAAGTAAGAACAGAATCTGTATAAAAAAGTCTGCATATCATCTTGAAAAAATACGAAATCTAGTATATGATATTTAATCGAAGCACAATATGTGGAGGTGGATATGCAGATTAGAAAACAAAGCGGTATATTGGAGGATTCTACGCCTCATAAGATAACAGAAACCATGGAAAAAGCCTTTGTCACTGCAGGAGGAACTCGTAATGAGCCTGCAGCGGCAGGGCTTTTGAAGGTTGTGGAAGACAGCGGATTAGAGGAGTGTCTGGCAGAAATCCAGAGGGAGTTTGATCCATCCTTATATTCACTTCATACGTTATCCGTCCGGCTTTCCGGTTTTATAAAACCAGGTATGGAAATGGAAGAACGGATTGCAGCGCTGACAAAGGCAGCCATTGAACTGACCAGCCCAGAGGCGCCGGATTGGGAAAAAATTGCAGCCCGTTTTTTGAATTATAGATTCCGCCGCCGTCTGGCAGCAGAACTGAACCGCCTGGAAATTAGCTGTTTTTATGAAAAGATCGTTTATCTGACAAAAGAAGGGCTGTACGGGGATTATATCCTCAATTCCTATTCCAGGGAAGACCTGGAATTGGCGGCTTCTTTTATAGAGGACAGCAGGGATCAGCAGTTTACCTGGTCGTGTCTGGATCTCCTTTTAAAACGCTATGTGATCCAGACACGTCAGCATGAACCGTTGGAAACGCCCCAGGAAATGTTTTTAGGAATTGCCCTCCATCTTGCCATGAATGAGACAGCAGACCGGATGAAATGGGTTCGGAAATTCTACGATATGTTAAGCCTGCAGCAGGTAACGATGGCAACTCCCACCCTGTCCAATGCGAGAAAGCCGTATCATCAGCTGTCCAGCTGTTTTATTGATATGGTGCCGGACAGCCTGGAGGGAATTTACCGCAGCATTGATAACTTTGCCAGGGTAAGCAAATTTGGCGGAGGCATGGGACTGTATTTTGGAAAAGTCAGGGCAACCGGAAGCAGCATCCGAGGATTTGAAGGCGCCGCCGGAGGGGTTATCCGCTGGATTAAACTGGTAAATGATACGGCAGTTGCAGTGGATCAGCTTGGTATGCGTCAGGGCGCGGCAGCCGTATATCTGGATGCATGGCATAAGGATTTGCCGGAATTTTTACAGCTTAGAACCAATAATGGCGATGACCGGATGAAGGCCCATGATATTTTTCCGGCCGTATGCTGGCCGGATCTATTCTGGAAACTGGCCCGCACGGATTTAGACGCTTCCTGGTATCTGATGTGTCCTCACGAGATTCTGACAGTGAAAGGGTACTCCTTAGAAGACTACTGGGGAGAGGAATGGGAAAAGCGTTACTTAAGCTGTGCAGAGGATCCCAGGATTACCAAACGAACCGTGACAGTGAAAGAGATTGTCCGTCTGGTATTAAAAAGCGCAGTAGAGACTGGAACGCCGTTTACGTTTAACAGAGATGCAGTAAACAGGGCCAATCCCAACGGCCACTGCGGGATGATTTACTGTTCCAATCTATGTACAGAAATTGCCCAGAATATGGCTCCGATTGAGACGGTAAGCACAGAAATCCAGACAGAAGAAGGAGATACGGTGGTGGTTACCACTACCAGACCAGGAGATTTTGTAGTGTGCAATTTGGCCAGCCTTTCTCTGGGAAATCTTCCAGTTGAAGAGGAAGAGGTAATGGAAGACATAGTTGACACAGCCGTTCGGGCATTGGACAATGTTATTGATTTGAATTTTTATCCGCTTCCTTATGCCAAGATTACTAACCGGCGCTACCGCAGCATCGGTTTAGGGGTCAGCGGTTACCACCATATGCTGGCAAAACGCCGTATCCGCTGGGAGAGCGAGGAACATTTAACCTTTGTAGACAAGGTGTTTGAGACCATCAATTATGCTGCGGTTTCGGCAAGCTGCCGTCTGGCAGAGGAAAAAGGCTCTTACAGTTGTTTTAAGGGAAGCGATTGGGATAATGGCTCTTATTTTGAAAAGAGAGGATATGATAGTCCCAGGTGGGAGAAATTGAAGGAAAGGGTTCATCAACAGGGAATGAGAAACTCCTATCTTCTTGCAGTAGCACCTACCAGCAGTACCAGTATTCTAGCAGGGACAACGGCAGGAATCGATCCGGTTATGAATAAGTTCTTCCTGGAGGAAAAACGGGGCGGTATGCTGCCAAGAGTGGCTCCGGATTTATCGCCGGAGACCTTCTGGTATTATAAAAACGCCCATCTTCTGGATCAGACCTGGAGCGTAAAAGCCTGCGGCATCAGGCAGCGTCACATTGATCAGGCCCAGAGCATGAATTTATACATTACCAATGAGTATACTCTGCGTCAGGTGCTGGAACTTTACCTGCAGGCATGGGAACAGGGGGTAAAGACTATTTATTATGTCCGCAGCAAATCCCTGGAAGTGGAAGAGTGCGAGAGCTGTTCCTCTTAACAAATATCAATCATCAGAAGGAGACTGGTTTCATGACAACACTTGTCAAAAAATCCTTATTTAATCCCCAGGGAGATACGGAAGTCATTAAGCGCCGGATGATAGGGGGAAATACTACTAACTTAAATGACTTTAACAATTTAAAATACCCATGGGTCAGCGACTGGTACCGTCAGGCGATGAATAACTTCTGGATTCCGGAAGAGATCAATCTGTCCCAGGATGTAAAAGATTACCCCAGACTTTCACAGGCAGAACGGACTGCATACGACAAGATCCTGAGCTTTCTGGTATTTCTGGATTCTCTTCAGAGCGCCAATCTGCCGAATATCGGCGCTTATGTAACGGCTAATGAAGTAAACCTGTGCCTGTCTATCCAGGCATTCCAGGAGTGCGTCCACAGTCAGAGCTACAGCTATATGCTGGATACTATCTGCAGTCCGGTAGAGCGCAACCAGATTCTTTATCAGTGGAAGACGGATGAGCATCTGATGCGCCGCAATACGTTTATTGGAGATTTATATAATCAGTTTCAGGAAAACCAGACGCCGGAAGCTCTTTTAAAAGTGCTGATGGCAAACTACATTCTGGAAGGCATTTATTTTTACAGCGGTTTTATGTTTTTTTACAACCTTTCCCGAAATGGAAAGATGCCTGGATCAGCCC
This sequence comes from uncultured Clostridium sp., assembly GCA_900542035.1. Lineage (GTDB taxonomy): Bacteria > Bacillota > Clostridia > Lachnospirales > Lachnospiraceae > UMGS1370. The sequence continues at coordinate 70,748 of UQMJ01000005.1, forward strand.
AGGAAATCCGCTACATCAACCGAGATGAAAATACCCATTTATGGCTGTTCCGCAACATTTTACTGGAACTGAAAAATGAGGAACCGGAGCTGTTTACAGAAGAAATGGTAAAAGAACTGCAGGAAATGCTGAAAGAAGGCGTCCGTCAGGAAATCGCATGGGGACATTATGTGATCGGGGATGAGATTTCAGGACTGAACAAAAAAATGATTCGCGATTATATCCACTATCTGGGAAATCTGCGCTGGTCCAGTCTGGGATTTGGCTATCTGTATGAAGAAAACAGGGAAGAACCGGCCAGCATGGCCTGGGTCAGCCAGTATTCCAACGCCAATATGGTAAAGACAGATTTCTTTGAGGCCAAGAGTACGGCTTATGCCAAGAGTACGGCGCTGATTGATGACTTGTAATACAGAGGGCGCAAGATAGACTTGACAATTCCGGTATTAGTGATTAGAATGTTAAATAGTTTATAAAAAAGGCTGTGAATGTGACAGTAAGCCCTTATTTTTCCCACAGAGAGAGGAAGCCACCGGCTGTAAGCTTCCTTGGGTTCCGATAACTGGCCGAATTTCCCACAGGAGCCGCGCTGCTGAAACCGGTATGGGACAAAAGTCTCCTGGCGCTAGGCAGTGACGTTTCGTACACGTTACGTATAGGATGAGAGCCTGTTCAGACAGGAATCAGGGTGGTACCGCGAGGCTTAAGCTTCGTCCCTTCGTTTTGGAGGGACGGAGCTTTTTTTAATCAACTCCCCCAGCAATATCTCTCCAGAACCCGTTTAAAAAAATCAAGAGAAGGAGATATTATGAAAGAGCAGTTAGAGAAAATCAAATCAGAAGCCCTGGCAAAGCTGAATGCCGCTGACAAGTTAGACACATTAAACGAAATCCGTGTTGCTTACCTGGGAAAGAAAGGCGAGCTGACCACCGTATTAAAGAGCATGAAGGATGTGGCTCCGGAAGAACGTCCAAAAGTAGGACAGATGGTCAATGAAGTAAGAGCTGTCATTGAAGAGAAGTTAGAAGAAACCAGAGCTTCTCTGGCAAGAAAGGCCAGAGAAGAGCAGATGGCAAACGAAGTGATTGACGTAACCCTTCCAGCCAACAGAGGCAGAATGGGACACAGCCATCCAAACGCCATTGCATTGGCAGAAGTAGAGCGTATTTTTACCGGCATGGGATACGAAGTAGTAGAAGGTCCGGAAGTCGAATATGACAGGTATAACTTTGAAAAACTGAACATTCCAAAGGGACATCCGGCAAGAGACGAGCAGGATACCTTCTATATTAACGAGAATATTCTGTTAAGAAGCCAGACTTCTCCGGTTCAGGTTCGTACCATGGAAAACCGCAAGCCTCCGATCCGTATTATCGCTCCTGGACGTGTATTCCGTTCCGATGCAGTCGATGCAACCCATTCTCCATCCTTCCATCAGATTGAAGGTCTGGTAATCGACAAACACGTGACCTTCGCAGACTTAAAGGGTACCCTGGCAGAATTTGCAAAAGAGTTGTTTGGGCCAGAGACAAAGGTAAAATTCCGTCCTCATCATTTCCCATTTACCGAGCCTAGTGCAGAGGTAGATGTAAGCTGTTTTAAGTGCGGCGGAAAGGGATGCCGGTTCTGCAAGGGATCCGGCTGGATTGAGATTTTAGGCTGCGGCATGGTGCATCCGAGAGTTCTGGAGATGTGCAGCATCGATCCAAATGAATACTCCGGCTTTGCATTTGGCGTTGGTCTGGAGAGAATTGCCCTGTTAAAATATGAGATTGACGACATGAGACTGCTGTACGAGAATGACGCCCGTTTCTTAAAGCAGTTCTAAGCAAGGATGAGAATGGAAGAAAAGGAGATTAGATTATGAATACAGCGTTATCATGGATTAAAGCATACGTTCCGGATTTAGATGTGACAGCTCAGGAATATACCGACGCTATGACATTGTCCGGAACGAAGGTAGAAGGATATGAGTGTCTGGACAAAAATCTGGAAAAGATTGTAGTCGGACAGATTAAAAAAATTGAAAAGCATCCGGATGCAGATAAGCTGATTATCTGTCAGGTAGACGTAGGAACCGAGACCATCCAGATTGTGACCGGCGCTCCAAATGTAAAAGAAGGAGATAAGGTTCCGGTTGTATTAGACGGAGGAAAAGTAGCAGGCGGACATGACAGCGGCCCTCTTCCGGAAGATGGAATCCGGATTAAAAGCGGCAAATTAAGAGGCGTTGATTCTTACGGTATGATGTGCTCCATCGAAGAACTGGGTTCTAACAGGGATATGTATCCTCTGGCTCCGGAAAGCGGCATTTACATTCTTCCGGAAGACGCCCAGGTAGGTGCAGATGCAGTAGAGGTACTGGGCCTTCACGACGTGGTATTTGAGTACGAAATTACTTCTAACCGTGTAGACTGCTACAGCGTGCTTGGCATTGCAAGAGAAGCAGCCGCTACCTTTGGAAAGCCATTTATTCCTCCGGTTGTGACAAAGAGCGGAAACAATGAGGATATTCACGATTATTTAAAGGTAACGGTAGAAAATCAGGAACTTTGCCCAAGATATTGTGCAAGAATGGTAAAGAATATTAAACTGGCTCCGTCTCCGGAGTGGATGCAGAGACGTCTGGCTGCCAGCGGCATCCGCCCAATCAATAACCTGGTAGACATTACCAATTACATTATGGAAGAATATGGCCAGCCTATGCACGCATTCGACTATGATCTGCTGGCAGGCCATGAGATTGTGGTAAAATGCGCAGAAGACGGCGATGAGTTCCAGACCTTAGACGGACAGGTAAGAAAGCTGGATCATACGATTCTGATGATTAATGACGGGGAAAAGGCAGTCGGCATTGCCGGAATTATGGGCGGCGAAAACTCCAAGATTACCGATGATGTCAAGACCATGGTATTTGAGTGCGCCTGCTTTGACGGCACCAATATCCGTCTGTCTGCCAAGAAGGCCGGATTAAGAACCGATGCTTCCGGCAAATATGAAAAAGGTCTGGATCCCAATACGGCCATGGAAGCGGTAAACCGCGCCTGCCAGTTAATCGAAGAGCTGGGAGCCGGAGAAGTAGTAGGCGGCGTGATAGACATCTGCGCCGGATTAAAGGAACCGAAGAGAATCCCCTTCCATCCGGATCGCATTAACAAATTGCTGGGAACCGACCTTTCCAAAGAAACCATGTTAAGCTACTTTGGACCGTTAGAGATTGGTTACGACGAAGAGACAGGCGAAGTGATTGCTCCAACCTGGAGACAGGATCTGGAGAGAGAGGCAGACATTGCAGAGGAAGTAGCAAGATTCTTTGGCTATGACAAGATTCCAACTACTCTGCCGGCAGGAGAGTCTACCACAGGAAAGCTGTCTTACAAGCTTCGGATCGAGGAAAAAGCCAGAGAAATTGCAGAATTTTCCGGTTTCTCCCAGGCAATGACCTATTCCTTTGAAAGTCCTAAGGTATTTGACAAGCTGTTAATTCCTGCAGACTCCAGGCTTCGCCAGACCGTTGTGATTTCCAATCCGCTGGGCGAGGATTTCAGCGTCATGCGTACCCTGCCGTTAAACGGTATGCTGACTTCTCTGTCTACCAACTACAACCGCAGAAACAAGGACGTCCGTCTTTATGAGATGGCAACGGTTTATCTGCCAAAGAGCCTTCCTCTGACCGAACTTCCAGACGAGCGGATGCAGTTTGTATTAGGAATGTACGGAGACGGCGATTTCTTTACCATGAAGGGCGTGGTAGAAGAATTCTTTGAAAGCGTTGGCATGACCGGACGCCTTCACTACGATCCCAATGGGGATCATCCGTACCTGCACCCAGGAAGAAAGGCAGATATTGTATATAACAATACTGTAATCGGCTATTTAGGTGAGATTCATCCGGATGTGGCAGACAATTATAAGATTGGGGAAAAGGCTTATGTGGCAGTGGTAGATATGCCGGCTATGTTAGACTTTACCACCTTTGACAGAAAGTATGCCGGACTGGCAAAATTCCCTGCGGTAAGCAGAGATTTAAGTATGGTGGTTCCGAAATCCGTACTGGCAGGCCAGATTGAAGATATGATTGTCCAGAGAAGCGGAAAGATTCTGGAAGAGTGCAAATTGTTTGATATTTACGAAGGAAGTCAGATTAAGGAAGGATATAAGTCCATGGCTTATTCCATTACCTTTAGAGCACAGGATCATACCCTGGAAGAAAAAGAAATTACCAGTGTAATGAACAAAATTTTAAATGGCCTTCAGGGAATGGGAATTGAACTGAGAGCATAAATACCAGAAAGCGGCGGCATAGTTCGCCGCTTTTGGTTTATTAGATCATAGGAAAAGCGGAGGAAGAGTTTTATGTTTGCAGATTACCATGTACATACAGCATTTAGTGATGATTCCATTTATCCGATGGAATGCGTAGTCAAAGATGCTGTTGGATTACAGATGGATGAGATTTGCATGACGGATCATGTAGATTATGGAGTAAAGGACGACTGGGATAGTGGGAACGAGATTCTATACCGGAATGGGGAGCCTTTAGCCAATGTAGATTACCCTCTCTACATGGAAGAGATAAATCGCATCCGGAATCAGTATCAGGAAAAAATTACGATTAAAACAGGTATGGAATTTGGTGTACAAACCCATACGATACCGAAGTTTCAGGAACTATTTGACCGCTATCCCTTTGATTTTATTATTTTATCCATTCATCAGGTGGAGGATAAAGAATTTTGGACCCAGGAGTTTCAAAAAGGAAGAACCCAGGATGAGTATCAGAAACGGTATTATGAAGAAATGCTGAGAGTAGTCCAAGTTTATAAAGACTACAGTGTTTTGGGCCATATGGATTTAATCAATCGCTATGATAAGGCAGGAGAATATCCGTTTGAAAAAGTGAAACCCTTGATTTCTGAAATTTTAAAGATTGTAATTGCAGATGGAAAAGGAATTGAAATCAACACTTCTTCACACAGGTACGGGTTAAAGGATTCTATGCCATCTGCAGAATTATTAAAGCTGTACCGAGATTTAGGCGGAACCATTATTACCATTGGCAGTGACAGCCACAAACCGGAACATTTAGGAAGGTATATTCAGGAGGCAAAGGAGCAGTTAAAAGAATTAGGATTTCATTCTTTTTGTACCTATAATAAGATGGAACCAACGTTTCATAGTCTGTAACCTTTTAACTGAACATACAGAAAAGAAGAGCTCCATCAGGAGGAAATCGTTTCCATGAATTATGAGATTATCAGAAGCAGCCGGAAAACCCTGGCCCTGGAGATTACACGGGACGGACAGCTAAAGGTACGGGCTCCGTATAAGGTTTCCAGAAAAGAAATCCAGAACTTTGTAAAATCAAAAGAATCATGGATTTTCAAACATTTAAAGCGGATTGAGGAGACAAAAGCAGAGCAGCCGGAACCATTATCCTCAGAGGAGATTGAAAAACTGGTGCAAAAAGCCCTGCAGGTGCTTCCGGAAAAAGTGGAACATTATGCCAGGATCATAGGGGTAACCTATGGAAGAATTACCATCCGCAACCAGAAGACCCGCTGGGGAAGCTGCAGCAGCAAAGGAAACTTGAATTTTAACTGTCAGCTGATGCGTCTGCCGGAAGAACTGCAGGATTATGTGGTGGTACATGAATTGTGCCACCGGAAAGAAATGAATCATTCCTCTGATTTCTGGAAAGAAGTAGAATATATCATGCCGGATTACCAGGAGAGGAGGGCACGTCTGAAGCAGGTACGCGTCTGATAGGAATGGATTCATTCTTTTTTTGTCAGAAATCCGGAAAAACGGTCAGCACAGGCCTGTCAGACAAAAAAGATATTTGTATAAAATTGCTGAATCACAGCGGAAATTGCAGGAGGATAAAGTTTGTATCTGGAATAAAAACGGCGTTGGAAGGAAATGTATTGGTAAAAATTAATAAAATTATCGGTGAAAGTACTTGAATTAATAACAAAAGTGTGGTATATTGATTTCATCAGATTGGAAACGTTACCGATAACGTTGCCGGAATGGTAATGAATGATGCAGACTGCAAACAGAAGATTTGCTGTTCTGGAGACGCTGAGGTAAAGAAGATGGAAAGAAGGGACGGGTTTATTATGAAATTAAAAAAATTAGCAGCAGTATCGTTATCAGCAGCTATGGTAGCAGGAGCTATGACCGGATGCGGCAGTTCTGAGCAGAATGCGCCTGCAGAGACGACAGCAGCAAGTACAACTGCGAAAGCAGACGAGACAGAGACAAAGGCTGAGGAGGAGACCACAGAGGCAGCCGAGCCGGCGGGAGACGGCCAAGTTTATTATCTGAATTTTAAGCCAGAGCAGGCAGATCAGTGGGTAGACTTAGCAGCATCCTATACCGACGAAACCGGCGTACCAGTTACTGTAGTAACTGCAGCTTCCGGTACCTACGAACAGACGTTAAAGTCAGAGATGGCAAAGAGCAATGCACCTACCTTATTCCAGGTAAATGGTCCGGTGGGTCTGGCATCCTGGAAAGATTACTGCTACGATTTAAAGGACAGCGCAGTGTATAAAGACTTATCCAGCGATGATTTTGCACTGATTGATGAGTCTGGCGCAGTAAAGGGCGTGGCATATGTAATTGAAACTTACGGCCTGATTTATAATAAAAAGATTTTAAATGACTACATTGCCATGGATGGGGCAGTCATTTCTTCCGTAGATGAGATTAATAACTTTGAAACCTTAAAGGCAGTTGCAGAGGATCTGCAGGCAAAGAAAGATGACTTAGGTATTATGGGCGCATTTACTTCTGCTGGTTTTGATGCTTCTTCCGACTGGAGATTTAAGACCCATCTGGCAAATCTTCCATTGTATTATGAGTATCAGGCAGACGGAATTACCTCTACGGATGCGGTAAAGGGTACGTACTTAGATAACTATAAGCAGATTTTTGACTTGTATATCAACAATTCTACTTGTGAACCGACTTTGCTTTCCGGAAAGACCGGAGAAGATGCTTCTTCTGAATTTGCATTAGGCGAGGCAGTGTTCTATCAGAACGGAACCTGGGCTTATAACGACATTAAAGACAATGAAGTTGCAGATGAAGATCTGGGAATGCTTCCAATCTACATTGGCGTAGAGGGAGAAGAGAAACAGGGACTCTGCACAGGATCAGAGAACTACTGGTGTGTAAACAGCAAAGCTTCTGAAGAAGATATCCAGGCAACTTTGGATTTCTTACAGTGGGTAGTAGAAAGTGAGACAGGACGGAGAGGTCTAGCAGATATGGGATTTGTAACTCCATTTACCACCTTTACAGAAGAATACTTACCAGAGAACCCATTAGTGGCAGCAGCAGATGAGGATGTGAAGAAAGGCAATACCGTGGTTACCTGGAACTTCACTACCATGCCGTCTGAAGAGTGGAAGAACCAGCTGGGCAGCGCCCTTCTGGAATATGCGCAGGGTACAGGCGACTGGGCTGCAGTAGAAACTGCCTTTGTAGATGGATGGGCATCTGAATACCAGGCAGCAAACAATTAAAACTATAGTTTTTATGGGGTGGGTGACTTGCACCCGCCCCATTTGTTTTGCAGAAAAGAGGAATCTATATGGAAAAAGCGATTAAACGATATTTTCCGATTTTTGTACTGCCGACATTGCTGGCGTTTACAATGGGATTTATCGCTCCATTTTTGGTAGGAGTTTATTTGTCATTCTGTAAATTTACCACAATCAATGATGCAGTATTTATCGGATTTTCGAATTATACAAAGATTTTTTCAGACGGAACCTTTGTACATTCCCTCTGGTATACGGCATTATTTACCATTGTCAGCGTGATTTTGATTAACTTTTTTGCATTTGCCGCCGCGCTGCTTTTAACCAGAAAGATTCGTGGAACGAACCTGTTCCGGACGGTATTTTTTATGCCGAATTTAATTGGCGGAATTATTTTGGGTTATATCTGGAACCTGCTGCTCAATGGTATTCTCCAGATTTTTGACAAGACCCTGACTTTTTCTTCCGTATATGGCTTCTGGGGGCTGGTCATTTTAATGTGCTGGCAGCAGATCGGTTATATGATGATTATTTATATTGCGGGAATCCAGAACATCCCTGGAGAATTAATCGAAGCAGCCAAGATTGACGGGGCAGATAAGTGGGCGCTGTTAAAAAACGTTACCATTCCAATGGTTATGCCGTCCATTACGGTATGTACCTTTTTGACCTTAACAAATGGCTTCAAGCTGTTTGACCAGAACCTGGCTCTTACCAACGGAGAACCGTCTAATATGTCAGAAATGCTGGCCTTGAATATTTTTAATACGTTTTACGGCCGTACCGGATGGGAAGGCGTGGGGCAGGCAAAAGCAGTGGTATTTTTCCTGCTGGTAGCAGTGATTGCCGTGGCCCAGAACAGGCTGACAAGAAGGAAGGAGGTTCAGCAGTAATATGGCAGAAAAGAAAAAAAACACGGATAGATTTTTGACAATCGTATTTTCCATTATTTCTGTAATTTACCTGATCCCAATTGCGCTGGTGGTACTGAATTCGTTTAAGAAAAAGGCTTATATCAGCCGTTATCCTTTTAAAATCCCGACAGGGAAGATGTTTGTAGGGCTGGATAACTATATAAATGGTATTAAAAAGACCGGATTTTTTGAGGCGTTTGGCTGGACCTTATTTATTACGGTTGCATCGGTAGCGGTAATTATTTTGTGCACTTCTATGTGTGCCTGGTACATCAGCCGCGTAAAAAATGCAGTGACTTCCACCATTTATTACTTGTGTCTTTTTTCCATGATTGTGCCATTCCAGATGGTAATGTTTCCGCTGTCCAAAATTGCAGATATGCTGGGGCTGACTACTCCCTGGGGGCTGGTAGTCGTCTATCTGGGATTTGGCGCCGGACTTTCGGTTTTTATGTTTACCGGATTTGTAAAATCAATTCCGCTGGAGATAGAAGAAGCAGCCATGATGGACGGATGTACGCCGGTACACACCTTTTTTAAAGTAGTGCTTCCGATTATGAAGCCTACCTGTGTAACCGTAGCTATTTTACAGGCAATGTGGATCTGGAATGATTATCTGCTTCCGTATCTGATTCTGGATATGACAAAGTACAAGACGATTTCGATTGCAGTCCAGTATTTAAGAGGCGGTTATGGATCCATTGATATGGGCGCTATGATGGGCGTTCTGGTATTGGCAATTATTCCAATCGTGGTATTTTATCTCTCCTGCCAGAAATACATTATTGAGGGCGTTGTGGCAGGCGCAGTAAAAGGTTAAAGGAGATGAAGCGTGATGCGCAAGGCAGGGATACTGCTTCCGGTTTCCAGTCTTCCTTCCCCGTACGGAATCGGAACATTTTCCAAGGAGGCATACGAATTTGTAGACTTATTAAAGGAAGCGGGACAAAGCTGCTGGCAGATTCTTCCGATGGGACCGACAGGATATGGGGACTCTCCTTACCAGTCGTTTTCTGCATTTGCAGGTAATCCCTATTTGATTGATTTAGAGCAGCTGATCCAGGACGGACTGTTAACCAGAGAAGAATGCGGACAGGAAGATTTTGGAAGGGACGAGAGCCGGATTGACTATGGAAAATTATATTCTGCCCGTCCAAAGATCCTTCATAAAGCATTTGAAAGATGGAAGTCTGCCTATAAGGATCCGGACGCGATAAAAGAATGTCTGGAGGCAGAACTGGAAGAGGAAACCAGGGAATATTGCCTGTATATGGCAATCAAACACCATTTTGGAGAAAAAAGCTGGATTCAGTGGGACGAAGACATTAGGAGGAGAAAGCCGGAGGCGGTAAAATTTTATGAACAGGAGCTGGAAGAAGAAATCCTGTTTTATGAATTCCAGCAGACGGTGTTTCAAAAGCAGTGGAAGGCGTTAAAAGAATATGCCCACAGCCAGGGGATTTCCATTATTGGAGACATTCCGATCTATGCGGCTTTTGACAGCGCAGACGCATGGGCGCATCCGGAACTGTTCCAGTTTGACGAAAACAATCTTCCTTCAGCAGTAGCCGGATGTCCGCCGGATGGCTTTTCCGCAGACGGACAGCTGTGGGGCAACCCGCTGTACCGGTGGGATTATCAGAAAGCGACTGGATATGCCTGGTGGATGCGCCGGATGGCGTACTGTTTCCAGATGTATGATGTGGTTCGGGTTGACCATTTCAGAGGATTTGATGAATACTATTCCATTCCGGCAGGGGAACAGACTGCGGTACATGGCCATTGGGAAAAGGGGCCAGGAATTGCCTTGTTCCAGAAAATGCAGGAGAAGTTTGGAAATGTAAACATCATTGCAGAGGATTTGGGATTTGTGACAGACAGCGTACAGAAACTGGTAAAAGATACAGGATTTCCCAGCATGAAGGTATTGCAGTTTGCCTTTGATTCCAGGGAAGAAAGCAATTATCTGCCCCATTGTTATCCTCATAACTGTGTGGTGTATACGGGAACCCATGATAACGATACGATTCGGGGATGGTATGAATCCTTAAAACCGGCGGACAAACAGATGGCAGTCCGTTATATGAACAGCAAAAGAACGCCGGAATCAGAGATTCACTGGGACTTTATCCGGCTGGCCCTGGCAAGTGTGGCAGATCTGGCAGTCATTCCCCTTCAGGATTATCTGGGACTTGGGAGCGAGGCAAGGCTCAACACCCCTTCAACCCTGGGCAGCAACTGGACATGGCGGATGAAAAAAGATGCATTTACTCCGGATATCAGGGAAAAGTGCCGGAGCATGGCGCAGCTATATGGAAGAATCTGAGTTGACAATCAGTTCCTGAGCAGTTAGTATAGCAGGAAAAAGAAAAGGGGACAAGGAATGGATACGCTTAATATAAAAGATATTGCAAAAATATGCGGCGTTGGAGTCAGCACAGTGTCCAGGGCAATTAACAACCATCCTGACATCAATGAGGAAACGAAAAAGAAGATTCTGGAAGTAATCAGGGAAAACAATTATATTCCCAACAACAGCGCCAGAAATTTAAAACGCTCGTTTTCCAAGACCATTGCGGTTTTAATAAAAGGAATTGACAATCCGTTTTTCTATAGTATGATCCGGATTTTTGAAGAAGAAATCCAGAAAAAAAGGTATTCGTTTCTGCTTCACAGAGTAGAAGAGGCAGAAGACGAGGTTGATGTAGCCATTGAACTGATCAAGGAAAAACGGCTGAAAGGAATTATTTTTCTTGGAGGTCATTTCTGTCAGAATCAGGAGAAGCTGGAACAACTGGACATCCCATTTGTGTTAAGTACGGTAGCAAATACGGATACCTTGCAGAACTCCTTTTTCTCCTGTGTTTCAGTAGATGATTTTCAGGAAAGCTACAAAATGGTAGAATATTTATGCCGAAAGGGCCACCGCCGCATCGGGATTCTGGCGGCAACCCCTCAGGATGAGAGCATTGGGCGTCTCCGTCTGGAAGGGTATCGGAAGGCTTTGGCTGATTATGGCATTGACCCAGAGCCATCCTGGTGTTTTTACAGTCCGGAAAATATGAACTGGTATACGATGGCAAACGGATATGGATTAATGAAAAAACTGATGGCTTCCGGAGAAAAACTGACGGCAGTATTTGCAATTTCGGACAGTCTTGCCATTGGAGCCTGCAAAGCAGTATTTGATGCAGGAAAATCAGTGCCGGAAGATTATTCCATTGCAGGGTTTGACGGGCTGGATATGGCGCATTATTATAATCCGGCCATTACCACCATCCATCAGCCTGTGGAAGAAATGGCGTATGAGACGCTCCGGATTCTGTTTGATCAGATCCGCAGCAAAGCTTCGGAGAAGAAAAACCAGCAGAAAATTTTTCAGGCAAGGCTGGTAGAGGGGCAGTCAACGAGGGAACTCAAATAATATCAATTTTAGAAAAGAGTGAATTCACGAACGTGGATTCGCTCTTTTTTTTATAAAAACAGGTTGACAAATGGAAAAACTATGTGTATAACTGTATTAAGACATTAATACAATAATACAATTGAACAAGGAGAACACAATGGAGTGGAAGATTGCAGAGGACCGGCCAATCTGGATCCAGCTGTCCGAACAGCTGACCGCCCAGATTGCATCCGGAGTGTATCAGCCAGGGCAGAGACTTCCGTCGGTCAGGGAATTTGCCGCAGACGCAGGGGTAAATCCCAATACCATGCAGCGGGCTCTTACAGACCTGGAGAGCAAAGGACTAATTATTACCAATCGGACAGCAGGAAGGAGCGTAACCCAGGATATGGAAACGATTAAACAATTGAGAACCGATCGGGCGATGGAACAGGTGCGGCAGTTTCTTGCACAGATGAGCGAGCTTGGTTATACAAAAGAAGAGATCGGAATGGTGCTGACACAGGCGCTGAAGGAGGAAGTGTAGAATATGGGTGAAGAATTATTGGTATGCAGCAATCTGACAAAGCGGTTTGGACGCAAAGAAGTCTTAAAGGATGTGGCGCTTTGCTTGGAGAGCGGAAAAATCATTGGCCTTTTAGGGCCTAACGGTTCCGGAAAGACAACGTTAATTAAGCTGATGAACGGCCTTTTACAGCCGGACGGCGGAACGGTCCGGATAGGAGGAAATAAGCCAGGAGTCTCCAGCAAAGCTATGATTTCTTATCTTCCAGATAAAATGTATTTTGCAGACTGGATGCGGGTAAAAGATATTGTAAAAATGTTTGAGGACTTTTATCCGGACTTCCGCAAAGATACTGCATTAGATATGCTGGGACGGCTGGATATCAGCCTGGATGACAGAATGAAAACCCTGTCGAAAGGAACGAAAGAAAAGGTACAGCTGGTGCTGGTAATGAGCAGAAATGCAAAGCTTTATATATTAGACGAGCCGATTGGAGGCGTAGATCCGGCGGCCAGAGACTTTATCCTTCATACGATTTTAAGCAACTATTCGGAAAACGCGTCGGTTCTGATTTCCACCCATCTGATTGCCGACGTGGAAAAAGTGCTGGATGAGGTGATTTTCTTAAAGGATGGGCGTGTGGTGCGCCAGGACAGCGTGGATCGCATCAGGGAAACCGAAGGACTTTCTGTGGATCAGCTGTTCCGCCGGATTTTTGCAGTGCCGGAAGCTGGTTACCATCAGGCAGAGGCACAATAAACAGGGACAGGAGGACGAAAGATGTTTAGAAAGTTAGTGAAATATGAATGGGCGGCTATGATCCGGAGTATGCTGCCGGTATATGCGGCTGTAATTGCGGTTTCGATCATTAATTCCCTGTTTATGAACGTGGGAATTGACAGCAAAAATCCCGTTTTCGGGTTGTGGAACTGGATTTGCTCATCATTTGGCGGAATTGCCATCTTCCTGTACGTTGCAGTAATGATGGCGCTGGGAGCCTTTACAGTGGTTGTTATAGTCCAGCGGTTTTATAAAGGGCTTTTAGGAGAAGAAGGGTATCTGATGTTTACTCTTCCGGTAAAGACCTGGCAGCTGGTATTTTCTAAGGCTCTGGTATCGTTTCTGATAGGAGTTTTGTCAGCGGCAGCGGCGGTTCTGTCTGTTGGAATTTTAATGGGCGCCCAGTTCTTAGAGATTCTGTCCGCGCTTCCGTATACGCTTGGCTATCTTTATGAAACTGCCATGTCCTATGACAGGGTGTGGGTTATCCATACGATATGTTTTATGCTGGAACTGCTGGCAACGCTGGTATTTGGCTGCTTTGCGTTTTTCTACCATGTGTATCTGGCTGTCAGCCTGGGACATCTGGCCAGAAAATATAAGGCGGCCCTGTCTGTAGCCTGGTACATTGGAATCAATGCCATTCTGGGATTTTTTACATTAAATCTTCTGGGAGCCATGGGAAGCATATGGAATCTTCCGATTTCCATTTCTCTTCCGGAAAATGGATATTGGGAAATTCATGTTCTTGGTCTGGGGATGATGCTCAGTCAGGTCATTAAGACGGTTCTGTTCAGTATTGGAACCAATTATATTTTGAAAAATAAACTGAATCTGGAATAACTGGCGCCCCATATTTTTCACAAAAACGCACATACTGATGGTTGAGTCAGTACTATCAGGAAAAGGAGGAACAACTGGTGAAATGTGAAAAATATGAGATTGTGTCAGTAAAGGGACGGGAAATTCTGGATTCCAGAGGAAATCCGACGGTAGAAGCAGAGGTAACGCTGGAGTGCGGGGCAAAAGGAAGGGCTTCTGTTCCTTCCGGCGCGTCTACAGGAACCTTTGAAGCAGCAGAACTCAGAGACAAGGACAGCCGGTACCAGGGAAAAGGCGTTTTAAAAGCCGTGGGACACGTTAATACCGTGCTGGCAGAAGCCTTGCTGTTTGAAAATGCCCTGGATCAGAGACGGATTGATCAGATTTTAAGGGAGACAGACGGAACAGAAAATAAAGAAAAGCTGGGAGCCAATGGAATTTTGGCCGTATCGATAGCGGCTGCCAGAGCAGCAGCGGATAGCCTTGGTCTTCCCCTTTACCGGTATTTAGGAGGAATCAATGGATGCAGACTTCCAAGACCTATGATGAACATCTTAAATGGAGGAAAGCACGCAGACAATACCGTTGATCTTCAGGAGTTTATGATTGCGCCCTGGAAGGCCAAGTCTTTTTCAGAAGGTTTAAGAATCTGTACGGAAGTCTATCATACTTTGAAACGACTGCTGGTAAAAAAGGGATATTCTACCGGAGTAGGGGATGAAGGCGGATTTGCGCCGGATTTTCAGGATGCGGACCAGGTTCTGGCCTTTCTGATGGAAGCAGTCATCCAGTCGGGATATCATCCAGGAGAAGATATCCGGTTTGCCTTAGACGCTGCATCATCCGAGCTTTATGACGAAGAAAGCGGATATTACCTGTTTCCAGGAGAAAGCAGAATGAAGGGAAAGCAGGTACGCCGGTCTTCTTCAGAAATGGTTCAGTACTATAAAGAACTGACCGAACGGTATCCGATTTTTTCCATTGAAGACGGACTTTGGGAAGAAGACTGGGAAGGCTGGAAAATGCTGACTTCTGCAATGGGATCCTCAGTACAGCTGGTGGGAGACGATTTATTTGTGACCAATACCAGACGGCTGAAAAAGGGAATCGACCTGGGGATTGCCAATGCGATTTTAATTAAGGTAAACCAGATTGGGACTCTGACCGAAAGCCTGGACGCTGTACAGATGGCAAAGGAGGCTGGATATGCCGCTATTATTTCCCATCGCTCCGGAGAAACCGAAGATCCGATGATTGCGGATCTGGCAGTCGGGCTGAATGCAGGACAGATTAAAACCGGAGCACCGTGCCGTTCGGATCGGGTGGCAAAATACAATCAGCTTTTGCGGATTGAAGAGGAATTATAGGCTTTTTTTAGGTACAAAGCGCAGGAACGGGTCTCAAACATTGACAAATTCGTGACATAGACTTATAATCCAGTAATGACGATGACATCTAAAGCGAATACTTGTAAGTAAGTTATAATAAAAATGTATAAAATCAAGAGGAGGATAAGGATTATGGCAGCATCCAGAAAAACAACGAAGACAACTGCAGCAGCGAAACCTGTCAAAGAAGAGACAAAAGCAGTTGAGGTAAAAGCCGCTGCTCCTGCAGCAGAGGAAGCAAAAAAGGCGGTAAAGCCAGCAGCTAAGAAGCCGGCAGCAAAGAAAGAAACAAAAGCAACGGTTGTATTCCAGTACGCTGGCAAAGAAGTTGTAGCAAAAGAAGTGCTGGCAAAGGCTGAGGCAGCTTATGCAGAAACCCACAAAGGGACTGAGATTGAAAGCATCGAACTGTACATTGTAGCAGAAGAAAATATGGCTTACTATGTAGTAAACGGCGATGCAAATCCAGAGTTTAAGGTTGAGCTGTAAGTAACGCAGCTTAGATCGGCTGTTGCAAGATGAAAGCGGTTCATTTTGCGGCAGCTTTTTTTATAGGAGAGAGACAGATGATGGAATTGCCCCAGGCTTTTACGGTACGGATGAAGAAGCTATTAGGTTCGGAAGAATACGCAGATTTTATAGAAAGCTATGAAAAAGAGAGAACCCAGGGACTTCGTATCAACCCTTTGAAAACGGAAGACGGCACTGCTTTAGCAGAGAAAATGTTTCACCTGGAAAAAATCCCCTGGGCAGAGGAGGGATATTATTACTCTAAAAGCGAAAGGCCAGGAAAGCATCCTTACCACGAGGCTGGCGTCTATTATATCCAGGAGCCAAGCGCCATGGCGGTAGCGGAACTTGCAGCGCCCAGGCAGGGAGAATGGGTTTTGGATCTGTGTGCTGCCCCTGGAGGAAAAAGTACGCAGCTGGCAGGAAAGCTGATGGGGAAAGGCGTATTGGTCTGCAACGAGATTCATCCTGCCAGAGCAAAGATTTTATCCCAGAACATGGAACGGATGGGAATTGGAAACAGCATTGTGACCAATGAAGATTCTGAAAAGCTGGCCAGATGGTTTGGTCCGGTTTTTGACAAGATCGTCATTGACGCCCCATGTTCCGGAGAGGGAATGTTCCGGAAAGATGAGGAAGCCAGACTTCAGTGGAGCGAAGAACACGTGGCGGCCTGCGCCGTCCGGCAGGCGGAGATTCTGGACAATGGAGCCGCCATGTTAAAGCCAGGTGGCCGCCTGGTGTATTCTACCTGTACGTTTGCGCCGGAAGAGAATGAAGAGAGCATCCGGACATTTTTAGAGCGTCATCCGGAATTTAAAATAGAAAAACCAGAAAATCTCTGGAATGGTTTTTCGGCCGGACGTCCTGAGTGGACCAGGGATCCAGAGAATGCCAGAATGCATCGCCTGGAAGATACCATCCGTATCTGGCCTCACAAGACCAACGGAGAGGGACACTACATGGCGGTCTTAAAAAAGCGGGAGGCTTTGGAAGAAGAACCGGCTGGTCCGGAAAGGGGCAAAAAGAGAAAAAAAGACAGATTGGACAAGATTCAAAGACAGATTGCAGAAACGTTTCTGCGGGAGACTCTGACCGGTCAACAGGCGGACAGGCTGCTGTCCCGCCTGGAAGAAGACGGGATCCTGTTTGGGGATCAGCTTTATCTTTTGCCGGAAGGCGTTGCAAAAATCCTGGGGCCGAAAGCCCTGGACGGTCTCAGAGTGCTAAGAGCGGGACTCCATCTGGGGACATTTAAGAAAAACCGTCTGGAACCTTCCCATGCCCTGGCTCTGTATCTGCATCCAGAAGATGGAAAAAGCTGCCGCAGTCTGAATCTTTCTGACTTCGGAGACTATCAGGAGAGCCTCTCTTATTTAAAAGGAATGTCCCTTTCTGCAAAAGATGAGAAGGGATGGACCCTGATTGCAGCAGACGGCTGTTCTCTAGGCTGGACGAAGCAGGCAGGAGGCATATTGAAAAACCATTACCCAAAAGGATTGAGATGGGCTTCCGAATAGGAAGGAAACAGCGCAATCATATCATCAGGCATCGGTGCAGTAAACTGCATGGGTGCCTTTGTAATTGGATGGAGAAACCGAAGCTTCCAGGAATGGAGAGCCTGCCTGGAAATCCTGGAAAAATCGGGATTGTAAAGAAAATCGCCGGTAAGAGGATGGCCAATGTGGAGAAAGTGAACCCGTATCTGGTGGGTTCGTCCTGTCTCCAGACGGATCCGCGCCAGAGATAAGTCGGATACAGGGTCATAAAACAGCCGTTCATAGTGAGTTCGGGCTGGATCGCCGCAGGAAAAATCCACCATCCGCTCAATTACTGAGTCGTCGGCTCGGCGTATGGGTGCGTCAATAGTGCCAGATTCTGGAATGCACCCGCTTGCGGCAGCCAGATATTCCTTCTCAATAAGCTGATGACTGACCTGTCTGGACAAAAGGCAGGCGCTGGCATTGTTTTTGGCAATGATTAAAAGACCAGTCGTATCCCGATCCAGCCTGCTGATGGCACGAAAGGCAAAGTCTTCCCCTTTTTCCTTAAAATACCAGGAAAGTCCATTGGCCAGGGTATCGTCCCTGTGCCCCATAGAAGGGTGAACAGGAAGTCCGGCCGGCTTATTTAAAATCATCAGATCTTCATCCTCATATACAATGGAAAGATCCATAGGAACTGGATCAATCGAGGAAGAAGCGGCAGAATCTGTAATATGTATGGTCAGAAGGCTTCCTTCCGGCATAAGGGTTTTGGCAGGAATCGGCCGTCCGTTTAAAAGAATGGCCCCTTCCTGCCGTTTTAAATCCACAAGAATGCTGTGGGAAAAGCCTTCGTCACGTAAAAATCTTTCAGCAGAAAGAGAAGCGTGCTGGGAATCAATCGGATAAGAAATCGTTCGTATTTTCATGGTGTGTGTGATCCTTACTGAAATGCTTCTGTTTGCCGGAAGCGTGATCGGCAATGGCATGACTGCTTAAAAAACTGGCCCGCTTAATGCTGTCTACGCCAAAACGGGATCGGATCTCGTCAACGGCTTTTTCAAATTCCCGTTTTTTCTGATCCTGGGCAGTATCAAAAAAGCTGATCTGGCCGCTTCCTTCTTCGGCAATCTTGGTAGTCCGGACTCCAATCAGGCGGACTGGGGTCAGATCCCAGAATTCCTCCAGAATCTGGCAGGCTTTTTCATAAATCTGGGAAGTCGAGTCTGTGGGGGAGAGAAGCGTGGCCTGGTGGGACTGGGTACAAAAATCCCAGGTTTTTAATTCTACGCAGACACAGTTGCAAAGCACATGGGCAGCCCGAAGCCTGGCGCCTACCGTCTCGCAAAGAGACAAAAGAACCTGTCTGGCGGTCTCCAGATCCGATACATCCCTGGACAAAGTCAGGCTGTTGCCATACCCTTTATTGACCGGCTCCCGTTCTCCGACGGGGGAATCGTCAATGCCGTTGGCATATTGGTGGATCAGAACGGAGTATTTCTCTCCGAGATGGGGCTTTAAAAATCTGGGATCACAGGCGGCCAGCTGTCCGATGGTGTGAATCCCCAGGGCATTCATCCGCTTTTGGGCAGAACTGCCTACAAAAAACAGATCCCGTATGGGAAGAGGCCAGAGTTTATCCGGAATTTCTTCTGTAAACAGGGTATGGCACTTGTCTGGTTTTTCAAAGTCAGAGGCCATTTTGGCCAGAAGCTTGTTAGGAGCGATGCCTACGTTGACGGTAAATCCAAGTTCTTTGTAAATGCGGCTGCGGATCTGGTCGGCAGTCTCTAATGGAGAACCAAACAGGTGGATGGTCTCCGTCATGTCTAAAAAGGTCTCGTCAATGCTGAATTTTTCGTGATCCGGCGTATATTGAGACAAAAGCTCCATCATGGCGTTGGAACACTGGATATAAAAGTCGAAGCGGGAGGGGACGACTACCAGCTGGGGACACTTTTTATAAGCGGAAACCAGAGGTTCTCCGGTGGTAATGCCATATCGCTTGGCAGGGGTGGATTTGGCAAGGACAACGCCGTGTCTGGATTTGACGTCTCCGCCTACGGCAGATGGAATCGTGCGGAGATCAACGGCATTTTTATCCTGATTTAACCGGTAAACAGATTCCCAGCTTAAAAAAGCAGAATTGACATCAATATGAAAAATCAATCGTTCTCTTTCCATAAAACCGCCTCCGGATAGTTTGTACTTTTAGTATAACAGAACATACGTTCTTTGTAAAGCCATAAAAGGAATAAAAAAGGCAAGAAAGAATAAAATGCAGTAAGGAACTATCAGGCGGGGCAAATGAGGCGCAGAAAGACAGAATGGATGTGGGCTGCATGGATGGCGGCGGCTGTGCTGCTGGCAATTTTTGTGTCAGAGGAAAACGCTGCCGTCGGGGAGCAGCCGGCTGTCCAGACAGGAAAACAGATAACAGAAGAGACCGGAACGCGAGAGCCGGAAAGGCAGAAAAAGGAAGAACTCAGCCTTCATGCCCAGTCGGCCGTATTGATAGATGGGAAAACCGGACGGGTATTATATGGAAAGGGAGAAGGACTGCAGCGCCCCATGGCCAGTACAACCAAGATTATGACCTGTATCCTGGCTCTGGAGAAGGGAAACTTAGAGGATCCGGTACAGGTTTCCCAAAAGGCAGCGTCCCAGCCAAAAGTCCGGTTGGGAATGAAGGAAGGAGAAACCTATTATTTAAAAGATCTGCTGTATGCACTGATGTTAGAATCTTATAACGATGCGGCAGTGGCCATTGCCGAACACATTGGGAATACGACGGAAGGGTTTGCAGAAATGATGAATGAAAAAGCAAGAAGCCTTGGATGTCAGAATACCTATTTTATTACGCCAAATGGACTGGATGCCCAGATAGAAGGTTCGGATGGCACAGTGCTGGTTCATTCGACTACGGCAGAGGATCTGGCAAGAATGATGGCGTATTGCGTATTGGAATCACCGGAAAAAGAAAGGTTTCTGGAGATTACCAGGACGAGAAATTACTGCTTTTCCGATACAGGAAATAAGAAGACGGTTTCCTGCGTAAACCACAATGCGCTGCTGGATATGGACAAAGAGCTGCTGTCAGGAAAAACCGGATTTACCGGAGGGGCCGGATATTCTTATGTGGCGGCAGAGGAAACAGAAGGGAGAATCTTTGCCATTGCGTTGTTGGGCTGCGGATGGCCGCCGGACAAAACCTGGAAATGGGAAGATGCCAAAAAACTGTTTGCGTATGGAAAAAATCATTTTTTCTACCGTGACGTCTATCAGGAACCGGAATTTCCGGAACTTCCGGCAAAAGACGGGATTCCACAAAGTGGAAATTTGTCAGAGCCAGCAGTGGTGCAGCTGTTTTCAGAAGGGGAAAAGAAGTTCCCTGTCCTGCTCAGAGAAGGGGAGGAGGTAAAGGTTAGGGTAAAACTTCCAGAGTCGTTTGACGCTCCGATACAGGAGAATACAGTGGTTGGCGAAATCCGTTATATTCTGGACGGTCAGATTATCCGGCGGGATCCTATAAAAGTCCGGAATTCTGTTAAAAAAATTTCGATGTTCTGGTGCCTGGAACAGGTAGTTGGAGAATATGCGATTTAGGGACGGGGCCGTAGAAGGCTCCTTTTGGCCGCATTTCCTCACGGTTATCCCAAAACTTTTGTAAAATATAGGAAAAAGTGAGCAGAGTTATGGAAATCGTTGGTTTAGATTTCTGCAATCTTGCTCATTTTTTTTATAAAAAACCTTGATATTTTTGTCAAAGCGGTATAAACTTAAAATCGGCAGAAATTTTGGTTTAACGGTTTGCTGTTAGTTATTTAACAAACCAGAAAACCATGAAAATATTTAAAAATGGAGGACTGCAAAATGAGTAATTCAGCACAAACTTCAGCAAGTAACAGAATCACCCGTTTACTTGATGAAAACAGTTTTGTTGAAATCGGCGCATATGTAACTGCCAGAAATACAGATTTCAACATGACTGCCAAGGAAACACCCGCCGACGGCGTAGTGACCGGCTACGGCACCATCGACGGTAATCTTGTGTATGTATACAGCCAGGATGCTTCCGTGATGGGCGGATCCATGGGCGAGATGCATACAAAAAAGATTTCTGATATTTATGCACTGGCAATGAAGATGGGCGCTCCAATCGTGGGCCTTATCGACTGCGCAGGCTTACGTCTCCAGGAAGCAACCGACGCGTTAGACGCATTTGGAAAGCTTTATTTGAACCAGACGATGGCTTCCGGCGTAATCCCGCAGATTTCCGCAGTATTTGGCACCTGCGGCGGCGGTATGGCAGTTTCATTAGGAATGGCTGATTTCACATTTATGGAAGAAAAGGGAGCAAAGGTATTTGTAAACTCTCCAAATGCATTAGACGGCAACGATGCTGCAAAGTGTGATACCGCATCTGCAAAATTCCAGAGCGAAGATACCGGACTGGTAGACTTTACCGGCACAGAAAACGAGATTTTAGACAACATCCGTACTCTGGTATCCATTCTTCCTGCAAATAATGAAGACGATATGTCTTATGATGAGTGCAACGATGATTTAAACAGAGTATGCCCAGATTTAGAGAATTGCGCAGGCGACACTGCTATGGCGCTGTCCTTCATTTCCGATGACCATTTCTTTATGGAAGTCAAGAAAGCATATGCACCTGAGATGGTAACTGGATTTATCCGCTTAAACGGAACTACCGTAGGCTGCGTGGCCAACCGTACAGAAAGCTATGACGCGGAGGGCGAAAAGACCGGCGACTACGAGAATAAGCTGACCTCTAAGGGATGCGATAAAGCAGCGGAGTTTGTTTCTTTCTGCGATGCGTTCAGCATTCCGGTTCTGACTCTGGTAAATACCACCGGCTATCAGGCTGACAAACATACTGAGAGAAAGATTGCAAAGGCAGCAGGCCGTCTGACCTATGCATTTGCCAACGCAACCGTTCCGAAGGTTACCGTAGTAACCGGACAGGCTTACGGCAGCGCTTATCTGACCATGAACAGCAAGTCCATCGGCGCAGATATTGTTTATGCATGGCCGTCTGCTTCTATTGGAATGATGGATGCATCTGCAGCAGCAAAAATCATGTACGCAGATGAGATTGCAGCTTCCGACAACGGCGCAGCCCTGATTGCAGAAAAGGCAGCAGAGTATGGGGCTTTACAGTCCAGCGCCCTGGCAGCGGCAAAGAGAGGGTATGTTGACGATATCATCGAGGCCTGTGACACCAGAAAACGTGTGATTGCGGCATTTGAGATGTTGTTCACAAAGAGAGAGGATCGTCCTGACAAAAAGCATGGCACGATTTAATAATGAGGTGACAGGTATATGAAACAATTTATGAGACGGGCACTTGCAGTCCTCTGTCTGACAATGGCCATGCTCTCCCTGACTGCCTGCGGAAGCTCGAAAGCAGCAGAAGAGACAATCAGCGAGCAGGAAAAGACCTATGTGGCCCAGATGGCAGACAGCACGCTGCGTACCTTTGATATGATGACCCAGGAAGAACTGGAAGCGACTTTGAAAGCCGCAGAAAAGAGTAAGGATACGGTATTATCTGCAGCTCTTTCTTCCTGGATAGGAGTAAAGGAAGATTTAGGCGCTCTGGTTTCCATTGATACCATTGATGTAGCTCTCACAGATGACGGCTATGGCGCCAACGTTGACGCAACTTTTGAAAAACGGAACATGAGCGCTTATATTGCCATCGACGAGGATAAGACACATTACACTGCCATTTCCTTTAATCCGGCGTACAGCACAGGAGAGCGTTTAAGCAAAGCTGCCTTAAATACCTTAATGGGTATGGGAACCGTATTTGCAGTTCTGATTTTCATCAGCTTCCTGATCGGCTTGTTTAAATACATCCACGTATGGGAAGAAAAGAACAAACAGAAGAACGCTCCTGCACCAGCAGCTCCGGTTCCGGCTCCTGCTCCTGCAGAAGAGGAAGAGCTGACAGATGATTTAGAGTTAGTAGCTGTAATTACTGCAGCAATCGCTGCTTCTGAAAATACGTCTGCAGACGGTCTGGTAGTCCGCTCCATTAAGCGCGCGCCAGTTTCCAAATGGAAAAGAGCATAAATCATTAGGAGGATTTTTAATATGAAAAACTATACAATTACTGTAAATGGCAATGTTTATGAAGTTACCGTAGAAGAGGGCGCAGGCGCAGCACCAGCACCAAAGGCAGCGCCGGCACCAAAGGCAGCACCAGCAGCACCAAAAGCAGCTCCTAAGGCAGCAGCAGGCGCTCAGGGAAGCGTAACTGTAGCGGCTCCTATGCGCGGCAAGATTCTGGCTGTAAAGGCATCCGCAGGACAGGCAGTAAAGAGAGGCGATGTTTTAGCAGTTCTGGAAGCAATGAAGATGGAAAACGATATCGTTGCTCCTCAGGATGGTACTGTAGCAAGTATTAATGTAGCAGTAGGCGAAACCGTAGAGACCGGCGCAGCTATCGCTACTTTAAACTAATTGGTGCAGTGAATTTGCATCCTACATGGAGGGATTAACATGGATTATATTACAACAACCTTGGGTAATCTTCTTCAGCAGACAGCATTTGCAAACCTGACCTGGGGCAATTTCGTTATGATTGGCGTGGCCTTCATTTTCCTTTATCTGGCTATAAAAAAAGGATTTGAGCCGCTCCTTCTGGTACCGATTTCCTTCGGTATGCTGCTGGTTAACATTTATCCGGACATTATGCTGTCGGTTGAAGATTCATCAAACGGAATCGGAGGACTTCTTCACTATTTCTATCTGTTGGACGAGTGGAGCATCCTGCCTTCCCTGATTTTCATGGGCGTAGGCGCTATGACGGATTTTGGTCCCCTGATTGCAAACCCCAAGAGCTTCCTTCTGGGCGCTGCTGCTCAGTTCGGTATTTACGGCGCTTACTTTATGGCGATTTTCATGGGCTTTAATGACAAGGCTGCCGCTGCAATCTCCATTATCGGTGGTGCAGACGGCCCGACCTCTATCTTCTTAGCAGGTAAGTTAGGACAGACCGAGTATTTAGGACCGATTGCAGTTGCTGCATACTCTTACATGGCTCTGGTTCCGATTATCCAGCCGCCGATTATGAAACTTTTAACCACTGAAAAAGAACGCCAGATTAAGATGGAGCAGCTCCGTCCGGTTTCCAAACTGGAAAAGATTCTGTTCCCGATTATTGTAACCGTAGTCGTTTGTATGATTCTTCCTACCACAGCTCCGTTAGTTGGTATGCTGATGTTAGGAAACCTGTTCAGAGAATCCGGAGTGGTTGGCCAGTTAGCTGAGACTGCTTCCAACGCACTGATGTATATCGTCGTTATCGTATTAGGTACTTCTGTTGGCGCAACGACCAGCGCAGAAGCATTCTTAAAGGTAACCACCATTAAGATCGTAATCCTGGGTCTGGTTGCATTTGCACTGGGTACCGCAGCTGGCGTGATCTTTGGTAAGATTATGTGCAAGGCTACCGGAGGAAAGGTAAATCCGCTGATTGGTTCTGCCGGAGTATCCGCAGTTCCTATGGCTGCCCGCGTATCCCAGAAGGTAGGCGCTGAGGCAGATCCTACCAACTTCCTGCTGATGCACGCAATGGGCCCCAACGTAGCAGGCGTTATTGGTACTGCAGTAGCAGCGGGTACGTTTATGGCAATATTCGGGGTTAAATAATAACGGTTGCGTTGAATAAAAGGAGGAAATTAAAATGGCAGAGGTAAATAAAAAGCCGGTAAAGATTGTGGAGACCGTCCTTCGTGACGCCCATCAGTCTCTGCTTGCGACACGTATGACTACAGAGCAGATGCTGCCGATTATTGAAAAGATGGACAAGGTAGGCTACCATGCAGTTGAGTGCTGGGGCGGAGCTACCTTTGATTCCTGCCTGCGTTTCTTAAAAGAGGATCCGTGGGAAAGACTTAGAAAGTTAAGAGACGGCTTTAAGAACACCAAGCTTCAGATGCTGTTCCGCGGCCAGAATATTTTAGGTTACAACCACTATGCAGATGACGTAGTAGAGTATTTCGTACAGAAGTCTATTGCAAACGGTATTGACATTATCCGTATTTTCGACTGCTTAAACGATATCCGCAACCTGGAGACTGCAGTAAAGGCAACCAACAGAGAGAAAGGCCATGCCCAGATTGCACTGTGCTATACATTAGGCGACGCTTATACGCTGGATTACTGGAAAGAGATTGCAAAGAGAATCGAGGATATGGGCGCGGATTCCTTATGTATTAAGGATATGGCAGGTCTTTTGACTCCTTATCAGGCAGATGAGCTGGTACACGCATTAAAAGAGGGAACCAGCCTTCCAATCGATCTGCACACCCATTATACTTCCGGCGTTGCTTCCATGACCTATATGAAGGCTGTTGAAGCAGGCTGCGATATTATTGACTGTGCAATGTCTCCATTAGCGCTTGGTACCAGCCAGCCTGCTACCGAAGTTATGGTAGAGACCTTCAGAGGAACCCCTTATGACACTGGTTATGATTTAAACTTACTGGCTGAGATCGCCGCTTACTTTGCTCCAATCAGAGAAGAAGCATTAAAGAGCGGTCTGTTAAATCCAAAGGTACTGGGCGTAAACATCAAGACCTTACAGTATCAGGTTCCTGGCGGTATGCTTTCCAACCTGGTAAACCAGTTAAAGGAAGCTGGCAAGGAAGACAAGTACCAGGAAGTTCTGGAAGAGATTCCAAGAGTAAGAAAAGACTTCGGCGAACCGCCGTTAGTTACTCCTTCTTCCCAGATCGTTGGTACCCAGGCAGTTATGAACGTACTGTCCGGCGAGCGTTATAAGATGGTTCCAAAGGAATCCAAGAAGATCATGTTAGGCGAATTCGGCCAGACGGTTAAGCCGTTCAATCCAGAAGTACAGAAGAAGATTATCGGCGATGAGACCCCGATTACCTGCCGTCCAGCTGATTTGATTGCTCCTCAGCTTCCTCAGTTTGAAAAGGAATGTGCACAGTGGAAGCAGCAGGATGAGGATGTTCTGTCCTACGCCCTGTTCCCAGCTGTAGCAAAGGAATTCTTCGAGTACAGGGAAGCACAGCAGACCAAGGTAGATCCGGCTGTGGCAGACAAAGAGAATAAAGCATATCCGGTATAAGTTCCGGATTCTGGGAGCTGCGTGCTGAGTAAGGACGCAGCTCCTTTTTTCTTACGACTTTTTTACAAAATACGTAAATTGTGTGAACTTTTTTCTGATCTGGTTGACACAGGAAGACCTTTTTCATTATAATAAGTTTGTTGTACGTTTTTACACGTCGGTTCAGCACTGCAAAGTGATTTTGCAGCAGACTGGCCGAAGCTAGGAGATAACTATGAAAATAAACATAAAGAAAAGGGGAGCTGCCCTTGGTCTGGGTCTTTTAATGGCATTTCAGACACCTGTGGCGGCATTTTTGCCGTCGCTGAATCCTGTGGCAACGGTTTATGCGTATCCAGAGCGCAGCGCAACCATTAAAGCTACCTCCCTGAATATCCGGAGCGATGCAGGGACAAATGCCAGTGTAGTGGCCAGACTGACTTATGGGACTGCAGTTACGGTAATCGGAGAGAAAAAGGCCAGCGATGGCGTTTTGTGGTATCAGGTGCGTTTTTCCGGAAGCGGCGGAACGTCCCAGACCGGATATGCGTCCAGCCAGTATATTAAGTTCCCAGTGTCCTATACTGCGGACTCTGACTTTGAGGCCTACTTAACGGCTCAGGGATTTCCGGAATCTTACAAGCAGGGATTAAGGGAGCTTCACAGCCAGTACCCGAACTGGGTATTTACCGCCCAGCATACAGGCGTAGACTGGAATTCTGCTATTGAAAATGAAAGCGTTATTACCCGTAATCTGGTGGCCAACAGCAGTATTTCTTCCTGGAAGTCCACAGCTGACGGCGCATATAACTGGGACACCAGTACCTGGAATGGATTTGACGGGGCTTCCTGGGTTCAGGCGTCTCCGGATATTATCCGGTATTACATGGATCCTAGAAATTTCCTGAATGAGAAATATATTTTCCAGTTCCTGCTTCAGAGCTACAATGCCAGCGCCCATACGACTGCTGGTTTGGAAAGCATGGTAAAGGGAACCTTTTTGGAAAGTTCAGCCAGTACAGGCGGATCTGTAAGCAATTCCGGAGGGACAACTAATCCATCCGGTCCGGATTCCGGCACAGGGACGGAAACTGGACCTGGAGCGGGGAGCGCAGTAACGCCGCCGCAAAATTCCGGAGGAAGCGCAGGAGGCAGTTCTGGTTCCGCTTCAGGCAGCGGTTCTTCCGATGTGAGCTTTGAAGCGCCAGGCAGCAGCGGAAGCGGGAATGGGAATGTGTCTTTAGTAGGCCCCCAGGCTTCTATTTCTCCGAAGAAGACGGCTCTTCTTACGGAAGTAGGCCCTGGAGTGGGGCTGGAAGGACCTTCCGGCGGCGGAGTGATTCATGCGGGAGAAAACCAGGGCCCAGGAAGCAGTTCGGAAAGTTCTTCCGGCAGTTCCGGTTCTGAAAGCTCTGGATCGGGAAGCGCGCCGTCTTCTGGCAGCCGCTCTTATGTGGATATTATTATGGATGCAGCGGCACAGTCCGGAGTAAATCCTTATGTGTTAGCGGCAATGATTATCCAGGAACAGGGCAGCAAGGGAACCAGCCCTATGATTTCCGGAACCGTAACGGGTTACCAGGGGATTTATAATTTCTTTAATGTAGAGACTTACGAGACCAGTACCATGAGCAAAGTGGCAAAAGGACTTTCCTATGCCGCACAGTCTGGTTCTTATAACCGCCCATGGAACACGGTAGAAAAATCCATTATCGGCGGCGCCATGAATTATGGGGACAATTACGTAAAGGCCGGACAGGATACGTTCTATTTAAAAAAGTTTAACGTACAGGGAAGCAATATGTATAAGCACCAGTATATGACCAATGTACAGGGCGCTGCTTCAGAAGGCGCAAAAATGGCGGAAGCTTACAGCGAAGAAGTGAAGCAGACAGCATTGGAATTTAAGATACCGGTTTATAAAAATATGCCGGAACAGGCGTGTGCAAAACCGACTGGAGACGGAAGTCCAAACAACAAGCTGTCTTCTCTGGGCGTTTCCGGATTTTCCATGACGCCAGTGTTCAGTAAGGACACCAATACATATGATGTGATTGTAAATTCTTCCGTAACCAGTGCAGAGATTTTGGCATCTGCAATTTCTGATACTGCATCGGTAAGCGGAACCGGCGCCATTGCGTTAAACGGTTCATCGACAGAAGCGAAGATAAAAGTTCAGGCCCAGAATGGCGACGTGAGAGAATACACCATCCGCATTGTCCAGTCAGCAAACGGCCCTATGCCGGACACCAGTTTAAATAACAGCGGACAATCAGGAACAAGCGGTCCGGACGTATCTTCAGCAAATCCGTCCTCATCAGGAGAAAGCGGATCATCCGGCGGCGGTCCAGGAGTATCCGATTCATCCGGACTGACATCAGGAAATACGGACGGTCCTGGAGGAAGCAGTGTTACGGTAATTAATTAGACTGGGGAGATAGAGAAAAATGAATAAAAAGATAAAACAGGTATTTGCCGCTCTGGCAATGGCCTGCATGATGAGCATATGTCTGCTGCCAGTGGGTTCGATAACCGCATTGGCAGCCAACGGAACGATACAGTTCAGCGATCCTTCTGCCACAGCAGGCAGTGAGGTAACGGTTAATTTAAAAGTATCCTCAGCAGGAGGAGAAGGACTAAGCAAAGCAGATATTGCGCTGGCATATGACGCCAATGCGCTGGAATTTGTCAGCGGAAACAGCGTAGAAGGCGGAAGCGGCGCGCTGCGGGCCCATGGAACGCCGGATGCAAACAGTCCGTCTGTCATTGTATTCAGCATGAAGTTTCAGGCAAAGCAGGCGGGAACTACACAGATTACGGTTACCTCCCAGGAGGTATACGACGCCAATTCCCAGATGGTAACCATTGACCATGTAGGAAATTCGACGGTAAAGGTCCAGGCAGCTTCCAGCGCTTCTGGAAATGCCTCCCTGTCTTCCCTGCAGGTATCGCCAGGAACCCTGTCTCCGGAATTTTCTGCAGATACCGAGGCTTATACAGTCCATGTAGGACTGGATGTCAGCCGTCTGACAGTCAATGTAACGACAGCAGACGCGAATGCATCTTATGTAGTTTCCGGCAATGAAGATTTGCAGGAAGGCGAAAATACGGTAGTCTGCAAGGTTACGGCCCAGGACGGCACTACCGTAAAAGACTATACGATTACCGTTCTCAAAAGCGCAGAGGGCGCCAGCCAGGACGGCGGCGCAGAGGGTACGGACGTCCCTGTTGAAAGCGTCAGCTTAGAGGCGGCTGCAAAGGCAATTTCCATTATTCCATTGGAAGAAGGCGTGGAAGTGCCGGAAGGATTTTCTGAGACCACCATCAATATTGACGGCCACAAAGTGACCGGATGGATTTGGGCATCCGAAAGCGATCCCCAGTACTGCGTATTCTATGGTATGAATGCAGCAGGAGAGAAGAATTTCTATCGCTATGATTTAACAGAAAAAACCATTCAGAGATACTTCAGCGATCCGGCTCTGGATACCGGAGTTACTCAGGAAGAGCACGCAGAAGTAATTAACCAGTACAATGAACTGTTAGGAGATTTTAAGGTTCAGAGAGTGATTATGATTGTGCTGATTGCAGTAGTACTGGTGCTGTTTGTGATTATGGTATATCTGATTGTAAAAGGAAACGGAAAGCAGACTCCGCCTCCATCTGGAAGAGGTCGGGGAAGCCGGAAACCGGATTTTGATGAAGAAGACGATGAGTTTGAATCTTTTGACGAGGATTTGGACGAACCAGAACCGGTAAAAGAAGCGCCCCGCCGCCAGCCGGCAGTAAAGAGGGTTCCGCGTCCGGAAATGGAAGAAACCATTGTCCGTCCAATGAACACCAGACAGCCGGCAAGAACCATGCGTCCGGCAGGAGCGCCTTCGCCGGCGCCGGCAGCAGCTTCCCGTCCGCAGAGACCGGCTGCGCAGCCTGTACGTCCGGCAGTGGATCTGGAAGATGATGACGATTTCGAGTTTTTAGACATTGATGACGAATAAAAGAACAAACAACTTAAAAGGATTGCCGTCAGAATACGGCAATCCTTTTACGCAAGAGGCGAAAACGAAACAGGGAGCAGGATATGGAGATTTCTTATAAGCTGGAGCATTTTGAAGGCCCTTTGGATCTGCTTTTGCATTTAATTGAGAAAAATAAGATTAATATCTACGACATCCCCATTGTGGAGATTACGGAGCAGTATTTAGACTACGTAAACCACATGGAAAAGGAAGATTTAAATGTGGTCAGCGAGTTTCTGGTCATGGCGGCTACGCTGCTGGATATCAAGGCCAGGATGCTGCTTCCGGCAGAGGTGGACGAAGAAACGGGAGAAGAACAGGATCCCCGTTCGGAACTGGTTGCCCGTCTGCTGGAATATAAGAAATACAAATATATGGCTTTGGTGCTTCAGGATCGGGAGGATGACGCCGGCCTTATTTTTTACAAGGATCCCACTGTTCCAAAAGAAGTGGCGAAATATGAACCGCCAGTGGATTTAGATGAACTATTAGGCGATTTAACCCTGGCAAGGCTTCAGAAAATTTTTGAGCAGGTTTTAAAGCGTCAGGAGGATAAAATCGATCGGGTGCGCAGCAATTTCGGCGTCATCCGGAAGGAACCGGTCAGCCTGGAAGACAAAATCGTGTCTGTTATGAACTATGCCAGAAAGCACAGAACGTTCAGTTTCCGGCAGATGCTGGAAAAGCAGACGGATCGGTTGGAAATCGTCGTAACCTTTCTTGCGATTCTGGAGCTGATGAAGATTGGAAAAATCAGCCTGACCCAGGAGCACCTGTTTGACGATATGCAGATGGAAACCCTGGAGCCGGAAGGAGAAGCAGAAGATCTGAATCTGGAAGGGCTGGGAGATTTTGTAAGCTGATAAAAGGAAGCGGATGGAATGGAGAAACAGATATGAAGCGGATGGATGACCAGGAAGCAGTAGTGGAAGCGGTTCTGTTTACAATGGGAAAGTCAGTAGAAGTAAGACAGCTGGCCGCCGCTCTGGAAACGGATCAGGAGACTGCAAAAAAGGCGGTATTAAGACTTCAGGAACGGTATCAGAAAGAAAAGAGGGGAATGCAGATTATTGAGCTGGAAGACGCCTACCAGATGTGCACCAGAGCAGAGTATTACCCCAATCTCATTCGGGTAGCGTCGGCTCCGAAAAAGCAGGTGCTGACAGAAGTAGTGCTGGAAACCTTGTCCATTATTGCTTATAAACAGCCCATTACCAAAATGGAGATTGAAAAGATTCGGGGAGTAAAGTCGGATCATGCAGTAAATAAATTAGTGGAGTATAATCTGGTATATGAAGTGGGAAGGCTGGACGCCCCTGGAAAGCCGGCTTTATTTGCCACAACAGAAGAGTTCCTGCGTCGGTTTGGCGTAGGCTCTACCGAAGATCTGCCGGATTTAAATCCGGAACAGGAAGAAGAAATTAAAATCGAAGTAGAAGAAGAACTGCAGCTTAGGTTAGAAGAGCTGGAGGGCTCAGGAAAGGAAGAGGAAAATGGAGAGAATCGGGAAATTTTATAAAGTAAGCAGAGAGCAGTTTGTAAAAGACTGGGCAGATACCTTTGGAGAACAGGAGAGAGAAGCGGCAGATCAGATTTATGACACCATTTCCCTTCCGAAGCGGGCGACCTCCGGATCGGCAGGCTATGATTTTTATCTGCCGCTTGCCATCTGTTTAAAGCCTGGAGACAGTGTGAAAGTCCCGACTGGAATCAGGGTAAGAATTAATGAAGGCTGGGTACTCCAGATCTATCCCCGCAGCGGACTTGGCTTTAAGTTCCGCCTGCAGTTAAATAATACGGTAGGGGTTATTGACAGCGATTACTTCAATTCAGACAATGAAGGCCATCTGTTTATTAAAGTAACCAATGATTCCAAAGAAGGCAAAATCGTGGATTTAAGCAAGGGGACTGCCTTTGCGCAGGGAATCTTTTTCCAGTATGGGATTACGGAAGACGACGACTGCGACACCGTCCGGAACGGCGGTCTGGGAAGCACA
The DNA here is from genome assembly GCA_900542035.1 of uncultured Clostridium sp. Lineage (GTDB taxonomy): Bacteria > Bacillota > Clostridia > Lachnospirales > Lachnospiraceae > UMGS1370. The sequence goes on from UQMJ01000005.1 coordinate 103,235, forward strand.
GATAAATAGCGGCTTTTGGATAAAAAAGAAAGGTCTGGAAATACTATGAGACAAAGAATCGGTGTCTGGAAACAAGTGAAGGCTGTTTGCATTCTGGCCCTGGCAGCAGGTATGATAAGCGGGTGCAGCCTGAAAACTGCCGAAAACAGGGAAGCCCTCAGGATGTCTGGTATCGAAAAATTAGACGCAGGAGATTATGCCGGTGCGATTTCGGATCTGGAGGAAGCCCTGGATTTAGGAAAGGGCAGAGTCGGCAGCATGGAGCTGGATATTTTAAAATACAGGGCAGAGGCCGAGTATAAGATTGGAGATTACCGCGCGGCGGCCCATACCTACGATGTTTTAAGTCAGGTAGATGGAGAAAAGCCGGAATATGCAGGGCTGCACTGTCTGTTAAGTATTCGGGCAGGAGACACAGAAGAGGCGCTGGAAGCCTATCAGAAGCTGTACCAGCAACAGCAGGCTTCAGCAGAACTCTTAAAAGAGATGGGGCAGGCGTTGGAAGAAGAAGGCCAGACCGATGCAGCCTTAGAACTTTATGCACAGGCAGAGGCAGACGGTACGGCCGATTCTGTCATTTACAACCAGAAAGGCCTGTGCTACTTAGAACGGGGAGAATACCTGGCAGCAGGACAGGCCTTTCAGACAGGGCTGAATGCACCGGACGGGAAGGCAAAAGCAGATCTGATGTTTAATTATGCAGTCGCATTGGAGTATCAGGGAGAGTATGAACAGGCCCTGGAGGCCTTTGAAGCTTATACAGCTCAGTTTGGTTCAGATGAACAGGCAGAACATGAAATTGCCTTTTTAAGAACCAGGTAATTTTGGAGAATATATGGCAGAATTAATTGATTTAAAAGAAACGGAAGAACGGGTTATTTTGATTGGCGTCAGCCAGGGAGACGGAAGCGATGCCGAACAGTCCCTTCTGGAACTGGAGGAGCTGGTAAGGACAGCTGGAGCCGCAAGCGTGGGAACCGTAATCCAGAAACGGGAACAGGCCCATCCTGGAACCTACCTGGGAAAGGGAAAGCTTCAGGAAGTAAAAGAGCTTTTGTGGGAACTGGACGCCACCGGAGTGGTCTGCGACGATGAGCTTTCTCCCGCCCAGCTGCGCAACATGGAGCAGATTCTGGATACAAAGATTATGGACCGGACGATGGTAATCCTGGATATTTTTGCCGCCCGCGCCCATACCAGAGAAGGTAAGATTCAGGTAGAACTGGCCCAGCTAAAGTATCGGGCAGTGCGTCTGGTAGGAATGAGAGATTCCCTGTCCCGTCTGGGCGGCGGCATCGGAACCAGGGGGCCTGGAGAGAAGAAACTGGAGATAGACAGAAGACGGATTCACGACCGGATTGGCCAGTTAAAGAGAGAACTGGAAGAAGTAAAACGCCATCGGGAGATTCAGCGGAAACAGCGGCAGAGCAGTCAGGTTATGACGGCGGCCATCGTAGGCTATACCAACGCAGGAAAGTCAACGCTGTTAAATGTGCTGACAGATGCAGGAATCCTGGCAGAAGATAAATTGTTTGCAACCCTGGATCCCACTACCAGAGGACTAACCCTTCCAGGCGGACAGAAGATCCTTCTTACCGATACGGTAGGATTTATCCGGAAATTGCCCCACCATCTGATAGAGGCGTTTAAAAGCACTCTGGAGGAGGCAAAATACAGCGACATTATTTTGCACGTAGTAGACTGCTCCAATCCCCAGATGGAAGAACAGATTTACGTGGTTTATGAAACCCTGCGCCAGCTGGAGGTTACGGGAAAGACCATTGTGACCGTATTTAATAAAATTGACAAGCTGACAGAAGGTGTGATTTTAAGAGATATCCAGGCAGATTATCAGGTACGGATTTCTGCTGCGGACGGTCAGGGGCTGGATGAATTAAAAGAGATTCTGGAAAAGATAGTCCAGAGCAGCAGGGTCTATCTGGATCAGATTTATTCCTATCAGGAGGCTGGAATCATTCAGAAAATCAGGCAGTCAGGGACGCTGATTTCCGAAGAATACGAGGAAGACGGCATCCATGTAAAGGCCTATGTACCGGCAGAACTGTTTGGCCGGCTGCTCTTGGGAGATCAAAAGAAGTTTTATTAACAAATATAATAAAACACAATATTTGGATTTGAAAATATTCCATTCCCCAGATATTGTGTTTTATTTTGCTTTCTGCTATAATAAAACCCGTAGCGACTTTATCCCCAGTCTGCAGAAACGGGTTTTATGAAGGCGCTTGTCTTTTTGTCCGCAGGCAGATCCGGATGGAAGCGCCTGGAAGCCCAGGCTATACAGGTATGAGAAAAAAAGGGTAAGTGAAAGGAGTCATGGGTAGGATGATTAAGGTAGTAAAACGTGACGGAGAAGTAGCAGAGTTTAGGCTGACGAAGATTACAGAGGCAATCAAAAAGGCATTTAAGGCTACCAAGAAGGATTACAACAATGAGATTCTGGAGTTGTTGTCCCTTCGGGTAACTGCTGATTTCCAGCCAAAGATGAAAGACAGCACCATCAGCGTAGAAGAGATCCAGGACAGCGTAGAGCACGTACTGGAGCAGACCGGATATACAGATGTGGCAAAGGCGTACATTTTATATAGAAAGCAGCGGGAAAAAATCCGCAATATGAAAAATACGATCCTGGATTACAAGGATGTTGTAAACAGCTATGTACAGGTAGAGGACTGGCGCGTAAAAGAAAACTCCACGGTTACCTATTCCGTAGGAGGTCTGATTTTAAGCAACTCCGGCGCCATTACTGCCAACTACTGGCTGTCTGAGATCTACGATCAGGAGATTGCCAACGCACACCGCAACGCAGACATCCATATTCACGATTTGTCCATGCTGACCGGATACTGTGCCGGATGGTCATTAAAGCAGCTTTTGTTAGAAGGATTAGGCGGAATCCCTGGAAAGATTACCTCTTCTCCGGCAAAGCACTTATCCGTTCTGTGCAACCAGATGGTAAACTTTTTAGGAATCATGCAGAATGAATGGGCTGGCGCCCAGGCATTTTCTTCTTTCGATACTTACCTGGCTCCATTTGTGAAAGTTGACAACTTATCCTATCCGGAAGTAAAGAAATGCATTGAGTCCTTTATTTATGGCGTTAATACCCCAAGCCGCTGGGGAACCCAGGCTCCGTTTTCCAACATTACCTTAGACTGGACCGTTCCAAACGATATGGCAGAGATGAATGCCATCGTAGGCGGAAAAGAGATGGATTTTAAGTATAAGGACTGCAAGAAAGAAATGGATATGGTCAATAAGGCGTTTATTGAGACCATGATTGAGGGCGATGCCAATGGACGCGGATTCCAGTACCCGATTCCAACTTATTCCATTACCAGGGATTTTGACTGGTCTGATACCGAAAATAACCGTCTGCTGTTTGAAATGACTGCAAAATACGGTACGCCGTACTTTTCCAACTACATCAACAGCGACATGGAGCCAAGCGACGTCCGTTCCATGTGCTGCCGTCTCCGTCTGGATTTAAGAGAACTGCGAAAGAAAACCGGCGGCTTCTTTGGATCCGGAGAGAGTACCGGTTCTGTAGGAGTTGTGACCATTAATATGCCGAGACTGGCGTACCTGTCCAAGGATGAGGCAGATTTCTATAAACGTCTGGATTATATGATGGATATTTCCGCCCGTTCTCTTCACATTAAGAGAGAGGTTATCAGTAAGCTGTTGGACAACGGCCTGTATCCATATACCAAACGCTATCTGGGAACGTTTGAAAACCACTTTTCTACCATTGGTTTAGTAGGTATGAATGAAGCCGGACTAAATGCAAAGTGGCTTGGCGTGGATATGACCCATAAAGAGACCCAGGAGTTTTCTAAAGATGTGTTAAACCACATGAGGGAAAGACTGAAAGATTATCAGGAACAGTACGGCGATTTATATAACTTAGAGGCAACGCCGGCAGAGTCTACCAGCTACCGTCTGGCAAAGCACGACAAGAAGCGTTTCCCAGACATTAAGACTGCAAATGGAGACTGCGGGACTCCTTACTATACCAACAGTTCCCATCTTCCGGTTGGATATACTTCTGACGTTTTTGATGCCCTGGATATTCAGGATGAGCTACAGACCCTTTACACCTCTGGAACCGTATTCCATGCGTTCTTAGGGGAAAAGCTTCCAGACTGGAAGGCGGCCGCAAAACTGGTGCGCACCATTGCAGAAAACTACCGTCTGCCATACTACAGTATTTCTCCTACCTACTCCATCTGTAAGGATCACGGCTATCTGGCAGGAGAGCATTTCAGCTGTCCGGTATGCGGGAAAGAGGCAGAAGTTTACAGCCGCATTACAGGCTATTACCGTCCGGTTAAAAACTGGAATGAAGGCAAGCTGGAAGAGTACAAGGCACGTAAGACCTACGATCCGATCCACTCCAGATTAAAGAGAAGCCATGCCATTGCCCATGCAGCAGAAGGGATTGAGGCAGAGCAGACAGGGAAGGAAACAGGAGAAGGCAGCAGGCTGTACCTGTTTACCACCAAGACCTGTCCCAACTGCAAGGCGGCAAAAGAATTTTTAAAGGATGTGGATTATCAGATCATAGACGCGGAAGAAAATGAAGAGATGTCTGATAAGTATGGAATCATGCAGGCTCCTACCTTAGTCGTGGTAAAAGACGGCCAGGTAACCAAGTACGTAAACGCGTCCAATATCCGCAAATTTGCAGAGGAACAGAAAGAGTGATTGAAAGCAGCAGGGCGGGAAATGGTTCATATGAACCGTTCCTGCCCTGATTTTTTTACTTGATTTTGTAAAGGAAACTTGACAAAATGGTTTCAAGGTGCTAGAATCAAAATGTAAAGGAACCTTGTCAAAGGAGGCGGTAATGGTTGGAAAACAGGGTTGAGGAATTCAGGAAGCAATTAGGATTGAACCAGGAAGAATTTGCGAAAGCAATCAGGGTTTCAAGGCAGACGATAAGCTCTATTGAAACTGGAAAATATAACCCGTCTTTGGATTTGGCATTTGAAATCGCTGATTTTTTTGGAAAGAGAATTGATGAAATTTTTATCCATGAAAGGAGAAGTAAGAGTGAAAAAAAGTAATCTGGCATATGGAATTGGGTATACAATTGCAGGAATTCTGTTTTTACTGATCGGGCTATTTACTGATACAAAATTAGACAGTTTGATGTTTGGTTTTGCCGGAGCTGGAATGGTTCCTGGAATGATGAGGATTTATAAATATTTCTATTGGAATTCTGCAGATAACGCGGAGCGGTACAAAGAAAAAATGGAGGCAGAAGACATTGAACTGCACGATGAGCTAAAGGACAAAGTACGTGGGATTACGGCCCGCTATGTATATATGTATGGACTTTGCGTTTTAGCTGTATCAAGCGTTGTGTTTGCGGTGCTTGACAGTTTAGAAATTCTTGAGAATGGAAATCTATTTGTTCTATATTTATGCGCATATATCCTGTTTCAGTTTGTAAGCGGGCATATGGTTTTTAAGCGGATATTAAAAAAATATATGTGAAATATGAACCCCATCCTGGAGACAATGCTTTTCTTCAGGACGGGGCTTTGCAAATGTTACGAAATGCCTTTCATTTTCCGGATTTTGCTGAACCACTTAAAGTAAACCAAGAATAAAATCGAGGTTACGGTCCAGGTTAAGGGGTAGCTGAAACAGATGGTTTTAATATCCGGATACAGGGGAACTGCCACTACAATCCAGACCACGCGGAGCAGGCAGACGCCAAGGGCCGTCATAATCATGGGAATCCAGCAGTCTCCAATTCCGCGCAAAGCGCCGGAAAGGATTTCAATGCACACATAGGTAATCAGGGTAGGAACCAGGAAATGAAGGATTTCTACGCCTTTTGCAATGACCTCTGCGTCGGTAGTAAACAGCAGATAAATATACTGTCCGAACTGATAAAGGAGTAAGGAAAGGAAAATTGTGGCTCCGGCGCTGATGCCGAGACAGACGCGGATTCCCTTGTACACCCGATCCAGTTTTCCTGCGCCGAAGTTCTGTCCTACAAAGGTGGTAATGGAGATTCCAAAGGCGTTGATAATGGTCCAGTAAATCACGTCAATTTTGCCGTAAGCGGTCCATGCTGCCACTACATTGGTACCCAGGGCGTTGACGCTGGACTGGATGATAATGTTGGAAGCCGAATACATGACGGACTGAAGTCCTGCAGGCAGGCCGATCTGGATGATTCTCAGAAGCATATCCGGATGGATCCGGACTTCTCTCCAGTTTAATCGGTACATATCATCCGTTTTTAAAAGGGTTGCGATGACCAGAACAGCGGCTGCTAACTGGGAAAGGATGGTGGCCCAGGCAGCTCCGGCTACGCCCATGTGGAAAAACAGTACCAGTACCACGTCCAGTACAATGTTGGTCATACAGCCGACAATCAGAAAATACAGAGGACGTTTGGAATCTCCGATTGCCCGCAAAATACCGGCTCCCATATTATAAAGAAGATTTCCGATTAGGCCCAGAAAATAAATACGCAGATACAGAATGGAATCTGCCATAGTCTCTTCAGGAGTCCCCATGGCTCGTAACGCCGCAGGGGCAGTAATAAGGCCGACTGCCATAATGACCAGTCCTCCGGCAATGGAGAAGGCAACTGCAGTATGGACTGCCTGGGAAACCTTTGCCTGCTGTCTGGCGCCGTAAAACTGAGAGATAATAACCGTAGCGCCAGAAGACAGACCGATAAAAAAGCCGACCAGCAGGTTGATAATCATAGCGGCAGAACCGCCTACTGCGGCCAGGCCTTCCTTTCCCACAAACCGGCCTACGATAATGGCGTCTACCGTATTGTAAAGCTGCTGAAAAAAGGTTCCGAACAGAATGGGAAAGAAAAAGAGCAGAAGCTGTTTCCAGATTACGCCCTCAGTAATTTGATTCTGTACGGAGATAGAAGATTCTCTTTTGTGACTCATACTGCCCTCCATAGATTGAAAAAAATCCTTTAAATAAGATCATTATACTTCCTTTTTCGGAAAAGGCAATGGGAAACTTAAAAAAGAACATTTGTTCTATTTTACATCTATACTTTTGTGCGAAGCCATGCTATAATTTGAGATAACAAAACGAAATACCGCTTATCCGGCAGTCTTTTCCCTGGCTTTGGACAGCGCGGTTTCGATTGCGTTTAAGAGAACCTGGCAGGTATAGCGGGAACTGCTTTCATAGGAGATATTTTCCAGACTCTGATTTTTAAGAATCTGTGTCTCCAGCTGTTTCATAGAAGGTTCTGCGAGAGGATACATGGTGGCGATGGATTCGTCTAAAGCTACCAGGGAGACAGAGGTGATTTTGTTAGAGTCTACGGTAACTTCCACATTGGTGTGCTGGTTTCCTAACGATACGGATGCAGAATAGACTCCCGATATGTAAGAAGTCTTCAGCTCTGTGGATGAGACGGAAGGAGTTGTCTGGCTGGAATCCGCTTTTCTGGTGCGGAGCATAAAGAAAAATAAAATAATCAGCAGGAGAGCCAGGCCAATAAAAATGGCGGTATAAATGATTTCTTTCATTCGAAGTACGACTATTTTGGTGCGGGAACTCATAGAAAGACCTCCGGATAAGTTTACTACAATCTATTAGAAACCAGAAGAAATTATGATAGGAAAGAAGGGCGTTATGGGATTACAGTTTGTATTTGGAAGCTCCGGCTCCGGAAAAACCCACTATTTATATAAAGAAGCAGTCAGACAGGCAGTACAGGAACCGGAGACTACAGTGCTGTTTATGGTTCCAGAGCAGTTTACGATGCAGGCGCAAAAGGAAATCATTACCATCCACCCCAACCATGGAATGATGAACATTGATGTGCTGAGTTTCCGCCGTCTGGCATACAGGGTTTTTGAGGAACTGTCTGTAAAAAATCGGACGGTTCTGGATGACATGGGAAAATCCATGGTGCTGCGGAGAGTAGCAGCAGAAAAAAAGGCGGAACTGGGCCTGTATCAGAGCCAGTTAAATAAAAGCGGTTTTATCAGCCAGTTAAAGTCCATGCTGTCGGAGTTTTATCAGTATGGGATCAGCAGAGGCCAGTTAGAAGAACTTCTAAAGCAGACAGACCGGCCTTTATTAAAACATAAGCTTCAGGATATGCTGGTAATGTATCAGGGGTTTGAAGAATACATAAAAGACCGGTTTTCCACAGCCGAAGAGATTCTGGAAACCTTATGCGCCGTTCTTCCAAGGTCAGAGTTTATAAAAAACAGCCAGATCTATTTAGATGGATACACCGGTTTTACGCCAGTCCAGTACCGGATTATCGGGCTCCTTTTAAAATATGCAAAGAAGGTTACGGTCAGCATTACCATTGACCCTGGATCCAACCCGTATCAGGAAGAATCCATTCAGCATTTGTTTTATATGGGAAAGCATACGGTTTCCCGAATTGGAAAACAAGCGGCAAAGATGGAGGTTTCCAAGCTGCCGGACTTGTGTATGGACGGCCATCCAAGATTTAAAGATGCGCCGGCACTAGGGTTTCTGGAAAAAAATCTGTTCCGTGGATTTGTGCCTTATGAGGAAGCAAAAGGGGAACGTCCGGCAGCAGATCAGATCTGGATTTACAAGGCAGTTAATCCGGCGGAAGAAGTCCGGTTCCTGGTAAGCCAGATTAAACAGGCGATCCAAAAGGAGGGGCTGCGTTATCGGGAGATAGGCGTTATTACGGGAGATTTAAGCGGTTATGGAAAAGAGGTGTCCCATCAGTTTAAAGAAGCGGGGATTCCTTGCTTTCTGGATGATAAGAGAACGATTACGGAAAATCCTCTGGTTGAGTGGATTCGCGCCCTGTTAGCAGTCATCAGCGAAGATTTTTCTTATGAGAGTATGTTCCGCTATTTAAAATGCGGATTGTCAGAAAGTCTGGGAGAAAAACCGGATTTGGAAGAAAGGGAGCAGATTCCATGGAAGCATTCCCTGATGACGGACCGGCTGGAAAACTATGTGCGCGCATTGGGAATTCGGGGATACAGCCGGTGGAACACCCAGTGGGAGCGGACCTACAAAGGGGCGGCAGATATTAATTTAGAAGAATTAAATCAGTTCCGTCAGGCTGTTTTGCAGTCGATTCTTCCATTCCGTCAGGCATTTCTAGAAGAAGATGCCACAGTAGAGTCCATTACTCAGGCATTAAAGGAATATTTAGAACAGGCAGATGCCAGAGGAAAGCTGGAATGGTATCAGAGCCGGTTTGAAGCTCAGGGGCAGGAAAGTCTGGCAAAGGAGTACAGCCAGGCCTATGATTTCGTGGAGGAGCTGTTTGAACGGCTGACTGCTCTTTTGGGAAAAGAGCAGGTAACCAGGAAAGAATATGCGGAAATTCTGGATGCTGGTTTTGCAGAAATCCAGGTAGGCTCCCTTCCGGCTGCCATTGACAGGGTAGTAGTAGGCGATGTGACCAGAACCCGTCTCAACGAAGTGAAAATTTTGTTTTTCTTAGGGGTCAATGAGGGGATTATTCCCCAGAAAAAAGACAGACAAAGCATTTTGACGGATCAGGACAGGGAGTTTTTTACTGCCCATAATCTGGAACTGGCTCCAACAGCCAGAGAGGATGGCTGTATCCAGAGATTTTACCAGTATCTGATTCTTTCCAAGCCATCATTCCGTCTGGTTTTAACTTTTTCTGCCATGTCCCAGGACGGCCAGGCGAGACGGCCTTCTGTGCTGATTGGAGATGTACGCCGACTGTTTCCACAGGTGGAGATTCTGGAAAAAGAAGGAGTCTGCTGGCCGATTCAGTCTGAGAGGGAAGGCATCCGCCGGCTGATAAAAGGCTTGATGACCAGTCAGGAAGCGGGGCAGACGGGAGATGAGACGGAATTTGACGCAGAATTTCTGGAACTGTATAAATGGTTCTTTTCTGATAAAAACTGGCAGGATTCCGTCCGCAGGATTACCGAAGCAGCTTTTACTTCCTACGAAGAAAGAGGGATTGGAAAGGCGGCTGCGAGAGCCTTGTATGGCAGGATTTTACAGGGCAGCGTAACCAGACTGGAGCAGTATGCTTCCTGTGCCTATGCCCATTTCTTAAAATATGGGTTAGAGCTGATGGAGCGCCAGGAGTACGAGGTAGCGGCTTCCGATATGGGCAATCTGTTCCATCAATCCATTGAATTGTGCTTTCAGACTGCCAGGGATCAGAAGATTGACTGGGCAGGACTGGGAGAAGAGGAGCGCCGCAGCCTGGTAAAACAATGTGTCCGTCAGGTAGCGGAGCAGTATGGAAACACGATTTTAAAAAGTTCCGCCCGCAACGAGTATCTGACCAGCCGGATTGAACGGATTACGGACAGAACCATCTGGGCGCTGGCAGAACAGATTAAAAAAGGGGATTTTGTCCCAGTTGGATTTGAAGTGTCATTTTCGGCCATTGATAATTTAAAGGCCATGAAGATTTCCTTATCAGAAGATGAGGAACTCCATCTGAAAGGCCGGATCGATCGCCTGGACCTGTGTGAAGATGAAAACCACGTGTATGTAAAAATTATCGATTATAAATCCGGCAATACCAGTTTTGATCTGGCCGCACTCTATTATGGCCTTCAGCTTCAGCTGGTCGTATACATGGATGCGGCGGTAGAAAAAGAAGAAAAACGCCATCCGGAAAAAGAGGTAGTTCCAGCCGGTATGTTCTATTACCATATCCAGGATCCGATAGTGGACTGGGATCCGGATACAGATGAGGACGACGAAAGTATTGAAGAAAAAATTTTAAGAAAGCTTCGGATGAGCGGTCTGGTAGACAGCGAGCTGGAGGTAATCCGTCATATGGATCGGGAGATTGAGAAGGAATCTCAGGTAATACCGGTGGCCATGAAAGACGGACTGATAGTAGAAGCCAAATCTTCCGTAGCCAGCCGTCAGAGATTTAAAGCATTGAAACAGTATGTCCATGAGAAGCTGAAAAGCGCAGGACAGGAAATCCTGGCCGGAACCATTCCGGTAAATCCTTACAAACAGGGAAACCGGACAGGATGCGATTACTGTCCATACCATGCGGTCTGCGGATTTGATAAAAAAACGGCCGGTTACGGATACCGGCGCCTCCGTTCTTTAAAGACCGAGGACATTTGGAATGAGATTGAGGGACAGCAGAAAGGAGAATCATCATGTCAGTAGCATGGACCAGGGGACAGCGCCAGGTCATTGATTACAGAGGCGGCAATCTTTTGGTTTCTGCAGCTGCAGGAAGCGGAAAGACTGCAGTTTTAGTAGAGCGGATTGTAGAAATGATTACAGAGAAGAACCATCCCGTCGACATTGACCATCTGTTGATTATGACCTTTACCAATGCGGCGGCGGCAGAAATGCGGGAACGGATTCGGGACGCCATTGATAAGCGGCGGGAAGAAAACCCGACGGACAAACATTTGGAGCTTCAGTCCATTCTGGTTCCCAGGGCCCAGATTACCACCATTGACAGTTTCTGTCTGGGACTGATTCGGGAATATTATAACTATCTGGATATGGATCCGGCCTTTCGTATCGGCGATCAGGGAGAACTTTCTCTTTTGCAGGGAGATGTGATGAAGGAACTGCTGGAGGACTGGTATGCTTCGGGAGATCCGGCGTTTCTGCATTTTGCAGAGACTTATGCGTCAGGGAAAAGCGATTCTGGTCTGGAAGATGTGATTTTCCAGGTATGGCGGTTTTCCCAGAGCCATCCCTGGCCAAACGAATGGATGCGGCAGTGCAGGAAAGAATTAGAAGAAACATCGGCAAAAGAGGCAGAAGAAAGTCCCTGGATGAGATTCTTAATGGATGACATTCATATGCAGGCTGAGGAAATGAGGCGCCACCTGCTGGTGTGCGCCAGAGTCTGCGAAGAGGACGGCGGGCCTTCGGTCTACCGAGATACCATTCTGGAAGACGCGGATATGGTAGGAAAGCTTGCCGAGGCCGAGGACTATGAACGCTTTTTTGAGCTTTTAAACCGTTCTTCTTTTGGAAAACTGCCGCCTGTCCGCAGCAAAGAGGTGTCTCCGGAGAAAAAGAGTTTTGTAACCTCATTTCGGGATCGGGTTAAAAAAATTGTAAAAGGCTGGCAGGAAAATTACGGCAGACAGTCTTTGGAGATGGTAATAGACACTCTGGCAGAAACCAGGGAGATGACGGAGCTTTTGTTAAAACTTGCAGATGAATTTTCCAGCCGGTTCCAGGAAGCAAAGAAAGAGCGGAATCTGGTAGATTTTAGCGACCTGGAGCATTTTGCCCTGGAGGTGTTATGGGAAACCAAGGATGGAAAACGGGTTCCTTCTGCGGCTGCTTACGAAGTGGGGAGCCGGTTTGAGGAAATCATGGTAGACGAATACCAGGACAGCAATCTGGTGCAGGAGACGTTGATTAAAGCCATTTCCAAAGAAAAAGAGGGGCGGCCCAACGTTTTTATGGTAGGCGATGTAAAACAGAGCATTTACCGATTCCGCCTGGCCAGACCGGATTTGTTCTTAGAAAAATATGAATCTTATTCAGAGGGAGAAGGGGCTTATCAGAAAGTTGAGCTGCGCCAGAATTTCCGAAGCAGGGCGTCGGTGTTACACAGTGTAAACGCTGTTTTTTATCAGATTATGCGAAAAAATCTGGGAGGAATCCAGTATACAGAAGAGACGGCTCTTTATTCGGGGGCAGAGTTTGAACCTCCTCGGGAAGGAGCAGAGTCCAGAACCGATACCGGTACGGAGCTGCTGGTGGTGCCAACAGGCAGTCAGGTGCTGGAAGGACTGGAAGAAGACGCCGCGGATTATACGGAACGGGAACTGGAAGCCAGGATGATTGCGGCAAAAATTCGCAGTCTGACAGATAAAGAGAACGGGCTTTTCGTGTGGGATAAGAAACAAGGCTCTTACCGGACAGCGGCTCTGGGAGATATTGTGATATTGCTCCGCAGTGTGACCGGATGGGCAGAAGTCCTGGTCAGCGTACTGATGAATGCGGGGATTCCGGCAGCGGCCCAGACCCAGACCGGATATTTTGATACCGTAGAGGTAGAAACCATATTGAGCCTTCTGGCAATTGTGGATAACCCTTTTCAGGATATTCCGCTGGCCTGTGTGTTAAAATCCCCGATTATCGGGATGACAGAGGAGCAGCTTGCGTGGCTGATGGCAAACTATAAGCAGTACTCCGGAAAAAATAAATATGGAGACAGGGGGCTTTACGGCGCAGTCCGTTTTTGGCTTTCCGGAGAAGACGATTCCCAGATAAGGGAAGAAAAACCGGACATTACCGAAAAACTGGAAAAACTGGAAGAAATGCTTCAGGAATATCGGCTTCTCGCTACCTGGCTTCCTATTCACGAGCTGCTTTACCAGATTTACCAAAAAAGCGGGTATTACGATTACGTTTCTGCCATGCCGGCCGGCCGGACCAGGCAGGCTAACCTGGATATGCTGGCAGAAAAGGCGTCGGCTTACGAGAATACCAGTTATAAGGGATTGTTTCACTTTATCCGGTATATTGAAAAATTGAAAAAATTTGAGACGGATTTTGGGGAGGCATCAGCCTTTGGGGAAAATTCAGATGTAGTCCGGATTATGAGCATCCACAAAAGCAAGGGACTGGAGTTTCCTGTGGTAATCCTTGCGGGAATGGGAAAACGGTTTAACAAGCAGGACTTAATCAATAAGATTCTGATTGATCCGGATCTGGGCCTTGCTTCCGACTATCTGGATTTGGAACGGCGGGTAAAAGTGCCGACCTTAAAAAAGCAGGCGCTGAAACGCCGGATGGATATGGAAACGCTGGGAGAGGAATTGAGAATCCTTTATGTGGCCATGACCAGGGCAAAAGAAAAGCTGATTCTGACAGCTTCAGAAAAATCGCTGGATAAGAAACTGGAAAAATGGGGAACAGCAGGAGAGGAGAAAAAAGCGGGTATTCCGTCGGCAGTACTGTCGGGAGCGTCCTCTTACCTGGACTGGATCCTGATGGCTCTCCCAGGCGCAGGAGGCAGGATTACCATGAAAGAAGTGCCTGCTTCTGACCTGGTAGGGGAGGAAGTATTAAGGCAGATTGACCGGAAAACATCAAAAGAAGACCTGCTGGGACTGGACTGCACCAGAACTTACGACCAAGAGTTCCAAAAGCTTCTGAGAAAGCAGCTGTCCTATAAGTACCCGTTTCAGGCAGATATGGATTTATATGCCATGCTTTCGGTTTCAGAAATCAAAAGGCGCAGGCAGCTGCTGGAAATGGAGGATAAAATACGGGAGGGAGATACAGGGGCAGCGCCAAAGTGGACAGAGCCGGAAGATTTAAGTCAGCCGTCTGGCTCAGAGCCGTCTTCTGGTTCTATCCGGACATCTGGCAGAAGGATTGGCGGAGCGGCTCTGGGGACCTGTATCCATCAGATTTTAGAGCTCCTTCCATTTGAAAAAAGTTCAGAAGACGGGAATCGAGAAGAGACAATGGCCTTTCTTTTACAATCCATAAAAGATATGGAGGAGCGGGGAACTATTCAGAAAGAAGAAGCAGATTCCATTGAACTGTCCCAATTGGCCGCATTTTTGCAAAGTCCTCTGGGCCGCAGGATGATTCGGGCGCAAAAAGAGGGACGGCTTCACAGAGAGCAGCAGTTTATGGTAGGAATTCCGGCAAAAGACATGGAAATCGCCCAGTCAGAGGAACTGGTGCTGGTTCAGGGAATGATTGATGCCTGGATAGAAGAAGAGGATGGTCTGGTTCTGATTGATTACAAGTCCGATCGGACAGGACGAAATGGAGAACAGCAATTAATCCGGCGTTACCGCATCCAGTTAGAGTATTATAAGCGCAGTCTGGAACAGATAACCGGAAGACAGGTAAAAGAAGCGGTTATCTACTCGTTCCATCTTGGAAAAGAAATCCGGTTATAAAAGAAATTTAAAGACAGATATGCGAACCAGGTTGCATTCCAAAACGGCCTTTGATACAATGACGTGGGGCGGCATCTGCTGTCCCCACGATGAGTAAGGAGTATAATAAGATGATACAATTAGAGAGAACAAGCGTTATGAACCTGGAAAATGCCATGAGAGGAGCCAGAAACCCAATGAACAGCTGGGGAAGGATGGACAGCGGCTATGATGAAAACGGCCAGTATGTGCTGGGGCCCAACGATTTAGGTCTGGCAGTCCGCCTCCGCAAGGCTGGAAGCGATCACCGCAAATTTATCCGCCAGATTTTTGTGTCGGTAGATATTACGGCCCCTCTGTATTGGTGGAAGGAGTATGACACTTATAAAGTAGCAACCGTGGCAAATTCTACCAGCACCATGCATAAGATTCACAGCAAGCCCTTTGAACGGGAGGATTTCAGTACCGATCATATGACGGAATCCACATTGGCATTTATGGATACAGTGATTGCCAGACTGGAGGAGATCCGCTGCCGCTATCTGGAGACCAAAGACAAAGCAGACTGGTATGATATGATTCAGCTGCTGCCTTCCAGTTACAATCAGATGCGTACCTGTACGTTTAATTATGAAACTCTGGTAAATATTTATTATGCAAGAAGAAATCACAAGCTGGCAGAATGGCATACGTTCTGCGACTGGATTTCCACGCTGCCTTATGCAAAAGAACTGATTATTGCAGAGGATAAGGAGGAAAACAAGGAATGAATCTGATTGTAGCAGTGGACAAACACTGGGCTATCGGAAAAAAAGGCCAGCTTCTGGTTTCCATTCCAGGAGACCAGAAAATGTTTCGGGATGAGACTCTGGGAAAAGTAGTAGTAATGGGAAGAAAAACGCTGGAAAGCCTTCCAGGAGGCCAGCCCCTGTATGGCCGTACCAATCTTGTGCTGACCAGGGATTTGTCCTATTCCGTAAAGGGAGCTGTGGTGGTTCACAGTCTGGAAGAAGCATTAAAAGAGCTGGAAGCGTACCCGTCAGATGATATTTATGTGGCAGGAGGCCAGGAGATCTATGAACAATTTCTGCCTTACTGTGATACAGCCCATGTGACCTGGATTGACTATGAATATGACGCAGATACGTATTTCCCTAATCTGGATCAGGATGATCAGTGGACATTAGAGGCAGAAAGCGATGAGCAGACCTATTTTAATCTGTGTTATGAGTTCCGGATGTATAAAAGAACAGGAAAAAAAGTGTTGCCATAAAATCAAATCAATGATAATATTAGAAAAAATGCGCATGGTAAAACTTTAACGCATTACAACATTATCATAACATAGGATAGGAGAGGAAAGAGATGTACAGGATTTTAAAGGCAGAGCAGCTTGCTGATAAAATATACCTGATGGATGTGGAAGCTCCCAGAGTAGCGAGATCTTGTCAGCCAGGCGAGTTTGTGATTGTAAAGATCGATGAAGCAGGCGAGCGGATTCCCCTGACCATTTGCGATTTTGACAGGGAAAAAGGCACCATTACCATTGTATTCCAGACAGTAGGCGCGTCTACTTACCGGATGGCCTTTTTAAAGGAAGGAGACAGCTTCCAGGATGTAGCCGGACCTTTGGGCAATCCTTCTGAATTTGTAAAAGATCCGTTGGAAGAAGTGAAAAAAAGAAAGTATTTGTTTGTAGCAGGCGGCGTTGGAGCAGCTCCGGTTTATCCGCAGGTAAAGTGGATGAAAGAACACGGCATTGAAGCAGATGTGATTGTAGGTTCTAAAAACAAAGATCTGCTGATTCTGGAAAAAGAGATGGAAGCAGTGGCTGGAACCCTTTATGTTACAACCGATGACGGATCTTATGGCCGCAAGGGAATGGTAACTTCCGTAATCGAAGATTTGGTAAAAAAAGAAGGCAAAACTTATGACATCTGTGTAGCCATTGGTCCTATGATTATGATGAAGTTTGTCTGCAAACTGACAAAAGAACTGGGCATCCCAACCATCGTCAGCTTAAATCCTATTATGGTAGACGGTACAGGAATGTGCGGCGCCTGCCGTGTAACCGTAGGAGATACGGTAAAATTTGCCTGTGTAGACGGACCGGAATTTGATGGACATCTGGTAGATTTTGATCAGGCTATGAAGAGACAGCAGATGTACAAAACCCAGGAGGGCAGGGATCTGTTAAAAGCCCAGGAGGGCGATACTCATCACGGCGGATGCGGACATTGCGGAGGTGACGACTGATGGACGGAATGAAGAGAGTTCCCATTGGGGAACAGGAACCACAGGTAAGAGCAGCAAACTTTAAAGAGGTATGTTTAGGATATACAGAGGAAGAAGCAGTAGAGGAAGCAAAACGCTGTCTTCAGTGCAAAAAGCCATTATGTGTCCAGGGATGTCCGGTTTCCATTGACATTCCGGCATTTATCAAAAAGATAACAGAACGGGATTTTAAGGGTGCAGCGGAAGTGATTGCAAAATCTTCTGCCCTTCCGGCAGTATGCGGACGGGTATGTCCCCAGGAAACCCAATGCGAGGGCAAGTGTATCCGCGGAATCAAAGGAGATCCGGTTGCCATTGGAAAACTGGAGCGGTTTGTCGCAGACTGGTCCAGGGAAAATGGATTCGTTCCGGCTGCTCCGGAGAAGACCAACGGCAGAAAAGTAGCAGTAATCGGTTCCGGTCCTGCAGGACTTACCTGTGCCGGAGATTTAGCAAAGATGGGATATGAAGTTACAATTTTTGAGGCGCTTCACGAACCAGGCGGCGTTCTGACTTATGGCATTCCGGAGTTCCGCCTTCCTAAAAATACGGTAGTCCGTTCCGAAATTGACAATGTAAAGAAATTAGGCGTAAAAATTGAGACAAATGTCATCATCGGAAAGTCCGTTACCATTGACGAGTTAATGGACGAAGAAGGATTTGAGGCAGTCTTTATCGGTTCTGGTGCAGGACTTCCTAAATTTATGGGAATTCCAGGTGAAAATGCCAATGGCGTATTTTCTGCAAACGAATATCTGACTAGAAATAACCTGATGAAGGCATTTTGCGATGACTACGACACTCCGATTGCAGCAGGCAAAAAAGTGGCAGTTGTAGGCGGCGGAAACGTAGCAATGGATGCAGCCAGGACGGCGCTCCGTTTAGGCGCAGAGGTACACGTCGTTTACCGCAGAAGCGAGGCAGAACTTCCGGCACGTGCAGAGGAAGTACATCATGCAAAAGAAGAAGGCGTTGTGTTTGATTTGCTTACCAATCCTGTGGAGATTCTGACGGATGAAAATGACTGGGTAACTGGAATGGTAGTCCGGAAAATGGAATTAGGCGAACCGGATGCATCCGGAAGAAGGCGTCCGGTAGAGGTTCCAGGTTCTGACTATACCATTGAAGTAGATACGGTAATTATGTCTCTGGGAACTTCTCCCAATCCGTTGATTTCCTCTACAACCGAAGGTCTGGAGATTAACAAGCGCAAGTGTATTGTAGCTCAGGAGGAAAACGGCCAGACCAGCAGAGAAGGCGTCTTTGCCGGAGGCGACGCAGTTACCGGAGCGGCAACCGTAATTCTGGCTATGGAAGCAGGCAAGGCTGGAGCCAGGGGAATAGATGCATATTTGAGGGCTAATTGTTCAGGACAGCGGGAAAATTGATATAAAAACAGGCGCTGATCGGAACATAACGGTAAGAAAATTTACGCTGCCGCAAAATGAAAACAGGATTTCTGCCTTGGCAGAGAGGCCGGATTTCGTTTTGCGGCAGTTTGCCGTTTGGGGAGGCGGAAAATGTCTAAAATTCTGACAGAGGATTTGATTTATGAAATCCTTTCTGTGGTAGAAGAAATTCCGGAAGGAAGGGTGGCTTCCTACGGGCAGATTGCCAGGCTGATTGGCAGGGATAAAAATGCCAGACTGGTTGGAAAAGTGCTTAGTATGTCGGAATATTATGGAGAATATCCCTGCCACAGGGTCGTCAATCATGAAGGAAGACTGGCGCCCCATTTCTATGACCAGAAGGAAAGACTTCTGGAAGAAGGCGTGGAATTAAAAGAAAATGGCTGTGTAGACATGAAGCTGTACCAGTGGAGGGAATAATGGGATATCAATATTTAGATATGGAAGAATACCGGCGTAAGGATCACTTTGCCTATTTTTCAGGACTGGCTTATCCATACGTAGGGGTAACAGTAAACGCGGATATTACCGGATTGCCGGAAAACATCAAGGAAAAACAGCTTCCATTTTTTCTGACAATCAATTACCTTGTATCGCAGGCAGCCAATGGGGTAAGGGAGTTTCGCCAGAGAATTCTGGACGGAAGAATCGTTGAATTCGATTGGTGTCAGACCTCTCATACAGTAGCTTTGGAAGATGGAACCTATTGCTATTGCAGTCTGGATGGGAAAAAATCCTTTGAAGAGTACATTCCCTATGCAGTCAGAGAACAGGAAAAGGCCAGACAGAATCCTTCGATTGAAGAGGAAAAAGACGAGATTCTGGATAAAATTTTTATTACGACTCTGCCCTGGATTTCTTATACTTCATTGATTCAGCCGGTTCCGATTCCGGCAGACAGCAATCCTCGGATTTCCTGGGGAAAATACTTCTGCCAAGAGGGAAAGACGCTGCTTCCGGTGTCTGTTTTATGCCACCATGGATTGGTGGACGGAAGCCAGATTGGAATCTTTTACAGCCTTCTGGAAGATGAAATTAAGAAGATGAAATTAAGAGGATGAAGGGGAAATCAGAGTCATGGATTTACCAATAAACGGCATGGTTATCCGCATTGCAGAAGAAGCGGACGCTGAAAAATTACTGGAGATTTACGCTCCTTATGTGGAAAAAACGGCTATCACTTTTGAATATACGGTTCCCTCCCTGGAAGAATTCAGGGAAAGAATCAGGGAAACCTTAAAAAAATATCCCTATCTGATAGCAGAAAAGGACGGGGAAGTTTTGGGATACGCCTATACCGGAGCTTTTGGAAAGAGGGCTGCTTATAGCTGGGCGGCGGAGACCAGCATCTATTTAAAAGAAAACAGACGCCGTATGGGAGTAGGAAAGCAGCTTTATACAGCGTTGGAGAACATTTCAAAAGCCCAGAATATTTTAAATCTAAATGCCTGTATCGGGTATCCGGAAGAAGAAGACGCCCATCTGACGAAAAACAGCGTTCAATTTCATGAACATATGGGATACCGGCTGGCAGGGGAATTTCATCAATGCGGTTATAAGTTTGGGACCTGGTACAATATGGTCTGGATGGAAAAAAGCCTGGGAGAACATACCCAAAATCCAGGGGAGGTAATCTGGTTTTCCGAGCTGCGAAAACAGGTTCCGGATCTTTTGGCAGGTGGAATATCAGCAGACAACATATATGATGACGAGCGTTTTTTTGAGGCTTATGGCAATATGGAAAGAAGCAAGGGCGGATTAGAAGCAGCGGGAGAATGGCATCAGTTAAAGCCGCTATTTCCAGAGTTAAAGGGAAAAACGGTACTGGATTTAGGCTGCGGATATGGCTGGCATTGTAAGTATGCAGTTCGAATGGGAGCAGATCAGGTAGTGGGAATTGATGGTTCCAGAAGAATGATTGATACGGCAAAAGAGAAAAATCCAGATAAAAAAATCCAGTATAAAGTCTGCAGAATCGAAGAATTTGACTATCCGGTTTCCGCCTATGATTTTGTGATTTCCAACCTGGCTCTTCACTATATAGAAGACTTGAACCAGGCGTATCAGAACATATATCAGACCTTGAAGCCAGGCGGAATTTTCCTGTTTAACATCGAACATCCGGTTTTTACGGCAGGCGTCCTGCAGGACTGGATTTATGGAGAAGACAAAACTCCTTTATACTGGCCAGTGGATCGGTATTATGAACCAGGACAGAGAGAAGCGTTGTTTTTAGGAGAAAAAGTAGTCAAGCAGCATCATACCCTTACTCAGATTTTAAATGGATTGCTTCAGACAGGATTTCAGATAGAAGCTGTAGAAGAAGCAGAACCGCCGGAATATATGATGGATCTTCCAGGAATGAAGGATGAGCTGCGCCGTCCCATGATGTTATTAGTAAAGGCAAAAAAAGGATAGAAGGGGAGCAAAATGGACGAAATTCTTTCTTATTTAACCGGAAAATATGATCCAGCAGCAATCCTGGTATACGGTTCTTACGCAGACGGTTCCAACAGCGAACACAGCGATTTTGACGCATTAGTAGTTACGGAAAGCGATGAATTTTTCCAAGATTGTTTTCACGACATGGCAGTTGTAAACGGAGTGCAGCTGGACGTGTTTATATATCCGATAACCGGTTTGCAAGAGCCGCTGGACTGTGAGAAGCTGATTCAGATTTACCACAGCAGGATTGTGCTGGATACGAAAAACATCGGAGAAAAGCTGAAAAAACAGGTAACGGATTACGTGGAGCATCTGCCGGTCAAAGGGAAAGAAGAAGTCTTTGCAGAAGTAGCGTGGTGCAAAAAAATGGCGCTGCGGGCAAAAAGGCAGGATGCAGAAGGGATGTTCCGGTGGCACTGGGTGCTGACAGACAGCCTGGAAATCTTTTGTGATGCAGTAGGAAACCGGTATTGGGGACCAAAGAAAACCCTGAAATGGATGGAAGAAAATTATCCAGATGCTTTTTTTCACTACCAGGCTGCGCTGCACAATTTTTGCAGCCAGACCCTGGAAGGCTGGATTGCCTGTCTGGAAGAGACGGCATCCCGATAGGAGGAAAAAAGAATGAATACCATAATTCTTCATGGATTGGGCCAGACACCAGAAGACTGGAAAACAGTAAGGGAACAATTAGAAAAGAGAAACAGCAAGGATACGGTTTTTTGTCCGGACATGACAGAATGGATTGGAAAAAGCCAGCTATGTTATGACCGTTTATATGCAGGACTGGAAACATACTGCGGACAAATAGGAGGAACCTTTCATTTATGCGGCCTTTCTCTGGGAGGAATTTTGGCTTTGCAGTACAGCGCAGCCCATCCGGAACGGGTAAAGTCCCTGATTGTAATCGGAACCCAGTATAAGATGCCAAAAGCTCTGCTTCGGCTGCAGAACGGAATCTTCCGGCTGCTTCCGGACAGCGGATTTCAAAATATGGGATTTGGAAAAAAACAAGTTATCCAGTTGTCAAAGTCCATGATGGATCTGGATCTTACGGGAAACTTAAAACAGATAACTTGTCCGACGCTTATCCTTTGCGGAGAAAAGGACTGGTTAAACTGGCCGGCTTCCAGGCGGCTGGAAAAGGCAATTCCCCATGCAAACGCAGAACGGATTCTCCATGCCGGCCATGAAGTAAATAAGGAGAATGCAGATGATGCCGGAGAGAAAATGCGGAAGTTTTTGGAAACGGTATAGGGAATCCGGCAAACAGGTTGAGGTTGACGAAGATAGAAAAAAACCTTAATATAAAGAGAGCAGTTCATAAGAACTGCAGACAAAATGGACATAGGAATAAGAATATGAATCAGACAAAAACGAAAAAAAGAAACATTGATTTACTGAACGGCCCGATTTTTTCTTCTTTAACCAGCCTTGCCATGCCGATTATGGCAACGGCGCTGGTACAGATGGCTTATAACCTGACGGATATGGCCTGGATTGGAAGAGTGGGATCGGAGGCGGTAACAGCAGTTGGAACCGCGGGAATGTACACCTGGCTGTCCCAGGGCGTTGTGATGTTTGCCAGAATGGGAGGACAGGTAAAAGTGGCCCATTCCCTGGGAGAAGGGAATAAGGAAGAAGCAGCCAGATATGCCAGCGGCGCACTGCAGCTTGGAATTTTTCTGGCCCTCTGTTATGCTGCAGTATCCGTAATATTTGCCACCCCGCTCATTGGATTTTTTGGCCTGGAAAACCACCATACCGCGGAAGAAGCAGTTTTGTATATGAGGATTACCTGCGGATGCATTATTTTCATGTATCTGAATGTAATTTTCACGGCAATTCTGACAGCAGCCGGAGACAGCAAAACATCATTCCAGGCAAATGTAATCGGACTGGCTGCCAATATCGTCTTAGATCCGCTGCTGATTTTTGGTATCGGACCAGTTCCGGCTATGGGAGCTGCCGGAGCCGCGATTGCAACAATAACTGCACAAGGAATTGTAACCCTGGTATTTTTAATTGTAATCCGCAAGGATCAGGTTATTTTTGACAAAGTAAATATCTTTGCCAGAACGCCGATGCGATACTTTAAAACCATGGCAAAAATTGGATTTCCAGCAGCAATCCAGGAGTTGATTTACTGCCTGATTTCTATGGGAATGACCAAGCTGGTAGTCAGATGGGGAGACACCGGAGTAGCGGTCCAGAGGGTTGGAAGCCAGATTGAATCCATTTCCTGGATGACGGCAGAAGGCTTCGGCGCAGCAGTGAATTCCTTTATCGGACAGAACTATGGGGCGCAGAAATACGATAGGGTAAAAAAAGGCTATCTGACTGCAGTCAGGACGATGATAGCCTGGGGCGCATTCTGCACTGCTTTGCTGGTACTGGCTCCAGGGCCGATTTTCCGCCTGTTTATTTACGAACCGGACGTAGTGCCGCTGGGAATTGATTACTTGAGAATCATTGGCTGTTCCCAGCTGTTTATGTGTATTGAATTGTGTACGGTAGGCGCATTCTGCGGACTGGGAAAAACCCTTCCGTCCTCTATTTTAAGCGTTGTATTTACGTCTGCAAGACTTCCGATTGCAATGGCGCTTTCTTCTACCGCCCTGGGAATTAACGGCGTCTGGTGGGCCTTTGCGGTTACCAGCATCATCAAAGGCATCGTATTCTTTGCAGGATTTCTGGCTGTGCTGAAACGGATGGAAAAGAGACAGCTTCTGCGATGAAAACAGTTGCCTTTCCTGAAAAACTGTGGTAAGATAGCTATGTTTAACCGTAGGAGGTGGATGTAATGGCAACTTTGAAGATTATTTTAACTGTTATTTTTGTTCTGTTAGGTGTTGCAATTTCTGCAATTATCCTGATGCAGGAAGGCAAGTCTGCAGGTTTAGGCGCTATTTCCGGCGTTGCCGAGAGTTATTGGGGTAAAAATAAAGGACGTTCCATGGAAGGAAACTTAGAAAAGTTTACCAAATGGGGATGCATCCTGTTTTTAATTCTTGCAGTGGTCTTAAATATCCTGCACTAATCGAGAAAAGGCCAATGATAAACACTCTTGGAGACAAGGGTGTTTTTGCTTTATCTGGGTATGCTAAGCGTGAAACAGATGGAAGGTTTTAAGAAGAGAGGAAGCATGGACGAGACAAAATTAAACGATAGAAAAGCGATATTGACCGCCTTATTTGAGGATAAGGCATATGTGCCGATGAAGGCAAAAGAACTGGCAATGTTATTAAACATTCCCAAAAGCCAGAGGGGAGAGCTTCAGGAAGTGCTGGATCTTCTGGTGGCAGAGGGAAAAGCGGGATTATCGAAAAAAGGAAAATACGGAAAGCCGGAGACGTTTTCCGTACAGGGACTGTTTTCCGGACATCCCAGAGGATTTGGCTTTGTGACAGTAGAGGGCAGGGATCAGGACGTCTTTATTCCAGAGGAAAAGACAGGCGGCGCTCTTCATGGAGACAAGGTACAGGTTGTCATCGAACAGGAACGTTCCGGAAAACGGGCAGAAGGAGCGGTTATCCGTATTTTGGAACACGCCAATACCTGTGTCATTGGTTATTACCAGAAGAATAAAAATTTTGGCTTTGTAATACCGGATAATCAGAAAATTTCCCAGGATATTTTTATCCCTCAGGGAAAGGATATGGGTGCAGTAACCGGACATAAAGTAGTGGCATCCATTACGGATTTCGGCGGAGCAAGAAGAAGTCCGGAAGGAGAAATTGTAGAGATTATCGGCCACGTCAACGACCCTGGAACCGATATTTTATCGATTGTCCGCGCTTATGGACTGCCGGAAGAATTTCCAGACGAGGTAATGGAAGAAATATCCTATATTCCGGATGAAGTAGACGAAGCAGACAAAAAAGGCCGTCTGGACCTGCGGGATTTACAGATGGTTACCATTGACGGGGAAGATGCGAAAGATTTAGATGATGCGGTCAGTCTCAGCAAAGAAGATGGAATCTACCATCTGGGAGTTCATATCGCCGATGTCAGCCATTATGTAAAAGAATACAGTCCCCTGGATCAGGAAGCGTTCAAGCGGGGAACCAGTGTGTATCTGGTGGATCGGGTGATTCCCATGCTGCCTCATAAATTGAGCAACGGCATCTGTTCCCTAAATGAGGGCTGCGATCGTCTGGCGCTAAGCTGCCTGATGGATATTGATGAAAAGGGAACGGTTTTAGGACACCGGATTGCGGAAACCCTGATTCGGGTAGACAAACGGATGACCTATACATCGGTCAATAAAATCGTTTCCGAAGAGGATGAAGAAGAGAAAAAGGCCTATGAAGAACTGGTTCCCATGTTTCATCTGATGAAAGAATTGTCCGGTATTTTACGGAAAAAAAGAGGGAAGAGAGGCGCCATTGACTTTGAATTTCCGGAGAGCAAAATCATCCTGGACGACAGGGGAAAACCATTGGAAATCAAGCCCTATGAGCGGAATACAGCCACAAAGATGATTGAAGATTTTATGCTGGTAGCCAATGAAACGGTAGCGGAAGATTTCTTCTGGCAGCAGCTTCCGTTCTTGTACCGGACCCATGACAATCCGGATCCGGAAAAGATGAAGCAGCTTTCTACTTTTATCCATAATTTCGGACTTTTTCTCCGCACTTCCCAGGGAGAAATCCATCCAAAAGAGATTCAGAAACTGTTGGAAAAGACAGATGGAACGCCGGAAGAGACTTTGATTAGCCGTCTGACCCTGCGTTCTATGAAGCAGGCAAAATATACTACGGAGTGCACCGGACATTTTGGCCTGGCCGCCAAGTATTACACCCACTTTACTTCTCCAATCAGACGGTATCCGGATCTTCAGATTCACCGGATTATCAAGGAAAATTTAAGAGCAGGACTGGGAGAAAAGCGAATTGCCCATTACGACCGGATTTTGCCGGAAGTAGCGGTAAAAACTTCCGCACTGGAAAGAAGGGCGGACGAGGCTGAGCGGGAGACGGAAAAGCTGAAAAAATGCGAGTATATGTCCCGCCATATAGGAGAAACGTTTGACGGAGTCATTTCCGGAGTGACCAACTGGGGGCTTTACGTGGAACTTCCCAATACGGTAGAAGGCATGATCCGGATGAATACGCTGGATGATGACTACTATATTTTTGATGAACAGCGCTACGAATTAGTTGGGGAAATGACCAAAAGGACCTTTAAGCTGGGGCAGCCTATCCGGATTCAGGTACTTTCTACGGACAGGCTGTTAAAAACCATTGATTTTATTCCTGCAAAAGACGAAGAAACGGAGGAATACGGATTTGAAAGACGCAATTAAATTAATAGCCAATAACAAAAAAGCGTATCACGATTATTTTATTGATGATAAATACGAGACCGGAATTGAACTTTTTGGTACGGAGGTAAAGTCCATCCGCATGGGAAAGTGCAGCATTAAAGAAGCGTTTGTCCGGATTCAGAACGGAGAGGTTTATATTTATGGAATGCACGTCAACCCTTACGAAAAGGGAAATATTTTTAATAAAGATCCTTTGCGTCCAAGAAAACTTTTGATGCACAAAGCAGAAATTAATAAACTGACTGGAAAAATTGCAGAAAAAGGCTTTACCTTAGTACCTCTGCAGGTATATTTGAAAGGGAGCCTGGTAAAGGTGGAAATTGGTCTGGCCAGAGGTAAAAAACTCTACGACAAGCGGGAGGATATTGCCAAAAAGGATCAGAGACGGGAACTGGAACGGGAGTTTAAAGTAAAAAATCTGTATTAGCATCCGTGTACAGGCGCGTCATCTGGACGTTTCTGACCGTATTGCCCCCTGTACACGGATGCTAGGAAACAAGTTTGGCAGGGCTTAGAGGCCCTGCCATTTTCTATACAGTTTCTGGCTGTTTCAATGTTATAACATTGCCAAAATCTGGGATTTTG
The DNA here is from genome assembly GCA_900542035.1 of uncultured Clostridium sp. Classification (GTDB taxonomy): domain Bacteria; phylum Bacillota; class Clostridia; order Lachnospirales; family Lachnospiraceae; genus UMGS1370. The sequence goes on from UQMJ01000005.1 coordinate 130,144, forward strand.
ATTTTGCTCCGGCAGAATGGTTGACAATTTTGCCGTTTTTCATAACCATCAGAGTCGGAATGCTCATAATCTGGAACTGGGCAGCCAGTTCTTCCTGCTCATCTACGTTAATCTTTCCGACTTTAATATCAGTGCGTTCGTTGGCGATTTCTTCAATAACCGGACTGACCATACGGCAGGGGCCGCACCAGCTTGCCCAGAAATCTAATAAAACCGGTCGGTCGGAATGTAATACTTCTTCCTGAAAATTATCTTTGTGAATGGTAATTGCTGACATAATAATACCTCCTTTAATAGAAAATGATTCGCATCAGGTTCTGGCCATGCCGTCTACGCTTAATACAACGCCTGTAATATAAGACGCTTCCTCGGATGCAAGAAAAACAAAAGCATTGGCAATATCTTCCGGCTGACCGAGACGGCGTAGAGGGATTTGGCGGATAAGCGGCTCAATCACTTCTTTTGGCACCGCTTTCATCATATCGGTAGCAGTAATGCCAGGAGCGACTGCATTGACGCGGATTCCTTTTGGTCCTAATTCCCTGGCAAGAGAAACGGTAAGTCCATTGACTGCAAATTTCGATGCAGGGTAGGCAAAGCCGGTTGGCTGTCCGGAAATGCTGACCATAGAGGAAGTGGAAAGAATCACGCCTTTTCCTCTGGCAATCATGCATTCGCTGGCAGCGCGGGTGGCATTAAAAACGCCTTTTACATTTAAATCCATTACTTTGTCGTACATTTCTTCCGTATATTCTGTAAATGGAGTGCTTTCGGAAATCCCCGCATTGTTGACCAGAATATCAATACAGCCGTATTGTTTGGCAGCGGCTTCAAAAGACTCTCTTACAGACGCCAGACTGGCCAGATTCGGGCTGATGCCAGCAACTGTTTTGTCTGGATATTTTTCCTTTAACTGTGCGACAGCCTTATCTGCAGATTCCTGGGAGCTGGCAGTCAGGATGACCGTGGCTCCTTCTTGTAAAAATTTGTCTGCGGTGGCAAATCCGATTCCACGGCTTCCTCCTGTAATAATTGCAACTTTATTTTCTAATCTCATGGAAAATCCTCCTGTTTAATGTTGTTTTGCTTTGCAGATGAGCTGGGGCATAGTCCCCATAGGACAGTATACGCACCAGCTGCGGGGTTTATATAAAATCATAGTAATCAGTCCAAGTATGGTGGAAGTCAGCATGACGCTATAAAATCCAAAGGCAAACTGGGCAACGCCTGGATGAAAAAGAGTTCCATGGTAAGCCCATCTCCAGGGGAGTTTAAATGTCCAGAGCAGAGTGACTGCCTGTTTTAAATCCTGAGCTCCGGAAAATACCAGATAGGTATTCCACAGCATCTGAAAAAACATGATAAAAAAGAAAACCAGAAATCCGTAGCGGAACCAGGACTGCTTCATCCATTTTGGAATCTCTTTTTTTCGGGAAAGTCCAAACCGGCCGCCTAACAGCCCCAATAACTGGCCTCTTCCGCAGTAGCGGTTGCAGTACCCTTTGCTTCCTGTTGTAAGGGAAATGATTAACGGAATAAAGAAACACAACAGGCCAAGCCATGCAAAGAGAATGTTAAAAAATCCCAGCATCAGATAAGTAAGGGATAAAATCCAAAGATAATCGTACCAGTGCTTTTTCATGCCAATACCTCCTGAATTTCAATCACAGATGCCGGACATTCGGCTTCACATTTCCTGCATCCAACGCATTTTTCAAAGTCTACAGATGCGTGGATGCCTTTCCAGATGGTAATAGCAGTTCTGGGACACACCTTTACACAACAGCCGCAGGCTACACATTCCTCAGTATGGACAAATGCCCGTCTTTTTCTTCCAAGTTTCTTTTCCAAAACAGAACCTCCCGAATTTGATGGTTTTAGGATACCATAGAGAAGAAAAAAGTTCTGTGATATTGTTACCAAAGTTCACAAATTCTTCACAAAATAATTAGCACTCACTACTTGACAGTGCTAACAATACGTGATATAACGTAGTCAGAACAAAGGAAAGGAAACAAAAACAAGAAAAAAGAAAGAATTTTGTGAGTTCCCCGAAACATCCCAGTTCCAAAGAAACAAGGTAAAAGTACATAGAAAAAGGAGAGATGATTTATGTTAATGCCTAGTATTTTTGGAGAAAATATGTTTGATGATTTTATGAAAGATTTCCCATTCTTTGATGACAGCGCCATGAGAAACACAGAGAAAAAGCTGTATGGCCACCATGCAAAAAACATGATGAAAACGGATATTAAGGAAACAAGCGACGGCTATGTGCTGGAGATGGATCTTCCTGGATTTGCCAAAGAAGAAGTACAGGCATCCTTAGAAAACGGCTATCTGACGATCAGCGCTGCAAAAGGTCTGGACAAGGATGAACAAGAGAAAGAAAGCGGAAGATACATCCGCAGGGAGCGCTATGCCGGCGCTTGTGAACGTACCTTCTATGTAGGAGAAGACGTAACCGAAGAAGATATTAAAGGCGAGTTTAAACATGGCATTTTGAAATTGTTTATCCCGAAGAAGGAAGCCAAACCTGCTGTTGAGCAGAAGAAATATATTTCTATTGAATGAATTTAAAGCTGTAAAAAGCCTTTCAATACAAGAAAATACGACGAAATGAAAGAAAAATGGAGCAGGTTTGCCTGCTCCATTTTTTGATGGAAAAAACGTTTGTGTGATATAATAATTTTATAAGGGAGGTAAAAATATGGCGAAATATACAGATGATGAAATCAGAAATATGTCAAAGATTACATTGAAAATTGCCGGTGAGTATCTTGGAATTTCTCCAATGGCTGTAGGAATTGGAATGAGGAATAATTTACTGCCGATTGGTTTTGCAGTACATAATGAAGAACGTGATCGCAGTCAATGGAGCGAGAGCTGGTCTTATCATATCGTCCCAGAGCGAATGATTGCCTATAAGTATGGAAGGATTTCTGAAATTCAGGTTCATAATATTGGCAAGTATCTGTTGCAGGTGTAGCCAGGAAATATAATTTAAATTACGCAAAGTTAATTGCAAAGTGCAGAGAAGCAAAGATACCGTTTCCTTCTTCCGGATATTGGACAAGAAAAAGTCTGGGGAAAGATGTTAGTGGAGAAGCTGCTGTATTGCCTCCGGCAGATAACGAAAATGTAGAATTGCTTCTGGCAGAAGTAAAATTAGAGAAAAAAAAGAAAACAATATTAAGGGAACCTATAGAGGAACCGACTGCAGAAAAATCCGATGACGGTACTGAAGAAGATTTGAAAAAAGTGGCTGCTTTTAGGGAAGAAGAGGCAAAAGAAATTTTGGATGAAGACATCTCTGTCCCCATGATGGAAACTACGGAAGAAAGAAACGTTGATGATGCAGTTTTGCCATTTCTGGACAATACAGAAAAGAAACGTGTATTACAAACTGCTTCTGAGCTTGGTATCCGTGATAAAAAGAGGTTGCATGAACAGTTAATAAAATATAGAAATTCCATGAACGAATGGAAACGGAAAGAAAAAGAGACTCAGAATCAAAGAGGATATCATTCGCGATATAACAAAACGGATAATGAACCTGCATTTTTTAATGGAATATCAGAACAATCACAGCAGAGAGCCTTTTTGATTTTAGATGCATTATTTTGTGCTGTAGAGGAACTGGGTGGAAAAGTGAATGCAGACCTTTCTATGCGTGTGATGGCGGATACAGTAAGAATCCGAATTGCAGAAGGACAGGATAAGGTAAAACATGAGCTAACCAGACAAGAGGCTCGTGAACTGGTAGAATATAATGATCAGATAAAATGGAATAAGTGGGCATCTAAGCCACAAATCCGAAAGTATGATTCTATCTATAATGGAAAGCTGCGTATTATTTTTGATAACGGCGAATACATCAAGGATAGTGAAAAAGAAAAGTTGGAAGACCGATTGGGAGATATATTATTACGGTTATATGAAAAGTCGGACGAAGCTCGGATCCAAAGGGAACGTTTGGAAGAGCAACGGCGTAAGCAGGAAGAAGAAGCCAGACGGGAGGAAGAAATCCGAAAGCGAAAAGAAGAGGAAGTCAGAAGGACGAAGGAATTATTAAATCAGGCAGAGGATTATAAGATTGCTTGTGAAATCAGGCAGTACATAGCTGCGGTTACCCAACAAAAAGATATAACTCCGGAAGCTGCAGAGTGGATTGAATGGGCGAAAAAGAAAGCGGATTGGTATGATCCGATTATTGCAGCAGAAGATGAGTACCTAGGACGAAGAGCGCATTCGAAATCTAAAGAAGAAAAAGATTTAGATAAAACGAATAGGGGGAGATACGGTATTTTGGGTTGGTAATACCCTAAGACCAATTGATGTTTCCATCAGTAAGGCAGACAACAGCGAAGTCGATGGAGAATACCGAAAGCGGCAAAATAAAAATACGATGCTTTATAAAGAATTGGAGTCATTGCCGACATTGTGATATAATAACGAGGAAAGCAGCTGTCGTGCTTGCACGAACAGCCATTTGACAAGAAAACCATCGAGACAATAGTCGAGATGGGATACTTATAACAATAGACTTGTGACTGAAAAGTAATCGCATGAAGAATGTGAGGTAAGCTATGCTTGAAAATAAATTGGGTATTACAGATTCTACAGAATTAGCAAGAGCAGAGGAAAAAATCAGTAAGCAAAAAGCTCTCGAAATGTTCGAGAGTGGCTTCTTTGAGACATTAGAACCAGGCACTTATAAAAGTCTTGCCATGATCCATCAATATCTTTTTGATGAGATTTATGATTTTGCCGGTAAATTACGAA
>UQMJ01000006.1 GCA_900542035.1 uncultured Clostridium sp.
GCGTTATCCCTATGACGCTGGAAAGCAACGTCGCCGCCCTGCATCAATTTCTGTATGGAGAGGATGCTTCTTATGGAGTTTCTTCAAAGGTAAAAGAAATCAGCGGCAAGATTTCGGAAGCTTCCGGAGTATACGAGGAAGGGGAAATTCCAGGATTTATTTATAACCATCCGGAAGATAAAAACGAAGGTGGACAGACAGGCGGAAACAGCCAGGGCAATTCCCAGGGAAATTCTTCTGGCTCCAGCTCAAAGCCTGCAGTCCAGGAAACGCCAGCTCCAACACCGGCGCCAACAATCGAAGAAACAACGGTGCCGGAAACGTCGGAAGCAGAATCCGAGTCGGAAACGGAATCCGAATCTGCAGAATCTGAATCCGAAACCATTGAAAGCAATGAGGCGCCGGAAGAACCGTCTGAATCCACAAAAGACAGTGAAAACGGGCCGTCTGAAACAACCAAGGCAACGGAGATCGGACCTGGGGCAGATTTGCCGGATCCAGATACATCATCACCAGGAATGATTCATTCTGGTTCGGAATCACCAGAAAATAATTCTCCAGGATCTGATTCCAATCAGTCAGGGCCTGGTATGCCGGAAGAGCTGCCTTTGTACGCACCGTCTTATGAGTGAAAATAAACTCAGGGAAATTAAAAAGAAAATAAAAATAGAAGAAATAAAAAAATAAAACAGAAAAAGCAGGACCGGAGTGAAACCGGTCCTGAAAAGTGTTTAGCAGAAGAGATTTTCAACTATTCGCGAAAGAATAGTTTAACGAATAGTTGAACCCATTCGAACCTCTGTTCACAAAAAACTGTGAATGGAGGTTTTTTTTATGCGTAAATTACTCTCCACCGAACTTATTACAGCCGTCTTTTAGAGGAAATCTTACATACGGAATTTCCTGTATAAATTAACGGAGGCAATGCAAGGGAATATCCATGATCTTCACAGTCATGCCGTTTTATCATCTGCATTAATCGGGTTCCTACCTGACATCCAATCTGGAATCCCTGATGAATGGAACACGTAATCCCCTCTTTTTCCCAGGCATCTGAGGAATAATCAAAACATACCACAGAATAATCTTCTGGAATCCGTTTTCCGCATTGCTCTAACACTTGACATACGGTACGGTAAATCATATAGTTGCAGCATACAATGGCGGTACATTTGGGAAGCCCTTTCAAAAAATGAGCAATGGAACGGGCGAATCCTTCTGAATGGGCTTCGCTGGAAATCGCCCATTTTACGTAATCATCCCGAAATTCCAATCCATTTTTCATCATGGTAGCGTACATTCCCTGGAATTTCTCTACACCCTGGTAATTATCGTATACAAAAATACCGGCAATGTGACGGTGTCCAGCTCGAATTAAAATGTTGACCAGCCGCTCTGCACAGAGAAAGTCATTTACGATTACCTTGGGATAACGCATACTTTTGTAATAATTGTTATAGAAAATGATCGGGATTCTCCGCCTGTAAATGTGTTCATAACAATCTTCGTTGGGGTTCATAATGCTGGCCTTTACTCCATCAATAATGAACCCCTGGAAATTCTGGTGAACAACTGTCTGCAGGCAGCGCCGCTCATTAGCAAACCGGTTATCGGTAAAAAAAATCCGCAAATCAACGTCACTGGATGAAATGACACTTTTTACCCCGTTTATCAGCTGAGAATTTGCATCAGTATCCTGTCCCTGAAGAATCAATCCAATTTTGATTTTTGCAGATCCACTGTCTAATTCCCGTGACAATGCCATGTCTTTATTAAAATAGGTGCCGCTTCCTTGAAGCCGGTAAATCATGCCCTCTGACTGAAGCTGTGTCATAGCGCAGCGCACCGTATCTCTGCTGACATCCAGTCTGCGGCAAAGGGCATTTTCAGACGGCAGCTTCAGATTGCCGGAAAATTTATTTTCATCGATATATGCCAAAAGAAATTGATATACGCGTTCCCACTTTTTCTCTGAAACTGCCATAATGACTCCTTATTGATCGGCAATCTTTGGCCGATACCCTTCTGCTTTTTCAATCCAGTCTAATAACCGGTGCCGCAAATCTTCTTTTGCAGCCTGATAAGCAGGATTTGCCGCCACATTGTTTAACTGCCATGGATCTTCTTTCAAATCATAGAGATAATCATCTGCATAGAAATCAGAAGCGCCCTTCTCGCCTCCATTGATTCCTGGAGCATATACACCATAGAGATAATCAGGGGTACGGATAACGCGGCCGATACGGCTTTCTGAAATCTGGGCAAATACCTGTTCCACCCTATTATTGTCTTTTTTCTGTACAACGTCAAGCAGTTTTTCTCCAATCATGGCATCTCCGACTTCAACACCTGCAAGAGAAAGAATGGTTTTTGGAATGCTTTCGGTGCTGACTAATTCCTTTACTGTAATACCTCCGGTAAATGGACCTCCTGCGATTACCAGAGGCACATGAAGAGCCGCATCGTGTCCGGTACGTTTATAATCGTCGTAACCATTTAAGTGGCTGTCAGTATTTCTTGTTTTAAAATGAGAGCCATGGTCAGAAGTATAGATAATAATGGTATTTTCATAAAGTCCTTCCTGTTTCAGACGGGCAATCAGTTTTCCAAGATTTTCATCCAGACTCGCACATTGCCCCAGGTAATCCGGATACTCTTCTGCTGCATTTCCTTTTAGTACTTCTAAATCATGAGGAAGGACAAAATCTGCAAACCGTTCCTTAGAACCGTCAGGCCCCTCATAGTGGTTATGGTCATTTTGGTGATGAGGTTCAATCTGGGAAACCGTCATAAAAAATGGCTTTTTTCTATCATAGGTATCAAAAAATTCCAGAGCCATATCATTGATGCAGTCAGCCCGATATCCTTTAAAATCAATCCGGTTGTTGTTTTCATCAAAAACATAACCGTCATAACCATGGGAGGTAAACTCTAATACGTCTGCAGCTCTCCAGTAACCGGTGTATCCGCCCCGCAGTTCTTTTGGAATGGCGGTAATGGTATGGTCAATGGTTGGAGCCTTTTCTAATTCTCCGTCGCTGGCAAGGTGCCATTTCCCGATATAAGCTGTTTCATAACCAGCTTCTTCAATATAATTTCCAAGAGTCTTTATTCCTGATGGAAGCATAAGATTGTTGCGGAAACACCCTGTTTCCGTTGCGTACCTTCCGGTCTGGAATAAAGCCCTGCAGGGGCCGCACACCGGCTGGGGAGAAAATGCATTTTCAAATTTGACCCCTTCCTTTGCAAGAGCGTCTAAGTTTGGGGTAATATTTAATGGCTGGCCATAACACCCGCAGGTGTCCCAGCGCTGCTGATCAGAAAAATAAAAAATAATGTTATAAGCCATAACTGTTCTCCTATTCAGATGCTTTCTGTGATTTTAATTTATTGCGCACAATCGTAAAGATGGCAAATACAATTAATGCAGTGAAAATCCAGCAATATACGCTGCTGAAGAAAATAGACGGATTTCCGTTTGAAATAAGCAGCGCACGGCGGAAATTTGTCTCGGTCATGCTGCCCAGTACCATTCCCAGAAGAATTGGTACTGCCGGAAGATCGATTTTACGCAAAATCCATGCAATCACTGCAAATACCAGAGCAATCCCAACATCGAAGTAATTTCCGTTTACAGAATAAGCTCCTGCAAAACAGAAAATTACAATAATAGGCGTTAAAATTTCCTGTGGGATGGATACTACTTTTGCAAACAATGTGGTCAGAAATGTTCCCTGGACAAACATAAATATGTTCACAAGAATCAGTCCCAGCATAATCGCATACATAATATCGCCGTCTGTGGTAAACAGAGATAAACCAGGATTTAATCCATTGATCATCAGCGCAGAAAGCATAATGGCAACGGTTCCATCTCCAGGAATACCAAGCGTCAGCAAAGGAATCAGCGTAGCTCCGGTTACTGCGTTGTTTGCTGATTCAGCCGCAGCGATTCCTTCCACGCTTCCATGTCCGAATTCTTCCGGATGCTTTGACATATTTTTTGCCTGGCTGTAACTGAACCAGGAAGCTTCAGAAGCGCCGGTTCCAGGAATAATTCCAACTAATACGCCAATTAAAGAAGACATCAAGGTTGGACGCAGCATCCGTTTATATTCTTCTTTGGTGATTTTTCCATCATCCTTAATTTTCGCAGTATTAATATTGATGGAATCAATTCTTTTTTCTGATTTCGCAAGAATTTCAACAAGGGCAAACAGACCGATTAAGCAAACGGCCAGATCCATCCCCAGATACAGACGGCTGATTCCGAAAGTAAAGCGGTCGTAGCTGGTCATCGGATCCGAACCAATACAGGAAATAAACAAACCAATGCAGGCAGAAATCAGACCCCTGATAATACTTTTTCCAGATACGCCGGCAATAATGGTTAAGCCGAATACACAAACCATAAAGTATTCCGGAGTGCCTAATTGGGCAGCAATTTTTGCGACCTGCGGGCCTAAAAACAACAGCATTAATGCAGAGAATACACCGCCAAAGGTAGACGCATATAAAGCGATTTTTAATGCGGCTTTGGTACGGCCTTTTTGGGAAAGCGGATGGCCATCCAGCATAGTAGCCGCTGCATGAGGCGTTCCTGGAGTATTAATTAAAATGGCAGATACACTTCCTCCATAACCTCCTGCACAATAAATTCCAAGCAAAAACATCATGCCTGGGATGGGCCCCATACTGTAGGTAACCGGTAAAAACAGAATTACGCATAAAATAACGCTTAACCCAGGAATGGCTGCAAATACAGCGCCAATAAATACCCCCAGATTAATCCAGATAATATTTTCAATGGTAAACAAAAGCCCTGCGGCGGGGCCAATATATTGCATCATAATCGGAAAACTCTCCTTTCAGCATTAGAAATCCACATTTAATACAAAGCGGAAAGCGGCCCAGATAAGAACGGCCAGCGTAAGGGTTATCACGTAATAACTGGGTTTTTTACACCGGAAATAAAGAAGAAAACCGAGACTGCAGAAAATTGCACCGATGACAAATAATCCAGTCCATTTGCTCAATAAAAAGGAACCAAGAAGAATTCCAAAGATAACCAGGGCTTTCAGTTCAGTCTGAAGATTGATGGTCTTATATTCCAATGGCTGTTTCCGGACCATTTTAACTATTTCCTGAATAATTAAAATACTGCTGCAAATCAGCATAACCCACATCAAAAGCGTCGGAAAGGCTCTTCCGTTAATAACATCGCTTTCAGATACTGCAACCTGGCTTGGCATCATTACCATAATTACAGCGGCAATGAGAAAGGAAACAATACCAGCTGTCAGATCAATGGGAATTTTAACGTTTTTCTCTTTTAACTGTTCCCCAATGGTATCCATACGGGAATTAAAATTTTCAGCCAATTTCGCCATGAGAAATACCTCCTGCTTTAAATGATAAAAAGGACAGAGCCGTTCCCCCATATTTGTATTCCGATAGAGCAGATTGACAAAATATAGGACTCCGGCGCTGCCCTTTTAGGCTGGCTTAGATCGTTTTGTGTACGAAATTAGCCAGTAACAATATCTTTATATTCATTTACAATATTTTTTACGTTTTCAATGTGTGCTTCTACGTCTTCGACAGACATGGTATCAACTTCCAGAAGCATTGTATCCTGAAGCCAGGTTACAACTTCTTCATCTGCCAGGATTTTATCATACAGTTCTTTTAACTCTGCAACCTTGGAATCATCAGTTCCTGCCGCAGCCATAATGAAGCAGCGGTTCCGGAAATAAGGATAACCATGTTCGCCAACGCCTTCAACACCGGCAAATGGTCCATTTTCAATGGCTTTTTCATCAAAAGCGCAAACGATGGAAACGCCGCCCTGCTGGTAGGTTTCTAAAATCTGGGACTGGTGGGATACTGCAAAATCAGTTTCGCCTTTTGCAACTGCCTGTGCTGCTTCTGCTGCTGAAGTATAAGCAACAAGTTTTAAGTTGTCTCCGACTCCCATAGAACCAAATAATGCAGCGGCAAGGAAGGCTTCCGAACCAGTTGCTCCGTTTACCGCAACGCTGATTTCATCTCCACTTTGGGCGAAAGCTTCCAAATCCGCAATGTTTTTGATGTTTAGCTCTGCATCTGCAGACAGAACGAAGATGGAAGAATATAAATTTTCAACATATGCAAAATTGCTGTAATCGAACTGCATTTTTGCAGGATCCAAAATAGAAGTAATCGAAAGCAGACCCTCTCCAACAAATACAAGTTCCTTGTCATTTGCTTTTGTACTTGCAACCCAGGTATTTACAGTGGCTGCATCCCCCTTTACAGCCTCAGCAACTAGCGTAATTTTGTCTGAAAGTGTAGAAGATTTTTCTGCTGCCTTCTGGCTGACCATTGCGGCAACTCCGGATGGCGCCCACGGACAAGTGACCTTCCAGCTTTCTTTTTTTGCACTTCCACATCCTGCAAGAAGACTGACTGCGGTAACCACTGCCATTGATACTGCTAAGAAACGTTTTCTCATAACACTCTCTCCTTTTATATGACTTTTATAATAAATTCTTCTTACAAAGATTAGAATATAGCATAATAACAACAAAGTCAAACAAATAAAATGAAAATAATGTAAAAGTTGTATGTTTTATAGGAACTTTTGACAGAACTGTATGGTTTTTGAAGGTTTCTATGGTATTTTTGTCAAATTTTTCTTTTGTCAGAGGATTTCTTTTAAAAAATGGAATGCAACAACCCCTGATTTCATGTTATAATAACAGACAAACCATTAGAAAGGAAGTTTGGTTTTATGAAATTACAGCGACTATTAAGTCTGACCCGCCAGGCAGCAGATACCTACCATATGATTGAAGAGGGGGATAAAATTGCAGTTGGAATTTCCGGCGGAAAAGACAGCCTTACTCTTTTGTATGCCTTACACGGTTTGATGCAATTTTATCCAAAAAAGTTTTCAATTACAGGAATTACTGTAGATCTGGGATTGGGAAATTTGAATCTGGAGCCGGTACAGCAGCTTTGTGAATCGTTATCGATCCCATATTCGATTGTATCTACCGAAATAGGAACGGTCTTATTTGATATCCGTCAGGAGTCAAATCCGTGTTCACTGTGTGCTAAAATGCGTAAAGGCGCTTTGAATACAAAGGCAAAAGAGCTGGGATGCAATAAAATTGCCTATGCACATCATAAAGATGATGTAATAGAAACCATGCTTCTCTCCTTACTATATGAGGGACGTTTCCATACCTTTTCCCCCAATACTTATCTGGATCGGATGGACTTGTCGGTTATTCGTCCAATGATTTATGTTTCAGAAGCAGAAGTTATTGGATTTCAGCGAAAATACCAGCTGCCTGTATGCAAAAATCCATGCCCTGTAGACGGCCATACGAAAAGAGAATATGCAAAGCAGTTAATAAAGCAATTGGAAAAAGAAAATCCAGGTGCAAAAGACCGGATGTTTCATGCGATTCTGGAAGGAAACATCGACGGCTGGAAAATGAGGTGACAAAACAATGAGTAATCTTCCCTATCATGAACAAAAAGATATTGAAAATGTAAAACATCTGCGGGAGCTGATTGGAGAACTTCCCCTGTTCTGCCCTGAATTTTTCAGAGGGATTGAACCTAGGACGTCTTCACGGACCAGAATTGCATATGCCTATGATTTAAGCGTCTTTTTCCATTTTCTGCAGGAAGAAAATCCATATTTTCATTCTAAAGAAATAAAGGAAATCCAATTAGATGATCTAGACAAGATTACGGTAACGGATATTGAAGAATATATGGAGTATTTAAAATATCGGTTTAATACCAATGGCCAGGAAGTAGTCAATCGGGAACGGGGAATTATGAGAAAAATTTCTTCTCTGAAAAGCTTTTATAACTATTTCTTTCGGACTGAAAAATTAAAAACGAATCCGGCGGCCCTGGTTCAGCTTCCAAAACTTCATGAAAAAGAAATTATCCGGTTAGATATTGACGAGGTGGTTCTCCTTTTAGATGAGGTGGAAAGCGGCGAACAGCTTACCCCCAAACAAAAGGCCTATCACGAAAAAACAAAAGTCAGGGATTTGGCGCTCCTGACCCTGATGCTTGGCACAGGCATCCGAGTTTCAGAGTGCGTCGGTTTGAATGTAAAAGACATTGACTGGAAAAATGGAGGAATCCAGATTCATCGTAAGGGAGGAAAAGAGGTTACAGTATATTTTGGCCGAGAGGTGGAGGACGCTCTGCTAGATTATTTGGATGAACGGAAAAAGATTATTCCGGAAGAAGGTCATGAAGATGCACTCTTCCTCTCTCTTCAGAGAAAGCGCCTTACCGTCCGAAGCGTGGAAAACCTGGTAAAAAAATATTCCCGTACCGTAACTCCGAATAAAAAAATAACCCCTCATAAGCTGCGCAGCACCTATGGTACGAACTTATACCGAGAAACAGGAGATATTTATCTGGTAGCGGACGTTTTAGGGCACAGCGATGTAAATACAACGAAAAAACACTATGCGGCCTTAGAAGATGAACGCCGCAGAAGCGCCAGAAATGTGGTAAAATTAAGAAAAGAATTTTAATGACAGGAGGATTTTATTATGACAGCAGCAAATCAAAATAATCAGATGCATTGGAAAGATCGGAAACATATCCTGTGGTTTCCCTGGACATTTACAAAGTATTACATTACGAATGACAGGCTGACCATTGAAAAAGGGCTGTTAAAGACGGTAGTCGATGAAACCCTGCTGTACCGTATTGTAGATATTACCATGGAGCAGACCTTGACAGGAAAACTATTTGGCACTGGAACATTGATCATTACAGCAAAAGCGGATAAAACACCGGAAATCCGTCTGGAAAATATTGCAAAACCTAGAGAAATCCGTCAGATGCTGTCACAACTGGTGGAAGAATCCCGCAATAACCGCAATGTAGTCGGAAAAGAATTCTACAGCGGCGAACGCACTGTCGGAACAAATATAGATGAGTTCGATGACAACTTTGAAGATGAAAATTAAAAGGATCCAGAAGCCGGATAGTCCATCAGTTTCTGGGATGATTCCGGTTGAAATTCAAAGCAGATGACGGTTAGATAACATCCAGAATGAATGGTGTCATCTTTTAAGCCGTTAATCTGCTTTAATTCATAGACGTAGTCGGATTCAGTCATTACACCGTCTGGACAATACTGGCTGGCAATCTTCCACAGGCTGTCTCCTTCGGAAATAAGAACGCTTTTATAATAGCGCGTACAAGGAAGCGGATCGGGTTCCTTTGCCAGAATGTTCAGCTTGACTGCTCCAAGCAGGTTCATACCAATAAGAAAGGCAACTGCCCAGAATAGTAGTTTCTTCAGATATAACTTCATACTGCTCTCCCCTTTATAAACAAACGAATGTTTGTGAACATATGTTCTTTACTGTGACCTTACTATACTACAGGAACATATGTTTGTCAATGCTTTTTCAAAAAAAACCAAACAAACGTTTGCATTTTTCTTTTAAGTATGATAGTATAATATCAATACAAGATTTTACGATTGTTTAGGAGGCCGACTTATGGCAAATGGAAAAATTACTGCAAAGCAGCAGGAAATTTTAGAATATATTAAAGAAACAATTTTGAAAAAGGGGTATCCGCCTGCAGTCAGGGAAATTTGCGAAGCCGTCCATTTAAAGTCCACGTCTTCTGTCCACTCCCATCTGGAGACATTGGAAGAAAACGGATATATCCGCAGGGATCCTACCAAACCGCGTACCATAGAGATTTTAGATGACTGTTTCAATCTGACCAGACGGGAAGTGGTAAATGTTCCTCTTCTGGGTTCTATTGCTGCTGGCCAGCCGTTACTGGCTCAGGAAAATATTGAGAGCTATTTTCCAATTCCGGCAGAAATCCTTCCCAATACAGATACTTTTATGCTGAAGGTAAAGGGTGAAAGTATGATTAATGCGGGGATTTTTGACGGCGACCAGATTATTGTATCCAGACAATCCAACGCAGAAAATGGGGAAATTGTTGTTGCACTTTTAGAAGATTCGGCAACTGTTAAGCGTTTCTATAAGGAGGAGGATTATTATCGGCTTCAGCCAGAAAATGATTTTATGGATCCCATCATTTGTAAAGACGTCCAGATCCTAGGAAAAGTAATTGGTCTGCTCCGTATTATGTCTTAATCGTCAAATTCATTAATTGGTATACATAAAAAAATTATGGAAACCAATTTAAAACAGGATTACGTTTCTGATAAAGAAAATCAAGCCAGGCTGCTGGCCTGGCTTGATTTTCCTACAAGTTCTGTTATATTCTATAATTCATTTACGTCAACAACCGTCTTTCCATCTCTCCAGATACGTTCCAAATCATAGAATAATCTGTCTTCGCGGCAGAATATATGGACGATAATATCTTTATAATCCATTAAGATCCAATTGGCAGAATCATACCCTTCTATCTGTGCAGATACATATCCTGCCTTTCCAAGCATCTCTTCTACGTTGTCAGCCATTGCCTGTACCTGATTTCCATTGCTTCCGCTTGCAATGACAAAATAATCGGCTAATACGGAAATCTCCCGTATATCAATGATTTTTACATCCTCGCCTTTTTTATCCTGTAAGGCCTGAACTGCTAGTTTTACCATTTCCTTTGAGTGTTCCATTAAAATCCTCGCTTTCACATTCGGTTTTTCTGCTGCTTCTTATAATATTCATATGCCTGCCTGGTAGTCGGATGAACAAAACCGCCTTTTGCAGATAAATATCCTAACGTTCCTTCTAAGATCTGATAGACTGTCTCATCCAGATCCTGAAAGGCCAGCTGGCGGAGTTTTGGAAGATTAGGCGCCTTGTTCCGTCGGGGTTCAATAAAGTCAGCCACATATAAAATTTTTTCCAGTAAGGTCATGTCCGGTTTACCAGTTGTGTGACATAAAATTGCGCTTAGAATCTCTTCATCTTCGATCTTAAATTTATGCTGTGCCAGCCATGCCCCATAATTTGCATGAAGTACCGCGGGAGCTTCCCGCTGGGCTTCGGTAATAGGAATTTGGTTTTTCTCACACTTTTTCAAAATGATATCGTCTGAAAACCTTTTTCCGCAGTCATGAAGAAGTCCTGCTAATTCCGCTTTGTCAATATCACAGCCATAGCGCATGGCCAGACACATACAGGTATAAGATACGGATAGCGAATGTTCATATCGCATGAGTGGAAGTTTGGATTTCAGCTTCTTTCTGAATACTGCAATCTCACTGGGAGAGTTACTCATGTTCCAGCCTCCTTTTGTACACAGTTGTAAAGATGATGCGTCCGGATATAGTTCCCAACCACCGGAGGTACCAGGGAAGAAAAAGAATGTCCATTTGCTGCGATTTCCCTGATTTCTGCAGATGAGACATCGATCTCTTTACAGTCCAGCCGTCTGATAACAGCGCCGTACTTCTCTTCCAGGTAATGGATCTGTTCTTCAAGGGGACGGTGGGATTTCTGATAGGATCGTCCGGCTGCCAGAAGGACGGTTTGTTTCATTACCAGTTCGGGATGGTACCAGTTTTCGATTTCGTACAGAGAATCTGCTCCGACGATAAAGTAAAACGTATGTTCCGGATAGGCTTCTTTTAAAAGCGTCAGGGTCTGAGCTGTATAGGTATTGCCCTGGCGCTGGACTTCAAAATCTGAACAGCAAAAATACGGATATTCTGCAATGGCCATTTGAACCATCTGACAGCGCATATCCGCATCCGTTACTTTATGATCTTTTTTATGAGGCGGCTGACCGGAAGGCATAAACCATACCGAATCTAAATGATACTGAAGATATGCCTGTTTGGCCAGCCTGAGATGTCCGTTATGGATAGGGTCAAAAGTTCCTCCCATAATCCCGATGTTGGACATAATATTCCCTCCTAAGAAAGGACGATTTTTCTCTTCTTTTCGTCCTTTGCAGGTTTATATAATACAATTTTGCGGCCAATTACCTGAACCACCTCGGAATGGGTTCTTTCAGCAAGGGTCTGTGCCACAGCATGAATGTCATCCAGGCAGTTTTTTAATAAAGTAATCTTGATTAACTCTCTGGCTTCTAATGCTTCTTCTACTGCCTGAGTTACTTCCGGCGTAAGACTGGATTTTCCAATCTGAAAGATGGAATCCATATCCATAGCCAGGCCTTTTAAATAAGCTCTCTGTTTGCTTGTCATCTATTTCCTCCAGGCCTGAAAACAGGCCATACGTTTCATGCTTTACTTGTAGTAATCAAATTCCAGACCGTACATACGGACGGTATCGCCCTCTTCGATGCCGGCTTTTTCCAGATCTTCCAAGATTCCAGTAGTTTTTAAGAATTTCTGGAAGAATTCAAATCCTTTTTCAGAATCCAGGTTGGTATAGCCCAGCATTTTATCAATCTTAGGACCTTCTACTACATATACGCCGTCCCGTTCTTTTTCAACGGTATAAGGCAGATTTTCTACCGCCTTCATACTCATATCAAATTCTTTTTCAAAAATAACCGGTTTCCGGTCAACGGTTTTCAGTAAATCATTGACATGATACAGCAAATCCTTTACGCCCTGTCCGCTGACTGCAGAAATAGGATAAACCAGAATGCCTTCCGGCTCAAATTCTCTGCGCAGACGGTCAATTGGATTTTCTTCACCATCATCATAGATGGCATCAACCTTATTGGCTGCAATGACCTGAGGACGTGATAAAAGTTCGGGATTATAAGCTTCCAGTTCTTTATTAATTGCACGAATGTCTGCAACCGGATCCCTTCCTTCCGTGGAAGCAGCGTCTACCACATGGATCAGCACCTTTGTACGTTCAATGTGCTTTAAGAAAGAATGTCCTAAGCCGATTCCTTCAGAAGCCCCTTCGATCAGTCCTGGAATATCTGCCATTACAAAGCCGGCGCCTTCGCCCAGATCTACAACGCCCAGATGAGGATTCAACGTAGTAAAATGGTAATTCGCGATTTTCGGGCGGGCGTTGCTGACTCTGGAAAGCAATGTAGATTTTCCTACATTGGGAAAGCCTACCAGACCTACATCTGCAATTACCTTTAACTCCAGCAATACCCACAGCTCCTGAGCGGGCTGTCCAGGCTGCGCGTATTTGGGAACCTGCATGGTAGATGTGGCAAAATGCATATTTCCAAGACCGCCTTTTCCGCCTTTTAAAATGATTTCGCGGCGGTTTTCTCCAGACATATCTGCAATTACCTTGCCGGATTCAAAATCCTTAATAACCGTTCCTTCCGGAACCTTGATAACCAGATCTTTTCCGTCTGCTCCATGGCAGCGGCGTTTGCCGCCTTCTTCGCCGCTTCCGGCTACATATTTTCTGACATGACGGAAATCCGTCAAGGTGTTTAAGCCATCATCGACTTCAAAAATAATATCGCCGCCCCGTCCGCCGTCTCCGCCGTCCGGACCGCCGTTTGCTACATAAAGTTCACGGCGGAAGCTGACGTGTCCGTCTCCGCCTTTTCCTGATTTAATAAATACTTTTGCGCTGTCGGCAAACATAAATTAAAAATTCCTTTCTTAACGGAGTCGCTATCCCCATTGGAACTTAATTGGTAATAGCGAAAGAAAGGCTCCATACCTCTGAAAGTATGAAGCCTTCGTAATTATTCGTTGATTGCTCTCGGGTAAACAGAAACCTGCTTCTTGTCTCTGCCCTTTCTCTCGAATTTCACAACACCGTCAACTAAAGCGAATAAGGTATCATCGCCGCCGCGGCCTACGTTGTTGCCTGGATGGATTTTAGTTCCGCGCTGTCTGTACAGAATGTTGCCAGCTAAAACGAACTGTCCATCTGCTCTCTTGGCGCCAAGTCTCTTGGACTCAGAATCTCTACCGTTCTTGGTAGAACCAACACCTTTCTTATGAGCAAAAAACTGAAGGTTCATCTTTAACATTTGTCTACACCTCCTCAAATCGGATATGAATATATGGTCTCCCATATTCCTCCTCAATATTCTGAAGTCCCAGAACTAAGGAGTTTAAAAGGAGTTTTGATTCTGGACTGATATTGGAAGAAAGAGAAAAAGAAAAATATCCGCTTTCCTCGTCCTGTTCTGTTTCAAAACTGTCTTCTGTAAAAACCTCGATAGAATTGACTGTATTGAACACCAGAGTTGAAACTGCTGCACAGATAATATCTCTGCCGCTGTCGTCAAAACCAGCGTGTCCTGACAGCTGAACTCCTAAGTAGTCATAATCAGAAACAGTTCCTGCACACTTTTTTGTAAATACCGTTACCTGAATCATGGTGTTAATTAAGCATTGATCTTTTCAATCTTAACCTGAGTATAGAGCTGTCTGTGGCCGTTCTTCTTATGATAGCCAGTCTTTCTCTTATACTTGTAAACGATAACTTTCTTGCCCTTACCTTCTTTTTCTACAGTAGCGGTAACAGTTGCACCTGCTACGGTTGGGCATCCGATGGTTAACTCACCGTTGTTTACAGCCAGTACCTGATCGAAAGTTACGGTCTCGCCAGCGTTTACGCCAAGCTTTTCTACCTTAATGATATCGCCTTCAGCTACTTTGTACTGCTTTCCACCTGTTGCAATAATCGCGTACATGAAAGGCACCTCCTATTTATCATTACTCGCCAATTGTGGTGTCCACAGAACACATCTTTGTATCTGTGTCCTTATAACCTCATTGTGCGGCATACTTGATTAATATAGCATCCTTTTTCTCATATGTCAACAGCTTTTCCATATAATTCTAAGGAATTTTCAAGAAAAATGTAACAGTTAGGAATATCCGTTAAGCTGCTGATACAAAGACGGCTGCAGCTTTTTGCGGGTAACTTCAACCAGATTCAGCTTTGTCATATCCACTACGGTCGTCTTTATGGGATCCTTCCGGACAGCAGCCCGCAGATGTTCCATCAGTCGTTCTTTGTCTTCATCTGCTTCCATGTCAATAAAATCTATCATAATAATGCCAGACAGATTGCGCAGACGCATCTGCCTGGCTGCAGCATCCGCAGCTTCCAGATTGATTTTTAACAGGGTTTCCCGCATAGTCTTCTTTCCGGAAAATTTGCCGGTGTTGACGTCAATGACCGTCATGGCTTCTGTAGGCTCTATTACCAGATACCCGCCGGATTTCAGCCATACCCTGGGCTGGACGGCCTGGGAGAAAACCGTCTCCAGGCTATAAAGAGAAGCCAGGGATAACATAGGATCCTGATAAAGAGATAACTTGTCCAGATCCTCCGGCTGATAGGCAGACAGATAGGAAGATAATTCTTCATACAGCTTAGGCCTATCGGTAACAATTGCTTTTAAAGACGCCGAGTAAGCATTTTTAACTTCCTTTAAATATCCGGAAGCCGACTGATAAAGAATGCTGTAGCAGGTACGGTATTCCCTATCATTGAGAAGCTTTTCAAAAGCCTTTGACAACGCCAGGACTTCGTTTAAAATAGTTTCCTCTTCTGCGTCCTTTGCATTGGTCCGGATGATCAATCCCCACGGGCCGGTCCGAACCTCTTCCAAACGCTCTTTCAGATGCTCCTTCCACTGGGCGCTTCGAATTTTGCTGGAAAAGCTGATTTGGGAGCTTAAAGCAGTCAGCACACAGTATTTGCCGCTTAAACTGATATTGGACGTCAGCATAGGCGATTTGGTTTTAATCCCGTCCTTTTCCACCTGTACCATGATCTCATCGCCAATGTGAAGGCTTCGGTTTTCCGGTGTTTTGCCAAACCAGTGCCGCCGGTTTTCCGATAAACTGTAATAGCAGATACGCCCTGGCTCAATTTCCACAAAGGCCGCATTAATATTTTTTACAATATTCTGCACCCGTCCAATGTAGATGTTTCCTAAAACAGACGTCTGGTTTTTGGGTTCCATGGAAATCTGCACCGGACGGCTGTTTTCCATGAGAACCGAAGCAATTTTATCTTTATATTCCGTAATAATCAGTTTTGTAACGGTTTCAGCAGGTTTCTGGTTTTCACTCAATCTCTTCACCTAATTCATCCAGAGAAACAAAATGAACATTGCCTTCCTCGTCATATTCTGCGGCATATACGTCTTCTCTCTGAATTAAAAATGCAAATTCCGCTCTCTCCTGACCAAGGGATTTGTAATATGCGTCTAATACCAGTTCTGGTTTAATGTTGGCCGCGCTGCCGGCAGATACTTTTAAGAAAATTCCAGGTGCTGTTTTTGCGCCTTTCTCTTCCTGCTTTTCTTCCGGAACCGGACAGGAACAGGTCTTTGTCTCATAAATCAGAGAAGCCAGATCCAGTTCTTTCTCCCCTTTTTTCGTCTTTTTGGTAATCAGAATGGACGGGGATTTTAAAAATTCTGCAAATCCATCAAACCAGGCTGCTTCATCCGCCGGCTCATATCCAGGACGGAACTGGATGGTATAATCGGCTGCCGCTACAAGGGACATGGCGTTCGCAGCTTTTTCCGGCAGTTTCTTATAGCTTAATACCTGGATTCCTTCTACGGAAACCGCATTGATGCGGCGAATCATGTCCTGTGAGGATCCGGTAGAATGAACGTCAATATCTACATATTCTCCGTTGCTGGTTAAACCTACGCTGAGAGGCGCTGCAAAAGACATTAACTGGTGGGGGCTGAATCCCTCACTGTAGCGGATGTCTACGTTTGCCCTGCGGATTGCCTTCTGGAAATACCGCATGACGTCCAGGTGGCCGATAAATTTCATATCCCCCTGTTTAAAAAACTTAATTCTTATTTTCAAAGCAAACGCCTCCTTTCCATCTCATCGCTCCGCAGGCCGAACATTTCTGGCGGCAGTTTGGAGTAACGGTTTCTCCCATGGCGTTCAGCCATTCTCTCTTTAAGAAATTTTTGGAAATACCGGCGTCGATAAAGTCCCAAGGGAAGATTTCGTCCAGTTCTCTCTGTCTGGTAGTGTAGAAATCAATGGATAAGCCGCAGGTCTCAAAGGCCTTCATCCAGATTTCATTGTCAAAGCATTCGGACCAGGAATCGTATAAGGCGCCGTTTTTGTAAGCTTCTTCAATTAAAGCGGAACACTTTCTGTCGCCTCTTGCCAGAACGCCCTCCAGAACAGTTAAATCTGCCTCATGCCAGTTGTAGCGCAGGCTCTTATAGTTTAACATTTCCCTGAATTTATTGCGGACAATGGCTGCCCGCTCTAAAAATTCTTCTTTGGTGCACATTTTTGCCCACTGGAATGGGGTAAATGGTTTTGGAACGAAGAAAGAAGAACTGGCGGTTACCTGAACTTTACCCTGACGTTTTTCCTTTGGAACTTCGTCATAATAAGTTTCTGCTACTTTTTCGGATAACTGGGCGATGCCTTCCATATCTTCTACTGTCTCAGTCGGAAGTCCCAGCATAAAATAAAGCTTTACCCGATTCCAGCCGCCGCGGAATGCCTCTGCCGCGCCGTTTAAAATATCCTCCTCCGTCAGCCCTTTGTTAATAACGTCTCTTAAACGCTGGGAACCTGCCTCAGGAGCAAAAGTCAGACTGCTCTTTTTGACATCCTGGATTTTGCTCATAACATCCAGGGAGAAGGCGTCGATTCTTAAAGAAGGAAGGGAAATGTTAACTCCTTTTCCATGAAATTCATCCATCAGGAAGGTAACCAGCCCTTCTAACTGGGTATAGTCGCTGGAACTTAACGAACTTAAGGAAATTTCCTCATGTCCGGTGCTCTTTAACATCTTATAGGCATAGTCCTTTAAATACTCCAGGCTGTGTTCCCTAAGAGGGCGGTATACGTTGCCTGCCTGGCAGAACCGGCAGCCGCGGATACATCCGCGCATGATTTCCAGCACGACTCTGTCCTGGGTAACCTTAATAAATGGAGCTAACGGCTTTTCAATATAAGTAGCATCATCCGGATTTACCACAACCTCTTTGGTAATGGCGGCTTTTGCATGACGGTTGTTTGGTACAAAAGAAGCAATCGTTCCGTCCTCTTTATAGGAAACGTCATAAAATACCGGTACATAAATGCCTGGGATTTCTGCTGCTGCTTCTAAAAACTCTTTCCGGCTTTTTCCGGCTTTTTTGCATTCCTTATAGACGTCCATTAATTCATAATAAACCGTTTCGCCTTCGCCGATATAGAACATATCGAAAAATTCTGCTAACGGCTCTGGATTGTAGGCGCAGGGGCCGCCGCCGATTACGATGGGATCTGCTTCTGTTCTGTCGCAGGCATGAAGCGGAATCTGGGACAAATCCAGAATCTGCAGAATATTGGTATAGCACATTTCGTACTGCAGGGTAATTCCTAAAAAGTCAAATTCCTTAATGGGGCTTTGAGACTCCAGGGAGAAAAGCGGAATCTCTTTTTCTCTCATAATTTTGTCTAAATCTGTCCACGGAGAGTACACGCGTTCGCAGTAAATGTCGTCTCTGCGGTTAAAAAAATCATAGAGGATCTGCATCCCCAAATGGGACATACCAATCTCATACACGTCGGGGAAACACATGGCAAAACGAACGTCCACTTTGGACGAGTCTTTTACGACCATGTTTACCTCGCCGCCAATATAGCGGGCGGGCTGCTGGATACTCAGCAGAATTTCATCACTTAAAGCTAGTTTTCTCATTTTATTTCCTTTATTTTGCTGTTTTTTAGATTATCACGCATAATTATAATGGTTTTCCTTAGATTAAGCAACAGGCTTTTCTGCATTATTAAGGGAAGATTCCCTCAATAAATTGACTTGCCCTTATTTTATGCTATAATTTAAGGGAATGTATTAGGAGGTAAGGGAATGAGGACATTTAATTACTCTGAAATCAGAACACAGAAATGGGATTCTGATATTCTTAGTCTGATTGCAGCGATTTATAAAGAAGCCGGTAAGCAGGAAATGTATTTGAAACAGCGTCCGGAAGAACTGGAAAAGCTGGTAGAAATTGCAAAAATACAAAGTACCGAAGCTTCCAACGCAATTGAAGGAATTGTAACCACCAGTACTCGTATCCGGCAGTTGGTTGAGGAAAAGACTACGCCTAAAAACAGGGATGAGCAGGAAATCGCAGGGTATCGTGACGCTTTAAATATCATTCATGAAAACTTTGATGCAATTCCAATCACTCAAAACTACATTTTACAGCTTCATAAAATTCTTTACAGCCATATGAATAATCCTATGGGAGGCCGTACCAAAAGCGTACAAAATTATATTAGTGTCACTTATCCGGACGGTCATGCGGAAATCTTGTTTACGCCCCTTGCTCCCTATGAAACCCCAGAAGCCCTGGACAAAATCTGTGAAGAATATAATCGTGTAATTGGAAATATGGAGGCAGAACCTCTGCTTGTTATTCCGATTTTTATTCATGATTTTCTCTGTATCCACCCATTTAATGATGGAAACGGAAGAATGAGCCGTCTGCTGACTTCTCTGCTTCTCTATCGAAGCGGCTTTTATGTAGGCAGATATATTTCACTGGAAGCCAAAATTGCTAAAAATAAAGATCTTTATTATGATGCGCTTCGCCAATCTCAGACAGGATGGCAGGAAGGCTGCGAAGATTCCCTTCCATTTACAAAATATCTGTTAGGAACGATTCTTTCTGCATATAAAGATTTTGAAGACCGTTTTACCCTGGTAGAAACCAGGCTTCCTGCATTGGAAATGGTAAGACAAGCCTCTTTAAAAAAAATCGGCCGTTTTACCAAACAGGATATTCGGGAACTCTGCCCTTCTCTCAGCGTCAGTTCTGTCGAAGGAGCTTTGCGCAAGCTGGTTGCAGAAGGAGACCTGAAACGGGAAGGAAACGGCAAAAGTACCTGCTATTACCGCCTGAGATAATTCCCCCAACCTCCAAAAACGCCTATTACAGTCCCAAGGCATTCCTTTCATCCTTGTTTCTGCAACAGGCGTTTTTATCGCTATTTTATTTTACCAGGTATCCTCCATCAACAGGGATAACGGCTCCGTTCAGATAATCGCTGGCAGAGGAAGCCAAGAAAAGAACCGGTCCCTTCATGTCTTTTGGTGTTCCCCAGCGTCCGGCAGGAATACGTGCGGTGCACTCATCTTTTCTTTCCTGGGTCATATTGGCGCACATTTCGGTATCCATATAACCTGGGGCGATGACGTTGCAGCAAATGTTATGGTCTGCGCAGTCAGACGCAATACTTTTGCTTAACTGAGTTACAGCGCCTTTTGCTGCAGTATAGGCAGGCACTGTTGTTCCGCCAAAGAACGAAGACATGGAGCCGATATTGATGATTTTGCCGACAGTATCCTGATCCTTCATAACCTGAATCGCTTTCTGGCACATGAACCATACATGATTTAAGTTTACATTAATGACCAGATCCCACATCTCTTTTGGAAACTCCCATGGCTCATACCGTCTCTGGATTCCTGCAGCAGGAATCAGCACGTCTAATCTGCCGCCTAACAGTTTCATGGCTTCTTCAAACATCCGGTCAATTTCTTCTTTTTTGGATAAATCTCCGGACACGCAGTAAGCTTCATATCCCATTGCCTTGTACTCGTTTGTTACCATTTCCAGCTTTTCCTTCTGGACATCCATCAGGACAACGGCTGCGCCATTTTCTAAAAGAGCCTCTGCCATTCCTTTAGAAAGACCCTGGGCGCCTCCTGTTACGATACATTTCTTTCCTTCTACGCTAAATGCTTTTTTATAATCGTATGCCATCTTTTTTCCTCTTTTCTTTTTTGAGTTGTTCATTGATAATAAGTTCATAACCATTTATTTTCTATGCATCAGTGAATAAAAAATGTACTGAGGGCCGGAATAAACACGATTGCAAAAAATACAGCTAAATATCCGATAAAGAATGGAACCTCTCCTTTGGCAATCTCTCCCATCTTTAATTTGGATACGCTGGCAGCCGAGAAAATATTAACTGCTACCGGAGGCGTCATAGTTCCAATTACATTGGAAATTGATACAATCATTCCAAAATGAATGGCGTTAATTCCCAAACTGGATGCAATAGGCCAGAGAACCGGTACTAAAAGAACACAGGTTGCAATACCCTCTAAAAATGTTCCGAATATTAGTAAAATAACAGCCACAATCAGGCAGAACATGGATGCGGACAGGTTCATTCCTACAATGGTATCTACCAGCTGGGTAGAGATTCCGGAGAAGGTAAACAGCCAGGAAAATGCGGTAGAGGTGGCAATAATAAACAGCATCATTGCGCTTCCCTTTCCAGATTCCAGGATAATCGTTTTTAAATCTTTAAGGTGAATCTCTTTATATACGAATACACCTACGATAAAGGAATATACAACTGCTGTAGCAGCCGACTCTGTCGGGGTCAGCATGCCGGAATAAATGCCGCCTAAAATGATAACCGGAAGAAAGATTGCCGGAATCGCGCCGATAAAGGAATTCCAGAGATCCTTAAAGGTGGCTTTCTCTGCATTTTTCGGCCACTGTTCTTTGTGGGACAGGTAAATGCAGATACTGATTAATACAACGCCAATCATTGCGCCTGCTACCAGTCCGGCTTTAAACATATCTCCAACGGAGCTGTTGGTAATGGTACAGTAGACAACCATAATAATACTCGGCGGAATAATAGGGCCAAGGCCGCCGGATACGGTAAGCAGTCCGGCGCAGCGGGCTTTCGGATATCCCAGCTTTACCATTTCCGGATACAGCATGGAGCCGATGGCAAGAACTGTAGCCGGAGCAGAACCGGAAAGAGCCGCAAAAAACGCACAGGCCAGAACCATTGCATAACACATACCGCCCCTTACATTTCCGATAATCCGGTTGGCAAAATCTACCAATCTGCGGGAAATTCCACCCTGGGTCATCAGATTGCCTGCCAGTACGAAAAACGGAATTGCCATAATGGAAACCGAATCCAGGGCAGTAAACATTCTCTGTCCGACCACTGCTAACGGAACGTCATAGGTAAGCATAGACAGCATTGTGGCAGCTCCAAGCGAGATGGAAATGGGGACGCCAATGATTAAAAGCAGGGCTAATGTGCCAAATAATACAATTGCAGTTGTCATTTGTTTTCCTCCTCACAGTCATTTGTTTTGGAAAAGATGATTCCGGCCAGCATACCCGTCTGTACTACAGTGATAATGGCAAAGCTTAACGTAATGGCAAAATAGGGAATCAGCATTGGAATCCGCAGGCCAGGAGACATCTGGTGGGACACGTTCTGCATCCATAAAAGCTTAAAAGAAGTTACAAAGACTGTGGCAGAAAACAGAACCACGACCAGTTTTGCAAGGAGCTGTACTGCTTTTTTTGTCTGTCCCCTTAACTTGTCAGTAAGAGCCGTAATAGAAATCTGGGTACCGGCTCTTAAACCAGCTTCTGCCGCAATCAGCGCCATATACACCATACAATATCTGGCAAGCTCTTCAAACCAGGAGATTCCCAAATGGAAAAGATTTCGGTTTAACACCTGGGCGAAAGAAGCCAGCACCATAACGACAAAGGTTCCTATCAAAATTCCGTCTTCTGCTTTTTGCAGATATTGAAGCAACTTTTTCATAATGTCCTCCTTTATTGATTATTTTTATCTGCCTCAATGGCATCCAGCCATTCTTTTGGCATCTGCGCCCGATAAGGTTCGATTGCTGGAAGTACCTTTGCTTTTAATGCTTCCCTGTCAATCTCATAAAACTGAACGCCTAATTCTTTTAATTCCTTTTCTGCCTCTGCATTGGCTTCTGCCAGAAGCTGTCTCTGGGTATTGCAGCCACGCTTTACGGCTTCATCAACGACAGGTTTTAATTCATCAGGAATTTTGTTCCATGCCCGTTCAGAAAATCCAACTCCCATAAACACGAACAGGTGATTGGTATAAGTAATGTTTTTGGTTACTTCATAAAACTTATTGGCCAATACGTCTGAAACGGCATTTTCTGCTGCGTCAATAGTCTTTTGCTGAAGTCCGGTAAATACGTCTCCGGATGCCATTGGAGTCGCCATAGCCCCCAGCGAATTAAAGAGTTCCATATGAAGGCTGTTTTCCATGGTACGGATTTTAAGACCTTCAAAATCATCTGACGTCTGAATTGGACGATTGGAGAATACGTTCCGGTAACCGGACTCAATCCATCCTGCAATGTGAATGCCCTGCTCTTCTGCTTTTTCGGCAATTAGATCTCCGAGTGTTCCGTCAATTACACGATGGGCCTGATCCACGTTGTCAAACAGGAATGGTTGATCCAATACGGCCATTTCCGGAATAAAGGAACTCATAACTGCATTTGCGGCATAAAACATATCGATGGAACCTAACTGGGCGCCTTCATATAAATCTCGCTCATTTCCCAGCTGTCCGCTTGGATAAATAGTAATTTCTACTTTTCCGTCTGTGGCCTTATAGACTTCGTCAGCAATGGCCTTGCATCCAAAATAGTAATTGGTGGTGTCGGAATTGACGATTCCAAATTTCAGATGAATGGTTTCTTCTTCATTTGCTGCAGTTTGCTTGGCGCTGCATCCGGAAAGAACCACAGTAAGCATGACTGCTGATAAAATTACCGCCTTCCACTTCTTTCTCATAATCCTCTCTCCTTTTTCCTGAAAAAATCTTCCAGTTACGTTTGAAAAAAATTTGCTGCAAGTCATAGACATATGTCGTCATACGTCGTTCAAGATGAAATCATCATATAACTTTTGTGGCTATTCGTCAATACTTTTTACTATTTTTGTATATTTGAACAATTTATATCGTATAAAATGTGCATAATATACAAATTCCCATCTATTCTAGGCAAAAAAAGATAAGATGTTTTTGCTCTCGAAATAGATGGGAATTCAAATTAGTCTTCTGTTTTTAATTTTTCTTTTGTAAAGGATAAATGTTCAATCATAGCGGCTCTGGCCGCATTCGGATCGTGGTGTTCAATCGCGGTTATAATTTTTTCATGGGCGCTGGTAGAAGCCATCCATTCCTTTTTATCAGTGGTTTCAAAGAACATCGCGATTGCCCGATGAATTGCGGGAAGAAGATGGGGAATGATTTCGTTCTGCGTGCTTTTGGCCCAGCAGGAATGGAGTTCAATGTCTTTTTCAATATACCTCTGCCCATTCCGGATTAATTCCGAAATTTCCTGATTTAACCGCCGCATTTCTTTTATATTTTCTTCCGAAGCATTCTGGGCCGCCAGTTCTGCGATCTGGGGTTCTAGCATAAATCGGATCTGGATTAAATCTTTCATCAGCTTTTCTTTATCTTCATAGAACCGAAGTCCGTAAGGGTCGTCTGCCACTCCTGGTTCCTGGGCTACAAAAGTGCCCTTTCCACGCCGGATTTCCAGAATATTTCGGGAAACCAGAAGTTTTACTGCTTCGCGGATGGTTCCTCTGCCTACATTCAGACTTTCTGCCAGCTCAAATTCATTTGGCAGTTTTTCGCCCCGTTGAATATCGTTTGTTATAATCAGCTCTCCGATACGGTCGGCTACCCGTTCCGCCAGAGGTCTGCTGTTTTCATCAAATGCTTTTAACACGTTTTGCACCGGTTCCTTTCTTTTATGTAATCTTTCCGAAAATATCATAGCACAAGTTTTATTTTTTTGCTATATTTTCCAATATCTTAGCATAGGCTATCGATTCATGAAAAACAATTTGTTAAAATTATAACAGATTAATTTTTACGGAGGTATGTACCAATGAATCGGAAATCATTTCCTGTAAGTGCCAAGACAATTCACGCGATCATCGGAGTTGCCATCATGTTGCTGTTTCCCCGTCTTCCAATTGCCCTTCCTCATGTAACTCCTGTAGGAATGGAAATTTTAGGAATTTTTATCGGAACTTTGTATTTGTGGACAACCGTAGACCCAATTTGGGCCAGTCTGCTTTCTATTTTCATGGTAGGCGTTTCCAGCTATGCTCCCATGCCCCAGGTTCTGCAAAGCGCATTTGGCGCGCCGGTTGTGGTCCAGATGTTCTTCTTAATGATTGTTATGAACTGTCTGGTACATAATCACCTTACTGCATATATTGGACGATTCTTTTTAACGCTTAAAATCAACAATGGACGTCCCTGGGTATTTTCTGCAATGCTGATGTTCGGCTCCATGTTAATGGCTGCTTTTATTGGTGCATTTTCCCCGATTTTCTTATTCTGGCCAGTGCTCTATGATATTTTTGAGGACATTGGAATGGAAAAGGGCGACAAATATCCGACCATCATGCTGATGTTAATTACGTTTGGCGCAATGCTGGGATTTCCAGTTCCTCCTTACAGCGGAAACAGCCTGGCTTTGTTAAATAACTTTTCTACCATTACCGAAAATATGGGAAATAAAGTGGTTGTTAACAACGCCGCATATATGTTTTTAGCCATTATTCACGCAGTAATTGCAATGATTGTGATTATCTTATTCTGCAAATATGTGCTTCGTCCGGACGTCAGCAAGCTGAAAGATTTGGATATTGAGAAATTAAAGAAAAATCCTCTGCCTCCATTAAACAACAATCAGAAATTCATGGCAGTTTCTTTTGTTCTTTACATTTTGTCCATGCTGCTTCCAAGCATTCTGCCAAGAACCGGATTTATTGGATTTTTAAGTCAGAACAGCACCGGAATTGCACTGGGTT
This sequence comes from uncultured Clostridium sp., assembly GCA_900542035.1. Taxonomy (GTDB): domain Bacteria; phylum Bacillota; class Clostridia; order Lachnospirales; family Lachnospiraceae; genus UMGS1370. The sequence continues at coordinate 25,546 of UQMJ01000006.1, forward strand.
ATACAGCTTTGCTTGCCTGTGTAAATTTAAATAAAGATAAGTCCACTCCTGTTCTTCCATTTGGAAAAGTCATGGCAAACTTTGCATGGTCTACCTTTTTCCTGTGTACCTCTGCTATTTTGCTTGGCAATGTACTGACGAATGAATCGACTGGAATTTCTGCATTCCTGAATGCAATTTTAGGACCTATATTCCAGAATATGTCTTCCGTTACCTTCTGTCTGATGCTGATGCTCATTACAGTGGTTCTGACCAATTTGTGCAACAGTTTGGTAATTGGTATGCTGCTGCAGCCGGTTATTGCAGCGTTCTGCGTAACGTCCGGAATGAATCCGGCTCCGTTAGTAGCCTTGCTGATTATCTTTGTATTGTCCAGCGCAGGCATTACTCCGGCAGCTTCTCCTTACGCAGCAATGCTTCATGGCAACAAGGAATGGTTACAGTCAAAAGACGTTTATAAATATGCATCCATTTTTGTTGTTCTGGAACTGGTTCTGATTTGTGCAATCGGAATTCCCGCTGCAATGGCGTTGATTCATTAAAAGTTTTCATTAAGGCGTATTGCCCTGTATACGGATAGGAAAAAGCTTTTGCAAAAGACAATCTCTTCTGCAAAAGCTTTTTTAATAGAACTTTGTATAAAATTCAGAATCAAACGGCGGTTAAGGGGTTTCGTTTCCGAATATTTTTACGATCTCAATTAAAATCTCTACTACTTTCTCCATAGACTGGACGCAGGCATATTCATGAATTCCATGATAGTTTGCGCCTCCTGTACAAAGATTGGGGCAGGGAAGTCCCATATAAGACAAACGCGCTCCGTCTGTACCGCCACGAATAGGAACTACTTGCGGGGTAACTCCCATACGTTCCATTGCCGTTCTGGCAATATCGATCAGATACATATGAGGTTCGATTAGTTCCTTCATGTTGTAGTAAGAATCTTTTATCTGGACTTCTACGGTTCCCTGGCCGTACTTGGCGTTTAAAAATTCGCCGGCAGCGGCAAACAGCGCCTTCTTTTCCTCGAATTTCTGGCGGTCATGGTCTCTGATAATATAATCCAGCTGTGCTTCTACCATATCGCCTTTGATTTCTCCCAAATGGAAAAATCCTTCGTATCCTTCTGTGTACATAGGATTCTGCTCTGCTGGCAGAAGGGAATGGAATTCCATTGCCATCAGACTGGCGTTTTTCATGGCATTTTTTGCAGATCCAGGATGGGAACCGCGGCCATGAACGAATACTTTTCCAGAAGCGGCGTTAAAGTTTTCATATTCCAGTTCGCCCAGGGTTCCGCCGTCTATGGTGTAGGCTACATCGGCTCCAAAACCTTTGACATCAAAGCCGTCTGCCCCGCATCCCACTTCTTCATCCGGAGTAAAACCGATTTTAATGGTTCCATGAGGAATCTGGGGATTGGAAAGCAGGTATTCGGCTGCTGCCATAATTTCTGCAACGCCGGCTTTGTCGTCTGCTCCTAACAGGGTGGTTCCATCCGTTACGATTAAATCCTGGCCGATATGCTGGTTTAAAGCAGGATAATCCGACGGAGACAGCAGAATGTGTTTTTCTGCATTTAATACAATATCGCCGCCGTCATACTGTTCTACAATACGGGGCTTTACATTTTTTCCAGAAGCATCTGGAGAAGTGTCCATATGGGCAATCAGACCCAGAACGGGAACCTTTTTTTCAATGGTTGCCGGAATGGTTCCATAGACATAAGACTGGGGGCTGACGGTTACGTCAGCCGCTCCCATGTTCCGGAGCTCTTCGGCCAGCGCATTGGCTAACACCCTTTGTTTTTCCGTACTTGGAATCTGGGGCTGCTCGTCCATGGACTGGGTATCATAAGAAACATAGCGCAAAAATTTTTCAATTACTGGTGACATCATGCAGACTCCTTTCTTACCGGTTGGCAAGTTCGTTTGTAATATCTTCCCACGAAATTTTTTTCTGAACCATCAGAACCATTAAATGATACAGAAAGTCCGAAATCTCGTACTTAATTTCCTCGGGATTGGGATTTTTAGACGCGATTACAATTTCCGTACACTCTTCTCCCAATTTCTTTAAAATTTTGTCAATTCCCTTATCAAACAGATAGTTGGTATAGGAACCTTCTTTTGGATGCTCCTTCCGATCCTGGATCACTCCATATACGTCTTCAAAAACTTTTAATGGATTGGAAGACCTGTACTCTTTTTCGGCCAGAGTCGTAAAGAAACAGGATTTGGCGCCGGTATGGCAGGCAGCTCCCTTTTGGGCTACAAGCGCCAGAATGGTGTCGCTGTCGCAGTCCAGCTTTAAGGACTTTACATATTGGAAATGGCCGGAAGTTTCTCCTTTTAACCACAGCGTTTTCCGGCTGCGGCTGTAATAATGCATCCGTCCTGTCGTCAGGGTCTTTTCAAAGGCTTCTTTGTTCATATAAGCGACCATCAGGACTTGGCTGGTCCGGTAGTCCTGTACGACCACTGGAATCAGGCCGTCAGAATTTAATTGAAATTTTTCCCAGCAGACCGAGCTTTCAAAGGTATCTACCACAATCCCCCTGGCTTTTAACTCCTGTTTTAACCGCATACAGTTGCCTTCTTTTTCTCCTGGAGCCGTCAAAATGACGCCCTGTACGGAGGGAACCTTCAGATAAGAGGTAATGGTTCCTGGAACATCGTCATCGCAGAATACCAGAAAATCCGCTTCTATGCCGCCGATGCGGAAGAGATCGGATTCTTTTAATCCTGCTACGTCTACGATGATTTTGGAGGCGCCAAGCTGGAGGTATTCTTCTACGGAATCCAGATACGAAACCGCAGGAAGATAGGCGAGAATCTTTTCACTTCCGAAGCGGTCGGAAGCTTCTTTCATCAAATCTACATTTTCGGGAGACGATACATCCAGATATACGGCGCTGGCCCCTGCATACAGGTATTTTTTGACGTCTTCCAGACGTTTTACACAGCCGCCTGTAATAATGGGGGTATCAATGGCTCTGGCCACTTCTTTTAACAGCCCGATGGTTTCCTCGTGATCCTCGTCTGTTTCTGATAAATCAGAGATAAGCAGCTCATCCGCGCCATTGTCGCTGTAATAGGACGCCAACGTCAGAATATCGTTGCTGAAATAATCCAGACCGTAATCCCTGATAATGGCCTGCCGTTCTCTGCAGCCAAAGCTGGGAATCAGTTTTTTATAATCTGCCATAAACCCTCCTGTCTATTGGAAGCGCAAAACCGCTTCCCGCAAATTAATTTTCTTTTCGTACAGGGATTTTCCCATAATCGCCCCGCAAATCCCTGCCTGGTAAAGGGCGTCTAAATCCTCTATGGAAGAAACTCCTCCTGAAGCAATGACATCCAGCCCTGTCTGGCTGGTAAGAAGCCTGGTGGCTTCCACATTGGGGCCGGACAGCATTCCATCTCTGGAAATATCCGTATATACGATATGGCGGATACCATACTCCTTCATCTGCAGACAAAGGTTACAGGCAGTCAGGGAACTGACTTTTTCCCAGCCCTCTACGGCCACCATCCCGTCTTTTGCATCCACTCCCAGTACGACCTGCTCGGAGCCGAAGGCTTCGGTTAATTCTTTTACAAATTCGGGGCGTTCCACTGCTTTGGTTCCAATGATGACCCGACGGACCCCTAGATTTAAAAGCGTTTCTGCATCTTTCATAGTGCGGATCCCCCCGCCGACTTCGATGGGAACAGATACGTTTGTGAGAATATTCCGGATAGCTTGCAAATTAACCGGATGTCCGGCCAGGGCGCCGTCTAAATCTACCACATGGAGATAGGTTGCCCCCTGCGCCTCCCAGCAGACTGCGGCGTCTTCTGGATGGTTATCGTACACGTTTACCTGGTCGAAAAGCCCCTGGCTTAACCGGACGCACTGCCCGTTTTTGATATCAATTGCCGGATATAACTGCATTACAGACTTCCTTTCGTAGAGAGAACACCGGTAATCCGGCTGTCTGTAGAGACGGCCTGGCTAAGCGCCTTAGAAAAGGCTTTAAAGGTTCCCTCGATAATGTGATGATTATTAGAACCGGCCATCTGACGGATATGCAGGTTCATGGCTGCGCTGTAGGAAACAGCATAGAAAAACTCTTTTATCATTTCGGTTTCCAAATCCCCTACAAATTCTCGGTCAAGGGTCAAATCCCAGCCTAAATAGGGACGTCCGCACAGATCCAGGGAACACAGGATCAGAGCCTCATCCATGGGAAGAATGGCAGTCCCATAGCGGACAATGCCTTCTTTTGAACCGACTGCCTGATGGATGGCAGTTCCCAGAACAATTCCAATGTCTTCAATGGTATGATGGGTATCGACTTCTAAATCGCCTTCTGCTTCTACCGTCAAATCGAAAAAACCATGGCGTGCAAAGCCTGTGAGCATATGATCCAGAAAGCCGACACCAGTGTGAACCTGGCTGGTTCCGGTTCCATCCAGTTCCAAGGTCAGATGAATCCTGGTTTCTTTGGTGTTGCGGGTAATTTCTGCATATCTTGACATAGCCGTCTCCTTATGGTTTCTTTTGGGTTAGATGTCTTTAGGATTGTCTTTGGCATCTTCAAACCGGACTTTTATAGAGTTGGCATGGGCGGTCAGATGTTCCACTTCTGCAAAGGCCTCAATGTCCTGGTGGATTTCTTTTAAAGCTTCCCTGGAATAGTAAATAATACTGGATTTTTTAATAAAATCATCGACTCCCAGAGGAGAGAAAAACTTAGCGGTGCCATTGGTAGGGAGCACGTGGTTGGGGCCTGCAAAATAATCTCCAAGAGGTTCGCTGCTGTAAGGGCCGATGAAAATCGCGCCGGCATTGCGAATCTTTGTCATTACTTCAAAAGGATTACGGGTCACAATTTCCAGGTGTTCGGAAGCAATTTCATTGGCAGTGCCAATGGCATCCTCCATTGAGTCTGCTACCAGGATATAGCCGTAATTATCCAGGGATTTTTCCAGAATGTCTTTTCGGGAAAGCTGTTTTACAAACCGATCCACTTCGTTTGCCACGCTGTTTGCCAGTTCCATGCTGGTAGTAACTAAAATCGCGCTGGCCAGCTCGTCGTGTTCGGCCTGGGAAAGCAGATCCGCCGCGACAAACCTGGGATTTGCGCTGTCATCTGCCAGAACCAGAATCTCGCTGGGGCCTGCAATGCTGTCAATGCTGACATGGCCGTAGACTGCTTTTTTGGCCAGGGCCACAAAAATATTGCCTGGCCCTACAATTTTGTTGACTCTGGGAATCGACTGGGTGCCAAATGCCAGAGCGCCAATCGCCTGAGCGCCGCCTGCTTTATAAACTTCCGTAACTCCGGCCAGACAGGCGGCCGCCAGGGTAACCGGATTGACATTTCCGTCTTTTCCAGGAGGCGTTACCATCACGATCCGCTCTACTCCTGCTACTTTTGCCGGAATAATATTCATCAGGACCGAAGACGGATAAGCCGCTTTGCCGCCTGGAACATAGACGCCAACACTTTCCAGCGCAGTAATTTTCTGCCCCAGGATCGTACCGTCCGGCTGGCTGTCAAACCAGCTTTGCCGCCGCTGTTTTTCATGGTATGCGAGGATGTTTTTCATGGACTTTTTCATTACATCCAAAAGCTTTGGATCTATCTGGGCAAAGGCCGCCTCCTGCTCTTCTCTGGTTACCCGTACGGTTTCAGCAGTAATTTGGGCGCCGTCAAACTGCTTTGTATAGGAAAATACCGCTTCATCTCCGCGTTCCTTTACATCGTCCAGAATCCCCTGTACAGTCTCTGCATAGGAACTGTACTGGTTGGGATCCCGCTTTAACAGATCGGTTAAAATATTTTTTCTGGATGTTTCGTTTAACCCTATGATTCTCATATGGATTCCTCCCGAAGTAATTGTTTAAATGTTTGAATCAAGCTGGTAATCCGAGCATTTTCCCGCTTCATGCTGACCTGGTTGACCACCATTCTGGCAGAAAGGGGACATACTTCTTCCAATACGACCAGACCGTTTTCTTTTAACGTAGAACCAGTTTCTACAATGTCTACAATAACCTCTGACAGGCCTACAATGGGAGCCAGTTCAATAGAACCGTTCAGTTTGATAATCTCCACAGTCTGATGCTTTTTGTTGTAAAAGTAGTCTTTGGCGATATTCGGGTACTTGGTGGCAACCCGAATCAGTTCATGGTGCTTTAGCCTTTCCCTGGCTGATTCAGGGCCGCACACGCACATTCGGCACCGGCCCATGCCTAAGTCAATGACTTCGTAAAGCTTTCTGCCCTCTTCTAAAATGGTATCCTTCCCTGCAATGCCAATATCGGCCGCCCCATACTCTACATAAGTCGGGACATCGTTGGCTTTTGCCAGGAAAAACCGGATTTTTAATTCTTCGTTGGTAAAAATCAATTTTCTGGATGACTTATCTTTCATTTCCTCACAGGAAATACCGGCACGTTCAAACAGATCCATCGCTTTGTCTGCCAGCCGTCCTTTGGCCAGCGCTACGGTTAAATATCTCATAGGCCATCCTCCATTGTCAGAAGTTCTGCAGATTCATCGGTTCCGGTTAAATAAAAAATCCTGGAAATTTTCCTTTCTCTGGCCATCCGCTTATACTCTTCCATAGAGGAATCTGGCCGTTTCACACTGGTAATGACCGGCTTTAACTGGCTCCTCAATTCTTTTGCCAGACGGATAGCCGCCGTCTGGGCGTCTGCTTCAAAGAGAATCAGGGCATAAGGTCTGGAAACCGGAAGGTCAATCTGCTGCCTGGACAAGGCGGACAGCACCCGATCCACTTCGACAGCAAAGCCAACAGCCGGACTGTCTTTACCGAACTGTTCCAGCAAGCGGTCGTACCGCCCGCCGGTTACAATATAATCTCCTGTGCCGTAGGTATATCCCTTAAAAATCACTCCGGTATAGTATTGATACCGGCTGACCATACCCAAATCATAAGAAATATAGTCTTCCAGGCCGTAATCTTCCAATAGTTCCTGAATCTTCTGCAGCCGGTCAATGGCTGCCAAAGCTCTGGGATTGGAGGTAAGGGTTCTGGCCTGCTTTAACTGTTCTGCCGGCCCGAACAATTCCAGCAGCCGCAAAAATCCCTGTTTGGAGGATTCCTCCATTCCTTTTGAAGTAAGAAGAGCTTCTGCTCCGAAATAATTTTTATGTTCAATAAACTCCCTGAGGAGTTCCTGGGTTTCTTCATCCATTCCCGTTTCTTCTGCCATTCCGCGGTAGAACTCTGCATGGCCTAATTCAATCTGGAATTCCTGAAGTCCGGCGCTTTTTAATGCTTCTATGAGCATTGCCAAAAGTTCTGCGTCTGCCTGCGCCGAGTCGTCTCCAATCAGCTCGGCCCCTGTCTGGGTCATTTCTTTTAACCGCCCCTGATAGCTGGTGTTGTTTTTAAAGGTGCGTTCCAGATAACACAGCCGCAGAGGGTTCTGCTCTTCCATATAGTATTTGGCAACGCATCGGGCAACTGCCGGAGTCATATCCGGTTTCAGCACCAGAGTCTGGTTGTCCCGATCAAAAAATTTAAACATTTCCCGATCGCTGACGCTGCCTCTGTCTTTATTAAACAGATCAAAGTATTCAAAACTTGGGGTTTCTATGTGTTCATAACCATATAGGTATAAAACCTTTAAAATTTTCTGCTCCAGAGCCAGTTTGCGGCTGCATTCCGTACTGTAACTGTCTCTGACGCCTTCCGGAGTATGTAAAAGCCTGTTTCCCATAAAAGCCGCCTCCTTCGCTTTTTTACAGTAAAGTGATACTTTGATAATGCAATTGGTTTTATTATAAAAGAGGTTCTTTTATCTGTCAATCTCTTCTTTCTAAATCCATTTGTATCTGCTCTAAGTAATGGACGAACATATCCCGATAAGAGCGAATCTGCCAGTCCTTATCTACTTCCTCATAGGTAAAGCTTTTGCGGCCCCCTTCTTCCATCCGTCTCCAGAACCGGCAGATATCCCGAAAGGGGAGGTAATAGGTCTCATTTAAGGAGGTAAAAGACAGGATAATAAAAGAAATCCCGCCCTGTTCTTCAAATTCTTTCATAAAAGCAATCTGATGAGGGTGGATATTCTGAAGAGGAAAGGTTTTTACGGCGCATTCTTTTGCGTCAAAGCACACCGGAATCCCCTGAACCGCCCCGATATAGTCTACCGTGCTCTTCTGCTCAAAATATGCCAGGGTAATGTGACGGCTTTGCTTATCAATGGAAATCGGGGTAATGGGTGTGGGGACTTTCTGGATCAGCGCCAGTTTCTTCTCTCGGTAACTATCGTTGGTACGGTTAATCAAGTCTTCTAATGTAGAGCCGCGAAGGCCTCTGCTGTTCCAGGTTCCCATGTGTGTGTCCTTTCATTGGTGTTTTTCTCTATGGGGCTAGTATATCATATTTCGAGAGGCCTTACCAGCCTTTCAGGGCCTTCTGATACTGGGGAATGATCGTTTTCCAGAACAAATAACTATTTACAAGGAACAAGCAGCCGGCTATCAGCCTTGCAGAAAGCTCCGGAATCAGAAATCTTATTCCATTCATGTCTCCGCCGCCAAAGAGCGGATACAGAATGCTTAAATATAAGGGATCTAACAGCAGCATGGTTAAGGTCGTGTAGTACATACTGGTTTTGAACAGTCTGGATTTTGTCTTGCAGATGCTTTTAGAGAACAAGGCAAGAAGAAAGCCTGCTGTCAGGGAAGCCGCCGGCCCCGCCAGACAAAAAATCCCCAGCTGGACACTGCTCATGGCTTCCTGGTAGACGTCTACCTGGATTCCCAGCCCCAGAAAGCGCAGTTTTTGAAAGACTCCTAAAAAGAGCGCATAGCACATATGCGCCCCTTCATGGATGAGATAGTATGCAGCCAGGGCAAAAAACAGCCCCAGATACTGGCGGATCCGTCTGGAAATTATCATCCGGTTATCGTTCATAACAGTTCCACGCTCCTAATAAAAACAATCCGGCATATCCAAACTCCATTGCAGCGTTTAACCATAGGTTCTGAGTACGGAGTACCATGGTAAAACACAGGTCATGGAACAGCATCAAAATCAAAAAGAGCATAATTGCAGAAAGTTCTACCCAGAGTTTTTTCGGAAACCAGATCTGTGACAACAGCCAGGTAAACACTGCGGTTACAGGAAAAATAATGCCCACTCTCCAGACTTTTGACAGCATCTCGCCAAATGAATAAACTGCCGCTTCTGTTCCAAACCGGCGCAGCGCCAGATTTTCCAGATTGATAGCCGCAAGCGCAAAAAAGCAGATAGGCAGGGTCAGCAGCATCCGGATAACCAGCGTCTGGAGGAAAGGCCTTGGCACAGCTTTTTCTAAGTCCCCATAGGGTTCGCGGAAATTACTGAGCAGAGAGGTAATCGGGTATACGAAAAAGAAATACCAGCCTACCATAACGAAAATAATCGATGGAAGGGTAAGAAAAACCGGCTGTATCGCTTCCGGTATTGTCATACAGGCGTGAACTGCCAGTATGGCAGTCATAAGCAGAAACGGACGCCAGCAGATTTCCAGACGTTTCCGAAGTTCCCATTTTATCGTAGCCGTTCTGACAGAAATTCTTGTATTCATGCAATCACCTCCAGATAATAGTCCTCGACCGACAGCCCCTTCTCACGGATGGCGTCGGCATCTGTCATACAGATTCCGTTTTTAGTCATAACAGCCAGAGTATCAAACAAGTCTCCAAAATCCCGCAAAAGATGGGTGGCCAGAATGACGGTAGCTCCTTCTTCCAGCTCAGACAGCAGAATCCGCACCAGATCCCGTTTTAATTTCACATCAAAACCGGCGGCCGGTTCATCCATGAAATAAAGGGGAACTTTTCGGCAGAGGGCTAAAAACAGACATACCCGCTCTGCTTCTCCTCTGGACAAATGGCGAATCTTCCGTTCTAAGGGCATATTCCAGTCGTCCATCAGCCGGATACAGTTTTCTTTGTCAAAATCCGGATAAAAATCTGTATAGTATTGAATACTGTCTTTTACCCGAAAAAATGGGTAAAAATCCTGGGGAGAAAATAACCAGGAAACCGACTGTGACAGAGAACTTCCGGATAAGACTTTGCTTTTGGAGCTTTCCGGAACCATTACCCGTCCGTTATCCGGTTTTATAAGCCCTGCCATAACCTTTAACAAGGTGGTTTTTCCGATTCCGTTTTCTCCCAGAAGCCCAATGATCCTTCCAGACGGAAACTGGGCAGACAGGCCGGAAAAAACAGGCGTATTCAAGTAACGTTTGCTGAGCTGTTCAATGCAGATTGCAGTTTCACTCATGGGACAGTCCCTCCTTTACCTGCTGCAGAATTTGTTCTTCGTTAAATCCCATTTTTTTCATGCGGCGGAGAAATTCTTGTACTTCTTCTGCTACCATTCCATCACGCAAACGGGCCGGCGCATCTGGATTTACAAAGCTTCCGACTCCTTTTCTGGCCGTAATAATCCCCTCAGATTCTAAAAGGGCGACTGCCCGCTGAATGGTAAGGGCAGTTACCTGGTATCTGGAAGAATACTCCCGAATAGAGGACAGTTTATCCAAAGCGCCCAGCTTACCGCTGATGATTTCCTGCTTAATCTCGTCTGCTATCTGTACATAAATCGGAACGTTGTCCTGAAATCTCATGACTCCACCTCATTACTGTTATACTTATGTAGTACAGTATAATTATAAAACAGGCAAAAGGATTTGTCAATCTGGAAATGCTGGCAAAAAAATAGCGAAGTGCCGGAATAAGCACTTCGCCGAAAGTCCAATCGGTTTGAGCTGGGAAGCTTGATTAGGTTTAAAATTCTCCCGTTACATCCAAGGGAATGGTAAATTCAACGGCTCCCATATAGCCAGGCGCCACTTCGTACTCGTCAAAGGAAATTACCAGTCTTCCGTCCTGATTGAAATAAAAATCTTCCTCTCCTGTAAGGCCTTTAAAGTTACTGTCTTCTAAATCCGTGTCCAGGAAGTAGGATTTACTGTCATCGGCCGCCATCTGTTCCCGCATCTGGGCAACAATATTTTCTCCAATGGCCGCCAGCTTTTCCTGATCTCCCTTCAACAGCTCCGATAAGGTAACGATATTGCCGGTGGTTTTGTCAATGTTAAAAATTTTAATCCGCTGTTCGGTACTGGCCATTGCCAGTTCGGTATAAATCCGGATACTAAGCAGCTGTTCACTTTCAAAAGGAACGTCCCAGGTTGAGGTAACAGACTGGAAGCCTTCTCCCTCAGAGGCCTTTAAGTCTGCTTCATACTGGGCAATTAATTCATCTGCATATTCCTCAATGGCTTTATTGGCAGTCTCTGACCCTTGTTCTGTAATAATTTCCGGAACTTTAATTTCCGCTTCAAAGCCTCCTTCGCTGGATTCATAAGTCCGGAATGTTACGACCTGGGCAATCGGCCCGATAATCGGAAGTTTTCCCATGGCCATGGCTACAGAGGGGCTCACATTTACTAAAATGGTAACGGCTGCGACAGCTGCGGCTGCAGTAGCGGCGGTTCTTTTTATCATAATCCTTACAAGTCCTTTCTTTGTCTGTCTGAGTGGTGTCACGTTCTGGGGCTTCTGGGTAAGTATTTCTTCTTCGTTCTCTTCTTTTGCCTGCTGGATTCCCAAAAGAATCCGCTCCTTTGCTTCCGGCGGAACCGGAATCTGGTCATACTGGCGTTTTAAATTTCGGATAGTATCCTGATTCATCCTGTCTCTCCTTTCTAAACTCTTGCAGATGTGCCTTCTTCCAAATCTACCCGAAGCTTTTTTAACGCTCGGTAAAGTCGGGATTTTATGGTGCTTAAAGGCTCTCCAGCAATATCGGAAATTTCTTCCAGACTTAGTTCTTCAAAATATCTAAGCGTAATTACCAGCCGTTCCTCAGCTTTTAAGCGATTTAACGCAACTGCCAGATCGGGGTCGGAATACGTATCCTCTACTGGCATTTCATAGTCTTCAATTTGGGTATTAATCCCCTCTTTTTTTCTTTTTCTCAGTATATCTATGGCGGTATTTACCACAATTCGATAAATCCATGTGGAAATATAGTTCTCATTCTCCACTTTTTTAGAATCCCGAATAGCTTTATAGGCGCTTTCCTGAACCACGTCCAGCGCATCCTCCTGATTGCCCATATAGCTGTAAGCCAGCCGGTAATACTTCTCATAGCATTCCAAAAGAACCTGCTGGATTTTTTCATCCGCTCTTTCGGTCATTGTATCCTCCTTTTTGTTTTCTATCTATTAGACGACAGGTACAGGGATAAAGTTTCAAAAAAATACCGGATTCCATTTTTAAGAATCCGGTATTTGTGTGGTTATTCTGCGAACCGTTTTGCCTGTTCTGCAATCAGTTCCTGATCTTCAAAATAATTAATCTTCATGGAACGCTTTACAGCAGCTAAGGTCTCTGCTGCAACCGCTTCTGCCTTTTTGCTTCCTTCTTCTAAGATCTGGTAAACCTCTGGAATCCGCTTTTCCCACTCTTTTCTTCTCTGACGGATTGGCTCTAACTCCTCCTGTAATACGGCATTTAAGAACTTTTTCACTTTCACATCGCCCAGGCCGCCTCTGGTGTAATGGGCTTTTAGCTCGTCCAGATTCTGGTAATCCGGCAGATATGTTGCGAAATGTTCGTCTCTGCAGAATGCATCCAGATAAATAAATACCGGATTGCCTTCTACCTGTCCTGGATCTTCCACGCGCAGGTGGTTCGGATCTGTAAACATAGACATTATCTTCTTCTTTACTTCGGCCTCTGTATCAGATAAGTAGATGCAGTTCCCGAGGGATTTGCTCATCTTGGCCTTTCCGTCTGTGCCAGGAAGGCGCAGGCAGGCCTTATTGTCCGGAAGCAGGATATCCGGCATGGTCAGAGTATCGCCATATACGGTATTAAATTTGTGGACAATTTCCCTGGTCTGCTCCAGCATTGGCATCTGATCTTCGCCGACCGGTACGGTAGTTGCCTGGAATGCAGTAATATCTGCGGCCTGGCTGATTGGATAGGTAAAAAATCCAACTGGAATGCTGGCCTCGAAATTACGCATCTGAATTTCAGATTTTACCGTTGGGTTTCTCTGAAGACGGGATACGGTAACCAGGTTCATATAGTAAAAGGACAGCTCGCACAGCTCCGGAATCTGAGACTGGATAAATAAGGTAGACTTTTCCGGATCCAGGCCGCAGGATAAGTAATCCAGGGCAACCTCAATAATATTCTGGCGGACTTTTTCCGGATTGTCTGCATTGTCTGTAAGAGCCTGGGCGTCTGCAATCATAATGAAAATCTTATCATATTCTCCTGAGTTCTGCAGTTCTACCCTTCTCTTCAAGGATCCTACATAATGTCCCACATGAAGACGGCCGGTGGGTCTGTCGCCGGTTAAAATAATTTTTCCCATTGTAACTTCCTCCGATTATAATGTTGTGTTAACTAATTATGGCAGATGATCGGCATATTTTTGTATACATGATCGTAAACAATCGCTGCTTTTGCAGGCGGAAGGTTGATGCAGCCATGAGAACCGTTGGTCTTATAAATGGTTCCTCCAAAACTGCCCCGCCAATCTGCGTCATGGAGTCCGATTCCGCCGTTAAACGGCATCCAGTATTTTACCGGAGTTTCATAATCTTCTCCTCGTAACACTTTATCCTTCTGTTTATAATAAAGTCCGAAAATACCAGGTGGCGTTGTCCATCCTTTGGATACGTTGCCGGACACAAAAGGCGTATCTAAGATACACTGCCCATTTTCAACTAAATACAAATGCTGGTTTCCCAGGTCTACTTCTACATACGTCATGCCGTAATCATTGCCGGTGCGGCTGGCAGCCGTCTGGGCATATACAGGTTCCCGCTCTGAACTCTGACAGGTCTGGATAGCTGCGATTAGGCTCTGGGTTTCTGCAGCCTGGTCGATTTTCCAGCCGTAAGGGCCGGTAATGGTTACGTCCTGCCCAGAAGCGGTACGGAAGGCGTGAGGCTTTCCTGCTGTATCATACTTATCAGCCAGAGATTTCACATAAGCGGCGGCCTGTGCCGGATCTACGGTTACGGTTGTGCCGTCTGTTCCGGTTATCCAGGAAGAAATGGTTTCGCCGGACAGGACTTCCTCGGCTTCTCCAAACCGGTAGGTAATGGTCATGCTGCCGCACTGGTTCATTGCTGCAAGCAGAGAAACCAGAGACTCGTCGGATGCGTGAACCGTTACTTCATTATAACAGCCAGCGTCTCCGAGATTGATTACAGACTGGCCGGAAGATAAGGCCTGGCGCACAGTCTGGGTCAGCTTTTCCATATTCAGATCCGTTCCGGTTACTTCCGGAACAATCGTAAATCCAGTACCATCCGAGGTTTTTGCAATATGGGCGTTTTCTGTCTTTATCACGTCTTCTCCCACAACCAGGGACAGGGAAGCCAGCTTTGCAGCCAGCGCTTCTTCCCTGTACGTAACTTCCATGGGAAGTTCAAACTTGTTGTCAACTGCCGGACCAGAAATCCGGCCATTTTCATTCTGCTGCGTCAAAATGGCAGAAAGATCTCCTGTTACCACAGCCGTCAGGCCTAGTTCGGAACCGGAAAGTACTTCTTCTTTTCCGTCTTTTCCTACCAGGGTAAGGGTTTTTTCGCTGCCATAGGCAGATTCGATTGCAGTTCTGGCCTCCTGGGGAGTCTGACCCGCCGTATTTACTCCGTTAATCAGGGTTCCGCTTACGTAAACGTCTGGATTGTTATGGGTATTGTTGATCGCTGCCACTGCAGGAAAACTGCTGGAAACAGTCAGCGCTGCAGACAGGCAGAGGATCATAGCCTGTTTTAAAAAACGGTTATCCATCTTCCATGTTCCCTTCTCTATTTTTATTTCCCTGTCTATTGTACTCGCGGCCAGCAGAAAAGTCAACGAGGTTGCATCCGGAAAAATTCCGGAGGCAGTTCTGCAGTAAAAGTCCTGCCGGAAAGATAGGAAAGGGGCTGAGGCATCTCTTTTGGCATCACAAGCTGCCAGGAATGGAGCATCTGGGAAGTAATGCCGTAAGTTTTTCTGGCAGTTTCATTGACTGACCGGCTGCCGTATTTTCCATCTCCTACAATAGGGTGGCCGATAGAAGCCAGATGGGCGCGGATCTGATGGGTACGGCCGGTCAGAAGGGTTACCCGCAGACAGGTATAATCGCCGCTGCTCCAGAGCGGGAGGTATTCGGTAGCGATAGGCTGGCTGTCCGGCACCTGGTTTCTGGTAATCGAAACCAGGTTGGTCTTCGAATCTTTTTTCAGAAAGCCTTCGATTTTCTGCGCCTTTGTTACCTGTCCGGCTACAATGCACTGATAGTATTTATGCAGGCTCCGATCCCGAAAGGCTTCGGATAAAATCTGAAGTCCTGCAAGGGATTTTCCAGCTGCAATCAATCCGCTGGTATTCCGATCCAGCCGGTTGCACACCGATGGCCGGAAAGTACGGAGCTGTTCCCTGGTCAGCTGTCCTGATTCCAGCAGATAAGAAAGGATCCGATCTACTAAAGATACGTCGGTTTCTTTTGCTTTTTGGGACAGCATACCGGAAGGTTTATTAATGAGGAGAATGTGGGAATCTTCATAGATAATGGAAAGAGGCGGCTCGCTTCCCTTCTTTTTTTGTTCCTTGAAAGAAGGTTCCTGCAGTCTGGAGGGAGAGGAAAAATTTTCAATGGTTTCATCTGACAAAAACAGCCGGATTTCATCGCCCTCTTTTAACCGTTCCGAACCTTCACATTTTTTTCCATTGAGAACAATATTTTTTTTCCGCATCATTTTATAGAGAAAGCTTTTTGGCGCCTGGCCCAGATATTTGGCTAAAAGCTTGTCCAGACGCTGTCCTGCCTCATTGGGGCCTACGGATAACTGACGCATAAAAACCTCCTACATGGATAAATTTTTCAGCAGCTCTGCTGCATAACTGACGCTTCCGTCATCTTCATAAGAAGAGGCGGGCTTTAAGCCCTTTAACCGGCGTTCAAACGCTCCTTCTTCCTTCACAATCCGGACATTGCCGTCTAAACGGTGACCGGTAAACATATCGTTTAAAAATTTCTCTGCCTTTGCCACATCGATTTTGGGATTGGAACAGTAGGCGCATACTCCGGTTGGATGCACCGATACCGCGTCCAGCGGAAGAATCTGCTCTTTTGACGTTACAATCAAATCATAAAGAATCACGCTTTTTTCTTCATATGGATGAACTGCCTGGTAAAATTCTTTTTTGGGCGTCCGGCAGCGGAATGAAGCCAGAAATGGAGACGCCACATTGGCTACCGGAAGGACGGTCAGAATCGCCATAACCGTAAGAATGTTTTTGGCCGCCTGATTATCTGTGAAATTTCTGGCAAGAAGCTGTCCGAGAATCATAACCGCGCCGATAATAAGCTCGATAATCTGTGCTTTTCTCCGGTATTCCCGATAACCGTAAGTGCCTTTCTGAATTCGTTTCATCTGTCATTCTCCTTTCTTTCTGCCTTCCATAAAAGATAAGATCCATTCCTGAGGAAGGATTTTACACAGCAGGCAAACCCCTTTCATGGCAATTCCATAGACAGAAATACTGTTTCCTAAAACGCTGTCTTCAATGGCTTTTTTTACCACCTTTTCCGGCTTTGCCATTACAAGCCGTTTATAAATGGGATAAGAGCCGGCCTGTCCGCCTTCTTCCATTACCTGGAAAAATTCCGTCTGAACCGGCCCTGGGCAGACGGCTGTTACCGTAATCTGACGGGCCTTTAATTCCCTGTTTAAGGCTCTGCTATAGCTTAATACAAAGGCTTTGGATGCTGCATATACGGCAAATCCAGGCTGAGGCAGAAAAGCGGCGGCAGACGCATACTCGATGATTCGCCCGCCCCTGACCAGATAAGGGAGGCAGATCTGGGTCATGGCAAGGAGCGCCCTGCAGTTTAAGTCTACCATTCCCCGTTCCATGTTCCAGTCTATCTGTCCGGCCCGTCCGGTCTTCCCATATCCGGCTGCATTGACCAGGAACCGGATGTGAGGGGATTCTTTCTGAAGCACATTCCCAAACTGGTTGAAATCTTCTTCCCTGGTAATATCTGTCTCAAAGATTCGCAGACGAACCGGAACCTGGCGTTCCAACTGGATTAACCGGTCTTTTCTTCTTGCCAGAACCCAGATTTCGTCCAGGCAGGCAAACCGGTCTGCCAGCTGAATCACAGTTTCCCTTCCCATACCGGAAGACGCGCCGGTAACCACTGCAATCTGAAGCCTGCGGGTATTCTTCATCCCTTTATCCCTCCAACTCTATTTTTTTGCCGCTTTTTTATGCACATTCCGGATGTTTTTTTTCGGTTTCTGCCGGTTTTTTGCTCCTCCCTTTCTGGAGTCTTGGACCGTCTTTTCCCTGTCCTTCCCGCTATGACCGCCCTTTTCCGGACGAATCAGGCATTTGGGACCATAGCCGATCAAATCCGTTCTTCCAGCCAGACGGAGAGCTTCTTCTACCAGAGGGCGGTTTTCTGGACGGCGGTACTGGATCAGAGCTCTCTGCATAGCCTTTTCATGTGGATTGGTCGGTACATAGACCGGCTTCATGGTTCTGGGATCCAGGCCGGTGTAATACATACAGGTTGAAATCGTAGACGGGGTTGGGTAAAAATCCTGAACCTGCTCCGGCATATATCCCAGATCTCTTAAATACTCTGCCAGCTCTACGGCCTCTTTTAAGGTAGAACCAGGATGGGAGGACATCAGGTACGGAACCAGATACTGCTTTAATCCCAGTTTTTCATTCATTTTCTTATACTCATCGCAGAACTGGCGGTAAACTTTGTTTTCTGGTTTTCCCATACGGGTCAGCACTGCGTCTGATACGTGCTCCGGCGCAACCTTTAACTGGCCGCTGACGTGATACTGGCATAATTCCTTTAAAAACTGTTTGCTGGAATCAGCTAACAGATAGTCGAACCGGATACCGGATCGGATAAAGACCTTCTTTACGTTCGGAATCTCTCTCAGCTTTCTTAAAAGCTGGATGTAATCCGTGTGGTCTGCTTTTAGATTTTTACATGGAGTCGGGAATAAACACTGCCGGTTTTTGCAGGCTCCATGGGTCAGCTGTTTTTCGCAGGCCGGATAGCGGAAATTGGCAGTCGGACCGCCTACGTCGTGGATATACCCCTTAAAATCTTTTTCTTTTGTCAGAAGGGTGGCCTCTTCTACCAGAGACTCGTGGCTTCTGGCCTGGATCACTCTTCCCTGATGGAAGGTCAGGGCGCAGAAGCTGCAGGAACCAAAACAGCCGCGATTGCTGATTAAGCTGAATTTAATCTCAGAAAAAGCCGGAACGCCTCCGTCTTTTTCATAGGAAGGATGGCTGGCTCTCATATAGGGAAGCCCGTAAACGTCATCCATTTCTTCCATTGTCAGAGGTTTTGCCGGAGGATTCTGTACCACAAACAGGTTGTCCCGATACGGTTCTACCAGCCGTTTTCCCGTAACAGCATCCGTGTTCAGATACTGGGTATAAAAGCTTTCTGCATACACGTTTTTGTCTGCTTTCATTTGGTCAAAAGAAGGCAGGATCTGGGCGTCGTAAACCGATTCTAAGGAACTGGTCTTATAGACGGTTCCATTAATAAACGTAATGTCTTTAATGTCCAGTCCGGAGTCCAGGGCATCCGCAATCTCTACAATGGAATGTTCTCCCATTCCGTAAGAAATCAGGTCCGCCTGGGAATCTACCAGAATGGAATGCTTCAGCTTATTGGACCAGTAATCGTAATGAGCCAGACGGCGGAGACTTCCCTCAATCCCGCCAATAATAATCGGCGCTTTTGGAAAGGTTCTCCGGATCAGATTGGAATATACCACTGCCGCATAGTCCGGACGGCGGCCCATGACTCCTCCTGGTGTATAGGCGTCGGTCTTTCTCCTCTTTTTCGACACGCTGTAGTGATTGACCATAGAATCCATATTTCCGGAAGAAACCAGAAATCCCAGCCTGGGTTCTCCTAAAATGGCAATGCTTCCATCCTCTTTCCAATCCGGCTGGGAAATAATTCCTACCTTGTACCCCCTTGATTCCAGCAAACGGCTGATAATCGCAGTACCAAAAGACGGATGATCCACATAGGCGTCTCCGGTTATATAGACAAAGTCACACTGATCCCAGCCTCTTTTTTCCATGTCTGCCCGACTGATGGGCAAAAAATCATGTATCATGCACACACCTCAATTGTAAAAAGTCTTCAATAAAATAGTCTGCCAACGATTCTTTTTCTGCTCTTAACTCTTTAGAAAACTCATCTTCCACTGCAAAAACCGTCATACCAGCCCGTTTTCCGGCCAGGATTCCGGCAGGGATGTCCTCAAACACCACGCATTCTTCCGGATTGACCTGCAGCCGCCTTGCCGTTTCCAGATAAATATCCGGAGCCGGTTTGCCGGCCGCCACCTCGCACCCCACAGTAACGGTATCAAAATATCCGGCAATCCCTAAGGCGTTTAATACGGCATCTGCCAGCTCTCTTCCGTTGCTGGTGGCAATCCCTGTTTTAATATGATGGGCTTTTAGCGCTTTTAAAAATTCTGCTGCCCCTGTTTTCAGCGGTACTTCATTGGAATATTTATCAATCGCCATGGCAATCCAGTCCGCTTTGATCTCTTCTAAAGATTCCGGAATGGAAAACTGTTCTTTAAAATAAACCGCCGTCTCCGAAAAACTCATGCCTTCAATAACCCGATGAAGATTTTCAGGGCACTCGTACCCATAGCGTGCCAGATATTCGACGTCAATGGCGTGCCACATCCACATGGAATCCACTAAGGTTCCGTCTAAATCAAAAATCGCTGCTTTTATCTGTTTCTTCAATGCAATCTCCCCTGTTTTTCAGTAATGAAACCTCTTCGTCTGTAAGCGGCCGGTATGCTCCTGGCTGCAGTCTTTTATCCAGTACAAGCGGCCCCATGGAAAGGCGCTTTAAGTATACCACCTGACAGCCAACAGCCTCAAACATTCGTTTTACCTGGTGAAATTTGCCTTCCTGGATCGTAAGGGTTACAGCTGTTTTTCCATCCTCTGGCTGGTCAAAAAGGAGTTTTAGTCTGGCCGGCATACAAGTTGTACCGTCTTCTAACACAATGCCATCCTGGAAACGCCTGACGGCATCGGCCGGCAGACTTCCTGTTATATGGGCGTAATAGGTTTTGTCCACATGATGCCTGGGGGAAAGAAGGCGGTGAGCCAGATCCCCGTCATTGGTAATGAGAAGAAGTCCTTCCGTATCAATGTCTAAGCGGCCCACTGGGAATAAATCCTTCCGGACCGCGTTGTCAATCAGGCTGGTTACCGTCTGGTAACGGCTGTCTTCTGTGGCAGAAACCACACCCTGAGGTTTGTACAGCATATAGTATTCAAAAGCCTGATATGCAACTTTGCAGCCGTCCAGGGTAATTTCATCGGTTTCCGGATTGATTTTTCGTTCCGGCTTTTTTTCAGCCATGCCATTGACCATAATCCGGCCTTTCCGAACCATTTCCTTTATCTGGCTGCGGGTTCCCTTTCCCATTTCTCCTAAAAATTTATCCAGGCGCATAGTCTCTTTTCGTTCTTTTCCCATTACATCCACCGCCATCCGGCATAGTATTTGTTTTTCAGGCTTTGGCCTGATGCTTTGGCCCAGCCCAGAGGAAACTGGTCGACGCAGACCAGACACCAGCCGGACGTTAGGGCTTCTCCTTCTTCCTGAGTCAGGGAAATGGTCTCTCCTTTTAAGTACCGGATAACCCGTTCATCCTGTCTGGAAAAGGAAATTTCGTTTGCATACTGTCCCCATTTTAAAGCCATGGCAAAGGCCTGGGACGGTTCAAACCGGTCTTTCTTCAACTCGCCCAGAAGCAGTCCGGTTCGCAGAAAGCGCAGTCCCGTATCTTTTAAAAATCCGTCCGGAAGGTAATAGACCATACCGTTTTTTTCTAAAAGTCTGGAAGCATCCCACGCGCCGGCGCCCTGTTCTTTTGACGCTGGCGTACAGTGAGACAAAAACTCCATGACCTGGGGGAAGTTTGCTTTTGGCTTTGGAAGAGCCGGAGCATCGGACTGCTGGCTGAAATGAGACTTTTTCGCCGCATAATATTCTTCCAGAAGACTGGATGTTGTCATTGGCTGCTGTTTATGCATCAGCGCAATGAAATGTCCCTCTCCTTTCAGCTTATGGGGGAACAGCCGGAGACATCCGGTAAGCCCGATTCCTCCGCTGGCTCCTTCAAACTTTGGAAGGGACAAAAGTCCCATATCTGGAAATTCTTCCATAATGTATTTGATAATCCCCTCATCTTCATCCATGGAAAACGTACAGGTGGAATACATCAGGTATCCGCCTGGCTTTAACATTTTTACAGCTTCCTTTACGATTTGCTTCTGAATCTTGGCATAGTGGCTGGGACCTTTTTCCATCCAGTCTTTTACCATATCGTGTTCTTTCCGGAACATTCCTTCTCCGGAACAAGGGGCGTCTACCAGGATTTTATCAAAAAATTCCGGAAAGCACTGGGACAATTTTTCCGGAGTTTCACTGGTTACGCAGAAATTTGAGATTCCAGCCAGTTCCAGGTTTTTCAGTAAGGCCTTTGCTCTGGAATTGCTGATGTCATTGGAAATCAAAATTCCCTGTCCTTTTAATTTTGCTCCAAGCTCTGTGCTCTTTCCTCCTGGCGCTGCGCATAAATCCAATACTCGGTCTCCAGGGCAGATCGGAAGCGTCGACGCAGGCGTCATGGCGCTTGGCTCCTGAAGGTAATAGAGGCCGGCATAATAATAGGGATCTTTTGCCGGCTTTACCTCGTCTCCATAATAAAATCCATTAGGTATCCACGGGATTTTTTCCAGTTCCCAGGGAGCCAGCTCTTTTAAATCCTCCGGAGCAATTTTAATGCCGTTTGCCCGAAGGCCCTGATAACGTTTGCTGTCAAAACTTTTTATGTAGTTCAGATACTCTTCCTCTCCCAGAAGAGATTTCATGTGCTGCAGATATTCTTCGGGCAGCTGAAATTGTTTTTCCATAGTACCTCTTTTGCATATAGGGTTTACTTGTCACAGGTATTTATTCTACCATATCCCATTTGAAAATGATATGCGCAATATGCATAGTTTTCCCAAAACATTGTCCGGTTTCTTAGGTGTACTTCAAACGGTACTGTTCCAGATACCGGAGAATCCAGTACGGATTAACAGACAGTTCCTCGTAGTTATCGGTTTGCAAATACAGCCCCACATGAAGGTGAACGGGAAAATTCCCAGTGGTTCCTTCTATCTTGGAATATCCGGTATCTCCCATAAATCCCAGAAGCGTACCAGCCGAAATCTGGTCGCCCTCCTTCCATTCCCTGGCATATCCGTAAAGGTGGGCATAATATACGTAAAGGCCGTGTGGCGTCCGGATACCAAGCCGCCATCCTCCCTGTTCCAGCCATCCGCATTTTTCTATAACGCCGTCGCTTATGCTGACAACGGGATAAAAGCCGGACGGCTGCCTGGTCCCCATAATGTCGCAGCCCTCGTGACCTCGGTCTCCTCCATAGCTTCTTGGTTCCAGCCATCCATCTTCATAGCAGACTTCTCCTTCCTCCTGGCTTCCAGATTGCGGAATCGGAAAAAATTTCAAATCCGACAACACGGTTTCGTAGGCATTTACCAGCTTTTGAAAAGCAGCAGGCTTCCGGTTCCGGATAGGCCCGCTTTTGGGAGAAATCTCCGTTATGTCTGTCAAATCATAATCGTATTCTACCATCAGAGCCGCAATGGTTTCCGGATCCAAAGACGTCTGTTGGATCACAGCCTCGCCTAACGCCATCTGACGGAATTTATCAGTCTCCCAGGTAGATCCATCCAGTTGGTAATAATCCGGATTATTGACCAGATAATCAGACAGCGTTACCTGAAATGCCGCCAGCATAAGGATCAGAATCAAAACCAGCATATCCCAGCCTCATTCTTTCATATATGTGTATAAACCCATTGTATTCAGGTGTCTATGAAAAAATCAATCCCGATCCTGATGCTGGTTCTTCTTCTGGCAAAGCCGGACTGGGCATTTACCGGAGCAAAAAACGGTCTCGTGCTGTGGGGAATGGTGGTGCTTCCAACCCTTATGCCGTTTATGCTTTGTTCCCAGGCAGTCGCAGGCCTTGGGGCGGTTCCCCTTTTTATGAAACCCTTCCGGCCTCTTTTTACCCATATTCTCCATCTGTCTGATCAGGGTGGCTACGTTCTTTTTTCCGGTCTTTTGTGCGGCTATCCCATGGGGGCCAAAACCTGCAGGGACTTTTTGGAAAAAGGATGGATTGGAAAGGCAGAAGCCTGTTTCCTTTTCGCCATCAGCAACCATCCAAGCCCCATGTTTCTTCTGGGTTATGTAATGAACCAGCTCGGTTCTGTTTTGGGACTGCCTGGCAAAGTCCCATCCTGGCAGATTCTGGTTTCCTTGTATCTGCCTATCCTGCCCATCGCTGCTCTTGCAAACCGTATTTACCGGAGAAACGAGGAAGAATTTTTGTCGGACTGTCCCAAAGAATGGGAATCTTCGCCGGATGTTCTTTCTTTTTCTCTGGACGATGCCTTTTTATCCTGTGCAGAGACTATGGTTAAAATTGGCGGATACATTATGTTGTTTTCCATTCTGTCCCTTTATACGGCAAAACTTTCCTTTTTAAGCCCAGCCGTCCGGTGCGGACTTTTGGGAACTTTGGAAATTACCACAGGAATCCAGACCATTGCCCATGACATGACCGGCCTTCCGGCCCTGCTGCTTATCACTGCTTCTGCAGCGTTTGGCGGGATTTCCGGTATTTTCCAGACCAAAAGCGTCATTTGCACGAAAAAAAATGCCGGACTATCCATCCGGCATTATGTACTGTGGAAACTTCTGCATGGAACTGCTTCCATGATTACTATGGCGCTGCTGCAATTGACGCTCTCTTAGAACATACGTAAGAGGGCTTAGTTCTGCACGCCTTCCGGCTGCTGCTCTTCTTCGGCCGGAGCAGCGATTCCGCCTGCCAGCTCATTGCGGTTGGAAGAAACTACGTCGTAGCTGGACTGCATAGAGGACATAAATGCGTCAAAACGTCCCTTAGCGCCTTCCATAGAATGGGTAATAATGGTCTGCAGGCTGCGGAGCATATCGTCTGTGTACTGGATAGCGCCCTGACGGATGTTGTTGGCATCATTAACTGCATTGTCTACAATGGCCTGAGCCTGGATATTGGCCTGCTCTACGACTTCGTTTGCATGGGAGTAAGCCTTCTGCATAATCTCATGTTCATTTACCAGCTCATTGGTCTGGGCATTTGCCTCCTGAAGCATGGCGTCTGCCTGGGTACGGGCCTGGTTTAAAATTGCGTCCTGATTGCTGATGATCTTCTGGTACTGCTTAATCTCATCCGGAATCCGAAGGCGCAGCTCTACTAAAAGCTCTTCTAACTCTTCTTTATTTACAATAATATTGCTGTTTGAAAAAGGCTGGCTCTTACATCCATCAATAAACTCTTCAATCTCATTAATTAACTGTTCGATTCTGCTTACCATAACGATTCTCCTTAACCTTTTTATCAGGCTTTTGCCTGGGCAAATTTTGCCTTTACTTTATCTGCTATCTGAGGATGAAGGAACATACTGATATCTCCTCCAAACTCTGCAATTTCTTTTACCACGCTGGAACTTAAATACGAATATTTTAAATTAGTATTTAAAAACAGGGTATCAATATCCGGCGCAATGACCCGATTGGTCTGGGCCAGCTGAAGCTCATATTCAAAATCTGTAACCGCCCGAAGTCCTCTGACAACCACTGTCGCATTACAGCTTTTTGCAAAATCAATCAAAAGACCGTCAAAACTGCGAACCTCCACATTTTTCAGGCTGGCGGTTACCTCTTTTAACATATTAACACGTTCTTCAGAGGAAAACAACGGTGTTTTAGACTTATTCTGTAAAACTCCGATAATTACTTTGTCCATAATTTTGGAAGTCCGCTCTATAATATCGTAATGGCCTAAGGTAACCGGATCAAAACTTCCTGGATATACTGCTACTGTCATGCGTTGTCTGTCTCCCATTAATCAGCGTCTGATGCGCTGTTTTTTTCCATAAACATATGTTTATTGGTTTTGTATTCTTTATTTTTTAAAAGCCGGTATCCCATCTGGGAAAGCCAGGAAAAGTCTGTATCCAAAGAAGCTTCCGCTACAAGTAGGGTGCGATCGTCTGCCAGACCGGAATTTTTTAAATAGGCCAGAACCTGCTTTTCTAAATCCATCCGGTAAGGCGGATCCATAAAGATCAGATCGAAGGGACGGTTCCTGTCTTCCAGGCGTTTTAAAGCGGATAATACATCCATCTCCAGTATGCTTGCCTTATCTTCTAAACGGGTAGTTTTTAAATTGTCTCGGATACAGGTACAGGCCTTCGGACTTTGCTCTACAAAAACGGCTTCGGCCGCACCTCTGCTTAATGCTTCAATCCCAATGGCTCCGCTTCCGGCAAATAAATCTAAAAAAGAACAGTCCAGAATCTCCGGCTGAAGCATATTAAATAAGGTTTCCTTAATCCGGTCGGTAGTGGGTCTGGTATCCATTCCTTCTATGGTTTTTAACTGCAGCCGCTTCGCGCTGCCTGCGATTACTCTCATATATGTTATAGTCCTCTCTTCTTACACAAATAACAGTATAATATGATTATTTCAGATAAACAAGTGATTTTATAAGATTTTTTTGTTTTTTGTGTGTTTCCCAGGTCATTGCGGCAGCCTTACAAAGGAAAATTATTTTATTTTTCCATAAATACAGAGGTCAAAAATATTCGTATTTTTAATAACTGCGTTTTTCATTACCCCTTCGAGAAGAAAGCCATTTTTTTCAAGAACCGTTCTGGATGCAAGATTGGGTTCATATACCAATCCGGTAATCCGGATAATGTCTAATTCCTGAAATGCAAGTTCACAGATTTGTCTTACGGATTCCGTCATAATGCCCTTTGAGTATTCTTCTTGAAGCAGATAATACCCGATTTCAGCATCTTTCCGGTAAACGTCTTCTTTTTGTTCAACAGAAATGGTTCCGATTATGCGATCGTTTACAACGATTTTCCGGAATATCCCCGTGTTTCCATCCTGTTTTCTTACCATATTCAGCCACCACTCGGCAGACTCCTCTGTATAGGGATCTGGCAGCCGATCAGACAAATACCTTCTATCTATCATATTGCACAGCTTTATTAAAGCTTCCTTCTCGTCCAATGTCCATTTCTTTAATTCAACTTTCATGGTTCGCTCTCCTCATTTTACTGCCATTTTGGCTAATCGGGCGTCTCCCCAGGGCGTTTTTATCATTGGTTCCCCATCAATAATTCCTGCACGCAGAATTTCAATGATTGTATCTGTATAGAAAAGTTTCTTTCCTTCAATTTCAACACCCTCTATAAATTCCTCATAAGTATCATACCGTTCGTCTTCGAAAACAAAATATATGTTTTCCTTTTTTTCTTCGCTGTCCGGAATGAGCACCGAACCCATTGTATAGAGGTTGCCCTCTAAATTGAAATCGATCAAACAAAAAGCAATGCCTGCATCATAATCGGCTTTGATAATGGAAAATACGTCTTTTGCCTGAATGAAAAGCGGCTTCTTTTCTTTTTTCTTAAATCCGAACATTATAAACGCCTCCACAAATTTTAATTATATATTCGATAATTCCTATAGTTGTTTTGCGGCCATAGGTATCAGCAAAGGTATCGCTGGGTGTATTGGCCAGTAGCACCGCCAGGAAAAAAGAGCAACAAATAAAGATAATGTATTAAGGGATGTTTCATGCCGCAGAAACATTAATGTCATAATCGGAGTAATAGGTCGGCTGCACCTGTATGAATAAAAATCAGAATTTGATAGACACATATAATGATACTCCGCTGATGTTAGTTAGAACGCAAAAAAGATAGATGTATAGTAGCATGGCATTTTAATTGCTGTCAATCTATAATTTCTAACATCTGGAAGAATGCACAAAACCTTCTAGTTTATTAAATTTGATTTCACATATACTACGGATGTAGCAAAAAACAAACCGCTGCTGTAAGAAATCAAATATAATCGGCGGAAATCGAATCAAAGGAGGGTTTTATATGTCTACAAACAATTCTTCTAACAAGACTAACGTACCAGAAGCAAAAGAGGCAATGGACAGATTTAAAATGGAAGTTGCAAGCGAACTGGGAGTACCATTAACCAATGGTTACAATGGTAACTTAACTTCCGCACAGAACGGATCTGTAGGCGGGTATATGGTTAAGAAAATGATTGAGGCCCAGGAGCGCCAGATGGCAGGCAAATAAAATCTGTCTGAGTAAGTAATTCCGTCACAAAGATGTGACAAAATCTCCGAATTTCCAGAAATGTGGTAATTCGGAGATTTTTTCTTTGTTCATAAATCTAGCGGCCGTGAAAGCATAACGGTTTTGCCTAGTAACCGAGCCTTTCGATACAGTTAAGTTCCTTTAATATGACGTAACCAAAATAAATTAATTTCGTCCAGTGCTTCTGATGAATGGAACACAACCAGATAAGCTTCTATATTTTTTATAAGGTACTTCTCCCTCTCTGAGGCGTATTTCTCCTGTGCACTGATGCTATCCGTCTCATAATAAACATACCTCCAGGTGCTGGTCAATGAAACCAGAACACTCGGAGGTATCTTTCATTACTTAATATATGTGACTTCTCCTACCCGTTTGATTTCCTTAGGTTCTCCATCGCTGTAGCCTAATGCGGCCAGACCGTATACCACATGGTCGGAAGGAATCGCTAATTCTTCTAATACCTGACGGATCAGAGGTTCGTCGCAGATATTTTGGAGCTGGTTGATCCAGACAGAGCCGATTCCCAGGGAATGAGCGGCTAAAAAAATGTTTTCCAATGCGCAGGCATTGTCTTCTTTTCCATATGCGCTGTCTCTTTTATTTGAAGGGATAATAATGGTCTGGGGACGGTACATATCATACCCAGTGCGGCCCAAGGTTACTTCAATTGCTCTTGACAGCTTTTCAATCATCTGACGGCTTTCTACGACCGTAAATTTCCAGGTCTGGCCGTTTTTTCCGCTGGGCGCGCATAATGCGGCTTCTACAATTAATTTCAGATCTGCTTCTGGAATTGGTTTTTCTAAAAACTTTCTGGTGCTTCTTCTCGTTAAAATGGTTTCAATTGTCTGATTCATAAATAAAAACCTCCTTACTGGCGTTTTATTGTTTTTTTAATGCTTTTTTAAGCGCCGGATGGCGAAGATACCGCACTGCCAGCGGAATTACCATGAGAATCCAGACAATCGGTTCTGCCATAATGATTCCCATATACTCCAGTGCCGGCGCTAAAAAGAACGCGACGGCTGTTTTTCCTGCCAGCTCCACAAAGCTGGACACAATCGGCGTAACGTGATCGCCAATCCCCTGAAGGGCATTCCGGAGGACGGCGATTGCTGCCGGAGCAAAATAAAACAGCGTATCGATTTTTAAATAAAGGGCTGCTGTAGTTACGACTTCGGTCTCCCTGCTTCCTGTAACCAGATAGATTAAGGATGGTGCAGCCATATAGCTTAAAAATATCACAAACAGCGACCATCCCCAGGTCAGAAAAAGGGCGTACTGGACACCCAGACGGATGCGGGCTGTTTCTCCAGCTCCCAGGTTCTGACCACAGTAGGTTGCCATGGTTACGCTCATAACACTAAAAGGCAGCATGAAAAACTCTGTAATTTTCCTTGCCCCTGTATGGGCCACAATGGTATTGGTTCCAAAGGTATTGATGGCAGACTGAAGCGCCAGGGTTCCGAAAAATACCAGCGACATCATCAAAGCCATGGAAAGACCAGAGGATAAAAGCTGCCGGATCCGGTTTTTGTCTGGTGCAAAATCTGCCAGATGGAACCGGAAAAAGGGATAGGTTTTCCACATATAGCAAAAGCTGAGTACCGCAGAAATGGTCTGGGACAGAACGGTTGCCCAGGCCGCGCCTCCTACTCCCATGTAAAACCGGAGAATAAACAGCAGATCCAGGCCTACGTTAAGAAGGCTGGCCAGCACTAAAAAGGCGAGAGGCGCGCCAGTATCTCCTACTGCCCGAAGGATTCCGGCGCAGCCATTGTATGCCATTGCCGCAGGAATTCCTGCCAGAATTACCGCAATATAAGCCCTGGCATCTGCCGCTAAAATATCTGGTACATTCAGCAGCTTAAAAATCCCAGACAATCCGGCGATACTTACCAGGGAAAGCAGGATGGAAAACAGGATTCCCAGGCCAAAGCTTAACGCTCCGAACCGGCGAACCTCGTTTTTTTCTCCAGCTCCGAACTTCTGGGCAATCAAAATAGCAAAGCCGTTGGTCAAGCCGTTCATAAATCCAATCAGCAGAGTGCTGATGGACGTAGTAGCGCCTACGGCAGCCAGCGCTTCCGCTCCCAGGGTACTTCCTACTATTCGGGCATCTGCCAGGCTGTAAAAAAGCTGAAACACATTGCCCAGAGCCACCGGAAGGGCAAATTTCACCATTCTTCCGGCAGGATTCCCCTTTGTCAGATCCACCATGGTTAATAACCCCACATCTGGGTCTGGGACTGGATGGTCTCATATGGATGAAGCAGGGCTTTTTCCATGCACAGGGAAAAATATGCATCCTGCAGGGCTTCTGCCATGGGATAGCATTCGGTACCGGCATCCACATACTGTTTCATTCCCTCCAGCATCTTTACAATCGCTGTTTCGTCTTCGGAAAATCCCAGGTCTGCATATGGGTTTTCCCATGAAATCGTCTCTTCATGAAAGATTCCGTCTGAATCCACATAAGTCAGATGGTTTCCGGAAAGTTCTCCTCGGTCTCCCTGAATCCGGATTTCAATGCCGCGAATACGGGAATGGTACTGAATCTTGTCAAAATCATAAAAACCCATTTTTCCGCTGTCAAATTCCATGTCCATCCGGATCCGGTAGCTGTCTTTTACCTGGCCGTTTTCCACCACACCGTTTCGCCCTGCAGTTTCCAATACTGGGAACGTAAACCGCTTTCCAGTAAAAAAGGCATTTTCAAAGCCAACTCCTAAAATACGGCGGATGAGACTGACAGCATGGTAATCATGGGCAGCCGATAAATCTACGGCCTGCGGATCTCCCAGAACGCCGCTTTTTACTACCTCCAGGATCTTCTCATATCTGGGATAGAGATGGTATTGTTCCGCCACCTGGAATCTGGTTCCGTAGCAGTGGAATCTCCATGCGTCTTCTAAGTCTTCCATTTTGAGTCCGGCAGGCGTTTCACATAAAACCGGCCATCCCTTATCCAGCCAGTTTCTGGATACTTTAAAAACAGACGGCTTATCTACTGCCACTACAATAAAATCCGGCTTTAAGCTGCGGCATTCCGCTTCGGAAGTCGTCGTATAAACTCCAAGCTTTTCCTCCATCTGTTTTGCCTTTGCTTCTGTCCGGCAAAGCATGGCGGCAGCTTCAAACTTATCCGGCATGGCCTTTGCAATTCTCACATAAAACTCCGAACGCCATCCGGATCCAACAATTACATATCTTATTTTATCCATTTTATAAATTCAACCTTTCATAGCTGTGCTCCAGATATTTCTGCAGCCGTTTGTTTAATTCCTGGTGTTCATCCTGTTCCAGCCTTGGATCTGCGGCCAGCAGGTCATCTACCTCTTCGGACACGGTTTTTAACAGATTGGCATCTGTAAAAATATCGGCAAGACGAAACTCCAGCTCGCCGCTCTGACGCATTCCAAAAATATCTCCTGGACCGCGAAGCTTTAAGTCTTCTGACGCAATATAAAAACCGTCATTGGACTTATTTAAAATATCCAGCCGCTCCATACTGCCTTCTTCTTCCGAACAGTTTACCATAATGCAGTAGGACTGGCTGCTTCCTCTTCCGACCCGCCCCCGAAGCTGGTGAAGCTGGGCAAGGCCAAACCGTTCGGCATTTTCAATCATCATAACCGTAGCATTGGGGACGTTGACTCCTACCTCTACAACCGTAGTCGAAACCAATACCTGAATCTCGCCTGCTGCAAAGGATTCCATCCGCTCATTTTTCTCTTTTGCCTTCATTTTTCCATGAAGATATTCGACCCTGACAGATTCTGGGAGTTCGTTTCGTAAAATCTTGGTGTAATCCAGGACGTTTTCTGCGTCAATCATCTCGCTTTCTTCCACCATCGGGCAGATCACATAGGCCTGGTGTCCCATGGCGCACTGTCTGGCAATAAAATCATAGGCTTTTGGCCGGTAACTTTTTCCTACCACACAGTTTTTAATGGGAAGACGTTCTGACGGAAGTTCATCAATTACGGAAATATCCAGATCTCCGTACAGGATAATGGCCAGGGTTCTGGGAATCGGCGTGGCGCTCATAACCATAATATGCGGCGTCTTTCCTTTGCTTCCAAAAGCCTCTCTCTGGCCGACTCCAAACCGGTGCTGTTCATCGGTAATGACCAGAGCCAGGTTATCATAAATTACCTTTTCCTGAATTAAGGCGTGGGTTCCAATGATAATATCTGCCTCATGGTTTCTGATTTTTTCATAAGCCAGCCGCTTTTCCTTTGCTGTCATGGAACCTGTAACCAGAACCGGCGTTTTCTTGATATGGTACTGTTCAAACATCTGGCAGATTCCCTCATAATGCTGTTTTGCCAGCACTTCTGTGGGCGCCATTAGCGCCCCCTGGAATCCATTACAGGCTGTGTGAAGCAGGGCCAGTACGGCCAGAATGGTCTTGCCGGATCCAACGTCTCCCTGGATCAGCCGGTTCATGACCGTTCCACTGGACAAATCCGCTTCGATTTCCTGAAGCGCTTTTTCCTGGGCACCCGTCAAGGAATAGGGAAGCGCCGCCTTTAACTGCCGGACTTCTTCGGCCGGTCTGATGGGGTATGGGCTTGGCTGGTCAAAACGAGACTCCCTGAGTCTGCGGACCGTAAGGATAAACATAAAAAATTCATCGAAAACCAGCCGTTTTCTGGCAAATAATAACTCGGTCTCATCCGATGGAAAATGGATGTGTTCTACAGCAAAATTATATTCTGCCAACTGGTATTTTTTGCGGATGTCTGCTGGCAGAAATTCCTTTTCCATCTGACGGAGCGTTAGCGCCTGGCTAACTGCTTTGACAATGGCTTTGTTGCCCAGTCCCCTGGTCTGGCTGTAGATCGGCTGCATGGAATTTACCTTTGCCCCATAGTCTTCTGGTAAAAACAGTTCCGGCTGCTCCATAATCAGCCTCCCACGCTTTCTGACCACTTTTCCACGAAATATCCAGTGGCTTCCTGCCTTTAAATTGGCCCGCATATAAGGCATATTATACCAGCAAATCTGGATCGTTCCTGTCAGATCCTTAAGGGTAACGGAAACCATCTGCAGACGATTTAACCGGATAAGATCTGCCGTTTTGGTAAGAACCCCGTCGACGGCCCCAATTTCTCCCTCTTTCAGCTGGCCGATGGGAAGGGGCTCCTTATAGGCGTCATAGGCTCTGGGGTAATAGGAAAGCAGCTCTTCCGAGGTCTCTATTCCCAGTTTACGGAACAGCTTTCCGGTTTTTTCTCCAATCCCCTTTAGAGATTCAATCGGCGTGGCGTCCATTGTTTCTGTCTCCTATCATAAGCTTGTGGATAGATTAAAAAAGGGCGCCGCAAATTCCTGTCATTTACGGCATCCCCTTTTATGTTGCCTATTCTACTGAAATTAAGTAATAGTAAATGGGCTGTCCGCCTGGCTGAAGTTCGATTTCATATCCAGGGAATCTGTCCTGTGCCTGTCTAAGCAGCTGGGAGGCATCTTTTTCTGTCACATCGCTTCCATAGTAGATGGTAATCAGCTCAGATTCTTCATCCAGCATTGCCTGCAGCATATCCAGAGTCGTTGCATCAATGGATTTTCCCACTGCCAGCATTCCCTTGTCGCCAATGCCCATAATATCGCCTTCTGTAATGTCCATTCCGTCAATACAGGTAGTGCGGACTGCATAAGTAACCTGGCCGGTCTTTACCCGCTGCATTTCCTGGGTCATAACGTCCAGATTTTCTTCCGGAGATAAATCCGGCATAAAGTTAATCAATGCCGTAATGCCCTGAGGAACCGTTTTGCTTGGAACGACAATGATCTGCTTATCTTCGGTCAGATGCTTTGCCTGCTCGGCTGCCAGGATAATGTTTTTATTATTCGGAAGAATGAAAATCGTATCTGCATGGACCTTATCGATGGCGTTTAACATATCCTCGGTACTGGGGTTCATGGTCTGGCCGCCCTCAATCAGGTAATCTGCGCCAATTCCTTTAAAAATCTCTCCCAGGCCGTCTCCGATGGAAACAGCGATAAATCCGTATGGCTTTCTGGGCTCGTCTGCTTTTTTCGCTTCTTCTGCGGCCTTCTGCTCAGCGGCAGCTTTCTCTGCATTCTGAATTAGACGCTCTTCATGCTCTTCCCGCATATTGTCTACTTTCATTCTGGACAGAGAACCGTAGGTCAGAGCCTTTTCAAATGCCAGACCTGGATGGTTGGTATGGACGTGAACCTTTACCACGTCTTCATCTGCAACCACAACGATGGAATCGCCGATGGATTCCAGATAGCCTTTAAAGGACTGCTCTTCGTCTTCGGTAAATTCTTTGGCCGCATTGATAATAAACTCGGTACAATACCCGTATTTAATATCAAACTCTTCTGTCGAAGCTGCTCCAGCAACCGGTTTGGCAGCAGTCTGCGTTCCGGTTTTTACTCCTTCTACGCTTAAATCCAGTTCTTTTCCAAGAAGGCCGTCAAAAGCACCCTTCATAACCTGCATCAAACCCTGGCCGCCGGAATCTACAACTCCTGCCTGCTTTAATACCGGCAGCATCTCCGGCGTCTGGCTTAATACATAATCGCCGTACTCAATAACCTGGGAAACTAATTCGACTACGTCTTCCGTCTGGCTTACTAATTCTGCCGCCTTGTCAGACATTCCCTTGGCTACCGTCAGAATCGTACCTTCTTTTGGTTTCATAACGGCTTTGTAAGCCGTCTCGGTTGCCCGAACAAAGGCGTTTGCCAGAATGGTAGTAGTAATCACGTCCGCTTTTTTTATTTCTTTGGTAAATCCGCGGAACAGCTGGGATAAAATGACGCCAGAGTTGCCTCGTGCGCCTCTTAGTGAGCCGGAAGAAATGGCCTTTGCCAGATTTTCCATAGTCGGCTCTTCAATGGCTGCCACTTCTCTGGCTGCGGCCATAATGGTCATGGTCATATTGGTACCCGTATCCCCGTCTGGTACAGGGAATACGTTTAATTCGTTAATCCATTCTTTTTTTGCTTCTAAGTTTTTTGCTCCTGCTAAGAATGCCTGCTTTAACAGCTTAGCGTCTACTGTATTCATACCCACGAGTTCCTTTCCTCCTAATCAATCACTCTTACACCTTCTACGTAGATGTTAATCTTATCTACGCTCATACCGGTGAATTCTTCTACCTTATATTTGACATTTTCAATCAGGTTGTCAGAAACTGCGGAAATGCTAACTCCATAGGCAACGATAACATGGAAGTCGATGGAAATATGATTGTCCTGAATCTCTACATTGATTCCATGGGTCAGACTCTCTCTCTTGAGAAGTTTTACCAGACCGTCTTTCACACTGACAGCAGCCATACCTACAATGCCAAAGCACTCTACTGCTGTCGTTCCTGCATATAACGCAATAACATCAGGGTTAATCTGGATTTCGCCCAGTTTATTATTGATTCGTCCTTTCATAGACTTGCCTCCAATTCTCTTGATATTGTTCAGTATACACTATTTTCTGGAAAAAAGAAATAAATTTTTAAAATTCGCTTGCAAAATTTTATACTTTCTGGTATCATACAGATGTTGTGGATTTATGTAAGTTTATTTGTACAGTAAATCCAAGTAGCTTTTAAGGAGGTGCAAATCATGGCAAAATGTGCAATTTGCGAGAAAGCTGCTCACTTTGGTAACGCAGTGAGCCATTCCCATAGACGTTCTAACAAAATGTGGAAAGCTAACGTAAAATCTGTTAAGGTAAAAGTTAACGGCGGTGCTCAGAAGATGTACGTATGTACTTCCTGCTTACGCTCCGGATTAGTTGAAAGAGCTTAATAAGATTTTAATCCCCTGGTCATATGACCAGGGGTTTTTTCAGTTTAATAGCACTCTGTATTCAGAATATGGGGCTCTCTTCTGCTCTTTCTAATCTCAACCACCAGACGTTTCAACTTTTTCTCCGGCAGCAGAATATGCTTTTTGTAGCCAATCACCGTTCCGGTATAAAGAACTTCTTTTGTTTCCCCGTCCAAAATCCGGAAGGCTTCTACCCGCTGGCTGTAACGGATGTCCTCCTGCAGCACCAGAAAAGACAAAGAAACCGGTTTCTCCCAGTCCAGCTTTATATAGAAGGTTCCATCCTTCGCAAAGCCGTGCTGAATCCTTGCATCCAAAGCCGCGTTATGCTTCTGCCTGTCCCGAATCAAATCTCCCAGCCCTTCTAAGGCTTTTACGTCCGCGTCATTTAAGCGTCCGTCCGGCATAGGAGGAACGTTTAGCAGCAAAAGGGCATTCCCTCCTACCGAACGATCGTAAATTTCTAATAGCTCCTGGGGAGAACGGACCATGGCATCTTCTTTTGGATGGTAAAACCAGCCTGGACGGATGGATACGTCTACTTCTGCCGGATACCAGATTAGCTTTTCTTCCCCTTCCAGGGCTTTCCGGCTTCCTAAATCCTGATCCGAAGACGCAATCTTTTTCTGCCGGAATTCCCTGGTATCGTCCTGCTGGCTGTTTTCCTGGATTTTCATGGGATCAAACATTCTGGCGGAAACCACGCTCCACTCTTCTTTTCTGGTATCTGCGGCTTCATTTCCGCACCAGCGGATGTCCGGCCCTGTTACGCTGATGCAGGCTTCCGGCTGGAGGCGGCGGATGGTCTCATAATAGCGGTTCCAGTCATAACGCTGGACTTTCCCATTTTTTCCTTCTCCGCAGGCTCCGTCCAGCCAGACGCAGAAAATCTCCCCATAATTGGTTAAAAGCTCGGTCAGCTGATTGACAAAATAATCGTCATAGGCCTCTCCCTGGCCGTAGCTGGGATGGTTTCGATCCCAGGGAGACAGATAAATTCCGAATTTCAGCCCCTCTTTCCGGCAGGCATCTGCTACTTCTGCCACCACATCTCCTGATCCATTTTTATACGGACTTGCGGCAACGGTATGGCCGGTATACCTGCTGGGCCAGAGGCAGAATCCGTCGTGATGCTTACAGGTCAGAATCGCACCTTTCATTCCAGCCGCTTTGATTGCCCGAACCCACTGTCCGGCGTCCAGATGGCTTGGAGAGAAAAGAGAGGGAGACTCCGTTCCGTCTCCCCACTCTTTTCCTGTGTAAGTGTTGATTGTATAATGGAAAAATCCATAAAATTCCAGCTGCTGATGGGCGAGCTGGCGCTTAGACGGCGTAATGGCCGTAAGCTGTTCTTCTCTTTGCACAGTGTTTTGTTCCATCGTAATATTCCTTTATCAATTTTACCAGCGTGTCATATCGTATGGACGAAGAAATGGAACGGTTCCGTTCATTTCGTATGCGTTGGAATTGGCGTGAAGCCCTCTGCTGTCCTGGCAGTTTACCCGTATGTAGCCTTCTTTGCCGGTAAGCTCAAAGCAGGCTTCTGTAATGGTCTCGCCTGGATTGGCAGCCGTCCGGTAACAGTTTCTTCCTTCTGTTGCAATATAAATTTTTTCTACCGGACTGGTCTTAATAACCAACTTTCCATCTTCCACGTACAGTTCTTTGATTTCCGGCCCCATGGAGCTGTAAAATTCCCCCTTCAGCAGGGAAGATACAATTGCCTCATAGCTCAGTTCTTTTGCATGAATCATGGTAAAACCGCCAAAGGAATCGCAGAACGGGTGGCCAAACGGGAATGAATTGTGGTTATCGTCTGTCGCCACGCAGAACAGGCGATTGCCCAGACGGAGCATTTCATCATAGCTTTGCGGATGATAGCCGTATAAACCGTCATGCTCGCAGCCGTGATTATAAATTTCCATGCCCCAAAATCCCCGCAAGTTTTTGTAATCGTCATAATTCTGCAAAGACCAGTAAGGATGGTTATAGCAGGCAAAGAACCCATAGCCTTTCATTTTATCAATATACTCATTAATATAATCCGTGTCGTTGTAACGTCTCTCCGGAAGCAGTCCTGCCATTTTTTCTTCCTGGAAGGACTCCGGATGGCTGTCATAGAGATTGATGTGATAGGTCTTTACCCTGGAAAAATCTCCCGAGGCTTTATAATGCTCGTTCATATCTACTTCCATAGCTGCCAATGCCAGGAACCTGTCATCGGTCAGCTCTTTGTGCCACTGATAATTGCGGTGATCCGTATAGGCCACGACAGAATATCCCTGTTCCTGGTATGCTTTTTTTACTTCTTCCGGCGTAAGGCGTCCGTCAGAAAACGTGGTGTGACAGTGAAGATTGGCTTTGTAATAAGTTCCTTCTTTTGGCAGCAGATAAATTCGTTCAGACATAAGTATCTCTCCTTTGATAAATTATAAATGAAGTACCTGTTTCCGGTACCGAAGCCAGGGCTTTACCACAGCAAAACAAAGTCCCATGGCCAGAACCGCCAGGAAAAACCAGACAAGAATGGTTCCTTCCCATCCGATTATAACCGATAATGTGCCAATTCCGTAAGTAGAAATGGCTCCTCCTACATATACAGAAGAATTTAACAATCCGGATATAGAAGAGGCTTTTCCAATTACTCCAAAATGGGACGGTAAAACTGCAATCAGCATAGTATTGACCGCCATCATGGCAGTTGTAGAAATTGCCAGCATCATAAAGGAAATGACCACGCTTTTTCCGGAAACTCCCCATAAAATCAACAGGGAGACTGCGCACACCAGGAAAAATGCTCCCGCTGTACGGATTTCATTTTTAAACAGACGGATGTTGGCAATCGATGCTAAAAATACGCCTGACAGGTTAAAAATCGGGATCACCATGGTGCTGACAATGGCAATAATATTTTCTAACTGGTAGGTTTCGCTGATATATGCCGGAACCCAGGTGGTTACGCCATCTTTTAATGCGCCCTGTACAAACAGGGCTGCCATCAGAAGCAGGAAGCCGGATTCAATTAAAAGAGACTTCCAGGAAAATATTCCGGCCTGGCTGCTTCTTTGTCCAACTGCTGGCACAGGAGCCGGAAGTTCTGGTTCTCCATATTTTTCTGCATAAGCTTCCAGCCGCCCCATTCCCACAAACCATACTGCAGAAATTACCAGAAGCAGGAAACCGGCAAAAACAAAGGTCATTCTCCATCCGGACAGCCAGATTAATGCTGCGGTTCCGCCGTAAGCCGCCATGGTTCCAATGGGCACCGAACTGTTTAAATATACGCAGGCCTGGGTTCTGGTTTCCGTTTTGTAGTATTCAAACATCAGCCGGATCATAGGCGACCAGATAAAAGCCTGAAATAATCCGTTAAAGCACCAGATGACGGTCATGATCAGATAAGAGGAAGAAACCGACATCAGGAGATTGGCAATTGCAGAAATAAATAAACCGGTAAATACCATTTTTCTCGGACTCAGCCGATCGCCCAGAAATCCGCTTACAAACTGCCCACCGCCATAAGCAAGGAAAAATGCTGTTCCGATGATTCCTGCCTGTCCTTTGGTAAACCCTTCTGACTGGATAATTTCAGTTAAGCCGGCTGAATAATTCAGCCGGCCTAAATAGGTTGAAAAATAGGACAGCCAACACAGCAGAAAAAGCATTTTGATATGGGATTTTTCTGTAATTTTATAGTTGACTTTTTCCATTGTATTACCCCTTTACTGCGCCAGAGGTCGCGCCCTCTACGAAGTATTTCTGGGAGAATAAGAACAATACCAGTACCGGTACTAATACCAGGGTAGCTGCAGCCATCTGAAGGGCAGGATCCGTTACCGTACCTTCCGTAAACAGTTTAATACCTACGGACAGCATCTGCTTATCCAGGCTGGAAATGAAGATGTATGGGCCCATGTAATCGTTCCAGGACCATACAAAGGTAAACAGAACCATGGTAACTACTGCTGGTTTTGCCAGCGGCAGAATAATCCGGTAATAAATCTGGAAGTGTTTGCAGCCGTCGATTTTTGCCGCTTCGCTGATAGAATCCGGAATGCCGATAAAGGACTGGCGGATCATAAAAACGAAGTAAATGTCAAAGGTTGCCGGCAGAACCAGTGACCACATGGTATCCAGGATATGAAGCTGTTTAAAAATAATGTATCTTGGAATCAGCATAATATCGCTTGGAATCATCAGGGAAGTCAGAAGGACTAAAAAGATAGCGTCTCTTCCCTTAAAGTTTATTTTTGCAAATGCATATGCGGTAATGGTTACAACAAATACTTTGATTAAAATTGTAAGTCCGGTCATCACGATGGTATTGATGTACCACTGTCCAAAATCATAGTAAGGATCCCCAAACAGGTCGCTGAAGTTGGTAAAGATAATCGGATCTGGAATTAACTGCATGGGTTTTGACAATACATCTCCCGAAATCTTAAAGGATGACGAAAGCATAAAAAGGAAGGGATAGATACAAACCAGACCGATTGCAGCCAGGATGATCGTCCATACCCATGACATGATATTGTGTTTACGTTTGCTGCTCATAGCTCCTCCTTAATAATTAACCCACTTTTTCTGGCCGCGCCACTGGATTAAGGTAATGACCAGTACAATCAGGAACATTACCATTGCCTGGGCGCTTGCGTAGCCAGTCTGGTAGTTGCTGAATGCGGTGCGGATGATGTTAATGGACATAACGGTAGTTGCCTGTCCAGGACCGCCTCCGGTTAAAGCCTGGATCGTGGTAAAGTTCTGCAGGGAGGTAATAACAGAACTGATTAACAAAAAGAATGTGGTTGGAGAAATAGACGGAATAATAATATTCCAGATTCTCTGCCACTTGTTTGCGCCATCGATTTCTGCCGCTTCCAGCAAATCGGAAGATACATTCTGCAGAGCGCCTAAATACGTGATAAAGTTCAATCCAATGCCCTTCCATACTGCAATGCATACGACAGTAGGAAGCGCTGTATTTAATCCATATAACAGGTATGGAGGATTTTCCATTCCAACTTTCTGAAGCAGATAAACAAGCGGGCCGTTTGGTCCTAACAAAAGCTTGAATACAACGGCTACCGCTACCATATTGGATACATATGGCAGGAAAAACATAGAGCGGATCATATTTTTGCAGTGAATGCCTTTATTTACCATATAAGCGATAAAGAAACCGCTTACCATGATTAACGGCACATAGATAAGGGAATACATTCCCGTGCGTCCTAATGCAGCCATCGTATCCGTGTCCTGGAACATCCGGACAAAATTTTCCAGTCCAACAAAGGAAGCGTCTTCAATCTTACTGATATAACGGACATTGGTAAAACCTAAAATCATTGCGATTAAGAAAGGCAGACCCTGGAATATAATGTAACCAATCAGGTATGGAGCAATAAACAACGCTCCTGTGAGATTCTCAGCTCTTTGAGCTCTTGATTTCATATTTGTACCTCTTTTTTGTATAAATGCGTAAACGACAGGGACAGTCCCTCTGGTTGCCCAAAGGGGACTGTCCCTGTCAGGTCAGACTATTACTGTACATCCTCTTCAATTGCTTTGTTTGCACGCTCCTGAATCTTTGCGATAGCAGTATCAATGTCCTGGGCACCCTGGCCGTATAACTGACCTTCCTCAATAATAATCTGGGAAATGGCTGCATCTCCGGCGCCGATAATCTTCTCAGACAGAGCGGTACGATTGCTGTCAAACCATGCTGCTTTGAAGTCATCTACGGTAATTCCGTCAAATTCATAAGGCGCTGCTAAAGAAGTCTCGATGTAGTTATCAATTTCTTCATCTGTCAGATCCACTCTTGCAGGAACACGTCCCATGCCCAGAGTGTACTGGTTTTCTGCCATACATACGGCTGCTGCAAATGCTGCTTCCTTATTCTTGCTGGTAGTAGGAATTGCATAGCATCCTGGAACGGTCAGAGTAGATGGATCTTCTCCTTCCGGATAAGGCATTGGAAGAAGTCCTGCCTGCCAGTCTCTTGGGTACTTATCAAACTGGTTCAAAATAGAAGTTACCCAGCCGCCGCACATGAACATACCGTAATTGCCAGTAGACACGAAGGAGTTCCATGGCATATTTGCTGCCTTAAACTCTAAGATAGAAGGCTGAATCTTCTCGTTGTTGCCTAAGCCATAGAAGAACTCTACGCTCTCTTTGAACAATGGGTCGTCAAAGTTTGCGGTACCGTCCTCTTTGTATGGCTCCCAGCCTTTCTGCAGTGCATACATATATGCGTAGCAGTCATAGTCTAACATGAAGGAACCGTAGATTCCCTTGCTGGTATCGGTTAACTGCTTTGCAGTCTCAATGTATTTCTCCCAGGTCCATCCTTCTGCGGTTGGATAAGGAACGCCTGCATCATCAAAAATTTTCTTGTTGTATAAGGTAATCCAGATGTCAGAAAATGCTGGAAGTCCGTATACGTCGCCGTCAAATTCTGGAACGTAATCGCCGAACGTTGCCTTGATATCGTAACCTGCATTTGCTGCAATCTCATTTAATGGAGTCAGAACGCCTGCGTTGTAGAAGGTCTTTAAACCTGGCTTGGTGTTGTAGATCAGGTCGATTTCATCGCCTGCCATCAGACTTACTAACGTCTTATCTACTTCTCCGGATTTTGCAGAAGGAATTACATAAAATTCGATGTTGATACCGGTCTGCTCTTTTACCAGTTCAATCAGTTTTAAATTCTCTTCTCCGGTACTTGCAGTCTGGGTTGTTGCATACTTTAAAGTAACTCCCTCAAATGGCTTGTCAGAAGAAGCGCTTTCTGCTGTTGTTTCTCCTTCAGAAACAGCCTCTGTTTTGGTCTCTGCGGCGGTAGTTGCTGCAGTAGTTTCGTCAGCAGACTTAGAAGAACATCCTGCTAAAGAACCGATTGCCATTGCTGCGCAAAGTGACAAAGACGCAATCTTTTTTAAATTTCTTTTCATTGCTTTTCCTCCCAAATTTTCTTTATGGATTTATTCTACCTTGTCATATCGTATAATTCCATAGTTAGAATTTTACCTTTATTGGTTGTTTTTATCCTCCTTGCATAATTTGGGAAATTTAATGGTTACGATCGTACCAGATCCGAGCCTGCTTTGGATCTTTAAGCTGTCCGGATAGCCCGTATAAATGGCAATCCGCTCTTTTACGCTGTACATTCCGATTCCAGCGCCTTTTCGTCCGTTACCGCTTCTGCTGCTGGTCTGCACTTTTCCATATTCAATCTGCCTGCGTACCTCTTCGAGACGTTCCCTGCTCAAACCGCTTCCGTTGTCTGCGATACGAATCAGGATAATCTCTTCCTGAATCTGAATGTCCAGACGGATTTTTAACGGATGATCGATTCCCTCCATGGC
This sequence comes from uncultured Clostridium sp., assembly GCA_900542035.1. Taxonomy (GTDB): domain Bacteria; phylum Bacillota; class Clostridia; order Lachnospirales; family Lachnospiraceae; genus UMGS1370. Next base: position 68,128 of record UQMJ01000006.1, read on the forward strand.
ATACATGAAGCAATTTTCTACAATGGGCTGCAGGGTCAGTTTAATAATGGAAAACTCTCCCAGTTTTTCTAAATCGGCGGTTAACGAAAACTCAACCCGATCTTTATAGCGGTTTTTCTGGATATTGATGTAAGCGGAAACGTGTTCTACTTCCTGACGCAGGCTGACTAAAATCTCTCCGTTTCCAATGGACAGGCGGTACAGACGTCCTAAGGACGCCGCGACCCTTCCAATATCGGGATAACCGGCTTCATTGGATTTCCAGACAATGTTTTCCAGGGTGTTGTAAAGAAAATGTGGGTTAATCTGCCCCATTAATACTTCCAGTTCCAGCTCCTTTTTCTTTTTTTCATTTGCTACCTGCTCTTCTATGGAATGGTTGATTTTTACCAGCATTGCATTGTAATACACCATCATTTTCTGGATTTCCCCATTATAAAGCTCTGGATTTACATAGGCTTCCATATTTCCGTCATACACTTCTCTCATAGAAGCATCCAGCACCTCTACCGGCTGCAAAAACCGCTTGGACAACCAGGTAAGTAAAACGCCGCAAAGAAGGACGCAGACAGCCAGAGCAGCCATCATCCGCGTTAACAGACTGTCTATAGCCGTTGTCGCATAGCTGACCGGAACCATAAGCAGAAGCTGCCAGTCACTTTCTTCCAGAACCGTGTGATCCAAAATGTATTTCTGCCCCTGGTATTTGAGTTCCGTTTCTTCCGGATTCCATTCCATGATTGGATCCTGCAGTTCTTTTGGAAGGGCTCCTGTTTCCACGCAGCGTTCGTCTGAAGAAGAGATGAGTTCTCCATTTTTATCTAATAAAAAAACGGTTCCCCCCATTTCCTGGGCTGAACTGCGATACAGCTGATAAATTTCATTTTCTTCGATGCAGAAAAACTGGGTGTACTGCCATACCCCTGTAAACGGATCCATAATCCGTCTCATTCCTACGACTATATTATCAATACGGGGCTGTCCGGAAGATGCGGAAGAAAGAAACTTTTTTTGAAGGGGAAACCATTTAAACATGGATAGATTCTGTTTGTCTGTCGGCTCGAACGAAGCCAATTTTTCTTTTAAATCCTCTCCGTCCCAGTTGGGATTTACCAGGTTAAATACCCTGCCCTGGTTGGTATATACGGCGCTGATTCTCTGGTTTTTTCTTAACGGATCGGTTTTGATAAAATAGTTTTGAAGGGTGTAAATATCGGTCCGTTTCTCCAGCTCTCTTTTTCTGTAATCGGTGTCCATCAGTTTTTCCAGTTCTGCATCATATGCAAAGGTATCTGATACATTTAAAATACCGCTGAGAAATTTATCGATTTGCTGGCTGATTGCCAGCGAACTCTGGCGGACATGGATAATCGCCTGATTCTTCAGCTCCTGCCTGGCTCCGATAAACAGCAGAATGGTTACCAAAGTCATCGGAAGCAGCACAAATAAAATCAGGTAAAATTCAAGCTGCCTGCGCAGATTGGACTCCATATACCTGCGTACTTTTTTTATAAATTGTTTCATTTCTTACCTCAGGAAAAAATACTGCGGTATTCATTTGGACTCATGCCGCAGTGCTTTTTAAATACTTTTATAAAATTAGAGGCGTCGGCATAACCGGTCATTTCTGCAATTTCATAAATTTTCAACGTCATATCCTTTAAAAGCTCTTTGCTCTTTTCCATTCGTTTCTGTACAATATAGTCGCTGAAATTAAAACCGGTTTCTTTCTTAAAAACCTTAGATATGTAGGCTGGATTTTTCCGGAACTGGTCGGCGACTTCTTCCAGGGAAATGGAATTGGAGCAGAAATGTTCATTTATATAATCTTTAATAGCAGTAACCAGAATGCTGCTCTTTTTTCGATTGACCATCAAATCCGGCGCTTTTGTAGTTACCGTTTTTACCGTCTGCTGGTACAGGCCAGGAAGCTGCTGTTCCTCTTGGCAGATTGGGCTGATTCCGGCCAACAGGGCCAGATTGTAAATGTCGCCGATTTCCATCTGCATCTCGCCGATTGCAGCCTGCAGGTCGGAAAGGGAATCCTTCTCTCCAAGTGTAATAATTCCGACTGCCTTGTGATCTCTGTTTAAGAAAAAGCGTTTATTCCATGGAAGCTGTCTGGAGTTGCAATATCGGATAATCTGCTTTTTCAGCTGGTAATGGCCTTCCTTGGAAGTCCCTTCTGATGGATCCGTATCCAGAACTGCCAGTACGCAATGATTGAAATTCATTCCGCCTGCTTCCATCTCCCGCTTCCATTCCTGTTCTGTGCTGCCGCCAGTAAAGCCTTCTAAAAGGTTTATCAGTACCCTGTCATAAGACAGCTCCCTGCCCTGTTCGACGGCCGCTTTCAGCTGTTCGATTTCCTGTTTCTGCTGGTGTTCCTCGTCTAATCTGGTTTTCAGATTCTGAAACAACTGACAAAATTCATCAATATCCGTCGGCTTTAACAGATATTCGGTTACCCTGTTTTTAATTGCCATATTCAAGTATTCCACATCATTGTATCCGCTTAAAATAATAATTTTAATTTCCGGATAATTGGCAGAAAGATACTGCATTAATTCAATTCCGTCCATTTTAGGCATACGGATATCGGACAATACCACGTCCGGACGGGCGCTCTCTAAAAGCCCTACCGCCTCTTCTCCGTTGCCGGCTTGTCCGGCTACCTCAAACCCCAGCTGGCTCCAGGGAATTCCTCTGGCAATTCCTCTCCGGATATCCTCTTCATCATCCACAATTAACAGCCGATACATACACTTCACTCCTAAAACGTTTGTTCTTAACAGCAAAATAAATTATATCCGATTACCAGGCACCCGATAATAAAGACCAGTGTCCCGAAGGTTTCCGGTATAAACAGCATTATCGTCATTCCGGCGCCGAAGCAAAACAGCATCAATCCAAAGACCCGCTTCATAGAATCCTCCGTTTCCATCTCTATAGAGCATCCTATGCAGGCGGGCCCAGTTCTATGCGGTAACGTCTTTTGCCATCTTTTCTGCAGCTTCTACTGCTTCCGGAGCGATTTCTTCGTCAAATGTCTTTCCGCCCATAAACCGGTTGACAAAATCCGGCACCATATCGATGACCTTACTCATGGCATCCTGGTTTTTCACATTTACCAGCTTGGTCACGCCATTCTGGATAATTAAAATCGCGCTTGGGGTTATTTTGGCGTTCATTCCGCCGCCCCCGCTCTCCTTTGCCTGTTTCTGAAAAGATCCGGCTGCCATACCGCAGGTAACATCCACCAAAGGGAGGATAATGGCATCGCCAATTTTTACTGCGTCTCCCACTACGGTTTTTGTAGAGACAAACTGATCCATTCCTTTAAATAACGCGTCTATTGCTTCTGAAAAATGCTTCTCTGCCATTGCAGATACCTCCTCTACTTCAGCGCCTCATAAAGGCGCGGATGTTTTTGCGAATATTGCTGTCAAAAAGCAGCCTTATGGCATACCCGATGATTACTCCGATCCGGATATGGCCGTTTCCAGTACCTTCCGCTTCAAAAATCTGGCGCTCAAAATCCGGATACACCTCCAGATATTCTCCATACAGAGGATAAAACGGAGCAATCGCCGTCAAAACCTTTCCAGTCAGATAAGGGTCTTCCCCGAATCCGAAGGTAACCGTGCCATGTCCCTTTCTTGGAAGCAGATGGCGGATAATTTTTCCAAGCTGGCGAACGACCAGTTTCACAGACTCCTGGTTGGCCTCATCTTCTATCCAGGACACCAGTTTTTCTTTCTGTGCCATAGCCCTTTTGAAACGACGTTTCCCGTCTGCGGCCATCTGCTTTCCCTTCTGGAAAAGACTTCTAGACTTTTCTGACAGGCGGCGGATCCAGGTTTCCAGAAAGGACTCTTCCGGTTTCGGTTCTGCTTCCTCCTGCTCCGGTTCTGCCTTATGCTGTTTGGTTCCGGATAATTCCGGTATTTCTCTATCCCTGTCCCCAGTTTCTGTCCCCAGTTCCTGTATACCAAAAACCTCTTCTTCCGGTTGGAAATCCTCCGGCCCGTTCTCCATTTCCGGCTGCGTTTCATTCGGTTTTTCTGCGCCCTTTTTATCGGTGCTCCAGACTGGAATCCCGAAGATCCGGACATCCCCATAAACCCTTTCTTCAAAGGAAAAACGGATTGTCAGAATATGGAACAGCCAGGAAATTTTCCCGTCTGCTTTCAGCGTATTACCCAAATAGGATCCTTCCGCCTGATAGCAGACAGCGGAAAAGAGAACCAGCAGCACTGCCAGCAAAAGCAGGGCAAACAAAACCAGTAATAGGATTCCTATGATTTTTAAAAGCCAAAGGGCTGCGCTTATCATGGAGCCTCATCCCCTAATAATTCATTTAAACAAAAACCGCCCGTTTTGCGGTATAAATCTGCCACTATCCTGGCTGCGACCTCAGTGGCTTCGTCATAGCCAAAGGCAATTCCCATGATCAGGAAATCTTTTTCTCTGTAATAGGGAAGCAGAAGTTCGGCAGCCGGATAAATATCAAGAATATTATTGCCGCCTGAAGCGGGCGTAATCACATAAGCTCCGATACACGGCTTTTTTTTCCGCAGACCCTGAATCAGGGAAAATCTTTTTTTTGCTGCCAGTTCCCCCATATATAATGGTTTATGCCATCTCATTCTCATCTACCATAATCATCCGGATAAGCTCCATAGAAATGGTTTTTTCATCCATATCCGTACAGCTGGCCAGACTGCTCTTTACATAAAGTTCCAGCTCCGGAACTGAGTTAAAGCACACCGGAAGGCTGGACAGCATCCTTGCCATCGTAGCCCGCACAACTGCCTTCGGCATTCCCTTCCATAAGTGTTCCAGTTCCCCGAAAAACTTGTAAAGCTCATTCTCCAACAGTTCTTTCGTAACTTCCTGCCGGTCTTCCATAACAGAATCCAGTTCTACAAAAGAGCTGCCGGACAGAAGAAGCTGTACCTTTTTCAGATTTTCCAAAAGCTCTGCTTCTTCCGTTCCTTCTTTCATTTTGTCATCCTGATGTTCCGGAATGTCGTAGCGGAGCCAGCGCTCGTAATAGCGCTCCTGTTTTCCCTCTAACTGCATCAGCATTTCCTCTGTTTCCTCTTCCGGAATGGAACTGTCGCCCTTCTGCATTTTGTCCCAGAGCACTTGAAGAAGGTTGTGAAGGTTCTTCTTTTCTGCTGCATCCATTACCGTTGCCATACCTGTCAGATGGATGACATAAAGATCGTTGATTAAATCCATCTCCATCATCAGCAAGCCGGAACAATCCAGTATCTGCTGGCTGGCAATCTGAAGTCCGTCTGCAAGGCGGTTAAACTCTTCCTGGGACAGATTTTTATAATCTGCTCCGGAAAGAAGGGTAAGCAGGTCATACAGGGTTTCATGTCCCTCTTTCATGTTTTCCGGAAGCTGGACCATAGACTCGGTACGAAGCACGTAAAGAATCGCGTCTAAGCTGCTCTTTTGAGAACCCTGGTAAATAGACATGGCTTCCTGAACCATGGAAAAGAATTTACTCTTTGTAAACCGGACAGGAAGCTGCTCCAATACCATCTGAATCCGTTCATTCATCAGGGCTGAATCCCTGGAAGAAGTTAAAAAGCGTAAAATCTCATTTGCCAGTTCTTCATCTTCGGGAAGGGAATGTTTTTCTTCCATCGGAACATAGTGAAGCTCCAGACGGTTTAATACGTGCTCATACACCTGGAAACAGTCTGTATAGGCAGTAAGGACTTCCATTTTTTTCATGGCCTTCTGTCTCAATGCTTCCAGACGGGGCAGATCGGTCCCGCCGGAAAGAACGGCGCCCATGACCTGCTGGAACGCAGAAAAAAACTCTTCTTCCCAGGAAGTCCTGTTTGTTTCATCTGCCCATTCTTCAAAATACATATAATAATTCAGCGCCAATCTGGTATAAGAATAGTGATGCGCTGTTGTCAGACACTTTTTCATCGCCCGTTGTTCCATGACGTCCTCCTAGTTCTAGTCTTTTTCTTTCTCTTTGCGGTAATTCTGAAGGATGGACAGACGCAGAAGATTTAATCCGCGCGTTACCGCCTGTTCTCTGATTTTTTCCCTGCTTCCTTTAAAACGGCAGCACTCTACGGTTACTTTGTCTTTTACATAGCAGGCGATATAAACCAGGCCTACCGGTTTTTCTTCGCTTCCCCCATCGGGTCCCGCAATGCCGGTAATAGCAATACAGGTATCGGCATCCGCTGCAAACGCGCCTCCGGCTGCCATTTCCTTTGCTGTCTGTTCGCTGACAGCCCCGTATTTTTTCAGCGTAGCTTTGCTTACGTCTAATAGTCTTCTCTTTGCTTTATTGGAATAAGTTACGAACCCCTGCTTAAATACTTCAGATGCTCCTGGCACATTGACAATCCGGCCGGACAACAGGCCGCCTGTGCAGGACTCTGCCGTCGATACCGTCAGCTCATATTTTTCCAGGAGACGGACAACGGCCGCTTCCAGGGTCTCATTTTCTTTTACCGAGTAAACGCTGTCTTCAAACCGCTTTTTTACTTCTTTGACAACCGGCTTTAACAGTTTCTTCGCCTCGTCTTCATTTTTAGCGCTGGCCGTAATCCTGAGATGAACCTCGCCGGTTTTGGCGTAGGTTGCAATGGTCGGATTGGTCTGACGGTCAATTAAATCCAGCAGCTTATCTTCTACCTGGCTTTCCCCATATCCGCAGATCTTAACCATCTGGGAAACAATCGCTTCCGGCTGTCTCTTTTTCAGATAAGGAGCTGCCTGCTTTTCAAAAAGAGGCTTTAGTTCTCCTGGAGGCCCTGGAAGAAGAATGGCCGTCTTTCCTCCTTTTTCCAGAATCAGACCTGGAGCCGTACCATTGTCATTATCCAGGACAATGGCTCCTACCGGTACAATGGCCTGCTTCCAGTTGTTGTCCGGAATATCAGAATAAATGCTGTTTTTTAAATGCTGTTCGATCCGTTTCCTGGTATGGACATCTTCTTTTAATTCAAAGCCCATAACTTCTGCACAGACTTCTTTTGTCAGATCATCTTCCGTAGGGCCAAGACCTCCCGTTAAAATGATGACATCGGAACGGTTTAACGCTGTTTGAATCGTCTCTGCCAGCCGTTCCCTGTTGTCTCCTACCGTCGACTGATAATACACCGTCAGCCCCAGAAGCGCACACTGTTCAGCCAGATACTGGGCATTGGTATTTACAATATTTCCTAATAATAATTCCGTTCCTACGGAAATCAGTTCGGTTACCATGGATTAAATACTCCCTTCTGTCAGTACCTTGTGGTTTTTTACCAGGTAGTCAATCAGCGACACTACGGTTAAAATCAGGGCTATCCACAGGCAAATCTGGGTTACCATGGAAAGCGCCGGAATGTTAAGAATCAGCAGTACGATGGCTATCATCTGAAACGTGGTTTTAAACTTTCCCCAATAGCTTGCGGCAATGACTACGCCGTTGTCAGACGCTACCAGGCGGAAACCGCTGATGATAAACTCCCTGCTGATAATAATAATAACCATCCATGCCGGAACCTGCCCCAGCTCAATAAAGCAGATCAGCGCGGAACACACCAGCAGCTTGTCTGCCAGCGGATCCATAAATTTTCCAAAATTGGTTACCAGGTTATATTTTCTGGCAATTTTGCCATCTAATAAATCGGTCAGGCTGGCCACGATAAAGATGACTGCCGCTGCAATCCGCAAGGTTTCGTTGGTTCCTCCCTGGGCCATCAGCGCCACCACAAAAAACGGAATTAAAATGACCCGAAGAACCGTCAGTTTATTTGGCAAATTCATCGTACACCTCTCCTATCAAATCATATTCACTGGCTCCTACTACTTTTACCCGTACAAAATCGCCGGACATAAAAAGCTCGCCGCTATTGACAAAAATCAATCCGTCTACGCCAGGAGCATCCATATAGGTCCGTCCCACATAAGCAGGTTCGTCGGCAACCTTTCCTTCTATCAGAACGTCTAAAATCCGTCCCACCATATTCTCAGAATGTTCAAAGGAAATTTCCTGCTGCAGTTCCATAATTTCGTCTCTGCGCGCTTCCTTTACCTCCTGGGGCACCTGGTTTTCAAAAGAATAGGCCGGCGTGTCTTCTTCTGCCGAATAAGCAAATACGCCTAAACGATCAAATTCCATTTCGTCTACAAACTCCATCAGGATCTGATGGTCTTCTTCCGTTTCTCCTGGAAATCCGGAAATCAGCGTAGTCCGCAGAACAATGTCTGGAATCTCTGTACGGAGCTTTGCAATCATTTCCTTCAGCTGGGCCTGGCTGGTACGGCGGTTCATTCTCTTTAAAATCCTGTCGCTGGAATGCTGGATCGGGATATCCAGATAATGACAGATTTTTTCTTCGGTTTTGATTACCTCAATCAGCTCGTCGGTAATTTCTTCCGGATAACAATACTGAATCCGGATCCACTGGATGCCGGAAACTGTTGCCAGACGGCGCAGGAGCTCTGGCAGCATCTTTTTTCCATATAAATCCACGCCGTAAAGCGTCGTTTCCTGGGCGACAACAATCAGTTCTTTTACGCCGCCATCGGCCAGCGCCTTTGCCTCTTCTACCAGATCTTCCATGGGGTAACTGCGGTACGGGCCCCGAAGGCTTGGGATGATGCAGTAGGTGCAGCGCTTGTCGCAGCCTTCCGCAATCTTTAAAAATCCATAATAACCGCCGGTCGTAACGACCCGTCCTTTGCTTTTTGGAAGTCTGTCTAAGCTTTCAAAGCAGGAAACTGGTCCCTGTCCCTCAAATACGCCGTTTAATGCGCTGATGATTTCATCATAAGAGGATGTGCCCACAATGGCGTCTACTTCCGGAATCTCATCTAAAATCTCCTGTTTATACCGTTCTGCCATGCAGCCGGTAACCAGCAGCGCTTTCACATTGCCTTCTTTTTTTAATTCTGCCATCTCCAGAATGGTATTGACGCTTTCTTCTTTGGCGTCTCCAATAAAGCAGCAGGTATTGACTAATACTGCATCTGCTTCTGTTTCGTCATCGGTAAATTCCCATCCGTTCTGCCGGAACAGTCCCAACATTTTTTCCGTATCCACCAGGTTTTTGTCACATCCCAGCGAAATACACAGTAGTTTCATATAACGGAACGCACCTCGTTTTCTTTTTATTTTATGCGGAAAATGGAGCGACAGACTTTCTGAAGTTTTCCATGAATAAAAGTCTTCCCGCTCCATTTTTCTCAAAGTTCCCGCCAGAATTACTGATTTTCTTCTTCCGGAACTTCATCTTCTCCAAGAATTTTAACCTTGGTCTTATATAATTCTTCAATGGCAACAGAGAGAGGTTTCTTGCCTGCGCTTGGAACCAGCGGCTCTGCTCCGTCAATAATCTGTCTTGCACGCTTTGCGGATGCAATGACGATGGAATAGCGGCTCTGTACCACCGGCTGTTCTCCCTGCTCTACCTCACTGTTTACTGCATTAATTAAATCCGAATAAGATGGATGTAACATATCAAAATCTCCTCTCTGTTTTAATCTTTATTCATCTGGTGCAGCTCTGCACGCATCTGTTTAATAAAATCTGTCTGGTTGCAGGTACGGCTGTGATGATCCTGAATCAGCTGGTGCATACGCTTTACACAGTCTTCTACCTGGTCATTTACCAGTATGTAATCGTAATGTTCAATGCCCTCAGACTCTTCAGCAGCCCGCTTTAACCGGCTTTCAATGACTTTTGGCGTCTCGGTTCCCCTGCCGATGAGACGTTCTTTTAACTGGGCGGCGCTGGGCGGCATCACAAACAGCAGAAGGGCGTTTGGAAACTGCTGTTTTACCTTTAATGCCCCCTGGATTTCAATTTCCAGAATCACATCCTTTCCAGCTTCCATCTGCTGTTCTACGTACGCTTTTGGGGTTCCATAATAGTTTTCCACGTAGCGCGCGTATTCAATCAGTTCATCTGAGCGGATCATTTCTTCAAACCGATCTTTTGTTACAAAAAAATATTCTTTTCCGTCTGTCTCGCCAGGCCTTGGGCTTCTGGTGGTAGCAGAAATCGAAAGGGCATAGTTGTCATATTTCTCAAGCAGGGCTTTCATCAGCGTTCCCTTGCCTGCTCCGGAAAATCCGGACACAACTGCCAATACTCCTTTTTCCTTCATAATCCAGTCTCCTGTCATCAAACTATCCTGTTTATTCAATATTCTGAATCTGTTCCCGAACCTTTTCTACCTCGGTCTTTAACGCAATCGCTCTCTGGGAAATCTCCAGATCATTGGCCTTGGAAAGAATGGTATTGGCTTCCCGATTCATCTCCTGGGCAATAAAATCCAGCTTTCGTCCGATGCTTCCGCCCTCAGTCAGCTCTTTTCTGGTATTGCTGATATGGCTGCGCAGGCGAACGGTTTCTTCATCTACACAAATCTTGTCTGCAAAAATGGTAACTTCTGTGGCAATGCGGTTTTCATCAATTGCCGCGCTGGCTAAAAGCTCTCGGATCTTGTCCTCCAGCTTGATCCGATATTCGGAAATCACCTGGGGAGAACGCTCTTCCACTTCTGATACCAGACTTTCCATATAATCCAGTTTGCCCAGCAAATCATTCTTTAAATTTTCCCCTTCCAGGGTACGGGTATTGACAAAGCGCTCTGCAGCCTCTCTGACAGCGTGGGAAAGAACCTTCCACATCTCCTCTTCATCATCTGGGGCCTGTTCCATGGTAAATACCTCCGGACATCTGGCCAGATCATTGACCGTTACTGTATTAGGAAGGCCAAACTGCTCTGCCATCTTCCGGTACGCATCCATATACTCTGCAGCCAGTCCGCTGTTGTATTTTAAGCACAGACGTCCCTCTGTATAATCCTCATAACTGATAAAAACATCCACCTTTCCCCTCTGGATATAATCCTTTAACAGGGTACGGATGCCTGCTTCAAAGTAGTTAAACTTCTTAGGCATCTTGATGCTCAAATCCAGATACCGGTGGTTGACGGCCTTCATCTCTACAGATATTTTGTAATCGTCTGTTATCTCTTCAAATCTGCCGAAACCAGTCATGCTTTTTATCATAACATCAGCCTCTCTTTCACTATGGTCCTTCTTGCCATAGATAGTTCCATTATAAGGCAAAGACTTTTCCAAGTCAATAAAACATTTCAATCCATGAGAAGTTGTGGTATACTATACCCTGCAAATACACAAGTGACCCTATCCAGAAAGGAGTTTCATCATGGCTTTTGACGGAATTACAGTTGCCAATCTGACCCATGATTTAAAACAGGCCATTGAGGGCGGACGCATTGCAAAGATCGCCCAGCCGGAAAAAGACGAACTATTATTTCAAATAAAAAAAGACGGTTCTTCCGTCCGGCTGTTAGTTTCAGCCAGCGCCAGTCTTCCTTTGGTATATCTGACCGATGCGAACAAACCCAGCCCCATGACTGCCCCTAATTTTTGTATGCTTTTAAGGAAGCACATCGGCAGCGCCCGTATTATTTCCGTATCCCAGCCTGGGCTGGAACGGATTATCGAAATTACTCTGGAGCATTTAGACGACATGGGCGACGTCTGCCGGAAACGGCTGATCATCGAAATTATGGGAAAGCACAGCAACATTATCTTTTGTAAAGAAGACGGCACTATTTTAGACAGCATTAAACACATCTCCGCCCAGGTAAGTTCTGTCAGGGAAGTCCTTCCAGGACGGATGTATTTTATCCCTCATACAATGGAAAAATCAGATCCCTTTACGGTATCCCTGGAAGAGTTTGCCGACCAGATGACCCATGCGCCTATGGCGGTACAGAAGGCTTTGTACAACCGGCTGACTGGTATCAGCCCTATTATCGCGGAAGAACTGTGTTGCCTGGCTTCTATTAATCCGGACAAAGCGGCAGGCGATCTGACAGAAGACGAAACCGTTCACCTGTACCGGACCCTTACCCTGATGATGGAAGACGTAACCGAGGGAAACTTTTTTCCGAATATCGTCTACGACGGCGACGTCCCCGCAGAGTTTGCTTCCCTGCCCCTGACCTGCTTTGACAGCGAGCGGTTTTCCAGCCGCAAATTTGATTCGGTCAGCCAGGTTCTCAGGACGTATTATTCTTCCAGGGAGACCATTACCAGAATCCGACAGAAATCCTCGGACTTAAGACGGATTGTTCAGACTGCCTTAGAGCGGAATTATAAAAAATACGACTTGCAGCTCAAGCAGTTAAAGGATACGGAAAAGCGGGAAAAATACCGGATTTACGGAGAACTTTTAAACACCTACGGCTACGAACTTGCCGGCGGCGAAAAAGAATTTAAGTGTCTCAATTACTACACCAATGAGGAAGTGCGGATTCCATTAGATCCCCAGCTGTCTGCCAGGGAAAATGCCCAGAAGCATTTTGATAAATACAATAAGTTAAAGAGGACGTTTGAAGCGTTAAACGACCTGACAAAGGAGACAAAGGAAGAAATTGACCATCTGGAGTCCATCAGCGCCGCGTTGGACATTGCATTAGAAGAAAATGATTTGGTGCAGATTAAGGAAGAATTAATGGAATACGGCTATATCAAAAAACGCAGGGCCGGAGAAAAACGTCCGAAAATTACCAGCCGTCCCTTCCATTATTTATCCAGCGACGGATTCCACATTTACGTAGGCAAAAACAACTATCAAAATGAAGAACTGACCTTTAAGCTTGCAAATGGAGGCGACTGGTGGTTCCATGCCAAAGGGATTCCAGGTTCCCACGTCATTGTAAAGACAGAAGGAAAAGAACTTCCGGATCGGGTGTTTGAAGAGGCCGGCGCCCTTGCCGCCTGGTATTCCAAAGGCCGCGGCAATGATAAAGTGGAAATCGACTATATCCAGCGAAAAAATGTCCGCAAGGCGGCTGGCGGCGCCCCTGGCTTTGTCATTTACCATACCAACTATTCCCTGGTAGCAGTGCCGTCCTGCGATTTTAAGGAAATTTCCGGCTGATTATCCCAGATGTCAGACAAAGAGAAATGGACGTCACAGGCTTCTGCCATGGCGTCCATTTTTAACTGCAATATGCTGTTTATTTCCGGCTATCCAGCCATGCTTTTACCACGTCCGGATAATTGGTAATGGCTCCTGCGCAGTTCCAGTCGTAAAGATGTTCTAATACGCCCATCTCATTAATGGTCCATGCATTGATTCCCACCCCGTGTTTTTTGCAGCTTTCCACGACCTCATCGGTCAGCTTGGCTCCTCTTGGATGGAAAAATTCGAAGCCGTACTTTTCACAGCAGTATCCTGCATTTCCAATGGGAGAGTCCATCAAGAATCCGCACGGAATCTTTGGCGCAATCTTTTTTGCTTCGATTAAAGACAACGGGTTAAAAGAGGAAAACATAACCTTGTCTTCCAGACCGTATTTCCGGATGATTTCTATGGTTTTGGCCTCCAGGCCCTCATAGTAAAACGTACCGGTCTTCAGTTCAATATTTGTGGTTACCGGCTGTCCTGCCGCCCATCTGCAGTACTCTTCAAAAGTTGGAATATTGACGAATCCATATTTGTCGCCGAAGATGGAACCTGCATGGAACTTCTGCAGTTCTTCGCAGGTATAATCTCTTACAAATCCAGCGCCGTTTGTTACTCTGTCAATGGTTTCATCGTGGATTACCACAACCGTTCCGTCTTTCGTAAGCTGGACGTCCAATTCAATCTCATCGCAGCCGGCTTTTACTGCCTTTTCAAATGCCAGCATTGTGTTTTCCGGATACTTTCCGCTGTATCCCCTGTGCGCTACTACTTTCATAATGTGTCCCCTTTCTAGCATAGATCCTGAATGTCTTTTATCTGTTCCGGATCGAATTTATATTGATGTTCCCTGGTCAAAAGACCGTTCATCTCCTGTTCTACATCTGCAAGCTGGGTATAACAATATCCGCAGATCGGATCTGACTGGCTGATCGCTTCTATTATCCGTCGGAATTCTTCTAAAAATTCTGATTTTTTTACAGCCGTATATCCCCAGCCGCCTGTTTCTTCTTCACAAACGGAAATCCCCCCAAATTCTGTCAGCATAACCGGCTGCCCTTCATAACTGGTTCCGTCTGCAAACAGTGGTTTTTCTACTATTTTTCCCAACGTTTCTACTGACTTTAAGGATTCTTGAAACCGTCCCTGCTGCCTCGTATCGCCTGTCTTTCCATGCTGATAGGAATGAAACGCACAAATGTCTGTGTCTGTCATTTCCCAGCCGTCATTGGAAATCACCAGCCGCGTACTGTCTAAGCTGTGTGCCAGATGATATAAGGATTTTGCAAAGGACTGCTGGGCTTTATTAATTCTTATCCCAGGTACTCCCCAGCTTTCATTTAACATCCCCCATACCACAATAGACGGATGATTATAATCCCTGTGAATCACATCAATCCACTCTTTCATAAAAGCCGACGCAGCCTTTGGCGTATAGACCCAGAAGCTGGCCATTGCTTCCCAGACAAGAAATCCCAATTTATCCGCCCAATAAAGGAATCTGGGATCCTCCACTTTTTCGTGTTTCCGGCAGCCGTTAAATCCCATTGCCTTGGCCTTCTGAATATCTTCTATATAGGCGCTGTCATCCGGAGCGGTAATCAGGCTGTCTTTCCAATATCCCTGATCCAGCACCAGCTTTTGATAATAAGGCTTATGGTTTAAATATACCTGACCATTTCTTGCCTCGACTTTTCTCATTCCAAAATAGGTTCTTACCTGATCTGCAGCTTTCGTTTCCTCTCCTGCCGTCATAACCACCTCATACAGATTTGGCGTTTCCGGAGACCAGTAAGCACCGGTAAAATGGAAGGAGCCATTCAGCGCTTTCTTTTGAAATACATCTACTATTATAGTCTGCTGGTAATCTTTTGCAACCATTCTTCCGCAAAAGATTAAATTGTTTTTCAGTGAAATTGCAATTTCAACCGTACAAGGAAGCTCGCTCTTTAAAGATAGCTCATAGTCAATCCGTACCGTTCCCTCATCAATATCCGGAGTAAAATGAATCCATTCAAAATGAGTTTCTTCTACCGGTTCCATCCAGACGGTCTGCCAGATACCGGTGCTGGGTGTATACCAGATAAACCTGGATTCTTCTTCCCAGAATTGTTTTCCTCTGGCAATGCTCTCGTCTTTTAGCGGATCCCAGACCTCCACCCTGATTCGTTCTTCTTCCCAGGTAAGACTGTCTGTAACATCAAAGGAAAACGGCGTCTGACCGCCTGTGTGACACCCTGCCAGGCGTCCGTTTACCCACACCCTGCATCCATAATCCACAGCGCCGAAATTCAGACGGATTCTCCTGCCTTTCCATTCTTCCGGAACTTCTATCTTCCGTTCATATATGACCGTATCTTCTGTAATTTTTTCTCCAATTCCACTCATTTTGCTCTGACATACATAAGGGACTTCTATCTGACCGGATTTGCCTCCTGCATAAAAATCCCAAGTCCCATTTAAATTCAGCCATTCTTTCCGGACAAATTCCGGACGCGGATATTCGTTTCGCATAATCATTTCCTTCCCGCAAGTTTTCTTCATTGTATTACTTGATTCCAGATTGGGTAAAACCCTTTACTACATACTTGTTTGCAAACATAAAAATAATCATTACCGGAACAACAGAAACCAGAGTAGACGCCATCATTACGCCTGGATTGGTATAATTTTCTCCCAATACCAAAGAAGCGATTCCCAATGTAACTGTCCGGTTCTCCTGACGGTTAATTACCAGGGATGGCCACAAATAACTGTTATACAATCCCAGAAATGTGATAAACGCTTGTGTAATGACAACTGGTTTTACAGAAGGCAGAACAATGTGCCACAAGATCTGAAGCACTCCGGCGCCTTCTACTAGACCTGCTTCCTCTAGTTCTTTCGGGAACGATAAAAGGAAATTATAAATCAGATAAATACACATCACTCCAGAACCGGAAGGAAGGATCAGCGGAAGCATGGAATTCAGCATTCCAATCTGTTTAAAAATGTAAAACAGCGGAAAAAAGGTCACAATTTCCGGAATTGCCATTGCCCAGACAAGGCTGACAACAATAAGACGTTTCCCAGGCACCGGCAGTCTTGCCAATGCATAGGCAGCCAGTACGCTGGTGGTAATTCTCAAAACCGTCCCGCTTACCGTCACAATTGCCGTATTAAAAAGCCATTTAAAAATCGGCGCAGTCGATGTGCTGGCAAACAGCTCTTTATAATTATCCAGTGTCCAAGTCTTTGGAAGCAGCGTAGAAGAAGTCATGGCTTCTGCCAGCCCCTTAAAGCTTGTAAAAAGCATAAATAAAAGAGGAAGTAAAAACGCATAGGCCAAAATGCAGGCGCACATAACCAGCAGAATCCGGCTGAACTGTTTCTTTCTCATAAAATCCCCTCCTATTTCAGATTTTCTTTCTCTTTTGTCAGATAGTACTGGCCAATCGAACAAAGAATAATGACAATCCCCATTAAAATTGTCATAGCACTTCCTACCCCTAAATCATTCCGGTCCATAATCGTAGAGGTAATCATCATAATTAATGGTTTCGTTGTTTCTCCAGGACCGCCTTTTGTCATCAGTCTTGTCTGGCCATACACATTGAAAGATGCAATGATTGTGGTCATCAGTACAAAGTAAAAGATATTTTTGATGTTCGGCATAATGATATAGCGAAGCTGCACCCAAAAACCTGCCCCATCTATGGCAGACGCCTCATAGAGATTGGTATCAATATCATTTAATGCATTTACAAACAGCATCATATTGTATCCAATCGTCCACCATACCGTTGCCACAGTCAAAGCAATCCATACAAAGGGCTGCTGCTCCAGCCAGGGAACCGGTTTGTCAATGAGGCCGATATTCATTAGCAGATTATTAAAATACCCGCCATTTCCCTTCATCAGCCACACAAAAACTGCTGCCACCGCTGTTACAGACACCGAGTACGAAGCAAAATAAATCGTCCGGAAAATCCCCTTCAACCGTTCAGGAAGATGATCCAGCAAAAGCGCTAGTGCAAGACTTCCAAAAACCAGAAACGGCGTTGTGATAATTACAAAGATAATTGTGTTTTTTAATCCCAAAAAGAAGGATTTATGGTACATAGAAGAAGAAAACAGAATTTTTATATAATTTTCTAATCCTACAAATCCCTGATTGCCTCTGATTAAGCTATATTTTGACAAACTCATGTAAATTCCAAATCCAAATGGAATCAGCCAGAACAACAGAAAAAATACCAGAAATGGCAGGATAAACAGAACCGCTGTCGTCTTTTTCTTTTTCATCGTAACTCCCTTCTGCTGCCCTGCAGCAAAGTCAACTATCTGATAAAGGAAAGGCTGCATATTTCAGCAGCCCTTCTCCATTTTAATATTCGGAAAGCTCAATTGCGATCTCTGTCGCGTTTTTCAGTTCCTCCATTAATGCGTCTCTGCTTAAGTCTTCTGTCTGGACAACCATAGACCAGACATTGGAATTCACATATTTTACCTGTTCACGAATGTTATAAATAGTCGGCAGAATCTGGGCGTCATCAAAGATACCATAATTCACATTTGCAACCGGATATTTTTCCGGAGACTGTTTAACAAGTTCCATCGTCTTTAAGTGAATCGGCGCCTGACCGGAATCTGCCCAATTCAGCATGATTTCTGGCTGATATGCAAACTTCATAAATTCTGCAATTCCTGCCAGCTTCTTTTCGTCTGTTACCTTTGCAGAAACAGCAAAGGTATGCCCTCCAGCCGGAACGCATGGGGTATCTCCATAGAGCTGAGGCAATGTTCCGATTCCTAAATTTTCTCCCAATACCTCTTTTGCAGTCGTGTAATTCCATGGGCCGGTTAACGCACATACCGAACTTACATTTGCGCCATCATCAGAGTCCTTAATAAAGGTATTAAAGTGGTCGTTATCGCCTAAACCGGCAGCGCTTAAGTGGTCTTTATAAATCAAATCGTGAATTTTCATAAATGCATCACAGATTTCTTCCGTATCCATCTTAATGTGTCCGTCTTCAACCCAATTGCAGCCAGACTGGCCAAGAGCTGTCATCCACGCCCACTGATGATCTCCGGTCAGCGGAATTGCCATTGGATAAATACTTGAATTTTCAGAATCCAACTGATCTCTTAATGCAATCATATCCTCATATGTGTTCGGTTGTTCCGTTACATATTCCTTGTTGTAATAGAAGGTCTCGGCATACAAGTCCAGCGGAAATGCAAAAATTCCATCATCATATTTTGCATAAGTCTGGGTAACAGGATGAAAATCGTTTTCAAAAGAAATTCCAGCCATTTCATAAATATCTGATACTTCCCGTAAAAGTCCATCCGCATGATAAGTAGAAATCCAATCCGCATGAATAATCAGCATATCAAAATCGTCTGATTTAAATTTTGTATAATGATCCGCGTCTTGAAGCTGTTCAATATAATATTGATCCTGGGACTCGTTAAACGCGTCTACAATCTTGGTCATAAACGGTCCGTCCCCGCCAGTAAACCCATTAATAAATGTAATCGTTGTTTTATCACCTGCTGCCTGGGATTCTGGACCTGCAGTTGTCTGTGCAGCACTGCTTTCTGCTGGTTGTGGTTCTGCACTGTCTCCGCTGCATCCTGTTAAAGAAGCTGCCAGAACTCCAGCCATGAATAGTGACATTGTTGCATTTCTTTTTTTCATAGTTTCCTCTCCTTTTCTTATAAATTTCTTGAATTTATAGCGCCTATTAATTATAATATTCATGTAATAAATATTATAATTTTTTGCTTTCAAAAAGCTTTTCTGTGTTTTGTTACATAATTTATATTACCATATTTGCACATTTTTAGCAATAACATTTGATTTTTCTTTTAATTTTCATATAAATCATACAATATTTTGAGCCAGTTCTTGTGCATATTAATATTTTGTTTTATAATTATTGTAATTAATACACACTTTTTATTTCAAGATTTAAAAAATAATGTAGAAAAGGAGTTTTTTATGGCTGGAAAAAGTAAGACACCTGTTAAGATTATTGGAGAACGTGATATTGAGCTTCACCTAAGCAACCCTGAGCACCATGCAAGAATTGCGCAGATAGGAAAAGCGTTATCTTCCCCTATCCGTTTGAATATTTTAAACATTTTAAAGAATACCGCTCTTTCCCTTCAGGAAATTGCGGCAATTTTAGACATTCCCGTTTCTTCTACTGCTCTTCATATTAAAATCCTGGAAGAGGCCAAGTTAATCGTGACAGAAACACAGCCTGGAATCCATGGCTCCATGCGGGTATGTATTTCCAGTATGCAGTCTTTTCATCTGGAAACCTTTGATGCGGACGCTGACCTGGCTGACAATACCGTTTCTTTAGATATGCCCATTGGCAACTATTTCCAATTTGATGTCGAACCTACCTGCGGGCTGGCAGACGAAACCGGAATACTGGACGGATACGACAACGTCCGTTCCTTTTACTCGCCCGCCCACACCAAAGCCCAGCTTTTATGGTTCCAGCAGGGATTCATCGAATACCGTTTTCCAAATCTGGTAAATCCCCTGTTAAAACTGCACGAACTGTCTTTCTGTATGGAGCTGTGCTCAGAAGCCCCTGGATTTTTAGAGAACTGGCCTTCTGACATTACGGTTTCTGTCAACAATCTTCCGGTGGCAACCTATTGTTCTCCTGGCGATTTTGGAGCCAGAAGGGGAAAGCTCACCCCATCTTCCTGGCCCAACGGAAGAACCCAGTACGGGCTCTTAAAGACCTTCTCCGTTCAGGAAAGCGGCGGTTATCTGGACGGAAAGCTGGTCAATGCGAATTTGACGCTGGAACAGCTGAACCTTTCGGATCTCCCTTATATTTCCTTAAAAATTGAGATCAAAAAAGATGCCCGCCATATCGGGGGCATCAATCTATTTGGAGAAAAGTACGGAGACTTTCCTCAAGGCATCGTTATGAATCTCATCTATTAATTGGATCTATTTGTTCTTCTTGCAGATGGCTTTCTGTCCGCCCATATAAGGCTGCAATACTTCTGGGATACGGACGCTGCCGTCTGCCTGCAGATTGTTCTCTAAGAATGCAATCAGCATACGGGGAGGAGCTACAACGGTGTTGTTTAAGGTGTGGGCAAAATATTTGCCATCTTTGCCGTTTACACGGATCTTTAAACGGCGGGCCTGAGCGTCGCCTAAGTTGGAACAGCTTCCTACTTCAAAGTATTTCTTCTGTCTTGGAGACCATGCCTCTACGTCAACAGATTTTACTTTTAAGTCTGCCAGATCGCCGGAGCAGCACTCTAAGGTACGAACCGGAATATCCATGGAACGGAATAAATCAACGGTATTCTGCCATAACTTGTCAAACCACATCGGGCTTTCCTCCGGACGGCAGACTACGATCATTTCCTGCTTTTCAAACTGATGAATCCGGTATACGCCTCTTTCCTCTAAGCCATGGGCGCCCTTTTCCTTACGGAAGCATGGAGAATAGCTGGTCAGGGTCTTTGGAAGCTCTTCTTCCGGAATAATCTGGTCGATAAACTTACCAATCATGGAATGTTCGCTGGTACCGATTAAGTATAAGTCTTCGCCCTCAATCTTGTACATCATGGCGTCCATCTCAGCAAAGCTCATAACGCCGGTTACTACGTTGCTACGGATCATAAACGGCGGTACGCAGTAGGTAAATCCTCTGTTAATCATAAAATCCCTTGCGTAAGAGATCACTGCAGAATGGAGTCTTGCAATATCTCCCATCAGATAGTAGAAGCCGTTGCCTGCTACTCTTCTGGCAGAGTCTAAATCAATGCCGTCAAAGCTTTCCATAATATCCGTATGGTAAGGAATCTCAAAATCCGGAACTACCGGCTCGCCGTATTTCTGTACCTCTACGTTTTCGCTGTCATCCTTTCCAATGGGAACGCTGGGATCAATGATGTTTGGAATGGTCATCATAATCTTTTTAATGCGCTCCTCATACTCAGCCTCTTTTTCCTCTAACTCGGCAAGGCGCTTTGCATCTTCGCCTACCTGACGCTTTACTTCTTCTGCCTCGTCCTTTTTGCCCTGTCCCATCAAAGCGCCAATCTGCTTGGATAATTTGTTGCGGTTCGCTCTCAGGGAATCTGCCTCTGCCTTCGTGGCGCGGCTTGCGGCATCTAATTCGATGACTTCGTCAACTAACGGAAGTTTTGCATCCTGGAACTTATTTTTAATGTTCTGTTTTACAATCTCCGGATTTTCTCTGACAAACTTTAAATCTAACATGATCTCCTCCTGGTATGTCCACTTTTTCCTGCTTTGGAAAGTTCAGGAAAACGGTATAGTCTGGGTAGGATTATACTACAGATCCTGCATAATTGCAAGGCAGCCATGTATCTGGAGGCTAAATTTTACGACTTTGTACATGGTCTGCTCTTTGCCAGTTTTCCCAGAATCATCTCAAAGCATACCCCATTTTCTCTGGGAATCTCCAATTTATCCGAAATTTTAATGCATTCTCCAATGAAACAGGCGGCTTTTTTTACTGAAGCCGTCAGTTCTTCTCCCATTACCATGCCGCCAGCCACAATCGAAGAAAATACGTCTCCGGTACCAGGCCGTTCCTCTCCTGCAGTTTTGGTACGGATAAAACGGATAGTGCCATCTGGAAGCGCCGCCGTATTGGTCAGATAACTGCCTTCCTTTGCTCCGGTAATGACTACCTGCTCCGGCCCCATGGACTGAAGGATCCGCGCCATCGCCTCCAGCTCAGAACGCTTCCAGCCGGAAGGCTTATAGGGAGTTCCCGTTAAGATACAGGCTTCTGTAAGATTCGGCGTAATAATATCTGCCAGACTAATCAGCCGTCCCATTTTCCGGCACATCTCGTCGGTATACGTAGCATAGGCCTTTCCATGATCCCCCATAATCGGGTCAATCAGAACCTTGGCGGAAGGCTTTTGAAACGTCAAAATCGCCTGCTCCACAATTTCCATCTGTCTGGCAGAACCTAAAAAGCCTACGGCAATTCCGTCAAAGGAAAGATTCAGCTCCTTCCATTTTCCCAGATATGCCGGCATATGTTCGGTATAATCGTCAAAATGCCAGATTGGAAAACCGGTATGATTGGAAAAAATCGAAGTCGGCACCGGACAGCACTGGACTTTCAGCGCCGCCAGAATTGGAATGGCAACGGTCAGGGAACAGCGGCCATAGCCGGATAAATCGTTAATCATCATTATTTTTTTCTGATGAATCGGAGTCATAATTTAATCCTCTTTTGCTTTTTTCCGTACAGGTTTTGGAGCCAGCATGGTCAGAAGTCCGGAATTTTTCAACGCAGGACGGAGGGCTGTATACAAAACTACGGAAGTAATGGTATTAATGATAGAATTAATAAATGTGGTATAGGTAGTCAGGGCCATCAGGGATGCAATCGCTTTTGCCGCCTTTTCCGGATTTGGCGTTAAAAGGGTATACCAGATATATTTTAACGACGGTTCAAAAATGCAGTTAAAGCCAAGTCCTGCTGCTGCTGCAAGAATCGCCCATTTGGTTACATATCCGGCTGGGTGCTTCTCTGAAATCCTGGCAACTCTGTGGGCTACCAGCCCGACAATCAGGCCAATCATCAATTTGCAGATAAACGTCCTGGGGGCAGATTCGGCGAAACCGCCTAATAAGTCTGCCGCTGTCAGTCCCACGGCTCCCGCCAGTCCGCCGTACAGACCTCCTAACAGATAGGCTGCCAGTACCACAAAAGTATTGCCAAAATGGATTTTGGTTCCATCTGCGCTGAAAGCAGGGAGAAATGCGTAGCCTGCATAGCACAGCGCCGCCATCAGACCTGCCAGGGCCAATTTGTAAGTTTTTTCGTGTTGGGTCATATTCTTATTCATCTGTCATCCACTCCTTTTTCCTTGAATGGAGTTGATTCTATCACAAAACTGGATTGCTCAAAATATCCAGTTTGTTTATTTTTGCCCAGTCCAGTTTAATCGTGGGATTCCACACAAATGAGAACGCCTTCCCGAAAATCAATTCTGGCCTCTTCTTCGATCAATTCGTTGCTGATGCACAGGCTGGTGCCTATTTCAATGTCCTTTTCATAAAGGGGATATTTGAATCCGGTCAGGGTAATTCCTTTTACTTCCTGGCTTAACGGCAGGAAGGAGACGTACTTTCCCCACAATGTTTCTTCAAAAAAGTCTTTTCCTTCATCCAGAAGATACACTTTATTCTGGGAATCCAGAAGATAGGCGAAAATCCCCTTCTGAAGGCAGGGATACAATAAGTGAATATTTCCCAGCATATGATCCAGGCGGCCTCCGGTAGCGCCTAAAACAGCGATTTCCCCGCAGCCGGACGCCATTGCCCGATTCAGCGCCAGTTCCGTATCGGTTTCATCCTTTTCCGGCTGATGCACTTCCCAGATAATGTGCTCCATCTGCCGGAATTCCGAAAGCACCTCCGGCTTGACCGTATCAAAATCCCCTACGATTACATCTGGAAGGATGCCCAGAGCCTTTACCGCTTCCAATCCGGCGTCTACGGCAATTACTTTATTAAACCTTCGATCCTTTAAAAAATCGCCGGCGAACCCTAAATCAATCGGGCCGCCGGTAATGACTAAGCAAGTTTTCATAATTTCTGCGACTGATACTCCTTGAAAATTTCCAAAAATCCGGCTACATTGGCTGTGGCATCCTGCTTAAAGACTGCAGAACCCGCTACCAGGATGTTTGCTCCTGCATCCAGAAGCGTTCTGGCATTGTCTAAGGTCACGCCGCCGTCTACCTGGATATCGGTTTCAAGTCCCTGGGCTTTTATCATTGCCCGCAGCTTCTTTACCTTTTCCACTGCATACGGAATAAATTTCTGTCCGCCGAAGCCAGGATTTACTGACATTACTAACACCATGTCGGCCAGGGGAAGAACGTATTCCAGGACTTCCACAGGAGTGGCTGGATTTAATGCAACTCCGGCTTTTAATCCGGCTTCTTTAATCTGATGAAGGGTCCGATCCAGATGGCAGCAGGCTTCTGCATGAACGCAGATTAAATCTGCTCCTGCCTGCTTCATATCCTGGACATAACGGCCTGGTTCTTCCACCATCATATGCACGTCAAAGACTTTATCGGTTACCTTTCTTAAAGACTGGATTACCGGCATTCCAAAAGAAATGCTGGGCACAAAGGCGCCGTCCATAACATCCAGATGGATGTATTCGGCTCCGGCCTTTGCTACAGTCTGTACTTCTTCTCCTAATTTTGTAAAATCCGCGCCTAAAACAGACGGCGCTAAAATGTACTCCATCAGTACTTCCTCCTGTCTTTTTCTTTTAGCTCTTCGTAAATCAGAAGATAATTCTCATAGCGGCTTTTGCTTAACGCTCCGTTATTTACCGCATCTTTCACTCCGCACACCTTTTCCCCTACATGGACGCATCCTAAAAATTTGCACTCATCCTCATAAGGCGCAAACTCCCCAAAATAATCTTTCAGCTCCTGGGGCTTCATATCCAGATACAGAGAACTGAATCCAGGGGTATCCATCAGATACGTCTGTTCTTCTACGCAAAACAGCTGGGAATGGCGGGTCGTGTGTCTGCCTCTCTGGATCTTTTCGCTGATGCCTCCCGTCTCCATCCCCGCTTCCGGCAGAAGAAAATTGGTAAGGGAAGATTTTCCTACGCCAGACGGTCCTGCAAGTACGGTGGTTTTCCCTTTTAAAAGCTCCTTTAATTCTGTCATTCCTGATTTCTCGTAGGTACTGATAA
This sequence comes from uncultured Clostridium sp., assembly GCA_900542035.1. Taxonomy (GTDB): domain Bacteria; phylum Bacillota; class Clostridia; order Lachnospirales; family Lachnospiraceae; genus UMGS1370. The sequence goes on from UQMJ01000006.1 coordinate 92,866, forward strand.
AGACGACCTGATAACCGGCCGTTTCGTAAATGCTGCGGTAGGATTCCATTAATTCTTCCCCGCACAGGTCAATCTTGTTAAAACAGATGATAACCGGTACGTCCTGAACCCCCATCATGACCAGAAAGCGATCCAGAAGGTTTAGATTCGGCTCCGGATGGGTAATGGCAAAAACCACCAGCGCCTGATCTACATTGGCAGACGCCGGCCGGATCAGTTCATTTTTTCTGGGAAGGATTGCATCAATCGTTCCCTCTGACTGTTCTTCATTTAAAATCGTAAATTCTACATCATCTCCCACTAAAGGCTTAATCTTCCGGTTGCGGAAAATCCCTTTTGCGCGGCACTCATAGATCCGGCTGCTTTTGTCATGGACGTAATAAAAACCGGCAATCCCTTTTACAATCTTTCCTGTCATAACCTACTCTTCCAGTTCAAAGGTAATGTCATACGATTCCAGAACCTTTCCGGTCTGGGTATTGATTACCTCGACTTCTCCTTCATCTACTCCGTATTCTCCGATAATTTCCGGAAATACAATGGACAGCGTGCTGCTTCCATTGACATTATGCGCCGGCATCAGCGTCTTATATACGGTTCTTCCTTTTACCACTTGTTTTAACTGAATCTTTATGGAAATCTGGGTACTGCCGCTTCCAGGCCCGATAATTGGATTTAAATCAAACTCTTCATCAATAGAACCCACATACACGTTTCTGCTGGCTTTTACAGGCTGGTGAACCGGCACTTCTTCAGGCCCATAGCTTACCACGTATCCGACAGCCGTCCCCTCTGCCACTTCCGTACCCGCCGGAATGGTCTGGCGGATGATACTCCACTCGTCCACCGTATCGTTGTGCTCCATTTCCACGTCTCCAGGCTTTAGCTTTGCATCTTCCAGAAGCTTCAGCGCCTGATCTTCCGGAAGTCCTTCCAGCTGGGGAACCAGCACCTTTTTTACGCTTGGGCCGGAACTGATATAAAGGACAATAGGGTCTCCTCCCTTATAGACAATGTCTTCCGGAGCTGTCCGGATAACTCTTCCGGCTTCTACCGTATCGCTGTTTTCTGCCGTCATAATGACAGAAATATCGTTGGAATCCAGGATTTTCTTTGCTTCTACATCTGTTTTCCCGACTAATCCCAGCGATTCCACTTCTGTCTTTCCGCTTCCCCTGCTGATGGTAATCCGGACTTTCGATCCCTTTTCCACCACGGTTCCCGCGTTGTCCTGGGAGATCACATATCCCTCTCTTCCAGTCTCTGAGTAGGCATAACGAACGTCTGGAATCAGGGACATTTCTGCCAGCCTGGCTTTTGCCCCATCCTCCGTAATGCCTAACAGCTCCGGAATATTGGTCTGGCTGTCTGAGAGCACAATCGTACTTTCCGCCCTGCTTTCATCATTTCCCCCCGTCGGGAGTGCAAGACCTGGCCCCAATTCAAAGAGACCTGTAATCTGGGCAATCAGAAAAATCAGCACCGCCACAATAAAGATTGCTCCGGCAATCCCTCCAACAGAAAACAGTCGCTCTAAGCTTCTGTTTACATCTTTTTCCGGCTTTTGTCTAATCCGCTCTTCTGCTTTTTTGCTTTCTCCAGCCCGCTCTGCCCGAACCCTGGTTTCCCTTTTTTCCTCTTTGGGATTCAAAAGGGCATGGCGCAGATCGTTGATCAGCTGGGACGCGGAATCATACCGCTCATCAGGGTTTTTCCTGGTGCATTTTAAGATGATTTTTTCCAGCCCTGGCGCAATATTGCTGTTTAAACGGGATGGAGGCGTCAGTTCCTGCTCCATATGGGCAATGGCTACGGACTCTGCATCGTTCCCATCAAATGGCAGGATTCCGGTTACCATCTCATACAAGGTAATGCCAAAGGAATAGATATCGCTTCTGGCATCGCTGATATTGCCGCTGGCCTGCTCCGGAGGAATATAGTGAACCGACCCGATGGCGTCGGAATTTTTCGTCTGCATACTGATGGCCTTGGCAATGCCAAAATCCGCTACTTTCACTTTTCCATCCATGGAAATAATAATATTCTGCGGCTTAATATCCCGATGGATAATATGACGCTCATGAGCAGCCATCATGCCCTGGGCAATCTGAATGGCAATTCCGATTGCCTCTTTATTGTCCAGGCACCCTTTTTTGGCAATATAATTTTTCAGGGTAATGCCCTCTATCAGCTCCATGACAATATAGTGGATGTCTCCATCGTCTACTACATCGTACACATTGACAATATTAGGATGGGACAGTCCTGCCGCTGCCTGGGCTTCCATCTTAAAATTGCTGACAAATCCAGCGTCTGTACAAAATTCTTTTTTCAGTACCTTAATGGCAACCAGACGGTTCAGCTTATGGCATTTTGCCTTATACACGTCTGACATCCCGCCGGAACCGATTTTTTCTAAAATTTCATAGCGATCCTGTAAAAAATCCCCGACTTTTAACATGGCGTCACCTCGCTTTCTGCAAGGTTTGCCAGAATAACGGAAATATTGTCCTTTCCGCCGTTGTCATTTGCCTTCTGCAACAGTCTCCAGGCCTTTTCAGAGAGTGTCCCCTTTGCGGATACAATGGAATAAATCTCCTTGTCGCTGACCATATTGCTCAGGCCGTCGGAACATAACAGAATCATATCGCCTTCGTGAAGGGCAACTTCGAAAAAATCCGGCTCTACCTCCGGTTCTGTGCCAATCGCCCTGGTAATATAATTCTTTTTCATCTGGTAGTCTTTGCTTCCCCTGTTTAAAAGCCCCAGGGAAACCATTTCTTCTACGTAAGAATGGTCTTTGGTAACCTGAATTAATCCGCCGCGAACCAGATACAGACGGCTGTCTCCTACATTGGCGACATATAAAACTCCATCTGATACTGTCGCTGCTACCATAGTCGTTCCCATTCCACGAAGCGCCGGATCCTTTAAGGATTCGTTGTAAAGTCTGCGGTTTACCTCAGAAATTCCTTTGTTTAAAATTGAAATCTCCGGTTCGCCGTCTGGCTGACGGTTCATGTAAGCTACCAGTTTTTCCACCAAAAAACGGGAAGCGTAATCTCCTGCATTGGCACCTCCCATGCCGTCTGCAAGCAGTAAAAGATTGGGCAGCGGGCCGGTTTTCTGCTGGGAAGCATAGATATAATCCTGATTGGTAGACCGCACCCTTCCGGTATCCGTATATGCGCTGATCTGCATTCTGCCATCCTCCTTTCCGTTTTTTAAGAGTTCAAATCCTGTTCTTTCTCAATAAAGCTTTTGCGGAGCTGACCGCAGGCGCCGTTAATGTCCCGCCCCATTTCCCTCCGGACGGTAACGGCAATTCCCTGGCGCTCCAGATAAGTTTTAAACGCCTCGATGGCCTTTTTATCAGACTGGACAAAATCCCGCTCCTTTATGGGGTTAACCGGAATTAAATTGACGTGTCCATGGTAATCCTTAATCAGCGAAGCCAGCGCTTTTGCCTCTTCTAAGTTATCATTCACGCCGCTTACCAGGCTGTATTCAAAGGTAAGCCTTCTGCCGGTTTTCTCAAAGTACGTTTTGCAGGCTGCCAGCACTTCCTTTAAGCTGTAGCGTCTGGCAATGGGCATCAGGGTCTTTCTCACTTCATCATTGGGCGCATGGAGGGAAAGAGCCAGGGTAATGGCCAGATTTTCCTCTGCCAGTTCATAAATTTTCGGCACAATGCCGCAGGTAGACACGGTAATGTTTCTCTGGCTGATGTGAAGTCCGTTTTCATCCGTCAGAAGACGGATAAAGCGAATCAGATTGTCATAGTTGTCCAAAGGTTCGCCGGAACCCATTACCACCACATTGGAAACTCGTTCTCCTGTGTCCTTCTGAATCTGATAAATCTGATCCAGCATTTCGGAAGGACGCAGATTTCTCTCCAAACCGTCCAGGGTAGACGCGCAGAACCGACAGCCCATGCGGCAGCCCACCTGGGAAGAAATGCACACAGAATTGCCATGTTTGTATTTCATCCAGACGCTTTCAATAATATTGCCGTCTTCCAGGGCGAAGAGATATTTTCTGGTTCCATCTATTTTAGAAATCCGGACATCCGCCTTTTTTAAGCTGGTAAGAGAATATCCGGCCTTCAGCTGTTCCCTGAGGGATTGGGGAAGATTAGACATTTCATCAAAGCTGTCTGCCAGTTTTTCATGGAGCCACTGGTAGATCTGTTTGCTCCGGAATGCCTTCTGCCCCTCCTGTTCCATTACTCCCAGAAGTTCTTCCAGGGTCAGGGATTTTATATCACATTTTTCCATCGATCAATCCGTTTAGTCCTTTCTTCGAAATACAGACAGGAAAAATCCATCGCTGTTGTGGTACGCGGGAAGCAGCTGGATATATCCTTCTTTTAAGGTTTCTTCCAAAAAGGCCCCTTTCATTGCCGCTGAAATATCTGCCGCCTCAAATGGGAAGTGTTCCAGAAACCAGGCCCGATTGTCTTCGTTTTCCATTTTGTCAATGGTACAGGTGCTGAACACCAGCGTACCGCCTGGTTTTACATAGTTCCAGACAACCGACAGAATCTCTCTCTGAAGTTTGGCAAGCTCCCCGCAGCTTTCTTTTGTCATCCGGTATTTAATATCCGGCTTCCTGCCGATAATGCCCAGTCCGGAACAGGGAAGATCTGCAAGGACAATATCTGCCTGTTCTTTCATGGATACGTCTTCTTCCAGAGCGTCCCAGACTTTTGTCCGGATATTGGAAGCCCCTGTTCGTCTGATATTTTCCTCAATCAGAGCCACTTTCTGGTAGGTCAGATCCCTGGCTTCTACCATACCGGTTCCCTTTAATAAATCTGCCATGTGAAGGCTTTTGCCTCCTGGAGCTGCGCACACATCCAGGACAAAGTCCCCTTCCTTCGGGCCGGCTGCCCGACACACCAGGGAAGAGCTTATATCCTGTACCTGGATCAGACCCTGATTAAAAGCATCCAGCGCTTCCAGATAGTCATAATTACTTATGTACCATACATCTTCAAAGCCTGGCAGCCGTTCGATGGTCACTCCCTGGCTTGTCAGGCTTTTTGCTATGGTTTCGGCATCTGCCTGTTCCAGGTTGCACCGGATACAGGTAGGCCGTTCTTTTAAAAGGGCTTCTGCCACTGCCGCTGCCGGTTCCTCTCCCAGATCCTGTTTCCACATATCCAAAAGCCAGGAAGGCATGGACAGCCTGGTTTCCTCGTCTGGGAATACCAGGGTATCCCGATTTCTGGCAACGGAACGCAGCACTCCGTTTACAAATCCCTTCAGGCCGGAAAAGCGGCGTTTGGCCGCCAGCTTGACTGCTTCATTGCAGGCAGCTGAATCTGGTATCCGATCCATATAAAGAAGCTGGTATACTCCGATTCGTAAAATATTGCGGATTACCGGCTTCATCTTTTCTGTCTTGGTTTTAGAAACCTGATTAATGGCATAATCAATGGAAAAGAGCCGCTCGATGACCCCTTCGGTCAGACGGGTCGCCAGCGCTCTTTCCTTTTTGGGCAGATATTGGTATTTGGAAAGGGCCTGCCGCTCTACAATATGGCAGAACCCTCCTTTTTCCAAAATCTCCAGAAGCATATCCAAAGCCAGTTCCCTGGCTGTCACACTGCTTTTCTCAGTCATCGTCCCGTCCTCTTCCTCCAAACAAAAGTACCAGACGAAGAAGCTGCAGAATGGATCCCAGCGCAGCTGCCACGTAGGTCAGGGCTGCAGCGCCCAGAACTTTTCTGGTTCCGTCTACCTCTTGTTCCATCAAAATACCCGTATCGCCCAGCAGACGGACTGCCCTTGAAGACGCGTTAAACTCCACCGGAAGGGTAATCAGCTGGAATAAAACCGCGCATACAAACAACAGGATTCCGATCTGAATCAGCATATGGCCGCCTCTTCCCAAAAGCAGGCCGATTAAGATCAACGGCCAGGACAACTGGGAACCAAAATTGGCAATGGGGACAAAGGCGCCTCGAAGTTTTAAGGGCGCGTATCCCCTTGCGTCCTGGATCGCGTGTCCGCACTCATGAGCCGCTACGCCTAATGCCGCAATGGAGGTAGCGCCGTATACCGACTGGGACAGGTTGACCGTACGGGTTCTGGGATCGTAGTGATCCGTAAGACTTCCTCTTACCTGACGGACAGAAACATCATAAATTCCCTGGGAATTTAACAGTCTCATGGCCACTTCTGCTCCAGTCATTCCGCAGGCGCTGCGCACTCTGGAATACCGGTTAAATGTGGAATTTACCTTTGCAGACGCCATGGCAGACAAAAGTACGCCAATTAAAACCAGAATCATGGTCGGGTCAAACCGATAGTAGTATCCATACATTTACTGCATTCTCCTTTCAAGCAAAACGCCTTTTTCTACCGGAAATCCCCGCAGGAATGCGCCGGCATCCATCCGCTTTTTGCCTTCTAACTGAAGCTCTGTAATGTTAAGAGAACCTTTGCCGCAGATTACAGTCAGGCTGTCTTTTAACACTTCTGCTATCTCTCCTGGCTTTCCCGCATACTCAGTCTCTGACACTTCTGCCTTCCAGATCTTAATGGTTTTGCCATTCAGAGAAGAATACGCGCTGGGCCATGGATTTAACGCCCTGACCAGACGTTCAATGGCAACGGCGTCCATGGACCAGTCAATATTTCCCAGAGACTTTGTCAGTTTCTGTGCATAGCAGGCTCCTTCTTCCGGCTGTCTGGTTCTGGTAAGAGTCCCCTCTTTCAGTTTTTCCAGTGTGGAGACAATTAACCTTCCTCCTGCAGCCGCTAATTTATCGTGAAGGCTTCCGCCTGTCTCATCCTCTGCAATGGGAACAGTTACGGTCTCCAGCATATCTCCAGTATCAATTCCTGCGTCCATCATCATAGTGGTAACGCCGGTTACCGGTTCTCCATCCATGACAGCCTGCTGGATCGGCGCTGCTCCTCTGTACTTCGGAAGCAGGGAGGCATGGATATTAATACAGCCGTATTTTGGCAAATCCAGAATCTCCTGGGATATAATCTGACCAAATGCAACTACAATAATCACTTCCGGATCCAGTTCTTTTAAAACTTTTACAAACTCCGGATCCCGTACCTTTACCGGCTGATACACCGGAATATCCAGTTCCAGCGCCCGCATCTTTACCGGAGTCATTAAAACGGCCTTTCCTCTGCCCTTTGGTTTATCCGGCTGGGTCACGCAGGCAGCAATCTCATGGCCTGCTTCTGCCAGACTGTTTAAAGCGGCTACCGAAAAGTCCGGTGTTCCCATAAAAACAATCCGCATTATTCCTCATCCTCCATCTCTTCGGTATCTTCCAGTTCGCCTTCTACTTTTTCTACATAAAGATGTCCATGAAGGTGATCGCACTCATGGCAGATGGCTCTGGCTAAAAATCCTTCGCCCTCTAACTCAAATTCTTCCATATCTTCATTCAATGCCCGTACCGTTACCTTGTTGGGACGGGTTACAACGCCGGATTTGCCTGGAACGCTTAAACAGCCTTCCAGACCGGTCTGGCTTCCTTCTTCCGCAATAATCTCCGGATTAATCAGCACATACTGATTGCCGTCTTCCACATCAATTACCACAATCTGCTTTAAAATGCCGACCTGCGGAGCAGCAAGCCCTACGCCTCCGGTCTCATACATCGTCTCAAACATATCTTCAATTAATTCGCACAGACGCGGCGTTACCTCTTTTACTGGTTTGCATTCCTTTTTTAAAATGTCATCTCCAATGGTACGAATCTGTCTGATTGCCATAATTTATTCCCTCACCTTTTCTTTGATTTTACGTAATATCATACTGGACAGACGTTTCGTTTGGGAATCCGGCTGTCTCCCACAACTCTTCCAGACGAGTCCTGATTTTTATTAGTATATCATAGTTTTCTGATTTCAGATATAAAATTTTTCTGTAGATATCATTAACTTTGTAGATCGGGGCATTTGCCGGCCCGATTATGGAAACGGTTCCATCTTCTGCTTCCGCCCAGTATTTTAACTGGCTGATGGCCTGACCTACCGTTTCTTCCTGCCTGCCGGCTGCCTGGATTGTAAGGATGCCGCAGACCGGAGGGTACTGAAGCATCCTGCGGAACGCCATTTCCTGTTCAAAAAACATGGCGTAATCCTGTTTTGCCGCTGCCTGGATGCTGTAATGGTCCGGCGCATACGTCTGGATTACCACGTCTCCTGCCTCTGCGTCCCGTCCGGCTCTTCCGGCTGCCTGGGTCAGAATCTGGAACGTCCGCTCCGCGCACCGGAAGTCCGGCGCATATAACGACGTATCGGCGGCCAGTACGCCTACCAGAGTTACGTTGGGAAAATCATGACCCTTTACAATCATCTGGGTTCCAATCAGAATCTGGGCTTCTCCATGTTCGAACGCAGATAAGATTTCTTCATGGCCGCCTTTTTTAGAAGTGGTATCCAAATCCATCCGCAAGGTAGGCACTCCTGGGAAACGCTGTTCCACCATTGCCTGAATTTTCTGGGTTCCGGTTCCAAATCCGGCAATATAAGGAGAACCGCAGTTTGGACATCTTACAGGCTTTGGCATCGTGTATCCGCAGTAATGGCAGACCATGCGGCCGTCTCGGTGCAGCGTCAGGGTTACGTCACAATGAGGACATTTTACTGCCTCGCCGCAGGAACGGCAGGATATGAAATTCGAATATCCCCTCCGGTTTAAAAACAGCATCATCTGCTGGCCTTTTCTTATCCGGTCTTCCATCAGTTCCTGAAGCAGGCCGCTGAATATGGACTTATTGCCGAAACGCAGTTCTTCCCTTAAATCCACTACATGAACCCTTGCCAGGCGGCTGGACTGTTTCGCCCGCTCTGTCAGGGTATAGAGGCGATAGTCTCCCGTTCTGGCTTTTTCGTAGCTTTCTACGGAAGGCGTTGCAGATCCCAGTACCAGCGATGCCTGATTTTGTCCTATCCGGAATATGGCAGCTTCCCTGGCATGATATTTGGGAGAACTTTCGCTTTTATATGCTCCCTCGTGCTCTTCATCTATAATAATCAGTCCCAGATTCTGGAATGGAGTAAACAGAGCGGATCTGGGACCAATCATAATCGAAATTTCCTTCTTTTTTGCCCGTTCAAACTGGTCGTAGCGTTCTCCCTGGGACAGCCTGGAATTGATAAACGACACCTGGGTTCCAAACCGTTTATAAAACCGCATAACCGTCTGATAGGTCAGGGCAATTTCCGGAATCAGGACAATGACTTCTTTTCCCAGCGTCCTCATGTATTCAATCAGTCCCATGTAGACTTCCGTTTTTCCGCTTCCCGTAATGCCGTGAATCAGGGAAATTCCCCGTTCTCCCCGTTCATAACGGGCGCAGAAATCCTCTACTATCTGTCTCTGCTGGAAATTCAGTTCTGGAATTTCCGGCTGTGTCTGTTCAGAAGAAAAGCCAGCCGCCGGATTGCGGTAGGCATTTTCCGTCTCCACCGTAAGAATTCCTTTCTTTTCCAGAGATTTTAAGGAAGCTGACGTAAGGTTTAACTGGCGGATTGCCGTCTCATAAGGAAGAATCGGAACCGACAGAAACGTTTCAAAAAGGCGTACCCTGGCCCGATAATGTTTCTGTTCTGCCTCTTTCAGCGCTTCCTTTAGTTCTTCTTCCGACAGCTGACAGCGGACGTATTTTTTTTCAGCCCCTTTTACCTTCTGCTTGACCGGAAGGACGGTTTTTAAGGCCTGGTTCATCGTCGAGCCGTACCGCTCCTTCATCCACCAGGCCAGCTCAATCAACTGGGATTCGGCGCTTACGCTGCCTTCTACCAGCCCCGAAATTTCTTTGATTTTATCTTCTTCATAGCCGGCAGTTTCCGAAAGTCCTACCACATAACCAGTCCGTTCCCGATTGCCAAATCCAAACGGAATCCGGACCCTGCTTCCAATCCGGATACTTCCGATAAGCCGGTCAGGTATCCGGTAGGAAAACGGCCGGTCTACTTTTTCGTGAGAAATATCAATAATGATTCGGGCATATTGTCTGGCCATGTCAGCCTATGCCTCCTTTGTAAATTCTGCCGCAATGCTCCCAAGTCCCATAGAATTTGAACCTTTAAACAATACGCAGTCCCCTTCTTTTAACGTATTTCTTAAATAATCAGAAAGGGCTTCCTTTTCAGAGAATCCAGTCAGTTTGATGGTTTCTTCCGCCTTTGGATCTGCCTCCAGCAGTCCGGTGCGGATCTCTTCTGCCAGCTCTCCTAAAAGCAACACTTCATCTGCCATATGCTCCGTTAAATGAGCGGCAAGATAGGTTCCAATTTCTCTGTGGTAGATTTTTTCATCTGGTCCTAATTCTTTCATATCTGCCAAGACTGCAACTTTCCGGCGTTTTGGATGGATGGACATCAATACTTCCAGTCCTGCTTTCATGGATACAGGGCTTGCATTATAGGAATCGTCAATAATAGTATAGCGGGAAGTTTCCACAATCTGCTGTCTGCCCTGGTAGCCGGCAAAACGTTCCAGAGCTTTGGCTGCATCGGCCAGCGCCACGCCGTTTTCCTTTGCCGCCGCAATCGACAGCATCGCGTTTAATACATTGTGGCTTCCAAACACCTGAAGCCGGACTCTGGCCTGTTCTCCATCCGGACAGCAGGCGGTAAATACCGGAAATCCATCTTCTGTCGTCACATTGACTGCCCGATAATCACAGTTTTCGCCGGTACCATAGTAAATCGTGCGGCATCCTTCTTTTGCAGTGCGGGTCTTTAAGATAGGGTCATCTCCGTTTAACAGCAGAGTCCCGCCTTCCTTCATGCCTTTCTGGATGTTCAGCTTTTCTCTGCAGATGTTTTCCTGAGTCTTTAACTGGCCGATATGGGCGATTCCGATATTGGTTACCGCCGCCATATCCACCCTTGCAATGGAAGCAATCTTTTCCATCTCCCCAGGCTCGCTCATGCCAAGCTCCAGTACTGCGATTTCGTCTTCCGGTTCAATCTGGAACAGGGTAATGGGCACGCCTACCTGGCTGTTGTAATTGCCGGAGGTTTTAAATACCCGTTCGTAGCCGCCGGATAACGCGCAGGCAACCATCTCCCGTGTAGTCGTTTTTCCTACGCTTCCCGTAACGCCGATAACCGGCGCCTGAACCTTGTCCCTGCAGAATGCGCCGATTTTCTGCAGAGCCTTTACCGTGTCATCTACATAAATCCAGGCGGCCTCTCTGGGCGCATCTGTCTCGTTTAACTCCCGCTCTACCGATGCCCGATCCGGATGGCTGCTGGTCAGGGACGCAGCAGCGCCTCTCTTTAAGGCAGAGCAGATAAACCGGTGGCCATCTGCCCGTTCTCCGATAACCGGAATAAACAAAGCCCCGTCTCCTGCTTTTCTGGAGTCTGTCTCAATCGATGTAACCAGGGTCTTTTCCTCTCCCCATACCAGAGTTCCTCCAGATGCTTTTACAATCTCTTCTACACTTAACTGCGGCATATTCCGATAACCTCCTCAATCACAGCCCTGTCTAAAAACGGACGGCGGACTCCGTTTTCTTCCTGGTAGTCTTCGTGGCCTTTTCCAATGACTGCAATCATATCCCCTTTCTGGGCATGGGTAATGGCATAGGTAATAGCCTCTCTTCTGTCCGGAATCTCCAGATAAGCTCCTCCGGTCGGAATCAGGGCGGACTTAATATCTGCAATAATATCTTCGGTTTTTTCAAACCTGGAATTATCTGCAGTCAGAATGCACAAATCTGCCATTTTTCCGCCCATTTCGCCCATGGCATACCGCCGGTCTTTTGCCCTGTTTCCACCGCATCCAAAGACGCAGACCAGACGTTTGGGATGGTATTCTCTTAAGGTTTTTAAAAGGCTTTCCATGCTGACTGCATTGTGGGCATAGTCCACAATGACAGAAAATTCCGGCGAGCTGTATACCAGTTCCATACGGCCATTTACCCGAAGCGTTTTTAGCGCCTGCTCTACCTGGCTTTTGGGAAGCTCCAGAAAGCTTGCCACTGCAAATGCGCCCAGGGCATTGTATACATTAAACCGTCCAGGAACCCCTACTTTTACGTCAGCTTCATAGTTTCCTTTAATATCAAATTCAACGCCTACAAAGCTTCCGTCTGCCACGCACCGAATATTGGAGGCAAAGAAATCGCAGGGCGTTTCCAGGCTGAATTCATAAACAGGACAGCTGGCGTATCGTTTAATTTCTTCATAATGGCTGTCGTCTCGGTTTAAAATTCCTACCTTCGCTAATGTGAAAATCTGGGATTTCCAGTATAAATACTCTTCAAAGCTTTCATGTTCATTGGGACCAATATGGTCTGGGGAAAGATTGGTAAACAAGGCGTAATCAAAGGTAATTCCATCCACCCGATGCATTTTTAGTCCCTGGGAAGAGACCTCCATAACCGCATACTGGCACCCTGCTTTTACCATTCTGTCAAACGCCTCCTGAAGAGCCCAGGACTCCGGAGTGGTATTGACCGTCGGCCAGGTTTCTTTACCGATTACCACGCCTGTGGTTCCAATCATTCCCACCTTTTTCCCGCAGGCCTCCAGAATGGCTTTTATCATATGGGTGGTTGTCGTCTTTCCTTTTGTGCCGGTTACGCCGATAGTTACCATCTTTTCTGCCGGATACCCGAATCTGGCAGCTGAAATGTGGGCCAGGGCGCTGCGGCCATTTTCTACCTGGATGACGGTAACATCTTCCGGAACCTCTACCGGATGTTCGACCACAAGAACCCTGCATCCGGCCGCAATCACAGACGGAATAAAGTCGTGGGAGTCTGCCTTTGCTCCTTTCATGCAGACAAACACAGTGTTTTCTGCTGCTTTTCTGGAATCGTAAATCACTTCTGTAACTTCCTGATCCAGATTTCCCTGAAGAAGGGTATAAGAAATTTTGCCAAGCCACTCTCTAACTGCCATAAATCCTCCTATTTCTGAAAAGACCTTGGGCCGCTTCAGATTCTTCCAAAGCGGCCTCCGGTTATTTTTTAGAATAATCCCGTGATTACTCCTTTTTCATTTACATCAATGTTGTCTGCAGCCGGTTTTTTGGGAAGTCCAGGCATCGTCATAATCGCGCCGGTCAGTACGACTACAAAGCCTGCTCCTGCAGATACGTACGCGTCTCTGACGTTTACGGTAAATCCGGTCGGACGTCCCAGTTTGGTCTGGTCGTCTGACAGAGAATACTGGGTCTTTGCCATGCAGACCGGAAGGTTTCCAAATCCCATTTCCTCGATTCTCTTTAATGCCCGTTCTGCAGCCGGCGCATAGCTGACTCCGTCTGCTCCGTAGATTTCGGAAGCAACTGTATGGATCTTATCCTTTAACGACATTTCATCCGGATACAAAACATGGAAATTGCTTTCTTTTCTCTCCAGAGTGTGAAGAACCTTTTCTGCTAATTCAATGCCGCCTTCGCCGCCCTTTTCCCAAACCTGGGAAAGTGCAAACTCGCATCCCCGTTCCTCGCAGAATTTCTTTACATATTCATATTCCGCCTGGGTATCGGTAATAAAGGAGTTTAACGTGACCACAACCGGAACGCCGTATTTCTGCAGATTCTCAATGTGCTTTTCCAGATTCACAATTCCTCTGGAAAGCGCCGTTACATTTTCTTCTGCCAGATCGGTCTTTGCCACGCCGCCATTGTATTTTAATGCGCGGATGGTCGCAACTAAAACGACTGCATCCGGTTTTAATCTAGCCTTGCGGCACTTAATGTCAAAGAACTTTTCTGCACCTAAATCTGCGCCGAATCCAGCCTCGGTTACTACGATATCAGCCAGCTTTAAGGCCGTTTTTGTTGCCCTTACACTGTTGCAGCCATGGGCAATATTGGCAAAAGGACCACCATGGACGATAGCGCCGGTATGCTCTAATGTCTGGATCAGGTTTGGCTTTAAAGCGTCCTTTAAAAGGGCTGCCATAGCGCCTACTGCGTGCAGCTGGGCGGCCGTAACCGGTTCCCCTGCAAAATTATATGCAACTACAATTTTTCCCAGACGATCTTTTAAATCTTCCATATCGTCTGCCAGACAAAGGATTGCCATGATTTCAGACGCAACCGTAATGACAAAATGGTCTTCTCTTACCATTCCGTCTGCTTTTGCACCAAGTCCTACTACAACGTTGCGCAGCACCCGATCGTTCATGTCCAGGCAGCGTTTCCATAAAATTTGTCTTGGATCAATGCCCAGGGCATTTCCCTGCTGGATATGGTTGTCTAACAGGGCAGCAAGCAGGTTGTTTGCGGAAGTAATGGCATGAAAATCTCCGGTAAAATGCAGGTTTAAATCTTCCATGGGAACAACCTGTGCATAACCGCCGCCGGCAGCTCCGCCCTTAATGCCAAAACACGGGCCTAAAGATGGCTCTCTTAATGCAATCAAGGCATTTTTCCCAACTTTTGCAAATGCCTGTCCCAGCCCTACGGACGTAGTGGTCTTTCCTTCTCCTGCCGGAGTCGGATTGATGGCGGTAACCAATACCAGTTTGCCGTCCGGACGGTTTTTAATTCTGTCCCACAGTTCGTCGCCAAGCTTTGCTTTGTATTTTCCGTAAAGCTCCAGCTCATCCTCTAAAATGCCGTAATTGGCAGCCACATTCTTAATTGGCTCCATGGTTGCTTCCTGTGCAATCTCAATATCCGTTTTCATCCTTCATCCTCCTGTGACTAATTTTTTCTCAACCGCCCAGTTCCATCAGTTCTTCAAACTGCTCCATGGACATCAGGACTTTCCGCGGTTTTGTTCCCTCTTCTTCGCCTACTACGCCTGCTTCTGCCAGCTGATCCATAATTCGGGCCGCTCGGTTAAATCCAATTTTAAACACCCGCTGAAGCATTCCGATAGAAGCTTTGTCTTTTTCTATGATGAATTTTGCCGCCTGGGCAAAATACTCATCCCGATTATCTCCGCCGCCTGGACCTCCCTGGGGGCCTTTTGCAATCTGCTGTTCCACATCCGGACTGTACGGCGTGCCAAATCCCTGCTGGCTTAAAAATTCAACGACCTGTGCCACTTCACTATCGGAAACGAATGCTCCCTGCACACGCTGGGGCTTTGGCATACCGGACGGATAAAACAGCATATCGCCTTTTCCAAGAAGTTTTTCCGCTCCGTTCATATCAATGATGGTTCGGGAATCCACACCGGAAGAAACGGCAAATGCAATTCGGGACGGTACGTTGGCCTTAATCAATCCCGTAATAACATTTACCGACGGCCTCTGGGTTGCAATGACCAGATGGATGCCTGCCGCACGCGCCAGCTGGGCCAGGCGGCAGATCGCGTCTTCCACTTCTCCAGGCGCCACCATCATAAGGTCTGCCAGCTCGTCTACAATAATGACGATCTGGGGCATTTTCTTCGGCTTTTTGTCATCTTCAATATCTTCAATCTTCTCTACTCTGGCATTGTAGCCTTTCAAATCCCGCACGCCGTATTCGGCAAATTTCTTGTATCGGTCGGTCATCTCTGCCACCGCCCAGTTTAAGGCGCCCGATGCTTTTTTGGGATCGGTAACAACCGGTATCAGCAGATGGGGAATTCCATTATACACGCTTAACTCTACGACCTTCGGATCCACCATAATCAGTTTGACGTCATCCGGATTTGCCTTATAGATAATGCTCATAATCAGGGTATTGATACACACGGACTTACCGGAACCGGTAGCGCCTGCAATCAATAAATGAGGCATTTTGGCAATATCCGTTACCACCGTCTGGCCTCCGATGTCCTTGCCCACTGCAAACGCCAGACGGGAAGAATGGCGTTTAAATTCTTCTGATTCTAATAAATCCCGCAGATAAACAATATTGTTTTCTTTATTGGGTACCTCGATGCCCACTGCGGATTTTCCTGGAATCGGCGCTTCAATCCGGATGTCTGCTGCCGCCAGGCTTAGCTTGATGTCATCAGCCAGGGCTACGATCTTGCTTACTTTTACGCCCTGTTCCGGATGCAGCTCATAGCGGGTAACAGAAGGGCCGCAGCTGATATTGGTTACCGTTACTCCGACGCCGAAATCCCGTAAGGTCTGCTGAAGCTTAATTGCCGTATCCTTGTATTCCTGTTCGGAAAATGTTGCAGCTTTGCTGCCTTTTTTTAACAGGCTGGTTGGCGGGAATATGTATTCTTTGTGGACTTCCTCAATCTTTTCTTTGGCTTCCATGGCAACTGCCGCCTGGGAATCGCCGTCTTCCCGAATCTCCGCCTTCCGTTTTTCCAGCTTTTTCTGGAGAAGCTCTGTCTCGCTTTCAATTACTTTTCCAGTAGCGGTAACCACCCGTTTTTCCCCTTCCGGAACGAAAACGGAATCCGGAGCCGTTACCGGCTCTTCCTCCATGATAACGGAGGATGGTACAGGGTCTGGAGCCCTATCTGGTTTGGCTTCTATCGCTGGTATGGCTTCTGGTTCAGGCTCCGGCACAGACTTCAGAGAGGGCGGCTCTTCTTCTGGCTGCGGATCGAATTCCCCTTCGTAATTGATGCCCTGGTTTTCTTTATCCAGACGGTAATAATCGCCGGTCTGTTCCAGAAGATCCATTTCCGTCAGGGTACTGGTATTCTTTGGCGCTACAAAAGAAAGGACTCCCGCCCCCAGATTTGCTCCATCTTCCTCAAATGGAGGCAAATCCTGGTTTTCCAGGGTCTCTGGTTCCTCCTGGGTTTCTGCTCCGGAATGTGCAATTTTCCCAGTAAACACATCGGCTGAATGAGGTTCTGGAGACAGTTCCTTGTCTTTTTGATTTTTCTGCTCCTTTTTATCTTCTTCCGCCCTCTTTAGCATCTCTTCTAAAGACGGCGGTTCCGGAGCCGGCTCAAACATCGATCGGATCGGCGCGTCGGTACACAAAGGAACGTCTGCCGGATCGTCAATCTTCGTAGCATCCAAATCCACTCCCCGCACCTTCTGTTCCCTGCGGATCCGCCGCTCTTCCTGACGCTCAGCGTGAATTTCCATCCGTCTGTCCAGATCTTCTTTGGCATAATGGTAGGCCTTGTCCCCGCCGTTTTTCATGGCCTTGATGACCGACTTTTCTGTAATGCAGACAATGCAGATAATCAGAACCGCAATCAGCACCACATAGGCGCCGACGATTCCCACAACGGATGCTAACCCGCCTGCTAACAGGCCGCCCACCAGGCCGCCTCCCTTTCCCGTTGCAGCAGATAGCTTATAGTATTCTAAAAATCCTGTGACCGGCGCTTCTTTTCCGCCGAAAAGCAGATGAAACAGCCCGCATAAGACCAGAGCCGCTCCAATGGCCGCACAAAGTTTCAGCGTTGCCCGTACATTTCCCTTGTTGGAAAGAGCAAAACAGGTTCCAATAAATAAGAAAATCGGAACCAGGTATCCGACGCTTCCAAACAGTCCCAGCTGGGCGCTTTTTAAAAACTGCCCTACTGCACCGCACAAATTGAAATTGCTTAAAAACAGCAGAACGGCCACTACAAAGGAGCTGATAATAAAAACTTCTGCCCGAATTATTTCTGCGCCTTCATCATACTGGGGCTCCGGCTGCTTTTTGGGACGCCCTGGCTTTTTCTTGCTGTTTTGTGATGGTTTTCTTGTTTTTTTCGTTTCTGCCACGAAATACTGCCTCCTACTATCTTCCTACTCAGGCAAAACCGAAAGTTGCCCATTGTTGATAGTATACAAAAGTTTCAAAAAATTTGCAAGCCCACGGTTGTACTGTCAATCATTTTATGAAGCGTTTTTAATGCTTCTTTGATTCCGCCCACCTCGTCGATCAGCCCAGCTGCTACGGTTTCTTCCCCTACCAGTACGGTTCCCAGATCTCTGGTCAGCATTTCTGTATTGTGCATCAGTCTTTTCAATTTTTCATATCCGATTTTGGAATGCTGGGACACAAAGCTTAAAATCCGGTCCTGGATCATATCAAAATACTCGTAGGTCTGGGATGCCCCGATGATCATTCCGCTCATACGGACCGGATGAATCATCATGGTTCCGGTAGGAACGATAAACGAATAATCGGAAGCTACTGCCAGGGGAACGCCGATGGAATGGCTTCCTCCTAAGACTAAGGATACGGTGGGAATGCTTAAAGACGCAATCATTTCTGCAATGGCTAACCCTGCGTCTACATCTCCGCCGGACGTATTTAAAAGCACCAGCAGTCCTTCTACCTCCTTGTCATCTTCAATTTCCGCCAACTTGGGCAGTACGTGATCATATTTGGTAGCTTTGCTGTTCCCAGACAGATTTTCATGGCCCTCTACTTCCCCGATAATGGAAAGCAGATGGATGTTGTGACGGTTTTTACTGTTTTCCAGACGGATCTGGCCATACTCTTCCATCATCTGATTGTCCTTTTCTTCGATTTCTTTTTTCTCTTTTTCTAAACTGCCCATAAAAGCGCCTCCTTGATTCCGTTTATTTTTTCACGCTTAGTCTGTGCCGTCTTTTTGTAATTATGCAAGTGGACAATCCGACGTTCTTGTAGTAAAATATTGAAAAACAAAATACAGGAGGCTTTTCATGGAAAAAATTAAAATGACCACTCCCCTGGTTGAAATGGATGGGGACGAAATGACCCGAATCCTCTGGAAGATGATTAAAGAAGAACTCTTACTTCCTTTTATTGATTTAAAGACCGAATATTATGATTTAGGTCTGGAAAACAGGGATGCTACCAACGATCAGGTAACCGTAGACTCTGCCCTGGCTACCAAAAAGTATGGCGTTGCTGTAAAATGCGCTACCATTACTCCTAACGCTGCCAGAGTAAACGAATATCATTTAAAAGAAATGTGGAAAAGCCCCAACGGAACTATCCGCGCCATTTTAGATGGAACTGTATTCCGCAGTCCCATTGTGGTAAAAGGCATTGAGCCTTGTGTAAAAAACTGGAAAAAGCCGATTACCATTGCCAGACACGCATACGGCGACGTATATAAGGGCGTAGAAATGAAAATTCCGGCAGCAGGAAAGGCAGAACTTGTCTATACTGCAGCCGACGGAACAACCCTTCGGGAAACCATCCACGAATTTGACGGCCCTGGCATTATCCAGGGTATGCATAACATCTCCGCTTCTATTGAAAGTTTTGCAAGAAGCTGCTTTAATTATGCATTAGATGTAAAGCAGGATCTGTGGTTTGCAACCAAAGACACGATTTCCAAAAAATACGATCACACTTTTAAAGATATTTTCCAGGAAATTTTTGATTCCGAGTATGCAGAACGCTTCAAAGAAGCTGGCATTACTTATTTTTATACCTTAATTGACGACGCCGTAGCAAGAGTTATGAAATCCGAAGGCGGTTACATCTGGGCCTGCAAAAACTACGATGGCGACGTTATGAGCGACATGATCTCTTCTGCCTTCGGTTCTCTGGCTATGATGACATCCGTTCTGGTTTCTCCAGAAGGATACTATGAATATGAAGCAGCCCATGGTACGGTACAGCGCCACTATTACAAACATCTGGCCGGCGAAGAAACCTCTACCAACTCAGTTGCTACTATTTTCGCATGGTCCGGCGCTTTAAGAAAGCGTGGAGAGCTGGATGGCAATCCAGAATTAATGGCATTTGCTGATAAACTGGAGCAGGCTACTTTAGATACCATTGAGAGCGGTTCCATGACCAAAGATTTAGCCCTGATTACTACCATGGAACATCCTACCGTATTAAACAGCCAGCAGTTTATCCAGGCAATTGCAGCCCGTCTGGCATAAAATAGTTCCGAAGTCACGAAAGGTGCGCAGGCAATATGCTTGCGCACCTTTTTGTCATCTGATTATCTGTTTGGTGTGAATTAGTAGTTAATTCCGGTAATCTTCAATTCTCCGTCCACTACGCCGAAAATAATGTTGGCAGAAGAATCGCCGGAAGATAAGGTAAATCCTGCTTTGCTTGCTTCTAATGCAGTTTCATCTGCACCGGTTACGGACTGAACCAGTTCGTCTGTGAAAACAGCGTCTGCTCCTAATGCAAGGAAGTCTTCTTTTGTCTCAACATCTTCTGCGTCCTCTAATCCTACATATACCGGATAAGAAGCCAGCTCTGCAAGCGCATCTAAATCCTTTGCTTCCACTGCTGCCTTAATGTCTTTTCCCATTGCAGCTACGGTTTCCATGTCTACAGAGAAGTTATCCAGACCAGCCTACTCTGCTCCGGTCGATTCGGAAGCTTCTGCTTCTGCATCTTTAGATTCCGTTTCTTCTGTCTCGGTCTCGCTTTCCTTGTCAGCAGTCTCGGTCTCGCTTTCCTTGTCAGCAGTCTCGGTCTTGGTTTCTTCTTCCGTTTCTGTACTTTCGCTTTCTGTTACCGCTTCTGTTGCCTGTGCAGTTGTCGTCTCGGTTGTAGATTCTGCGCTCTGACCGCACGCTGCGATGCCAAGACAGGCTGCTCCAATGGTAACTGCTAACGCTAATTTTCTCATAATAATCTCCTCTTTTCTTTCCAGTCATTTTTTTCTAGTAAACCAGGTTGTCTTGTTACAAGTCTGGATTATAGCGCAGTCATTTTTCCATTTCAATAGAATTCCAAAGATTTTAGAATATCGTAATATTCCTTAATCTGCTCTTTAAAAAATCTTTAAAATTATGAAGTCTCTGAAAATCCCTGTTTATTGATAAGGTATGCTAATGTTTATCTTGTAATTTTCATTATAAACAAATAGAAGTCTATTTATTTTTGTGTAAAACACCGAAAAACCAGCCTTTTCTTTCGAATAATTTTATCAAAATAAAAATATAGTATTCTGTTTCATTTTGTGCTACACTACACCTGTACGTAAGTTTAAAACTTTTATGCGGAGGTCAATATGAAGAAAGTATACGAAGGTAAAACCAAAGATGTATTTCAGTTAGACAACGGCAATGTATTATTAAAGTTTAAGGACGACTGCACCGGAAAAGACGGCGTATTCGATCCAGGCGAAAATTCTGTAGGTTTAACCATTGAAGGAATCGGAAAGGCCAATTTAGAGACCTCCATCCATTTCTTTGAACTGTTAAAAGAGGCCGGAATCAAAACCCATTATGTAAGCGCAAACTTAGACGATGCAACGATGGAAGTTCTTCCTGCTACTGTATTTGGCAAAGGCCTTGAGGTTATCTGCCGTTTAGTTGCAACCGGAAGCTTTATCCGCCGCTACGGCGCATACATCGAAGATGGTACCGAGCTTCCAGGCGGTTATGTAGAGGCAACTTTCAAAGATGATGACCGCTGCGATCCGCTGGTTACCTGCGAAGGCCTGGTTGCGTTAAATGTTATGACTAAGGAAATGTTTGAGTCCATGAAGGAGCAGACTTTAAAGATTACCAAGATCGTTGCTGACGACCTGGCTAAGAAGGGCTTAAAGCTCTACGACATCAAGTTTGAGTTTGGCTACAACAACGGCGAAGTTATCCTGATTGACGAAATTGCCAGCGGCAATATGCGTGTTTACAAAGACGGCAAGATCGTAGATCCAATGGAACTGACCTCCATTATTTTAGGAAAGTAATCCATCCATATTGTATAAGGGCGCTGCACTTGCAGCGCCCTTAACCATTTCAGCTGTCATCTCACAGCACTTTTATCTTTTTCTGCCGCACAGCGCTTTTCCAAGGCTGTCGCAAGCCAGTCCCAGAAAAACCCCTATTAAAATTGCAGCAATTGCTCTTATATCTCCTCCTGATGCAAAGGTTGAAAACGAACCGATAAAAGCCCCTGGTACAAATCCGAGGATACTGCTGTTTCCAGCTGCGCACATCAGAAATGTAGTAAGGAATGTCAGAAGCAGCCCTGCCGCCTGACCAGGTATGATTCCGGAAAAAAGAAGAGAAATCGATGCATATAAAATTCCGCTTCCCACACAGGCAAAGGTCTTCGGCAGACTTTTTATCCCTTTCCCTGGCGCCGCAAAGTATGCCGTACATCCGGCAAACCCTGCCCATCCAGGCAATTTTAAAAGACCTGCCGCCGCCATCCAAATCATACAAAGAAGCGCAGTCGCAAATGCACATTTATACGTATCTCTGCAGGGTCCGGAAATTTCTTTCATATTATCACACCTTCTTATCCTGCGGGCTTCCCATTCTTCCTGGCTTCATCACTACTTCTCCCTTGGAAATCGCATGAACCGGACAAATCAGCGCGCAAAGGTGGCATCCTACGCACTTATCGGTATTGCAGGCGGGCTTACGGGTCTTTTCATCCCACTCCATAGCCTGATGTGCACCGTCATAACAGGAAATCACACAGCGCCCGCATCCAATACACTGTTTTTCGTCAATCTTTGGATAGACAATGTAATCTCTGTCCAGATTCTCTGCCGGAATAATATTCTGGTTTGCCAGTCCTACCAGCTGGCTTAAGTGATCCACGCCCTGTTCTTCCATATAATGCATCAGACCATTTTTCATGTCCTCTACAATCCGGTAGCCGTACTGCATAATTGCAGTGGTAACCTGCAGGGTAGAAGCTCCTAAAAGAATAAACTCTGCGGCATCTTCCCAGGTCTCGATTCCGCCAATTCCGGAAATCGGAAGATCTTCCAGGCCTTCTGCCGTTCTCAGCTGCTGCAGGAAACGAAGGGCGATGGGCTTAATTGCTTTTCCAGAGTATCCGGAAATAGAAGATTTTCCATTAATAATCGGCATACCAATCTTCCGATCCAGATCCACGTCCGTAATGGATTTTACTGTATTAATCGCAGAAATACCGTCTGCTCCGCCTTCCAGACAAGCCTTTGCTACTCCGACCATGTCGGTAATATTCGGCGTCATTTTTGCCAGAACCGGAAGAGAAGAACCTCTCTTTACTGCTGCGCAGTATTTCCGGCACAGTTCCGGATTGGTTCCTACGTCAGACCCCATATCATGGGACGTCATCTGCGGACAGGATAAATTCATTTCTATCATATCCGCACCAGCTTCCGTTACAAGACGCGCCAGTTCTACCCAATCTTCCTCATTGGTTCCCATAATGGATGCGATCAGAACCTTATCCGGATATTCTTCTTTCAGACGCTTTACGTCTGCCAGGTTTTCTTCCAGGGAATGTTCTGCAATCTGCTCCATATTCTTAAAACCGACAAACGGCGTTCCTTCTTTTGTAAGCGCTGCAAATCGCGGAGAAACCTCGTCAATCAGGAAATGCTTCGGACCAATGGTCTTAAACACAACGCCGCCCCATCCGGTATCGTATGCTTTCTTGCACATATCGTAACAGTTTCCTACCGGAGATGAAGATAAACAAAATGGATTTTCAAAATGAACTCCCAAAAAATCAATGGACAGATCCTTGTTAATCATAAACGGCTCCCCCTTTCCTGCAAGCTCTTGTGGATGCTCTGCGCCGCTTCTTTTCCTTTTCTCACAGCCCAGACAACCGTCTTATCTCCCAGAGCCAGATCTCCTGTGATAAATACTTTCGGATCGGCAGTCTCATACCCTTCTGCCTCTCCTGCTTTTTCCTTTCCTTCCAGGCCAAGCCCGTCAAGATCCGGCTTCTGGCCGACTGCCAGAATAATCTTATCCGCAGTAATCGTAAGCTCTGCGTCCATATGGCGGTGTTTAAAGGTCACGGTCTGTTTGTCTACCTGCTCCGGAACATAACCGTCAAGGATGGTAACCCCTGCTTTCCTTGCTCCTTCCAGTTCTTTTTCAGAAGCCAGAAACTCACTTAGCTCTTCGTACGCTACATCGGTTACCCGCTTTGTACCAAGGCGTTTTAAGGTGGTGGCCACATCCATGGCTACATCGCCTCCGCCAATTACCAGAGCATGATCCGGCGCTTCTTCCTTTCCTTCATTGGCTTTTACTCTTGCTAAAAATTCAACTGCCGTCTCAGCATATTCGTTTCCTTCAAACATAGGCAGCATTTTTCCAGCGCTAAACCCAACTGCAGCTAAAACGGCGTCATATGTATTTTTCAAATCTTCTATGGTACGATCTCTTCCTATGCAGACCTTACAGTAAAACTTTGCACCCAGTTTTTCAATCCGTTCTATTTCCCGATCCACCACTGCGTTTGGCAGCCGGTATTCCGGAATTCCGTACCGCAGATAGCCGCCGGCTTTCTCTGCCTGTTCAAAAATATCGACTTCGTATCCAAGTTTCAGCAAGGACGCTGCTGCCTGAAGTCCGGAAGGGCCGCTTCCGATTATGGCAATCTTCTTTCCGTTCTTTTCGCCCTTTTTCAGGATTTCCATTCCGACTGTATGTTCAAAATCCGTTACAAACCGCTGGATTCCGCCAATATCAATGGGACGGTCAATTCCGCATCTGGAACAGGCCTGCTGACAATAACGCTCGGTCGGACAAACTCTTGCGCAGATGCCGCCAAGTGCGTTATTTTCCCGAATCGTCTCGGCTGCCCCCTTTAAATTGCGGAAACGCACGCTCCGGATAAATTTTGCAGGATCGGTTCCTGCAGGACATTCCGCAGAACATGGTGCATCCAAGCAGAGCAAACATCGCTGTGCCTCCTCCATGACCGTATCCATGGTGTAAAACGGTCCTACCTCGTCTGAATATGTTCTGGTCATTCTTGTCTCCTTTCTTCAACTGCTGTTGAATAGCTTACGGCAAAACCCTGCAGGTGTTCCGCCGTCTTCCCCAAGACGTCTTCTGTTTACGTTCTAAGCATACTCCTTTCTGGACGATATATCAATAGTTAAAAAATTAACTTTTTGTAAATTTTTCTAATTTTTCTCGTCACAATTTCATTTATATGTGTATTTTGCACCAAGTATTCCAACAATAAAAAAAGGTTGTACACTTTACTTGGGGGTAAAGTAAAAAAGAAATAGGCATAGAGATTCTTTTCCTATATAATTAAGTTACCACACCAAACATATAGAAAGGATTGAACTCTATGCCTACTTCTAATTTTACCGCAAAACTTCTGGAATTGGAAGACATAATTATCTCTGATTTTACTTCTTCTAATACAGAAATTCATATTCACTTTTCTCTCCCTCGCAAAGCTTGTACCTGCCCTCATTGCCACGGGCTGACGGATAAAGTCCATGATTATCGCATTTCCATCATCAAAGACCTTCCGCTCATGGGCAAACATACCTTCCTCCATTACCGGAAACGCCGCTATCACTGTCCTCATTGCGGTAAACACTTTTACGAGCCTTTTTCCCTGGCTGCAAAGCATTGCCGTACCACTACCCGCCTTGCTTTTTATGCCATTCATCTACTTTCGGAGAGACAGTGTGTCCGTTCTGTTTCCAGGCTTTTGGATTTATCAGATTCCTACATCTTTCGCAGACTGAAAGTAGTTCAGTTCCCAAAACCAGACAGGCTTCCGACTGTCCTTTCCATTGACGAATTCAAAGGCAATGCCGGAGGAGAAAAATTTCAGGCAATTCTTACCTGTCCTGACAAACATTCCCTGTTTGATATTCTTCCTTCCCGTTCACAGGTCTCACTCCAGCAGTATTTTCAAGGCTTCAAGAATAAAAAAGAAGTCCAGTTTATTGTCATGGATATGAATAAGGTTTATCGAGA